>CAZRTZ010000015.1:9954-32839 GCA_964603155.1 uncultured Geobacteraceae bacterium | reverse complement strand
CCAACTATGCTGACACGGTTTGCAGTGGCGGGGTCTGCAAGGTGACGTCACCGGCGTTGTCGAACGGCACGGTGGGCTATTGGGCGGTGAAGGCCAAGAATGCGGTTGGATCCAGTTCCTACAGTTCGACAGTTCAGTTTAAGGTGAGCATCGTGCCGGCGACGCCGAGCCAGAGTGGTCCTGTGGGGAATGTCGCAACGACCACGCCGGAATACACCTGGAACGAAGTGTCCGGTGCGACATCCTATGATCTGTACACGAATATTGGCGGAACGGCTACGGTGACCAACTATGCTGACACGGTTTGCAGTGGCGGGGTCTGCAAGGTGACGTCACCGGCACTGGCGAACGGCACGGTGGGCTATTGGGCGGTGAAGGCCAGAAATGTGGCTGGAACCAGCCCCTACAGTTCGACAATTCAATTCAAGATCCAATAAAGTTCAAATTTTTAGATGACAATTGCCCCCTCGATGCTTAGTCGGGGGGGCAATTTTTGTGATATTTATGAGATGTAAGTGTTATGATGATCCTTTGAAGTAAGCAGGCTTTGGAATTGAAAATGAGAATTTGCCTTTGTTAACACGTCTGCCATTAAACCTTACAGCCTGCACGGAAAAATTCAGATCGCATCAACGGACGATCAAATCGATCGGCGCGCTTGCGGGGGGGAACATGGCCGGAGCCCTTCTCGGTGCCGTGGGGGGGATTCTGGTCGCGCGTTTTGTCGGACCGGAGGTCAACGGGCAATTTCGGCTCTTCACTATTCCCCTCATGTACCTGACCTTTCTGCATCTCGGGACGTTTGATGGTCTCTGGCGGCAAATTCCCTATTACGTTGGCAAAGAACGTCCTGAGCATGTGGACAAAATTGCCTCTGCGTCCGGCGCCTGGAATGTTTATGTAACAGTAGTTGTCGCTTCGGGGTTTCTGCTCTGTGCGCTTTGGGGTCTAGTTCATGGCGACCTGGTCGCTACGGTGGGGTGGTTTTCACAGGTATTGGTGTGCGTGAGTATCTATTATGGCGGTTATCTTGGCGCGACGTATCGAACCCTCGATCATTTTGTGGCGCTGGCCAGAATCCAGATGGTCCAGGCGATTGCCGCTTTCTGCTTGGTTGCGACAGTAGCACTCTGGGATTTTTATGGTCTTTGCCTGCGGGCCGCTATCCCTGCACTCTTATGCGTCTGGCTTTATCATCGGTCGCGTCCGTTGCGTATGCCGCTGGTCTTCAATTTAGGTGCTTTCAAAGAGGTTGTAAAAATCGGGATGCCTCTTTGTTTTTGGGGAACACTCTACACGGCTACCTGGGTAGCTGCCGAATACTCTTTGATGCTGTATTTCGGTGGGGTCAAGGCGGTAGGACTTTTTGCGGTTGCGGTCATTATGCGAGAAAGCCTGTCTATTCTACCCCAGGCGGTCTACCAGGTGTTCATGCCACGAGTTGTGGAGTCGTTTGCCCGCGCTGGTGGTATCGCAAGCGCTGCCCGGCGGAATATGCAGGTGGCCTGGGTGCTGACATTGTTAATGTGTGCCATTTTTTTACTGACTTCCTGGGTACTCGATGGCTTTGTACCCTACTTTATCCCAAAATATTCTGACGGCTTAACGTTGATGAAAGTTTGCCTCGGAGCAGCGATTGTTCAGGCAGCAACTATTCCTCTCGCCGGGTTGACGGCAACAGGCCGCAGTTGGTTGGTTGGCAGAGGGGTACTCGTAGGGATGATTATCTTCCCCGTAACGGTGTATCTTCTGGTTCCCTATTTGGGTGGAATGTTGGCCGTCGCGACGGGATCGCTGGTCGGTCGCTTGTTCAGAACAATGGTCGGTTATAGAGACCTTCTTACGCTGATGCGTCGGGAGTCTTGCTAATGAATTTCGCTGCGGTAGATGTGACAAACGCTTATCAAGACACAAATACCCGGCAAATTTATTTTTCTTTTTGTGTCGGGATGGCGATCAACCTGACAGCTATCTATATTGGCAATCCTTATCTTGTGACTCTGTTGGTCATTCCCATTGCATTGGTGGCGACCGCCAAGTGGCTGAGACAACCTCTCGCCTGGATAACGCTTGTTTCAGTCGTTGCCGCCAATCCGGTCAATCTCAATGCATCGGTAGCCCTCAACTTAATATTTGCTTTCTTTCTGTTGATTTTCAGACTTAATTATATAAGCCGACTCCCAACCTGGCTTCATCTAACACTGATTTTCTCTATCATCTCAATGACGGGTAGCGCTGTCAGTTGGGGGGAAACCGGTGGAGTGTTTACGCAACTTGCGGCGGCTAGCAACTATGTTATCGGGCCATTCCTGTTGCTGCCGTTAATTTACGTACGTCTGCAAAATGAACCCGACAAAGATACTCTGCTAAAAATCTTAATTATATCCTTGATCGTGCCGACGATTGTCTTGATGCTTCTGGCGAGGTTATTTGGCACACCGATGATTTATGAGAATTCTTTGAAATTCGACTATCTAGTCAATGTGTCGATATATCATTTCGGCAACGTCGACTTCCAATTGACTCGCACTCAAGCAGGATTCCCACTAGCGGTGACAATTTGTGCTTCCTTTGCTGTGATTATTGGGTCTGCCAACAAGTATTTTCGGTCAATCTGCTTGGTGGCACTTCTAATCGGTGTTTTTCTTCTATTAGTGACTGGCAGCATCGGCAGCAGTCTGACGGCGTTATGTGGTCTTGTCCTCATTCTTGGAGTTGCTAAACGGTATGTTTCTATCAAAAAGTATATAATTTTGATTCCTTTTGTCGTCGTACTTTTCGTCGTTGGGTGGAGTCAGGTCCCGACTGGAATAAAGGATTATGCAGCCTCTCGTATCGAAGAAAAGCTTACTGGTGGTATAAATATTTCTGATAGGAGCCATCGATGGCTGGCTTCTCTAGAATATCTCACTGAAAATCCGCTCGGTCGAGGATGGGAACTGTGGGTTGAATCTCTTGGAACATACCCACATAACGATTACATATCTTACGGGATTGCATATGGATTTATAGTCTGTATCATATATTTATACTTGCCTATAAAAATATTTTTTACTATTAACGCAAACAAAATTAACACAAATAGTCAATCTTGTGTTGCTTTGTATCTTGTTGTTGTTGGTGCAATCGTGGTTTTGCTGTTCAATTCAATGGGTGACCATTTGAGTGCGAATCGCTGGTACTTCAATATGGTTTGGTCAATTGTATGGTATGGTTATTTTGCATGTCAGACGCAGGCTAAGAAATGAAAGATAATAATGGTATAAGTGTGATAATTCCACTATATAATCGAGGTGTTTACGTTGCTGAAGCAATACAGAGTGTTATTGATCAGCAGTTAGACCGACCTTGTGAAATCATTGTTTCTGATGATGGGTCTACAGATGATGGAATTATTATAGCGAAGAGTTTTGGACATCCTGTTAAAGTGCTGAAGAAACCAGATTCGTGTCGTGATCAAGGTGTATCCGGGACTCGAAATCGCGGTATTCAAATCGCAAGCCAAAGATACATTTCTTTTTTAGACTCTGACGACTTATACCTTCCTGGACACTTAAACTGTGCAATATCCCTATTAGAAGCTAATGCAGAAGCAGGATTCGTATTTTCACGTACAATGGAAATGAGAGAGGTTGATGGTCAGCGCATTTTACGACCATGGACTCGCGCAAAGGTTACAACCAGAGATATTGATTACCCAGTTTTGTCCAGGCCCCACATAGTCCATACAAATAGTTTTGTTTTTAAAGCTGATGTCTTTAAGGTTGTTGGTCTTTTTAATCAAAGCTATAAAAATGGCGAAGATGGTGATATGTGGATGAGAATCAGTGAACAGTATAAGGGGTTATTTTCCGATCACTACGGAGCAATATACCGTATAGAGCATGGGTCTGGTCAGTTGACTGCAAATAACAAAAGTGATGTATTGGCAAGTACGTTTAAAGTCTATCAAGCAGCTATGGATCGTTACAGAGAGTGTGGAGTCTATGATCAATATAGGGAGTTTTCGCTACGACAGAAATTGATTGGGATCGATCTCATTAGCGCGCACTACGAGTCGAAACTTGAGCATCAGTTGAGATATTATTATGAACTATGCAAACTGATACCAGTATATCCGAAAGCATTTATTCTTAAATTATATGATTTTCTGTTAAATTAAATTAATTAAGTTATAGAATTTTTAAACATAAACATATAATTGTCTTAGATATGAATTATCCACGTGTCTTAGTTGTTGCTCTCGGTCGCATCAATGCAGCTGATGCAGCAAACAATGGGCTGTTGTTGCGTAATATCTTCTGTGAGTGGCCTAAGGATAGGCTTGCTCAGATATACAGCAGCGCTGATAACGGCGATGAAGGTTTTTTTGGACAATACTACCAACTTGGCTCGTGTGACCGGAGGTTCGGGTGTCTCTTTTACCGATTGAAATCCAGTGCACAAGCGGGCGTTGTTTCACCGGTAGTGGCAATGACAGTAAAGCCAGCGACAAGCCAGAAGGCTAGAGACTTATGCAAATCGATGGGAAAACGTTTGCTGCTCGACACTGGCCTTTACGAGTTGATCTTTAGGCCAGTTCTCTCGCCTCACTTGATTGACTGGGTGAAGAAATTTAAACCCGACATTATTTTTGCTCAAGGATATTGCCTCACGTTTACATGGCTTCCTGTCATGCTGGCAAAACACTTTAATTTGCCGATCGCATACTATCCTACTGATGACTGGCCCAACGAGACTTATCGCTCAAAAGCTTCAGGTGTTCCATTCATATCAAGACTTGTAGGTCAAACGGTAGATTCGTCTTCACATGTACTTGTTGCTGCTTCCTCGGTTTGCATTGCTTTCAACAGGTACATGCAGGAGGAATACCTCGAACGATACGGAAAGAACTTCAGTGTGCTTATGCATGGTGACGAATTTGCACGTTTTGACGCCCTGCAACCTGATCGCAGGACAGTTGCTACTGAAACGTGGATCGTCTGTACTGGAGGTTTCTATGAGAACCGGTTATCGCTTTTGAGCGATCTCGATGAAGCCTGCGAGATTCTCATTTCTCGGGGGGTCAAAGTAAAAGCATCAGTTTTTCCAGTCAATGATCTTCCGAAGGCTGTGACTTCAAGTTTCCGACACATCATAGTAGAGCCGTGTCCAACGCATAATGGATTGGCTGCAATATTGAAGGGTGCCGATATCCTCTTCCTTCCAGAAAGGTTTGATGAGACTTCAGAAGGAATCCGACTGAGTGTTTCTTCCAAAGCACATCTGTTTATGCTTAGTGGTCGGCCAACTATCATTTATTCGGCCCCGGTGACTGGCATTGCTCGGTATGCCAAGGAAGAGAACTGGGCAATGGTAGTAGAAGTCCGCAGTCCCGAGAAACTTGCCGAGGCGATAGTGGAGCTTATTAGGAACCCGTGTCGTAGTGAAGAGCTAATTAATAATGCTAAAGCACTCGCTGAAAAAAATCATAATCTACGAAATATACGAGAAGAGTTCCACAGGATTATTTCTTTCTATTACTAAATATAGAAAAATAATGAGGCATATATGAATAAAACCGTTGCTATTGTCTATCACTATTTCGCACATTACCGCGCTGCAGTTATGAGAGAGTTGTTGAACAGCGATAGTAATCGGTATGTTTTGGTAGGTGATAACAGGGATACACTTGAATCTGGGATTAAAACCTGGACGCCTGAGTCTTCTGAGCATTTCATACATGCACCAACTCGGTTCATTCGTAAGCGTTATCTAGTCCAACCAAAGGCTATTAATATAGCCTTCAACAGGAAAATCGACACTATTATCTACTTGGGCGATTGTCAGTATTTCACCACATGGGTTTCAGCATTCATTGCCAGATTGGTCGGCAAAAGAGTTCTGTTCTGGACTCAAGGATGGCAAAAACCTGATCAGAGACTAAAAGGCTTTATAAGATGCAGTTTTTATAGGTTAGCACATGGTTTGCTTCTCTACGGCAATAATGCGCGCAACATAGCGCTCACTAAGGGTTTTAAAACTGAGAATCTGTACGTTATTTACAATAGTCTCGACTACGACGCTCAGGTAAGTATGCGGAAACTGATTACTTGTGATGATGTTGTGGCTATAAGAACGAAATTATTCGGAGATGCGTCACGACCTATGATTGTCTGTTCAAGTAGGCTGGTTGCTCATCGACGTCTTGATTGGCTCTTTAATGCGCTTTCGTATCTTAATGGCGATGGACACCCGGTTAACCTGTTGCTTATCGGAGACGGTCCAGAACGGAATTCATTGGAAAAAATGGCGTCTGATTGCGGACTTAACGTATGTTTCTATGGGGAATGTTATGATGAAATGGTTCTGGCAGGTTTGATTATGTCTGCAAATGTTACAGTCGCACCTGGAATGGTAGGGCTGACTGCGATGCAAAGCCTAGTCTACGGCACACCAGTGATCACTCACGATGACCCTGAACGTCAAATGCCAGAATCAGAAGCAATTACTCCTGGAGTAAATGGTGATCTTTTCCACTACGGGGATATTGTTGACCTAGCTCATGTTATCCGTAAATGGACAAGTAAGCCCTTGCCTGATGACCAAACTAGGATAAGTTGTTACAAAATAATCGAGAAATATTATAATCCAACCTTTCAGAAAAAAATCATTGAAAGGGCTGTGGCCGGTCTACCAGCATTGTCGCCAGAAACGATTTGTCAAGAAATTAACTAGTGTCAGATTGTTGAGAATTGAGTAAAATATTAGTGTTAGATGGCTATTGTCAATACTAAGACCAATAATTCTTATGCAACCCTGACATTGCCATACCAATTAAAGAAGTAATGCGCTACTTTTCTTTATTTGATATTTTATGAGGTTGAATTTATGTACATACATATAAAGTCACGTCTTCGCAACAATACCATTTTTTATAAAGTATTTCGTCAGTTACGCAATCGATATCATATACTTCGTTACGGTCTTAAGAGTGTTCATCCGACATGCTATGTTTCTTCCGGGTGCCTCGTGAGTAATGATCTCGTTGCCGGAGAATATACTTTTATTGCCGATGGATGCAGGATTGGCCCCAAGGTTCGGATTGGAAAATATGTTATGTTCGGGCCTAAGGTTGCAATAATCGGTGCAGACCACCGGTTTGACCAGCCTGGTACGCCGATGATATTTTCCGGTCGACCTGAATTGCATCCAACCATCATTGAAGATGATGTGTGGATCGGGTTCGCGGCCATAATTATGGCCGGAGTTCACGTTGGTAGGGGGGCAATTGTGGCTGCTAATGCAATTGTAACTCACAATATTCCTGCATACGAGATATATGGCGGTGTACCAGCGAGAAAAATAGGCGTAAGATTTTCGAAAGACGAGGAGCGTCATTTACACGATTTGATGCTGCAACAACCAGCCAGAGAAGGGGTTTTTTGTAACCTAAAGTGAATATCATAATATATTTGAAAAGACCAGGAATATATATGTTGCTGTTTTGAATAATGAGTTGCACATATTTATAACTTGGTGTGGCAAAGATGACGTCTGCAAATAGAAATTTTGTCTTTGTTATTATTGCGCTCATGGAATGGTTTATCAATGTTTCTTCGTGTCATTCTAACGCTAATCTGTCCTTAGGCAAATCTTATACAGTATCTCTTAAGCCCAATTATCTACTTTCCGCTTCATCAACCGACGTAACTTCTCTTACCGACGGCAAGTATTCGTCAGGTTATTTCTGGACCGAGAAATCGACCGTCGGCTGGCAGGGCGCGAAGCGCGTCGAAATACTGATCGATCTTGATAATATCTCGACCATCGGCAGCGTTTCATTCCATACCGCCAGGGGTACCTCCGGAGGCGTTCATTTTCCTTCAAGGATCGCGGTCTTCGTTGGACCCGACCAGAAATCGTTTGTTTATGCGGGGGATGCGGCCCACGATGGTGATAGCGACGAGCCAAAATACGAGGTCAAAAGTCTCGTTCTGGGTAATGTCGGGATCAGGGGGAGGTATGTCCTTCTGGAAATCGATCTCAATGGGTACTATCTGTTCTGTGACGAGATCGAGGTGCTTGAAGGCGTGAAAGATTCTGGGCGTTCCGGCAACTTCACGCTTGACGATGCCCGCAAACATGCCCAGCAAATCGCCCGTGTTGATGTTGAGAAAGAGCTTGTCAGAAAAACCCTGGCTGAACTTCGCCAGTCCGGTGCGAATCTCCCTGAATTACCTGAACGTTTCTCCAAATTGGACAGCAAGCTGACAAAAGCCACCGCCATGCCGGAGATGGCAGCACTTGAAGCCGATCTTCGCACCCTGCGCCAGGAGCAGTTGCATGCACGGTTTCCGGATACTCGACTGTTGATCGAACCGGTGGTGCCGTGGGGGCACATCGCGGTTTATCCGTCGGTATCGGGGTCGATGCCTCTCTCCTTTGCTTTTGCGATGCCGCGCAACGGGTATGATCATGCGGCTTTCATGCTCACCAATCCGACACCGGAATCCCTCCAGGTCCGTATATTGCTGCCGCCGGCAGATGCCGGTGCTCCCGACCTGTCGCTATTCGAAGCGAAGTTCGTGGATACGGCGGCCCTTGAATCGATCGCCGATCCGCTACTGCCGATTGTCGGGCCACTCGAGTTGTTGCCCGGCGAATCAAAGGTGCTGTTTCTCTCCGCGCATGGGGCGCAGCCGGGGACATGGCGCGGCGAGATGGTGATTGTGGCCGACAAGTTCCGGAGAACGATTGCCATTAATAGCCAGGTTGCAGCGCAGGAATTGCCGCAACGACTCTCCCTGAATTCCGTGAACTGGGGCTATTTCGATTTCCCCCTGATCGGAAACCGTGTGCCGTCTGCGGTCGAGGACCAATTGTCACATCACACCAATGTGCTGGTGGTTCCCCCCCGGCATCTGCCGCTGCATCCGTTCGACCGCCCAGCAGACTTCGGAAACTTGAAGCGTTACCTGGAACGCAGTCGCCGGGCGGACAAGATTTTGATCTTCATGGGCAACCGCCTGAAAACCGCGCACTCAAGCCCTGCTTCGGGAGAGTTTCTCTACCAAACCTGGAAGGCCGGCTTCAGACTGTGGTACGAAAAACTGTTGAAGACTGTTGTTGAGCTGGGGTATCGGGCCGATCAGTTGTACCTCTACCCTTACGACGAGATGCGCGGCGACGAGCGCGACCAGTTCCTTGCCTTTGCACATTGGGCAAAGTCTGAGATCCCCGGTATTCGCTTTTATGCAACCATTAATGAGGCGGCGGCCTTGAATGCTTTGCCGTATCTGGATGTCGCCCAGGTCATCAATAATGATGAACTGCTGGATGCTGTAAAATCATCCAATGCCGAAATCTGGATCTATGCGTGTTCAGCGCGGGCCAAGTCGCTTTCGCCTTATGCCTATTACCGCTTGATGGCCTGGAAGGCATTTGTTCGTGGTTATATGGGAATCGGTTTCTGGGCCTATGCCGACGCAGGATGGACGGATAATTACGGTTCTGCCTGGGACGATTTCGACGGCGAATACCCGGACTATGCGGTGATCTACGAAGGAGAGGGCGGCGCCATTATTTCCAGTCGCCGCTGGGAAGCCTGGCGCATGGGAATCGAAGATTACGAACTACTAACCATGTATGCCAGCAAAAAGGGGGAAGTGGTAGCCAAGGCTCTGGCCCGCGAGGTCGTGGACAACCCTGCCGACACTGGCCGAGCTGATCGTATCAGGCGGCATATATTCGAAGAATTGGCAAAAGAATGAAGTGCTTATCGATATTTTAAGAAAATACCTTGCTCATTGCCGGCGGCATCGATTGACACCCGACCCGCTTACCAGTACGATCATATCAATCATACTGGTCATGGGAGGCAGCATGCTCAAGACAGTTTCAGCCATAAAGGCCCGCCAAAATCTTGGACAGGTCATGAATGAGGTTTCCCTCAAGGATGACGAATATATTGTCGAACGCTCCGGCAAACCGCTGGTGGCGATCATCCCGATCGAGACCTACCTGAATCTGACCGGAAAACGGCAGGAGTTTTTCAACCTGTACGGCGCCCTGCAGGGAGCGGCGGATCGCTCCGCATCCGTCGACGATGACCTGGCCGAGGCCCTGGCGGCCGCCCGGCGATGATCCGCATCGTTCTGGACAGCAACCTGTTCGTCAGTGCCCTGCTCAAACCCGGCTCCAATCCCGATCTTATCCTACGCGCGGTCAGGGATGGCAAGGTCCTGCTGCTCATGTCCGAGGCCATCCGTGATGAAATTGCCCGGGTTCTGACTTATCCCAAGATCAGAAAGCGCCTGCAGGCTTCCGACGAAGAACTCCACACCTTCCTGCAACTACTGGGCAGTGTGGCCATCTTTACCCCCGGTACCCTCGATCTTCCGCCGCTCGAATCGGATCCGGCCGATACGAAATACCTGGTCTGCGCCGTTGAGGGACATGCCGAATTCATCGTCTCCGGCGATCACCACCTGACGGATCTGGGGATTTATCGCGGTGTCCGAATTGTTGCTCCGGCAGACTTTATTCCGCTCCTACCACAAGCTGAATCGTGAACTGACACCACCTGGGGGACTTCATGTTCAAAGACAAAACCTTGCTCATCACCGGCGGCACCGGTTCTTTCGGCAATGCCGTCCTGCGCCGCTTCCTCGACACCGACATCAAGGAAATCCGCATATTCTCCCGCGATGAAAAGAAGCAGGAGGACATGCGCATCAACCTGGCCAACCCCAAGGTCAAGTTCTACCTCGGCGACGTGCGCAATGTCGACAGCATCCTGCCGGCGATGGAAGGAGTCAACTACGTCTTCCAGGCCGCCGCTCTCAAGCAGGTGCCGTCCTGCGAGTTTTATCCCTTGGAAGCGGTCAAGACCAACATTCTCGGCACGGAAAACGTCCTCAATGCCGCCATCGCCAAGGGCGTCGAGCGGGTCATCGCTCTGAGCACCGACAAGGCGGTCTACCCGATCAACGCCATGGGGATGTCCAAGGCGCTGATGGAAAAGGTCGTGGTCGCCAAGTCGCGCTTCACCGACCCGGCAAAGACCACCCTCTGCTGCACCCGCTACGGCAATGTCATGGCCTCGCGCGGCTCGGTCATCCCCCTGTTTATCAAGCTGATCAAGGAAGGGAAGCCGCTCACCGTCACCGATCCCAACATGACCCGCTTTCTCATGTCCCTCGACGACGCCGTCGATCTGGTTCTGTATGCCTATGAAAACGGCCAGCAGGGCGACACTTTCGTGCAGAAGGCCCCGGCTTCGACTCTCGCCGACCTGACCCAGGCGCTCAAGGAGCTGTTCGATGCCGACAATGAGGTGAAGATTATCGGCACCCGCCACGGCGAGAAGCTCTACGAATCGCTGATGACCCGCGAGGAGATGGCTCATGCCGAAGATCTGGGCGGCTACTACCGGGTTCCTGCCGACGACCGCGACCTCAATTACAACAAGTATTTCGTGGAAGGGGAGCAGGAAGTCTCGCAGGCCGAGGACTACAACTCGCACAATACCGAGCGACTGAACGTCAAGCAGGTCAAGCAGAAGTTGCTCTCGCTCGATTATGTCCGCCGCGAACTCGCCGGCACCGCCGTAGAAGCCCGGCCAAGCTAAAATTCAGCCACGAATGACACGAATTGGCACGAATGAATAACCATAACAACTTTGGTTCACACGAAGTCACAAAGCCACGAAGAAAGCTATAATCTTTTGGTTTTAACTTCAGAGCGCCAAGGTTTTGACCTCTTTGTGTCTCCGTGTCTTTGTGTGATATCGGTTTTGAATCGAACCGATTTATTCGTGAATATTCGTGAAATTCGTGGCTAAAGGTTCAATAGAATGAAAACCGTCCTCATCACCGGTTCCGAAGGTTTTGTTGGCAAGAATCTGCGCGTCACGCTGCAGCAGCGCAAGGATCTCCGTATCCTTTGCTTCGATGTGCAGCACGATCCCGCCACCCTCAACGACCTGCTCGACCAGACCGATTTCGTTTTTCACCTGGCCGGAGTCAACCGTCCGCAGAGCGTCGACGAGTTCCGTACCGGCAACACCGGGCTGACCGAGCAGATTTGCGCACGTTTGGCCGCCAATGGCCGGAAGACGCCGCTGCTGATTTCTTCCTCGACACAGGCCTCCCTCGACAACCCCTACGGCGCTAGCAAGAAAGGGGCGGAGGAGGCGGTATTCAGCTATGGCCGCGAGACCGGCGCACAGGTATTCGTCTACCGCCTCCCCAACGTCTTCGGCAAGTGGTGCCGCCCCAACTACAACTCGGGCGTCGCGACCTTCTGCCACAACCTTGCCAACGACCTGCCGATCCAGGTCAACGATCCGAGCGTAGTCATGAATCTGGTTTACATCGACGACGTTGTGGCTTCGTTCCTCGCCTCTCTCGATGGCCAATTGTCGGTACAGGGTGATTTTCGCCAGGTCCAGCCGGTTCACACCATCAAGCTTGGTGACATCGTCGACCTGATTTATTCATTCAAAGCGAGCCGGGAAAGGCGCAGTGTTCCCAATCTGGCCGATCCCTTCACAAAAAAGCTTTACAGTACATACTTAAGTTATCTGCCCACCGACGGTTTCAGCTACCCGCTGAAGATGAACGTCGACGAGCGCGGCTCCTTCACCGAGTTCATCAAGACGCCTGACCGCGGCCAGGTCTCGATCAACATCTCCAGGCCGGGGATCACCAAGGGCAACCACTGGCACCACACCAAGAACGAAAAATTCCTGGTGGTAAGCGGGGAGGGGATCATCCGATTCCGTAAGATTGGCAGCGACGAGATCATCGAATACCGCGTCTCCGGCGAGAAACTCGAAGTCGTCGACATCCCCACCGGCTACACCCACAATATTTCAAACGTCGGCGAAACCGACATGGTCACCGTCATGTGGTGCAACGAACTGCTCGATCCCGACAATCCCGATACCTTTTTTGAACCTGTATAATCGGTTCTCACACGAAGACACAAAGACACGAAGAAATGACTGAAAACGAAATCGGCGAAATTGTTGTAGACTGCTCAGTCAAGCTGCACAGGGATCTTGGTCCGGGGCTCCTTGAGTCCGTATACGAAGTTCTTCTTGTACATTCATTGACTGAAGCAGGGTTGAAGGTCAAAAGACAAGTTCCAATCCCCATCGAGTATGCAGGAATACGATTTGATGAAGGATTTCGAGCAGATATAATCATTAATGATAAAGTTATTTTGGAACTGAAGTCAGTCGAAAAGGTGAATAACGCGCATAAGAAACAGGTCTTGACCTACCTGAGGCTAACGGACAAGAAGTTGGGATACCTGCTGAATTTTGGGGAGGGGTTGATGAAAGATGGCATCTCCCGTGTTCTGAATGGTTATGTAGAGTAAATAGAAATTGCTTTCCTTTGTGACTTCGTGTCTTCGTGAGAGAAAATTATATGGAAAAAATTAAAGTCATGACGGTGGTGGGGACGCGGCCGGAGATCATTCGGCTTTCGCGGGTAATGGCGGCGCTCGATCGCTACTGCGACCACATCCTGGTCCACACCGGCCAGAACTACGATTACGAGCTCAACGAGGTCTTCTTCCAGGACCTGGAGATCCGCAAGCCGGACTACTTCCTCAACGCCGCCGGAGCGAATGCCGCCGAGACCATCGGCAATACGATCATCAAGCTCGACCCGATTCTGGCCGAGGTGCAGCCGGAAGCGCTGCTGGTGCTGGGTGATACCAATAGCTGCCTCTCCGCCATCCCCGCCAAGCGCCGCAAAATTCCGATCTTCCACATGGAGGCGGGGAACCGTTGCTTCGACCAGCGCGTGCCCGAGGAAACCAACCGCAAGATCGTCGACCATGTCAGCGACATCAACCTGACCTATTCGGACATCGCCCGCGAGTACCTGCTGCGCGAGGGGCTGCCGCCGGACCGGGTGATCAAGACCGGCAGCCCGATGTGCGAGGTGCTGCACCACTACGCGGCGAAGATCGATGCCTCCGACGTGCTGGCCCGTCTGGGGCTGCAGTGGCACGACTATTTCGTGGTCAGCGCTCACCGCGAGGAGAATATCGAATCCGACCGCTGCTTCGGTAAACTGGTCGCCATTCTCAACGGCATCGCCGAGCGGTACGGCAAGCGGGTGATCGTCTCCACCCATCCGCGCACCCGCAACCGGGTCGAGAAGATGAGCGTGACCTTCCACGACAAGGTCGAACTGCTCAAGCCCCTCGGCTTCTCCGACTACGTTCACCTGCAGAAGCACGCCTATGCCGTACTCTCCGACAGCGGCACGATCAACGAGGAATCGTCGATACTCAACTTCCCGGCCCTGAACCTGCGTGAGGCCCACGAGCGGCCGGAGGGGATGGAGGAGGCAGCAGTGATGATGGTCGGGCTGGAACTCGACCGGGTCATGCAGGGACTGGCGATCCTCGAAAGCCAACCGCGCGGCGAGCAGCGCCTGCTGCGCCAGGTGGCCGACTACAGCATGCCGAACGTATCGGAGAAGGTGGTGCGGATCATCGTCAGTTATACCGATTATGTGAAGCGGACGGTGTGGAAGGAATATTGATGCTGTGCGCGTGTTGATCGTCTCTCAATATTTCTGGCCAGAAAACTTCCGTATAAATGACTTGGCAAGAGGTTTGGTTGAAAGAGGGCACAACGTCACGGTTCTTACCGGCATTCCGAATTATCCAGCCGGTACTTTCTTTCCCGGATACGGTTTTTTTAGGAATCTGCGGCAAGATTATCATGGGGTGAAAGTCAAGCGGGTTCCTTTAATCCCCAGAGGAGATGCCCGGGGGATAAATCTGGCTCTCAACTATGTTTCGTATGCTTTTTTTGCATGTATTTTTTCCCCTTTCATATGCAGAGAGCGCTATGACCTGATTTTTGTCTGTCAACTCTCTCCAGTCACGGTGGGGCTCCCCGCACTGTTTCTGAAAAAACTCAAAAAAATCCCTGTCGTCTTCTGGATTCTCGACCTTTGGCCGGAGAGTCTTTCCGCTACCGGAGCAGTAAAATCTCCCAACATATTGCGCTGGGTAGATAAACTGGTGCGTTTTATTTATCGCGGCTGCAATTTGATATTGACCTCTTCCAAAGGATTTATCCCCTGTGTAGCCAGCAAGGGTGTGGCGGCGGAACAGACACGATATTTCCCCAACTGGAATGAACCTGAGTATTTAGTGGAAGAGCGGTCTGCGGAGTTGCCCAAAGGTGTTGTGCTTCCTCAAGGATTTCGTGTCATGTTCGCCGGGAATATCGGTGTTGCCCAGGATTTTGACACGATCCTGAGTGCCGCTGAAAAGCTGCGGGACTTTACCGATATCAAATGGATCGTTTTAGGCGATGGACGGCAATCCGAGTGGGTCGCAGAGCAGATCAAATCCCGAGGATTAATCAATGCAGTGCATCTATTGGGGCGCCATTTGCCTGAAACGATGCCGGCCTTCTTTGCCCAGGCGGATGCGATGCTAGTGACGCTGAGGAAAGAGCCCATCTTCGAGTTGACGGTCCCGGGCAAAATTCAGTCTTACATGGCGTGCGGAAAACCAATCGTGGCCGCAGTCGATGGGGAAGGGGGGCGAATCATCATCGAATCCGGTGCCGGATTGGCGGCTTCTTCCGGTGATGCTGATGCGTTGGCACAGTCAGTCTTGGATATGTACAGGTTGCCCAGGGAAGAACGTGAGGCAATGGGTATGCGTGGGCAGCAATTCTGTGCTGATAATTTCGATAGGGATATGCTGATCAACAGGTTGGAAGGGTGGATGGGTGAAGTTGTTGCTGCCAGATGAAATGTCGATGATAACTTTACTTCTGAAGACAACCTTCTTGGCGTTTTTCATAGGGGCTGCCGGTGCCTTGTTCATGGCCACAAGTGCCCACCACCTCGGTCTGATCGATCGCCCCAACGAGCGCAGTTCCCACGCCCGCCCGGTCCCCCGCGGCGGCGGCATCGGCATCTTGGCGGCTTTTGTCGGTCTGGGAGGATGGCTGCACCTGCCGGTCGGTTTCATCGGAGCCGGAGCCTTCGTTTCCATTTTGAGTCTTTTCGACGACCGTTTCGATCTTTCGGCGCGAATGCGTTTTGCCGGTCAGTTTCTGGCCGCAGTCGTAGCGTTGCATGCACTTGGGACAATCAACCAGTATCCATGGCTTTTTCCTTTGGTGGCTATCTTTGTCGTCGGCAGCGCCAATTTCTACAATTTCATGGACGGTATCAATGGCATCGCTGGAGTGACGGGAGTGGTCGGTTACGGGTTGCTTGCCGGCTTCGCCGCGAGCCGAGGGGATACCGTCATCATGCTGTTCGCCATGGCGGTTGCCGCCACTTGCCTCGGTTTCCTGCCGTTCAACTTCCCGAATGCACGGGTATTCATGGGGGATGTGGGGAGTGTCCTGCTTGGTTTTGTTTTTTCCCTGCTCACTGTTGCCTTGATGCGGAGCGCGGCAGAATTCTTGGCCCTGGTTTGCTGCCTTTTCCCGTTCTACGCTGATGGCGTGACGACCCTCTTTATTCGGTGGCGCGATGGAGAGAAACTCTCGCAAGCCCATCGCCGGCACCTTTACCAACTCTTGGCCAACCAGATGCATCTCCCCCACTGGCAGGTGACTCTGATCTACGGCCTTGTCCAGTTGCTGGTCGGCTTGCTTATGCTGGCGGTGTCCGGGAGTGGCCCAACTACCGTGGTTATCCTTTTCACTTTATTGTCCATGGCTTTTTTGCTGACAACAATTGCTTTTCGTCGTCGTTTCGAACCGACTGGATACTGATTTGTTCCGCGCTTGCTCCTTTTTTTTCGGCCTCCTTGCCGGAGTGCTGCTCGTCGCACTCTTAACGCTTGTGGCAGTACGCTTCCTGGCCAGCATGCTGGTCGTTGCACATGAACCGGTGAGGGCGGATGCCATTGTCGCGCTGGCTGGTGATGGCGATGGCAGCCGCCTCCGTGCCGCGTTGCGGCTGTACGAACAGGGTTTGGCACCGACACTCGTCCATGTCAACGCACTGAGGGTAAACAAGGCTAGCGTGTTGCAGAAACTTTGCCGCGAATGCAAGCTCGTGGAGGAGAAGATTGTCTTTCTTGAAGGGTCCGCAGACACCCGCACCGATGCGCAGATTTCCCTGAAGTATTGCCAGGAGAACAATCTGCGCAAGATTCTCGTTGTCACCTCCCCTTACCACACGCGCCGCACGCAATTCATTTTTAACGACATCTACGAGGGGAGTGGTATCGAGTCGATCGTTATCTCCTCCGACGCTTACGAAAATTTTGTCCCTCCCGACGGCCGTTGGTGGACGGATCGCAAAACTCTGGAGTTTATCTGGCTCGAGTTCGGCAAGATCCTCTATTGGGAGTTGACCCCTTTCATGGAGTTCCAGGGGGATGGGACGAAACTTAATAATAGCGAGGTAGCGCGATAGTATAATTCCTGGGCGTCGACACATGGGACGGCCAGGATTTCTTGCACTTGCCCCGACTCTTGTGTATTTTGCGTGCCGGGGGTGGGGATATGATAGACTTAATGCGCGACTTTGTCCTTAGACATAGAATCTGGCTGATCTGGCCGTTCAAGGTGCTCATCATCACCGGCGCTTTTGGAGCCGCTTATCTCATCCGCTTCGATTTCGTCATCCCCTCGGCACATCTGCAGACATTTTTTAACCTCCTGCCGGCGATCCTCGTTATCAAATTGCTGGGCTTTTGGTATTTCGGCCTCACCCACGGCTGGTGGCGTTACGTTTCCATCGCCGATGTCATCGACCTTGCCAAGGCAAACCTAGCCGGATCGGCGGTTTTTCTCCTCTACGTGGTCTTTGTCCACGGGATTAAAGGGGTTCCTCGCTCGGTCCTGGTTCTCGACGGGATTTTCTGCTTTCTCCTTTCCGGCGGGGTGCGTGTCCTCACCCGTGCCTTCCGTGAAAACTACCTGCCGAAGCCGTTCGGTGGAAAAGCCAATGGCGGCAAGCGCACCCTGATTTTCGGGGCCGGGCAGGGTGGGCAGATGATTGCCCGGGAAATCCGCCAGAACCCCTCGTTGGGGTTGGAACTGGTCGGCTTCATCGACGACCACTCGGACAAGCACGGCCAGCGTTTCCAGGGGCTGCCGGTCCTCGGCGGGCACGATCGTCTGACCGAGGTCTGCGTTACGCAGCGGATCGAGGAGATCATCATCGCCATCCCCTCGGCGCGCGGTTCACGGCTGCGCAAGCTGGTCGAGCTGTGCCGCGGCACCGGGGTGCAGTTCAAAACCCTTCCCGGTGTCAGCGACCTGATCGACGGCCGGGTGACGGTGCAGCAGATACGCCCGGTGGATCTGGAGGATCTGCTTGGCCGCGAGCCGGTCAAGCTCGACCGGGACGGCATCCGCGCCTACCTGGAGGGGAAGCGCGTGCTGGTGACCGGCGCGGCGGGGAGCATCGGCTCGGAGCTGTGCCGCCAGGTAGCGAACTTCCGCCCGGAGAAGTTGATCCTGCTCGATAACTCCGAGTCGCCGCTCTTCCAGATCGAGCGCGAGCTGCTCGGCGCCCATCCCGACCTCTCTCTGGCAGCGATCATCGGCGACGTGCGCGACCGGGCGAGAATAGAGGGGGTATTCAACTATTTCCGGCCGCAGGTGGTGTTTCACGCCGCGGCCTACAAGCATGTGCCGATGATGGAGCTGAACCCGGCCGAGGCGGTGAACAACAACGTCCACGGCACACAGGTGGTGGCCGACGCGGCGGTGAAGTGCGGTGCCGAGTACATGGTCATGGTCTCCACCGACAAGGCGGTCAATCCGACCAACGTGATGGGGGCGAGCAAGCGTGCGGCGGAGCTGTACGTGCAGGGGCTGGCGATGAGCAGCCGCACGCACTTCGTGACGGTGCGCTTCGGTAACGTGCTCGGCAGTGCCGGCAGCGTGATTCCGATCTTCCGTGAGCAGATTCTGAGAGGGGGGCCGGTCACCGTAACCCACCCGGAAGTGACGCGTTTCTTCATGACTATCCCCGAGGCGGCGCAGCTGGTGCTGCAGGCTGGCAGCATGGGGCAGGGGGGGGAAATCTTCCTTCTCGACATGGGCGAACCGGTGAAGATTGCCGACCTGGCCGCCGAGTTGATCCGCCTCTCCGGCCATGAGCCGGGGAGGGATATCGAAATCGCCTACACCGGCCTGCGCCCCGGTGAGAAGCTCTACGAGGAGTTGCTGATCGCTGGGGAAGGGGTGCAGCCGACCCGCCACGAGAAGATCCGCATCGCCCGTTCCGTTCCCGTCGATTACAACGTCGTCGCCGCACAGTGCGAAGATCTTTACCAGGCCGCCCGCGCCATCGACATCCCCCGTGTCCTCACCCTGCTGCGCACCATGGTTCCCGAATATCAGCCCGCGGATAACGGGAAGCCACGCGCATATCTGATGCCTGCTTCGCAGGACTGAGCATTCCTAGAACTACCTGTTTCGCTACCCCGCCGGTTTCCGATATTTTCTCTGCAGCCAAAATAACGGCCGGAGTGGCACGTAGAACCAAAACAGCCAGGTCGGCAGGGTCAGGGCCCTGGTGTCACCCTGGCTGAGGAAGACGGACTGCAGCACCTTGCCGTACCGGGGCCGGCTCCGCAGCTTGAGTTGCAACAGCTTGGTCTGCACCATGGTTGAAAAACTCAAGATTTCGGCCTCGGGGAGGAGCATGAAGTCAACGGCTTCCGCGGCAAGGCGGGGCGCAGGCTTGGTGCGCGCGATCAGCACGGCCAGTGAGGAGGGGAGCGTGACCCCGTAGAGCCAGTGCGCAAGAAGCGCTCCCTGGGCCAGCACCCGCTCGAGGTCGAGTCGCTCGGCCAGGGCAACCAGCCTGTCCCCGTCGGGCGGCGCCTCGCCGGACAGCGCCCTGGCAATGTCCCCCAGCCACTTGAGGCGATACCAGCCATGGCCGGCCCCGTGATCGCAGAGCATTAACAGCTGCGCCTCGTCGCCCGGGTGCAGGAAGGTTGTGCCCATGACCTCCTTCGTCTGGCACAAGTCCCAAAAGACGGCGGTTTCGGAAGCAGTCCAGAGGCCGGTCAGCGTCCAATGGACCTCCACCTCGGTGGCAGTCGTTGCATTGGCATACACGAGGTGATGCTGGGCCGCCATGAAGAGCCGCCTTTGCCCCGGTGTCAACGCACAAAGGTTAAGCTCGCATCGATAGCCTTCGGCGAGGAGCAGCCGGTCGGCCTGGTCAAGATCGGCCGGCTTGATCATGATATCGATGTCGCGGGCCTGCCGCAGAGCGGGGTCACCGTAGAGCTCCAGTGAGTGGAGTTGGCCCTTCAGGGGGAGCAGTTCGATTCCTGCTGCGTTGAAAGCTTTTGCCAGCCGCACCGTCTCCGCCGCCAGCTGCAGCGCTTCGCGGCGGGCCTGATCGCTGCGGGCTTTCACTTGGGAACGGATCTCTTCGGGGAGGTGGCCGGTGGCATGCCGGCCAAGCGCGGCGTGGGCCAGGGCGGGGACGCGGTGGCGGTCGACCAGGGCGAGAAAGGCCTGCCAGTCGATGCCGTTCGTGATCAGCTTGTCGATTTTTGCGGCCTGTTCAGCCTGCAGATTTGCCGGCGGCTGCCACGACACCGCCACCAGCAGCTGGAACTCAGCGCTCAGCCGGAACTTCGCGGGGAGTGGAGGGAGGGCGGCTGGTTTCACAGCATAAAAATGTACCGATTCGCCACCGTTGTCAAACTCGGTTGAATTGCTGCCTGCGGCAGCGTTGAATTGCACTTCGTGCGTTGAATCGACCACCGCGGGGCCTGCTGTCCCTGCACCCCGCCCGGCACCTGGCTGAGCCCGTCCCCTTGACAGTATCGCCGTAGCACTACCCGCAAACCGCAGACAAGCAGGAAAGCAAATTTCAAAACCGGCGGGTTGCGTCCCGCCAGCCGCCATACTTTTGTCCGGCGACAAAAGTATGCAAAAACGCCTTCGCCTGCGGCGGGCATGGCATGCTCGACCGACCGGTGATTTCACTCATCCTTACGGCCTGCAAACCTTTTCAGCCGTACTCATCGATGCGCGGGGCCTTGATGTTGGCCCCGCGTTGCCTGGTGCAGTTGACAAAAACTTGCGCAGCGGCACTGCCAGCCCCACCCGAGGCCAACAGCAGAATGTCCTGCGCTCCGAACCAATGGTGAATGGCGAATGAACTGCCGCGGGGCCCAAGTGGATGGGCCCCGCAATAGATGGGTAGGGTGGCGAAGGTCATTGGCAGGGCAGAAACGACGGGCGAAGCTATCGCTCATGCCCTCAGCGAGGAGAGACGCCCTTTTGGTCGGGGTGCGGGGGTGAAGCCCCCGCGGTTGTTGAGCAGTTTCGGGCCAGCGGGGACAGGCACTTGGCGGAGCCAGTCCCCTTAAGGCATTGCTCTCCCTCCACGCCACTCCAAATGGGTGTCTCCCTTTTCTCCAGTTGCTACCAATTTCTGAAAACATGCAGTCGATGAAAAGACATTGAAATCTGAAAGATAATGTGGCATCTTTCAGCCATGAAAATCATTCGCACTCATCATATTGACACCGTACGCGCAGCTTTGGAACGCTCGCCTATTGTTGCGATCCTCGGCCCCAGGCAAGTCGGGAAGACGACTCTGGCCCGGGAGATCGCCACGTATTATCAGGAAAGCGGTACGGCTCATTTCGATCTTGAAGATATCGACGCCCTGGCGCGACTGAGCGAGCCAAAACTAGCCTTGGAACGATTGCGTGGACTGGTCGTCATCGACGAAATCCAGTTGCGCCCAGAACTCTTCCCTTTTCTGAGAGTCCTGGCCGACCGTCCCGAGCCCCCCGCCCGCTTTCTGATTCTGGGGAGCGCCTCGCCGCAGCTGTTGCGTCAGAGTTCGGAAACCCTGGCCGGTCGCATCGTCTATCATGAACTGGACGGGTTTTGCCGGGATGAAGTCGGGGAACAAGAAAAACTCTGGCGTCGTGGTGGGTTTCCCCCGTCCTATCTGGCCCGTTCCGAACCGGTCAGCGTGTTGTGGCGCCGTGATTTTGTCCGAACCTTTCTGGAGCGCGATATCCCGCAACTGGGCATTCGTGTTCCCGCCGCGACGCTGCACCGTTTTTGGCGGATGATCGCTCACTATCATGGGCAGACCTGGAACGGTAACGAACTGGCCCGGGCCTTTGGCGTTTCACACACAACGGTGCGTCATTATCTCGACCTGCTTAGCAGTGCCCTGGTGGTCAGACAGCTGTTGCCGTGGTATGAAAATCTCGGCAAGCGCCAGGTCAAGGCCCCGAAGGTCTATCTATGCGATAGCGGTATTCTCCATACACTGCTGGGGATTCAAACCCAGGATGATCTTGAGCATCACCCGAAATCAGGGGCCTCTTGGGAAGGGTTCGTCATCAAGGAGATCATCCATCTCCTGGGGGCAATCCCCGAAGAGTGTTATTTCTGGGCGACGCACAGCGGTGCGGAACTTGATTTGTTGATCATGCGCGGCAACCGGCGGCTCGGTTTCGAGATAAAGCTGACGACGGCTCCACGCCTGACACCTTCGATGCGCTCCGCGTTGGAGAGCCTCAAGCTCGATCGACTTGTTGTCGTCCATGCCGGCGAACACACTTTTCCCCTAGCAGATCGTGTCGACGCAATCCCCTTCATCCGCTTGAAGGAAGAGCTTGCGTGACCAAAACGCCTTCGCCTGCAGCGGGCATGGCATGCTCGACCGATCGGTCGTCTCGCCCATCCCCACTGTCTGCACACCCTTTCAACCGTCCCCAACAATGCGCGGGGCCCTGATGTTGGCCCCGCGTTGCCTGGTGCAACTGTCGAACACACACAACGCCAACTGCTGAATCCACGTGCCCCGCACCAATGGTGAATGGCGAGTAAACTGCCGCGGGGCCCAAGTGGATGGGCCCCGCAATAGATGGGTAGGGTGGCGAA
>CAZRTZ010000015.1:0-9854 GCA_964603155.1 uncultured Geobacteraceae bacterium | reverse complement strand
GGTCATTGGCAGGGCAGAAACGACGGGCGAAGCTATCGCTCATGCCCTCCGCGAGGAGAGACGCCCTTTTGATCCAAAATTTTAGGCGAGTAAAATTTGGGTCGCCGGCCGGGGGCGAGACCCCGGGGTTCTGGTTTTGAAACAGTAAAAGGTCGGTAGGGATCGGAAGGTAAAGCCGCCGCAACGCATATGCAAAAACCCTGAAAAACTGGGCCCGAAGCCTCTCCCCATCGCGCTCGCCGGCTTTCAAGCAGGTTTGCTGCTCAAGAAGCCTTCTCCAGTCTCTCGGCAATCCAAAGCTTGATGATCGATTGACGCGGCACGCCGAGTCGCCTGGCCTCCCGGTCGAGAGAGTGGATCATCCAGACCGGGAAGTCGACATTGACGCGTTTCTGCTCGTGTTCAGGCCGCCGGGCATGGGCCAGGTCGAGATGGGCAGTGATATCCTCGCCTGCGGCAAATTTGCTGTCGAAATCAGAAGCTTTCGTTTTCATAGAGGGCAACCTCTTCCGGACGCGAACGTCGGACGGAAATGATGCGGATGGCGTCGCCGCGGCTGGTAATGACGCCGGACCAGAGTTTCCCCCCGATTTTCCCGATCACCAGGCTCCGCGGCTCATCGGTGGTTCTGGCCGGAATCTCCAGCAGATCGGGGTCACCCCAGAGTGCCTGCACCTCAATAAAATCGATGCCGTGCTTGATCTTGTTGGCAGCACTTTTATCGGGGTCGAACTCGAATTTCATGGTATAAAAAATATACCTCAGTGGTGGCGGATGTCAAGCTGGCGGCTGCTCAGCCGTTTTGCAGAGAAAGAGCAAGCCGCCGAACGGAAAGGGTGCTTTACTCCCCCGCCGCTCCCCCCATCTCTCGCATCTGCTCCCGCCATGACTCCGCATAGAGCCCCTCCGCCGCCACCAGTTCGGCGTGCGTGCCCGATTCGACGATCCGGCCGGCGCGCATGACGTGAACAATGTCGGCGTGCATGGCGGTGGTGAAGCGGTGGGTGATCATCAGGGCGGTGCGGCCGACGGTCAGCTCGCTAAAGCGTTTCAGCCAGTCGGCCTCGGCCCAGGAATCCATGGCGCTGGTCGGCTCGTCGAGGATGAGGATCGGCGCGTCGCGCAGGAAGGCCCGCGCCAGCGCCAGGCGCTGCCACTCGCCGACACTCAGCTCCGCTCCGCCGAACCACTGGCCGAGCACCGTGTCGAAACCGTTGGGCAGGCGGGCGATGCAGCCGTCGGCGCCGCTGGCGCGCGCGGCCGCGGCAATGCGGTCGGCGTCCGCTGTAAGGTCACCCATGGCGATGTTGTCGGCGGCGCTGGCGTGATAGTTGACCGGTTCCTGGAACAACACGGTGATCAGCCGCCATAGATCGGCCTGTGCCATCTGGCGCACATCGATGCCGTCAATCAGGATGCGCCCCTGCTGCGGGTCGTAAAAGCGGCAGAGCAGCTTGATCAGGGTGCTTTTGCCTGCCCCGTTCGGCCCGACGATGGCGATGGTCCGGCCGGCGGGAAGATCCAGCGAGAAGTCGTGGAGCGCATCGCGCCCCCGGCCGGGATAGCGGAAGGAGACCCCTTCGAACCGCACCCCCTGGCGCAGCAGGGTGGGTGGGGGCTGCGGCCGGGGCGGGTCTTCGAGCTGCGGCGCGGTCTCGAGGAACTGGAAGAGATTGTCGAGAAAGAGGACGCTGCGGTAGATCTGGCCGCTGCTCTCGAGCAGGGCGCGCAGCAGGGCCTGCCCCTGCTGGAAGGCCTGGTAGCACAGGACCAGGTCGCCGAGCTTGGCCAGGCCGTTGGCTGCGCGCTTGAGCATCCACAGCATGCCGGCCAGGGCGCCCGCCCAGGAGATCGCTCCGGCAGCCAGTTCGGCGCGCAGTTCGCTGGCGGCCAATTTAAGGCGCCAGGCGCGCAGTTCGGTGCGCAGCTGCGCGTAGGCGCCGCGGTGATGATCGCCGAGGGCGAAGATGCGCATCTCGGCGGCGCTCTCCTTTTCGGTCATCATCCAGTCGTAGTAGCGCAGGCGTCGTTCGTTGCCGGTATTGGCGCGCCGCCAGGCCACCTCGCGCAGGATGAAGCGGGCGACGATCCACAAGCCGGGGAGGGCGCTGCCAACCAGCAGCAACGGCAACCACGGCGCGTAGGCGGCCAGCAGCAGGGCGAGGGCGGCCAGGGTCAGGGCATTCTGTAAAAAAGTGCCGAGGTTCTCGAGGAGGATAACCGGACGGTTGATGGCATCGACGCTGGCCCGGTAGAGCAGGTCGTAGGAATCGGGCTCCTCGAAGAAGGCCAGGTCGAGGCGCAGGGCGTGGGCGTGGATGAGTTCCTTGATGTGGTCCTGCACCAGTTCGGCCTGGACGCCGCGCACCCAGGCGACCAGGCTGGCCAGCAGCTGGCCGGCGATCAACAGCGCGGCAATGCCGGCCAGGGACGGCCATGCCACGGCGAAGGCTGTCAGGGTGTCGGGTGCGGCGAGGGCGTCGGCGAGGTGGTTGACGGCGGTGCGGGTGAGATGGACCAGGATGGCGGGGAGCAACCCCTGGGCAACGATCAGCACCCCCCAGGCAACAGTCCACAGGCGCGCCGCCCGCCAGACCAGAGCGAGACCGCGAGACATAAGCGGGAGGGAGCGGGAGAGTTCCTGTGCGGCCTTTAAGATCACACCGTCACTTTGACAAAGAAGCGGTAGGATGGCAAGTGGCGAGATGGCGGGGGCGAAGACCTCGTGGACTTAAAGCTGTAGGTGTTCGATTGTCAACAGGAAGATTAGCAGTATCGGCAAGATAACAGGAAGCCCCGTCCTGGTTCCGTCCCAGGTAAACAAAAACCGCCTCTCTTGTCAGGAGGCGGTGGGAAATGCGTTAAAGGCTAAAGGCAAGCCATCAGGATGCCGGCGGTCTGCCAGCTTTGCCATTTCTATCTGTCCCCGGGTTCTTGCCGCCTTTTGTTGCTGTGGCCACAGAACCCTTTTTGAGAACAGGCGGCTGCCAAGGTCTCAGTTTTTCCATTATTTCCCCCACATATAATCAATTACCATACTTGTCAGCAAATGTCAAGTGGGAGGATCGAAGGTGCTCAGGAACAGCCCGACGCCGAGGCCGCGCAGCAGGATGGTCACGCAGTCGCTGCTGTTCGCCGCGGTGACCTCCCGCTCCAGTGCGGCAAGGACACCACCCATTCTGGGAAGGTCCAGGCAGGTGCGTGCCAGTTCAGAGCGTTCGAGGCTCTCGAGGGTCGCTCCGATCTCAGCCCGCTCGCGCCGCACCCGCGCCCCGATATCCGCCGCCTGTACCCCGAACCGGCGATTGTTCAGCACCTCGGACGGCATCAACCCGGCCATGGCCCGGCGAAGCAGCAGGCGCTCCTCCCCCCGGCGGCGGTACTGCAGGTCGGGAAGACGCAGGCAGAATTCGATGACCTGCCGGTCGAGGGTCGGGTCGCGTTCATCCAGCCCGTACCAGGCGGCTCCCTCGTGGTTGAGGGCACCGATGGTGGATGCTCCCGGGCGGAGAATGTCCAGTTGCCCGTCCCGACCGGTGGGTTGGAAGAAGGTCGGGTCGTGGCTGTCCTGGCGCATCCGTTCCGCCAGGGCGATGCTCCGGGCGAAGTCCGGGTGAATCGCCGCATAAGTGTGCCAGGGCGGGCCTTCCGGTGACCGGAACTGGCGATAGCGGCGGATGGCCGGCAGCAGCAGCGGCTTGAGGAGCTGGCGCTTGATGCCAAGCCACAGACTTGGCTCTGTAAGCCGGAGCGTGCGCGCTGCCGTCGGCCATCTGCTGCGCAATAGGTGCGGGACGACCGTCCCCAGGCCGTCGTAGGAAACGGTGCCGTTCCCCCCCTGGCCGCTGAGGAGCGTGCCGATCCCCAGGGTCCTGGCGGTGGCCATCAGGTCGGTGAGCCAGTAGTAGTTGCTCGGCGCATGGCCGGGTTCGCTGTGCATCGACAGCTGCTTTTCGATGCCGCTCAGGATCCCCGCATGTTCGGCGCGCACCGGCCGGTGATCGATGTTGCCGATATGGGCGGCGGCCGCCGCGGCCAGGGGCCACTCGTCCCCGGCGACATACGGGCCGAAATCGGGCAGGGCGAAGGCCGGTACCGAGGTCAGGGCAATCAGTTTCCGCCCTGTTTCGGCCAGCAGCGGCGCGGCGAGGGCCGCCACCGAGCCGGAGTCGAACCCGCTGCTCAAGGAGATGCCCACCGCGCGTGGGCTGCGCAGGCGTACCCGCACCGCTCTGCGGTAGAGCGCGAGGAACTCCTCTAGGCAGGCATTGTCGTCGGGGAAGCGCAGCGGCGGCAGCTGTTCCGGGAACCAGTAGCGGCGCGTGGCGACCGTTGCCTGGTCGATGCTTAAGGTGTGTGCCGGTGGCAGGCGCACCAACTCCAGGTAGCCGGTCTCGATGCCGTCTCCCGACCAGGAGGTGAGCACCTGCGCCATGCGCAGCAGGTTGGGGCGGCGCGGTACTTCGGCCAGGGCCAGCAGCCCCTGCAGGTTGGGGGCGAAGGCGAGGAAGCGGGATCCCCGGTAATAACAGAGTCCGGTGTTGCCGTGCTGGTCGCGGGCGATGAAGAGGCGGCGCTTGCGCTCGTCCCAGGCGGCGAACTGCCAGTCGCCGTCGAGCCGATCGGGACACTTCTCCCCCCACCGCAGCCAGGCCTCCAGCACCAGGGTGCTGTCGGGGGTCGTCGGCTGGTCGGGGGTGGGGATGGCGAATTCGCGCAGCAGCTCGTCGCGGTTGTCGAGGCGTGCGGCCGCCACCAGTGTCACGCCGGCTTTGCGCAGCGGCTGGATCTCAAAGCGGTCCTCGGGGGTGGCGCACAGCTGCAGCTGCCCGAGTCCCACCGGGCCGTCGCGCCATTCGCCGCCTCCGTCCGGACCGTAGTAGGCCAGCGCCCGGCGCATGTGCGCCAGCTCTTCGGGGTCGACCGGCGCCCCGTCGAAGCGGACTATCCCGTAGATGCCGCTCACGCGCTCAATCCTTGGCCTTCGGGGTGTCTTCGCGGGCAAAGCTCGAAATCACCCGGAACTGCTCGTGTCCCTCCCCGCCGGTGACCAGCTGCGAGCCGCAGCGCACCCAGGCGTGGGCGTCGAAGGGTTTGGCCGGATTCTGCGCGACGCCGAAGTAGACGGTGACGGCAATGCCGCGCCGCTGCAGCATCCGCCAGGCGGCCAGGGCCTGGGCCAGGCAGCGGTTTTCCCACGGGGTGTGGCGGGACATCGTTTCGATGGCCTGCCCGATCGCGTCGGCCAATCGCTCCTGATGCGCCGGCACGGTCGCCGGGCTTTCCTCGCCGGTCCGGCCCAGGCGCTCGGCAACCCGCTGGAACGGCCGGCCGGCAAGAGTCAGCCGCGCCCAGGCCAGGGCGAAGAACGCCTCGACCAGCAGGCGCCGTTCCAAGGGGGGGCGCTGCAGGACGCTTTGGAGGTTACGAAACAACGATCAGCCCCTCGGCGTGGAGTTCGGCGAGAAAGGCGAGCACGTCCCGCCGGCAGACGTCCGGCGTCACGGCATATTCCTCGCCCAGCAACCGGCACAGCTCGCTGACCGTGTGCGGGGCGGCAATGATTTCCCAGATGCGCCGCGCGGTCTGCTCCATGCCGTAATAAGCCCCCTGCTCGATGCTCATCAGGATGGTCTCCTCGTCCAGATCCGTTGCCAGCAGGTGCGGGGCACGCAGGATGGTGGAAGTGTCGGTGATCATGGTCGGCTCCTTATTCTGCACGGCGCCAGGCGCCGAAATTCGAGGGCTAAGCCTTCTTCCCAGGGGCTACAGCCTTGAGGCAGTCTTCCACTCCTGCTCCAGCCTGTCGACCAGTTCCTCGATCCGTCCCGCATCGCGGTTGTGGACGATTTCGATGAGGCGCGTGCGGGTGGTGGTGGTTATCGCCAGGGCGCAGACGCTTGCTGCGCTGTTCAGCCCGGGCAGAAGCTCGGGGCGGTAAAGGTTGGAGAGCAACCCGTCAGCCCGCGCGAAGCCGAGAAACGGCCGGATGGTGATGGTCTCCGCGTACCCCGCGGAGAGCAGGTGGATGGCGCGCAAGGGAAGGGGGTGCGGGCAGAGGTTGCCGGTGATCGGCACCACGAACTTGTCGCCGTCGAAGCGGGCCTTGTTCAGAGTGGCGGTGCTGCGGCCGAGGCGCTCCAGGGCGTCCGGGCAAAGACGCAGCTTGGGGAAGGCCGGCAGCACCTGCAGTTCGCCATCGAGCCCGACGGCGACAACGCAGACATCGTCGCCCAGGATTCGGTAACCGCGCTGCCCGAAATGGGCGGCAAGGGTCGATTTGCCGATCCCCTGCGGGCCGACGAAGACCATGGCCCCACCGTCGGCCTCGACGGCACTGCCGTGCAGGGGGAGCAGGCCGCGCTGGTAGAGCAGGGCGCCGGTCGCCGAACCGAGCAGGAACAGGCGGACCATGTCGGGATCGGCCGTGGCGACCGGCGCGACGGTGATGCGGGCGCCGTCCTCGATCAGGTAGCGGCCGACCTCGTCGATGTGCAGCAGTGTCCGGTCTGGCGTGGTCTGAAACCAGGACTCCCGGTCCTGCTGGCCGGGCAGGGCGTCCGGCACCGCACCGAGACGAATCGTCACGTCCGCTTGCGGTGGTGCCGCCTGCAACGGGACGATGTCGGGCAGCTCGATGGCCGAGGCGAAGGTCAGTTCGAAGGCGCGGTAGTGGAACATGGCAGGGGTCAGTCCCTCAGTTTCACGAAGATGCGCAGCAGTTCCTGCGCTTCTGTAACCTTGCGGTTGTCCCGGCTGTAGAGTGGGCGCTCGTGACGGGCCACGTTCGCCTCGAAATTGAGCGGCGTATAGCGGGTGCTGCAAGCCGTATCGGCGAAGCTGAAGTCGCAATGGTCGATGACCAGGAGCCCGCCGGGTTTGAGCTTGGCGTCGAGCAAGGCGATTTCGCTCGCGAAACGTTCGAAACGGTAGCGGGTGGCCAGCCGGTTGTCGGCGGCGTTGCGGTTGTCGGGATTCTGGAAGACCGCCATGCAGAAGATCGCGTCAAAGCGCGCGCAGTCGGCGAACCGGCGCGAGAACCGGTGCAGGAAGAGGGTGTTCGGATCGGTGATGCGCCGGCGGCATCGGCGCAGGCACCAGCGGTTGATGTCCACCCCGATGATCTGGGCCTGCGGCAGGTAGGAGCGCAGCGCCACGACCTCCTCGCCGGTGGAGCAGCCGAAAGAGAGGATCCTGACCTCCGGCCGCGTACTGAAATACAGGGCACAGGCGGCGAAGAGTTCCGGGTAGCGATCGGGTTCGGTGTAGCTCGAGCGCTGGTGGCGCTCCCTGGCATAAAGCCTGCCTGTGATAATCTCGGAGCGCAGGCGCGCATCGACGGTGCATCTGGCAACCAGCCATGACTTGGACAGGAAGGCATGGAGCCACCGCTTGCCGCGGTTGTCGGAGTATCTGTAACTCCGCAGGCGTTCAATGATGGGCAGGTTCACGAGCAATGGGCATGGTTGCTTCGAGCCAGTCTTGAGTTTGCTATTATTGGGCATCGTAACATCTCTTCAAAATTTTCCCAACGCCTGTTGAATCCGGCGTCTTCACGTATAGGCATGTGCGTTGACCGCTAGCTGATTATCGTATACAGTATGCAGGTTTCTGTCGCCGGGCGGCCTGTTAGCATCCCGATAACACGTGACTATTTCGTCCTGACGGGGTTGCCCGTCAACCAAACTTTCGACGGAGGAGAGAGATGATCGACGCCTATCTGATGCACGAGAAGGAGCGCAACGCGCAGGGGATCCCGGCGCTGCCGCTGAACGCCGACCAGGCGAAGGACCTTTGCCAGCTGCTGCAGAAGCCGCCCAAGGGGCAGGAGCAGTTCCTGCTCAACCTGCTCAAGGAGCGCATCTCCCCGGGCGTCGATCCCGCCGCCAAGGTCAAGGCCGAGTTCCTGGCCGGGATCATCGACGGTTCGCTCAAGTCGCCGCTGGTCGATGCCAAGGCGGCCGTGCAGATCCTCGGCACCATGATCGGCGGCTACAACGTCGCCCCCCTGGTCGCCGCCCTCAAGGACAAGAAGCTGGCCGACGAGGCCGCCTGTGCTCTCTCCGGCATCACCCTGGTCTACGGCGCCTTCGACGAGGTGGCCGCCCTGGCCAACGCCGGCAACGCCGCGGCGAAGAAGGTCCTCAAGTCGTGGGCCGACGCCGAGTGGTTCACCAGCCGCGCCGGCGTCCCCGAGACGGTCAAGCTCAAGGTCTTCAAGGTGGACGGCGAGATCAACACCGACGACTTCTCCCCGGCCGGCGACGCCTGGAGCCGCCCGGACATCCCCCTGCACGCCCTGGCCATGGGCAAGACCCGTTTCAAGGGCGGCCTCGACACCATCGCCAAGTTCCGCAAGGAAGGCTTCCAGGTGGCCTTCGTCGGCGACGTGGTCGGCACCGGCTCGAGCCGCAAGTCGGCGTGCAACTCGGTCCTCTGGCACATCGGCCAGGAGATCCCGGCCGTCCCTAACAAGAAGACCGCCGGCGTGATCATCGGCGGCGTCATCGCCCCGATCTTCTTCAACACCGCCCAGGATTCCGGTGCTCTGCCGATCAAGGCCGACGTCACCGGCATGAAGACCGGCGACGTGATCATCGTCAACAGCAAGAAGGGGGAGATTACCGACGAGAAGGGGAAGGTCCTCTCCAAGTTCGCTCTGGCCCCGAACACCCTGGCCGACGAGTTCCGCGCCGGCGGCCGCATCCCGCTGATCATCGGCCGCGCCGTTACCGAGAAGGCCCGCAAGGCCCTCGGCATGGGGCCGACCGACATTTTCACCCTGCCGGACAACCCGCAGCCGAAAAAAGGGCAGGGCTACACCCTGGCCCAGAAGATGGTCGGCAAGGCCTGCGGCGTGAAGGGGGTGCTCCCCGGCACCGCCTGTGACCCGAAGATGACCACCGTCGGTTCCCAGGACACCACCGGGCCGATGACCGCCGATGAGCTGACCGAACTGGCCTGCCTGAAGTTCCAGGCGCCGATGTTCATGCAGAGCTTCTGCCACACCGCGGCCTACCCGAAGCCAGCCGACGTGAAGATGCACAAGAGCCTGCCCAAGTTCATTTCCGCCCGTGGCGGCGTGGCGCTGCGCCCCGGCGACGGCGTCATTCACTCCTGGCTGAACCGCCTGCTGCTGCCGGACACCGTCGGCACCGGCGGCGACTCGCACACCCGCTTCCCGATCGGCATCAGCTTCCCGGCGGGTTCGGGTCTGGTCGCCTTCGCCGGCGCCATGGGCTTCATGCCGCTGGATATGCCGGAGTCGGTGCTGGTGCGCTTCAAGGGGAAATTCAATCCCGGTATCACCCTGCGCGACGCGGTCAACGCCATCCCCTATTACGCCATCAAGCAGGGGCTGCTGACCGTGCCGAAGAAGAACAAGGTCAATATCTTCAACGGCCGCATCCTCGAGATGGAAGGGCTCCCCGAGCTGACCGTGGAGCAGGCGTTCGAGCTGACCGACGCCGCCGCCGAGCGCAGTGCCGCCGCCGGCTGCATCCAACTCTCCGAAGCGTCGGTGGCCACCTACCTGCGCTCCAACGTGGCACTGATGAAGAAGATGATCGCCGAGGGGTACGAGGACAAGAACACCCTGAAGAAGCGCATCAAGGACGTCGAAAAGTGGCTGAAGAAGCCGGCCCTGCTCAAGGCCGACAAGAACGCCGAGTACGCCGCGGTCATCGAGATCGACCTCAAGGACATCAAGGAGCCGATCCTCGCCTGCCCGAACGACCCGGACGACGTCAAGCTCCTCTCCGAGGTGGCCGGCACGCCGATCCAGGACGTCTTCCTCGGCTCCTGCATGACCAACATCGGCCACTTCCGCGCTGCCGCCGAGATCTGGCGCGGCC
>CAZRTZ010000014.1:0-47427 GCA_964603155.1 uncultured Geobacteraceae bacterium | reverse complement strand
GGTAGGCCGTTACCCTACCAACTAGCTAATGGGCCGCGGACTCATCCGATGACAGGAGCTTGCGCCCCCTTTTCCCGCGCCATCCGAGGACGGCGTGGGCTTATCCGGTATTAGCACCCCTTTCGAAGTGTTATTCCAGATCATCGGGTAGATTATCCACGTGTTACTCACCCGTGCGCCACTTTCCGGGGACCGAAGTCCCCTTCACGTTCGACTTGCATGTGTTAAGCATGCCGCCAGCGTTCGTTCTGAGCCAGGATCAAACTCTCCAGTTGTAAACTGCGAAAGTTGATTCTGTTTAGATTTGACATTTGTTACCCGCAAATCCATCTCAAGCGTCTGCTATTTAGTTTTCAAAGACCCGGTTCTGCTTTACCCCGTCCCATTGGACGGAAGGTGAATGTAACGTCAGCGGCCAGCTCTTGTCAACAACTTTTTTCAACCGGCTGCGTTTTTCTTTTTGGCGTCCTGCCGATTCCCTGGCAGCGAGCGGCGTTTATAACCAACCGGGAGCAAGGTGTCAACAACTTTCTTCCACCTTTTTTTCCGGCGCCCGCCGCGCCCCGAAACATCGGGCAACGGAGGCGGAATTTATAGAATCGGCCGGCGACTGTCAAGGAGAAATTTGCTTTTGTCGCAACTTTTTTTTCGCGATGCCGCAACCCCGCGTCAGCGCTGAAAAATTACCCGCACGAAACGGCGCTTCCCCGCCTGCAGAACCACTTCTTCCGAGGGCAAAATCTCCAAATCGGCATCGGCGACCTTCTCGCCGTTGAGCTTGACCCCGCCCTGCTGCACCAGACGGCGGGCCTCGCCGTTGGAACTCACCGTCCCGCTGGCCGTGAGCAGGGCACAGATCCACACCGGCTTGTCGGCGGCACAATGATAAGTCGGAATATCGTCGGGAATCTCTTTCTGGCGGAACTGCTGCAGAAAGTCATCCTCAGCCTTGACCGCGGCAGCGGCCCCGTGGAAACGGGTCACCATTTCCCGGGCCAGCGCCTTCTTGGCCTCCATCGGATGGACTCCGTCCGCTTCGCCGGCCACGCCGCGCTGGACCCTGGCCAGAGTGGCCAGGTCGACATCGGAAAGCAGCTCGTAATAGCGCACCATCAGTGGGTCTGAGATGCTCATCAGCTTGCCGTAGATCTCCTTGGGAGGCTCGCTGATGCCGACATAGTTGCCCAGCGACTTGCTCATCTTGTTGACGCCGTCGAGCCCCTCCAAAAGCGGCATGGTCAGCACCGACTGGGGACGCTGGCCCACCTGCTTCTGCAATTCGCGACCAACGAGCAGATTGAACTTCTGGTCGGTGCCGCCCAACTCCACGTCCGACTCCATAGCCACGGAATCCCACCCCTGCACCAGCGGGTAGAGGAACTCATGAACAGCGATCGGCTGCTGACCGGTGAAGCGCTTGTGAAAGTCGTCGCGCTCGAGCATGCGGGCGACTGTGTAGCGCGAGGCCAGGGCAATCAATTCGGCGGCGGACATCGGCCCCATCCAGGTGCTGTTGAACACCACCTTGGTCCGCGCCGGGTCGAGGATCTTGAACACCTGCTCCTTGTAAGTCTCGGCGTTCGCCAGCACCTCTTCGCGGGTCAACTGCTTGCGGGTTTCGTTCTTGCCCGTCGGGTCGCCGATCATCCCGGTGAAATCGCCGATCAGGAAGCTGACTTCGTGACCGAGCTCCTGGAACTGCTTGAGCTTCTGGATCAACACCGTGTGGCCGAGGTGCAGATCCGGCGCGGTCGGATCGAAGCCGGCCTTGATGCGCAGCGGCTTGCCGCTTTTGGCCGACTCCGCCAACTTCTCGGCCAGCTCGGTCTCCACCAGGATCTCCACCGCGCCGCGACGGATCACGCTCATCTGTTCGGCTACCTGTTTCATGGCATCTCTTCTCCTAGAAAACAATCAGGGCGCAGCAACGTGCGCCCCTATTCCTGATCAACGATTTGAATGCGCTCAATGGCCGCGGCGCGACCGGTCGCTTCATCGATCTCCAACAGCACGCCGCACAGCATCGGCTCGCGCTTGGCAACCTCATAGCGCACCGGCAACTGGGTCAGGAACCTCTCCAGGGAAAGCTCCTTGCGAATGCCGATCACCGAGTCGCGGCTACCGGTCATGCCGGCATCGCTGATGAACGCGGTCCCGCCGGGGAGCACCCGTTCATCGGCGGTCTGCACATGGGTATGCGTGCCGAGCACGGCACTGACCCGCCCATCGAGATAGGCGCCCATCGCCCCCTTTTCACTGGTCGTCTCGGCATGGAAGTCGACCAGGATCAGCGGCGTCCGCTGCCGCACCTCCTCCAGGATGGCATCAACCGCCCGGAACGGGCAGTCGAGGTTACTCATGAAGACCCGCCCTTCCAGGTTGATCACCGCAACCGGAAGATCGGCGCTGGTATGGAAGACCCCCCAGCCGCAACCGGGGAGGCCGGGGGGATAGTTGGCAGGGCGCAGCAATCGTGGCTCCTGCTCCAGGAGCGGCAGGGCCTCCCGCTTGTCCCACACGTGGTTGCCGGTGGTCAGCACATCGACCCCGAGGGAAAACAGTTCCCTGACCACGTCGGGGGTGAGACCGAAACCGGCGGCCGCATTTTCGGCGTTGGCCACCACCAGGTCGATCAGGTGACGATCGACCAGCGAGCCCAGGTGCCTGGTCAGCATCTGCCGCCCGGGACGGCCGACAATGTCGCCGATGAAGAGAATCTTCATGGATGACCCTTGCAAAATCCGTTGAGTCGTCGAGTGGTCAAGTGGTCCCCGACTCAACGACTCAACGACTTAACGATTTTTCTACCGTGCATACTCCACCGCCCGCGTCTCCCTGATCACATTGACCTTGATCTGCCCGGGGTAGGTCATCTCGTTCTCGATCTTCTTGGCGATGTCGCGCGCCAGGATGTGCGACTCATCGTCCGAGACCTCGTCGCTGGACACCATGACGCGAATCTCGCGACCGGCCTGGATGGCAAAGCACGAGGTGACCCCTTTAAAGGTGCCGCCGATGCGCTCGAGGTCCTGCAGGCGCTTAACGTAGGTCTCCAGCATTTCGCGCCGCGCTCCGGGGCGAGCCCCGGAGAGGGCATCCGCCGCCTGAACCAGGTTGGCCAGGATGCTGTCCGGCTTCTCCTCCTCATGATGAGCGGCGATGGCATGGACGATTTTGGCGTGCTCGCCGTACTTGCGCGCCAGATCGGCACCGATGAGGGCATGCGAGCCCTCGACTTCATGGTCAACGGCCTTGCCCAGATCGTGGAGCAATCCGGCGCGTTTGGCCTGCTTGACGTTGAGCCCGAGTTCGTCGGCCATGATGCCGCACAGGAACGCCACCTCCAAAGAGTGCTGCAGCACGTTCTGCCCGTAGGAGGTCCGGTATTTGAGCCGCCCGATCAGCTTGACGATCTCGGGATGGATGCCATGCACGCCGACGTCGAAGGTCGCCTGCTCGCCGGCCTCACGAATCGACTTGTCGACGTCGTCTTCGGCCTTCTTGACCACCTCCTCGATCCGCGAGGGGTGAATACGACCGTCGGCGATCAGGCGTTCGAGAGAGAGCCGCGCCACTTCACGGCGCACCGGGTTGAAGCCGGAGATGATGACCGCTTCGGGGGTATCGTCGATGATCAGGTCGATACCGGTGGCCGCCTCGATGGCCCGGATATTGCGCCCTTCCCGGCCGATGATGCGCCCCTTCATTTCGTCGTTAGGCAACGGCACCGCACTGACGGTCTTTTCGGCAACGTAATCACCGGCATAGCGCTGGATGGCCAGGGAGAGGATGTTTTTGGCCTTCTTGTCGGCCACCTCACGGGCCTCATCCTCGATCTGCTTGATGCGCTTGGCGGCGTCGTGGCGAGCCTCGCTCTCCATGGCGTCCATCAGCTGCTGCTTGGCCTCTTCCGCGGAAAGTCCGGCAATCTGCTCCAGCTTGCGGTGCTGCTCGGCAACCAGGCGGTCTATCTCGCCGTTGCGCTCGGTCAGGGCACGATCACGGTCAGCCAGGAGCTGATCCCGCTTGTGCAGTTCCTGCTCGCGTGCCTCTACCTGTTCGATCTTTCGATCGAGATTCTCCTCTTTCTGCACCAGACGCTTTTCCTGGCTCAGCAACTCGTTGCGGCGCTCCCGAACCTCGTTCTCGCATTCGGCCTTGGCCTGAAGCACGGCATCCTTGGCCTGGATTTCGGCTTCCTTGCGGATCGTATCGGCCTCCTTGCGGGCAACCTCGAGCTGACGGGTCGCTTCGCGTTCGGCATCGGCCACTTTCCCTTCGGACGACTTGCGGCGCAACAACGCACCCACGGCACCGCCAACCGCCAGACAGACAACTGCAATCAGAATTAACACAGGTATATTATTCAACATCCTGCACCTCCTCGGGTGGAATGGTTGAGATGCTACGACGGAGGCCGCCTGCAACGTTGCGCAGTGCCAACCCCTCGCCCACTTTCAGATATGTCTCGGGGCGACGCCTCCCGCGCCCCGCCTCCGCCCTGCCTGGCAAGGCCTGCCCCATGCCGTTTACTGCGGGCCGCAATTCAGCCCGCCATCAGTCAGCGAAATACAAGGTGCGCCGCTCAGTCACCAGGCAGGTGACCCGGCAGTCATGAGCGGCTGCCGGCAATTGCTCGACCACCTGGAATTCATAGGCGAAGCCAACTCTCGCCAGTCGCGCCGGACAACCGTCCAGAGTCCGGTCGTAATAGCCCTTGCCGAAACCGAGCCGGTGGCCATGCAGGTCGAAGGCCACCCCCGGCATGACCAGCAGGTCGATTTCGCCCAAAGGAACCGGCTCGCCGCCCGGTTCAAGGATGCCGAACGACCCGCGGAGCAGCTCGCTGCTGCAGCCCACCGCACAGAACTCCAGGGCTTCGCCTGCAACCCGCGGATAAACCAGGCGCTTGCCGTCCCGGCAGGCCCGGCTGGCAACCAGGCCGGTCTGCACTTCGTTGTGCACCGGGCTGTACAGGCCGAGACAGCGGGCGCGGCGATAAAGCTCGTCGTTGAGAAAACGCTCCTGAATCAAACGGCTCCAGTGCCGGCATTCCGCTTCGGCACACTGACGGCGTTCCAAGAGCAAGCGTTGACGAATCGAGCGTTTGGGCATGACAGAGCCCCCGTACAGACGGACTCCCCGGGGGGCCAAACAGATGGGAGGAGGGGCGGGGCGAGAAGCGCGGGCAGGCGCAATGACCTGCAGACCAGTTAGCTCCCGAGCCGGGGGGGAGACCCCTGCGTACGACCCTGGCAACAAAGTCGCGCTTGGCTGCATCCCGGCTGAAACTGCATGGAGTTACCGTCCACAGATATCTTCAACAGTTGCGAAACGCCCGCGCGGGCGCTGAAGCCTTCCACCGATCTATTATAAAAATCTCTCCCGGAGAGATCCTGGTAATACACAAGCTCAACCCGACTCGCCGAGGGCCCGCTCGATCCGTCCGATCAGCAGGCGCAGGCGTTCATCGTCCAGAGACGCCCCGCTGCCGATCTCACCGGCCTGCAGGTAGCGCGCCGAGACGTTAAGCAATGCCAGAATGGCGGCCTGCAGGCTGTCGGCAACGCGGCCCGCATCGGTAACCTGATGAATCTGCCCCTCGACAAACTCGGCAATCTTCTGCACGTGCTCGGGAGAAGCGTCGCTGCGCAGGTTGAACTGCTGGCCAAGGATGGAGACTTGCAGACTCTGTCTCACGGATTCTCCGTCTCCAGTTGCTCGATTTTCGCCAGCAGCGTCCCCAGTTCGTCGTGAACCCGGGAGCGGTCGGCCAGCAAGGCATCCCGTTCGGCAAGCAGCGCCCGGTTGCGACGCAAAAGGTCGGCCCGCTCATTCAGCAGTCGGCCCACCAAGGCTTCCAGACGATCGATCAGCTCATTGCTCACGTTTGCTCTCAACCGGGCAGTTTTTCACAATTAACCGGAAAACCGAAAAAAGTCAACCAAGTTCAGCCGTTCTGAAAAAGGGCCGCGACGAATTCGCCGGCATCGAAGAGCCGCAAATCATCGATGCTTTCGCCAACCCCGACAAAGCGTACCGGAAGACCAAGTTCGGCGCCGATGGCCACGACGATCCCGCCCTTGGCGGTGCCGTCAAGCTTGGTGAGGACGATGCCGCTGACATCCACCGCCTCGCGGAAAATCCGGGCCTGGGAGAGAGCGTTCTGCCCGGTGGTGGCATCGAGCACCAGCCAGGTCTCGTGCGGGGCCCCGGGGATTTCACGGGCCAGCACCCGGCGCACCTTCTTGAGCTCCTCCATCAGGTTGACCTTGGTGTGCAGGCGCCCGGCGGTATCGAGCAGCAGCAGGTCGGCGTTGCGCGCAACCGCGGCGCGCGCCGCATCGAAGGCGACTGCGCCGGGGTCGGCCCCTTCGGCATGACGGACCACGTCGGCACCGGCCCGCTCCCCCCAGACCTGCAACTGCTCGGCCGCCGCCGCCCGGAAGGTATCCGCCGCACCGATGACCACCTTCCGGCCGGCGGCTTTCTGCTGGGCCGCCAACTTGCCGATGGTGGTGGTCTTGCCGACGCCGTTGACCCCGACCAGCATGACGGCGGCCGGCCGCTGCGAGGGCAGCTCCCAGCCGGACCGGGCCGGGAGCAGAGCCGCCACCTCTTCGGCCAGGATCGCACGCAGCCGGTCAGGATCGGTTTCCTGCTCCCCTTTGGAGCGCTTGCGCAAGGCTGCGACCAGACGCTGCGTCACCGGCACTCCGAAGTCGGCGGCGATCAGCACCTCTTCGAGCGACTCCAGGAAATCCTCATCGATCCGGGTGCGCCCCTGCAACAGGGCTTCGACCTTGCCAAGCAGGGTCTCGCGGGTTTTCGTCAAACCGGCGCGCAGGCGCCCGAACAAAGATCCGACCATCACCAGCTCCTTCGCCGCACTGCCATGATCACGCAATCTCCTGTTGCAGCGCCTGGATGCAACGCCGCGCCTCGAACAGGGCACGTCCCAGCAGGGCGTCGCGTTCGAGGGTCAGAACCAGAAAATAATCGTTGGTTACCGGCAGGACCAAGGTCTGGGCCTGTCCGGTGGTTATCACCAATTCCTGCAGTTGGTCATTGTCCAGGCGCTTCACCACGTCGCGCAGGTTATGGAGGATGATCCCCTTGTGGGCGCCGATCACCTTGAGCTCGTAGTCATCCATCCGCCCGCTCTGATCGACCGCCTCCCCTTCCCAGTCGGCAATGATCGCCCCCAGCGCGCCCGGCACCTGAGCGACCAGTTCATCAAGCAGCGTCTTGAAGGACATGTCAGGCGACCTCGCGCATGCGCACCGAAACCAGCTTGGAGATCCCCGGCTCTTCCATGGTGATGCCGTAGAGGTTGTCGGCAATCTCCATGGTGCGCTTGTTGTGAGTGATAATGATGAATTGCGAAATGGCCGACATCTCCGCCACCAGGTCGTTGAAGCGGCCGATATTGGCGTCGTCGAGCGGGGCATCGACTTCGTCGAGCAGGCAGAACGGCGACGGCTTGATGAGGAAGATGGCAAAGATCAGTGATACGGCGGTCAGGGCCTTCTCGCCGCCGGAGAGCAGCGACACATTCTGCAGCTTCTTGCCGGGGGGCTGGGCCACAATCTCGATACCGGTCTCCAGCAGGTCCTCTTCGTCGGTCAGGCGCAACTCCGCCTGGCCGCCGTTGAACAGCCGCGGAAAGACTTCACGGAACCTGGTATTGACCTGGTCGAAGGTCTCACGAAAGCGCCGGCGGGTGGTGCGGTTGATTTTGGCGATCGCCGCCTGCAGCCCGTCCAGGGAGCGACGCAGGTCCTCCTCCTGGGCGGCGAGGAACGTATAGCGCTCCTCCAGTTCGCGATGTTCGTCAATGGCGGTGAGGTTGACCTCGCCGATTTCGTCGATCCTGCGCTGCAACTGGGTCCGGCGCTCCGCGGCAAGCTCGGCGTCGAAGCCGGCATCGAGGAGCTCTTTAAGGGCCGGGTCGTCGAGATCGAGGCGATAGCGCTCCAGAAAACTCTGGCGCAGGTGCTCGCGCTCCAGTTCCAGCTCGCGGCAGGAGAGCTGGCGGGCGGTCAACTCCTCGCGGGCCCGTGCGGCACGGCCGCGCAGTTCCTTGACCGCCAACTCGCGCTCCTCGATGGCCCGCCGGGTCTCCTCGAAGCGCTCGCGCAAAGCCGCCAGCGCGGCCTGCGCCTCGCGCTGCCGTTCGAGCAGGGTGGCAAGACCGGCCCGCTGCCCGAGCAACTCCTCCTGCAATTGCTGCTGCCTGGCACCGGCCGAGGTGAATTCGCGGGACAACCCCTCGCGCCGGGCCGCCAGCTCCTCGCCCAGGCGCTGCAGGCGGTCGAAGCTGACCCGGCTGTGCTCCTCGCGCTGCTGCAGCCCGGCAAGGATCACCTTGCGGCTGGTCACCAGCTGCCGCGCCGTCTCCAGCTGCTCCCGCACCTCCTGGGCGACAGCCTGCAGTTCCGCCACAGCCCCTTCCAGGCCGGACTTGTCGACCCCCCCCTGCTCAAGCCCGAGGCGGGCTTCTTCGCGCAGGCGCAGCAGGCTCTCCTGCTCCTCGTGAAGCTGGTCCTCCTCGAGGCTGAGCACTTCGAGCCGCTCCTGCAGACGCGCAGCCTCCTGCTCCAGTCCGGCAAGGTCCTTCTGGTGGTCGACCAGGCGCAGTTCCTGCTGGTGCAACGTCCCTTCCGCCTGGCGCAGGGCGGTTTCGGCGGCAATCAGGGCATTGCGCAGCTCGTCGCGGCGGGACTGCAGGTCACCGACCTCCTTCTCGAGGCGGCAGACTTCGCCGGACAGTTCCTTCATTTCGCGCTTCTTGTGGAGCAGCCCCTGCTCGACAGTGCGCCGCCCGCCACCGGTCAGCTCCCCCCTGAAGCTCAGCAGGTCCCCACCCCGGGTCACCAGGGACACTCCGGGAGGAACGCCCTTGTCCAGGAACGGCTCCAGATCGTCAACCAGGTAGACGCCGTTGAGAAGGGCGGCAACCTCGGCGGCAGCCTCGGCCCGCGGCGTGACCAGCTCAGCGAGCGGCCGGCCGCCGGCAAAGGGCGGTGCCGACAGGAGCGGGAGTCCGGGGAGGAGGAAGGTACAGCGCCCCTCTCCCTCGCGCAGGAAATCGAGGGCCGCCCGGGCGTCGGTAGAGGATGATGCCAGCAGCGCCTGCAGGCGCTCACCGAGAACCGCTTCGGCCGCGATCTCGACATCTGCGGGCACCTCCAGAAGGTCGGCGAGCATGCCGCGGCTCCTCTGGCGCTGAGTGGCGTCGGCCAGCAGCGTGCGCACCCCGCGGCCGTAGCCGTCGAGGTTGCGCTCCAGCTGTTCCAGCGACTCCAGGCGCGAACGCTGGCGGCTGAAGGCCTCGCGCTGCACCAGCAGCTGGTGTTCGGTCTCCTCGATCTGCCGGCGCAAGCTGGCCAGCTCTTCCAGGAGCTGCAACCGGCGGCGGTGCTGGGCATCGCGATCGCCATGCAGGCCGGCCAGCTGCTCCTGCAGCGCCTGGCTGCGCTCCTGGTTGAGATCCATCTGTCCGCGCACCGCCACCGCCTCCTGGCCGTTGCGCTGGGTCTGGTCGGCCAGAGACTGCAGGCGGCGCTCGGCCTCCTCCTGCTGGGCGGTCAGCCGCGAAAGCTGGGTCAACAGCTGATAGAGCCGGGTGCGCGCTTCGTCGTGGCGCTGCACCTGTTCGGCCTCGCGCCCCGCCAGTTCCTGCAGACGGGCTTCCGCCTCGGCCAGCTGGGCCGCCCCCTGCTGCAACTCAACGAGCAGATCGGACTGGCCGCTGGCCAGGCCCGCCGCCTCGCGCTCCGCGTCCGCCAGCCGGGTTGCGGCCTCGGCCTGCTCCGCGGTCAGGCGCTGGCGTTCACGCTCGAGCATCTCCAGTTCACGGCCGAGCAGCTCCAGGCGACTCTCCACCTTCTGGATCTCGCTGCCACAGTGGAAAACCTGCTCCTGTCCGGCCGCGACCGCCTTCTCACGGTCCACATGCTCGACCCGCACCTGCTCCAGATCCAACTCGCCTTGCGCGACGGCCGCATCGAGCGCCGCGGCCCGGGCGCTCTGCTCTTTCAGGGAACCGGCGACCGACTGGCCGCGCTCTCCCGTCTCGGCATACTGGCGCAGGGCGAACTGCAGTTCGATCGCCTTCAGCTCCTCGCGGTATTCGCGGAAGCGCTCGGCCTTCTGGGCCTGGCGCTTGAGACTGTTCATCTGCCGGCGCACCTCGCTGACGATGTCACCCAGGCGCAGCAGGTTCTGGCGGGTCGCCTCGATCTTGCGCAGGGCGGTCTTCTTGCGGGCTTTGTACTTGGTGACCCCGGCCGCCTCCTCGATGATGGCACGGCGCTCCTCGGGCCGGGCATTGATGATCAGGCCGATCTTCCCCTGCTCGATGATCGAATAGGCACGGGTACCGACCCCGGTGTCCATGAACAGTTCGGTGATGTCAAGGAGCCGGCAGGGGGTGCGGTTGAGCAGATATTCGCTGTCGCCGTTGCGAAACAGGCGGCGGGTCACCTGGATCTCGGCATATTCGCGGAAGGCCGCCGGGGCCAGGCCGGCGGAGTTGTCGAGCACCAGGGAGACCTCGGCCATCCCCAGGGGGCGCCGGCTCTCGCTGCCGCCGAAGATCACGTCTTCCATCGCCTTGCCACGCAGATTGCGGGCGCTCTGCTCCCCCATCACCCAGCGGATCGCATCGACCACGTTGCTCTTGCCGCAGCCGTTGGGACCGACGATGCCGGACACCCCGGCATCGAAAACCAGGGAGGTGCGGTCGAGGAACGACTTGAAGCCGGTGATTTCGAGACGTTTGAGTTTCATCGCCAATGGGGGTGACACGGGGATGCCGTCAGCGAGACGGTTGACCGCGCATGTTAGCAAGCCCCCCCCGCACGTGTAAAGGAAGAAGGGATGCCGCGAAAGGATTGCCTGATTCACGGCTCCGCGGCTATCCTTGAGCGTCATGTGGCATTGGAACGTCAGCGAATTCGAGGCCGGGCAGATGCTGCTCGCGGCCATCGCCCTGCGCCTCCCGGCGGTGCCGGCGGGGCTGCTGCGACAACTGTTGCGCTCGGGGCGGATCTGCTGCGACGGGGAGAGCGTGTGCGCGGAGTTCCCCGTCGCGACGGGAATGGCGATTGCCCTGCGCCCGAGCCTGCGCCTCGATGCACTGGTCGCCGACGGCGGCCTGCCCCCCGAAAGGCTCCTGTTCGAGGATGCCCAGGCCCTGGTCGTTGCCAAGCCGGCGGGGCTCGCGATCCACCGGGCGGCCGGCAACGACGTTCACCTGCAGGGGCAGATCGCGCGCTTTCTGGACCGGCGCCACGCCCCCTACCAGGCACGCCCGGTCCACCGGCTCGACATCGGCACCTCGGGAGCCGTACTGTTCGCCAAGGGGAAGGAGGCGGCCGGCGCCTACGGCCGGCTGCTCATGGCCGGGCAGATCGGCAAACGCTACCTGGCCCTGGTGACCGGCAAGGTGCCGGAATGCGGAGAGCTGACCACCCCGGTTCCCGATGGCGGACAGATGAAAGCCTCGCTGAGCCGCTACCGCCGGCTGGCGACGACGGCGGGTTACGTCCTGCTCGATCTGGAGCTGGTCACCGGGCGCCCCCACCAGGCCCGGCGCCAGCTCGCCGATGCCGGCTGGCCGATCGTCGGCGACCGTCGCTACGGCGGCACCCGCCTGGCAGCGCTGGGCCATCCCTGGCTGCACTGCCGGCAGCTGTGCTTTCCGAAGCTGGATGGAGCCGGAATTCGCCGGGTCGCCGCCCCGCTGCCGCCGGAGCTGACAACAGGGCTGAAAGGGTTGCCCTTTGACTGGTCCGCGCTGGCGGATATGGGCGCGGAAAATTTCTGACGCCACCACACAAGAGCGGGTATAATGCCACGCATGTCCATGTCACAGCACCGCGAGAGTCTCCGATGACGCAGCCAGGGCGCATCCCTCCAAAGTGGACGGGCACGGCCGGCAAGGTGGCGATCGGCTACCTGCTGGTTGCCGGCGCCTGGATTTACCTGTCCGACTGGCTGCTGGCCCGGCTGCTGAGCAGCACCGCTGACCTCAGCCATTGGCAGACCGCTAAGGGCGGACTGTTCGTGGTGGTCACCGCCGGCTTGCTGTTTACCTATCTGCGCTACAGCCTGCGGCGCCAGGAACGGGCCTACGCGGAGCTGACCACCCTGTTCGACACCTTTGCCGGACTGATTTATGTTGCGGATTTCCAAACGCATGAACTGCTTTACGTCAATCGCTTCGGCGCCGAAATCTTCGGGACCGACTGGCGCGGCCAAAGCTGCTACAGCTATCTCCAAACCGATCAGCAGGAGGCATGCGCGTTCTGCACCAATCCTCAACTGCTTAAGGACGGTGAGCCCGGCGCCCCGATCACCTGGGAGTTTTGCAATACCCGCAACGGCCGCTGGTACCAATGCCACGACAAGGCGATCTACTGGGTGGATGGACGGCTGGCCCGCATGGAGATGGCCATCGACATCACCGAGCACAAGGAACTGGAGCGCATCAAGGGGGAACTGCTCGCCGCCGTCAACCATGAGATGCGCACCCCCCTGACGGCGATCGCCGGCTTTTCCGAGTTGCTCGCAGACGATCCACGTCTCCCCGACGATACGCGCCAGCATCTGCGCACCATCTTCGCCGAAACCGAGAAATTGCGCCAGTTGATCGAAAATTTCATGGAAGTCCGCCGCCTGAAGACCGACCGGGCCCGCATCGACTACGCCCCCCTCAAGGTCAACGAACTGCTGGCGGCTGCGGCCGAACAACACCCCGACTGCTGCGAGCAGCATCGCATCAGCATCGAGGCCCCCGCTGAGCTCCTGCTTTACGGCAATCGCAAGGAACTGGTGCAGGCCCTTCGCCAGCTGGTCGCCAACGCCTGCCGATTCTCCCCGCAGGGGGGTGAGATCCGGCTCAGCGCCCGGAGCAGCGGGGACGTCGCGGAAATCGCCGTCACCGACCACGGCATCGGCATCCCCGCCGAGGAGCGCCAGCGCATCTTCGAACCGTTTCATCGCCTGGACAGCGGCGATCGCCGCCGCAGTCGCGGGGTGGGCCTCGGCCTGACCCTGGCCCGGGAAACCCTGTTGCTGCACGGCGGCACAATCCGCGCGGAGGAACCCGCCGACGGCGGCAATCGCTTCGTGATTACGCTGCCCCTTGCGCCCCGCCAGCTTTCCGGCATCTCACCAGACCGCTCATGACCCAGAATCTTCCAGGCAAACCGAATCGCCTACGGCGGTCGCTATGGCTGCTGACCGGCCTGCTGATCGGCGGCATCCTGCTGGGAGGGTGGCTGTTCGTCGCCAACTTCGACCTCGACCAGTACCGCGAACAGATCGCCGCCAAAGCCGGCGAGCAACTCGGGCTGCCGGTGCGCATCGGCCATGCCCGGCTGGTGTTCCGCGAAGCCGGGCTCGCCTGCCGGCTCAGCGATGTGATGATCGGCTCGCCGCAAACCGACAGGGAGCTCAAGGCCCGCACCGTCTGGTTGCAGCTGGCCTGGCCGGGGGTCATCAAGCGTCAGCCGATCTTCAGCGAAATCGCCCTTGACGAACCGTATCTGCGCATGGCCATCGACACCACCAAACCGGTGCCCACCGTTGCCACACAGGATCTGCCCCAAGAAGACTGGCTGGATGAGCTCGGCATCCGCAGCATCGAGATCAAGCGGGGCACCCTGGACCTTTCCTGGCAAACCGCGGCGCAATCCCCACTGCGGCAGTTTCATGCCTATGCCATCGACCTGGATGTCGACGATCTGGCCAAGGGCGACAACCTGCTGCTGGCGCTTTCCGCGCAACTGAGCGACGATGAAAGCCGGCCCCAGCGCTTCACTCTCAAGGGGAGCGTCGAGCTCCTTTCCGGGAGGCCGCTGACCTTCGGCCGTTGGGAGGTTCTGCTCGGCGCCAGGGAGGTGGCCCTGGCGCCGCTGGCGGAACTGCTGCCGGAAAGCTGGTCGGTCCAGGCCAGCGGCGCCGCCGATCTCAACCTCACCCTGCGCGGGAAAGCCCGCGAGTCGGCCAGCATCGATGCCCGGGTGACCGGCAAGGGGCTCCGCATCCGCCCCGGCCCAGCCTATCGACAAGCCCAACCCCTGCGCACCTTGCAAGTTTCCGGCGAGTGGCAGCGCAGCGCCGAAGGGCACGCGCTCCGCAAACTCGCCGTGCAACTCGATGACGCCCGCCTCGCCGGCGAGTTCACCCATCGGGAAGACGAGCGGCATCATGATCTGCTGTTCGCTTTTGCCAAGAGTTCCTTGCCGCTGGCGACCGTACTCCCCTGGATCCCCGAGCAACTGCAGAAGAAAATGGCCGGACTGACTCGCCTGAGCCCTCAGGGGGAACTGACCATTGATGATGCCGAGTTCAGAGCCACTGTCCCCAAGAGCCCGGAGGGGCTGCCGATCATCAGCGTGCCGCGCCTGAAAGGGCTGGCCAGTCACCTGGTCTGGACAATCCCCGATGTCGCCCCGCTGGAAATCGTCCGGATGCCGATCGTGCTCGAGGGGGGGGAGTGGCAGATCGACCGCACCGAAGTGCGCCTTGGCAAGCTGCCGGTGCAACTGGAAGGGGGTTTCTCCCAGCAGGGTTCGGCTCCGCCCCGGATCAGCCTGAAGATGCAGAGCCGGGGCAATGCCGCCGATCTTGCCGCCCTCGCCGCGCACCAGCTGCCGCAAGAGCTGAAGATTGCCGGGGAGTTTGGTTTTTCCGGCCAACTGGAGGGCCCGGTCAGCGCCATGGCCCTCGAACTCAAACTTGACCTGTCGCACGTCTCAGCCAACTACGGCACGACCGTAACCCTGCCGGCAGAACCAAGTGCGGCCCTGGTGGTGGCGGGGAGCCTCGCCCCGGACAAGCTGCAGCTTTCGAGGGGCACCCTGACGCTCCCCCCGTTGGCGGCCAACGTCCATGGCAGCTTGAGTTGGGCAGGAGAGCCCGCAGTCGATCTTTCCGGGGAATTGACCCTGGACGATTTCGCCGGCCTTTATCGCCAGGTGCCGGCCCTGGCCAAGACCGGGGTGCGCGGAGGTGTCACGCTTGCCCTCAATGCCAACGGCCCGCTTGCGGCGCCGAACGTGCGGGCGAGTTGTACGCTCAACGATCTCGGCATGCCGATGCACGGCGTGATCGGTGACATTTCCGCCGTGCGCGGCCAACTGCAGATCGAGGGCCGCCGCCTGCAGGGCGACGGCGTCACCGCCCTCGTGGGGCGCTCTCCGGTCAGCCTGCGCCTCAACATCCCCGACCTGAGCGCTCCGCGCCTCGACCTGAAGGTTCAAGCCGCCGCCGTGCGCGCCGACGAGCTGATCTTCCGGTCAGATTCGCGCATGCTGCGCGACCTCAGCGGGAGACTGCTGATCGACGGCGACGGCATCAGCTTCGCCCCGGTGCACGTACGCCTCGACCAGGGAACCCGCGCCGCCATCCATGGCACGGTGAAAGACTTCGCCAAACCCAAAGTCGACCTCAGCATCAGCGGCGAGTATGCCAATGTCGAGGAGATCATCGCCCTGTGGACCGATGAAAGCGAGGCGGCCCACGCCGCCCGCCAGGCCAGGCATGCCGGCGCGCCGCCGGCACCGCTGCCGCCGATCCGCATCGAGGTGAACGCCAAGAACGGCGACCTTTACGGCATGCGCTTCAGCGACGCCCGCACGCTGATCGTCCCCACCGACGAGCGCCTGCTGCTCCACCCCCTCGATTTCAAAATCGGCGAGGGCTACTGCAACAGCCAGGTCCTGCTCGACTACACGGGACCGGCCCCCCTCCTGCGCGTGTCGGGGCACCTCGAAAACGTCGACGCCTTCGAGGTCTACAACGAGTTGCTCCAACGCAAGAGCATTATGCGCGGCACGCTGCGCGGCGACTTCTTCCTCCAGGGGGAACTCGGTACGCCGGGGTCGCACCGCTTTCTGTCCACCAGCTACGGCAACGTGCACTTTACCGCGCGCGACGGCGTGATGCGCCACTCCCCGCTGCTTGGCAGCATCTTCTCGATCCTCAATGTGTCCCAGCTGGTCCAGGGAAAACTCCCCGACGTCAGCCGCGAGGGGGTGCCGTTCAGCCTGATGACAGCCGACCTGAACCTCGACAAGGGGGTCCTGGAGAATCAATACCTGGTGATCGAAAGCCCCTCCCTTGACATGTCCTACCTCGGCCAGTTCAACCTGCTCGACAATCAGCTCGACCTGGTCGTCGTCGTCAAACCGCTGGGGAATGTCGATACGGTGGTCTCCCACCTGCCGGTCGCCGGCTGGATACTGACCGGTGAAGAGCGAACCTTCCTGACCACACAGTTCAAGGTAACCGGCAAGGCCGACGACCCGAAGGTCGAGGCGATCCCGATCACCACGCTCTCCAAGGGGGTGCTGGGGATCATCCAGCGGACCCTGAGCCTCCCCTATAAGCTGGTGACCGACCCGGCGATCCTGTGGGGGCGGGGGGGGAAAAAGCAGTGAATTGTTGAGTGGTTAAGTTGTTGCGTGGTTAAGTCATCAAGGGGTTCATCGGGGAGGCGGTCGGGGTAGGTCAGGGTTTGACGCCGACGTAGATGACGGCAATGCCGCCGGTCAGGTCGATGGCTTGAAGGTCGCGCAGTCCGGCCTCCGCCATCATCGCCAGAAAGGCCTGACGGTCCGGAAAGCCCTGCACGGATTCGGGAAGGTATTGATAGGCGCTGCGCCGCGACAACAGACCGCCAAGACGCGGCAGCAGGTGATGGAAATAGCCGAGGTAGACGGCCCTGAACAGCGGATTGGTCGGGGTGGCGAACTCGAGGATCACCAGACGCCCTCCCGGATTGAGCACCCGCGCCATTTCACGCAGGCCGGCGGCGCGATCGACCACGTTGCGGATACCGAAGGCGATGGTCACGCCGTCGAAGCAGCGTTCCCGGCAGGGGAGCGCCTCGCAGGCGGCGTTGACCAGCACGATCCGCCCGGCATGGGGAGAAGCGGCCACCTTGGCATGGCCACGCACCAGCATCCCCTGGGTGAAGTCGGCGCCGACAATCCGCACCGACGGAGCGGTCTGCCGGGCGATTTCGAGGGCGACATCGCCGGTGCCGGTGGCCACGTCGAGCACCCGCCCGTCCGCCGGCACCCGCAGCTGACCCACGGCGCGCCGCCGCCAGCGCCGGTCGATGCCGAATGACAGCAGGCGATTGAGCAGATCGTAGCGCGGGGCGATGTCATCGAACATCTGCCGGATGGCCCGCCCCTTGTCGGTCAGTCTGGTCATTATGCTCCCTTCGCCTCCGGCATCGCGCCGAAAGCACGGCCTATGTAGCACGGGGGAGACAGGGCTGTCAGTCAAAAAAACACCAGAGACCGGTCAGCGCCGGGAGCCGTCATGACTTTACACAACGACATGTCAACGCCAGACCAGCCCGGCCGGCCGCCACTTTTGATGGAAGCCTATCCTTTCCAGAAACGCCTGGCGGAGATCATGGTCACGGCGGTGGAAAGCTGCCCGCCCGAAACCTCGGCGCGCGAGGTGGCGAGACGCATGGCGGAGCGCGGTGTCGGCTCGGTCCTGGTCGTGGATCCCCGGCACGGGCTGCTCGGCCTGATCACCGAGCACGAACTGGTCACCAGGGCCCTGGCCCCGGCACAGAGCGATCCGGACACCTTGACCGCCGGCGAGATCATGCAAAGCGACCCGTTGACCATGCTGCCGGAAACGTACATGTACGAGGCCATGAGCGAGATGACCCGGCGGCACCTCAAGTACCTGCCGATCGTTGCCGGAGGCGACGTGGTAGGGATGGTCAGCCTGCACGACCTGATGCGCTACCGCAGTCACAAGGCGATGCTGCTGCTCGGCAGCGTTCGCGAGGAGCAGTCTTTGACCGGGCTGGCGGCGATCCGCCGCAAGCTGCTCACCGTGGCCCAGACGTTAATGGCCGAGATGCGCAGTGCCGGGGAGATGACCGAAATCCTCTCCTACATTCATCACGGCATCATCCGCCGCACCTTCGAACTGTGCTTGGCCGAGGCCGCCGCGGCGGGACGGGAGGCGCCGGCGGTGCGTTACTGCCTGCTCCTGCTCGGCAGCGCCGGACGCCACGAGATGCTCCTCGCCCCCGACCAGGACCACGCCCTGCTGTTCGAGGACTATCCCGACGACCGCCACCCCGAGATCGAGGCGTTTTTCGCCCCGCTGAGCACGCGGCTGGTCGAGGCTTTGGCCGAGGTTGGCTACCCGCGCTGCGAGGGGGGGGTGATGGCCGCCAATCCGCAATGGCGGGGGCGGCTGATCGACTGGCGGGAGCGCCTGCACGACTGGATATCCAACCCCGAGCCGCAGCAGGTGCGCACCTCTTCGATCTTTTTCGACTTCGCCGCCGTCTACGGGGAGGCCGGCCTCGCCAGGGAGTTGCGCGAACAGGTGCTGGCGCAGGTGTGCGGCCAGCCGGGATTCCTCTACCAGATGATGGCCCTCGACCTGCGCTACCGGGTTCCGGTCGGACTGCTCGGCCGCTTTCTGGTGGAGCGCGGCGGCGAGCACCCGGGGGAGCTGTCCCTCAAGCTCGGCGGCATCCTCTATATCGTCGATTGCGTACGCATGTTCGCCCTGGAAAAGGGAATCGGCGAGGTCAATACCTGCCGGCGCCTCAAAGCGCTGGTGACCGTCGACATCTTTGCCGCGGAAACGGCCGAGCACATCCGGGCGGCCTTCGAGGCCCTCACCTTCCTGCGCCTGCGGCAGGAACTCCATCAGCTCGAAAAGGGGCAGCCGGTCAGTCACCACCTCGACCCGCACAGCCTGAGCAAAGCCGAGCAGGAACTGCTGCGCGAGGCGTTCCAGGCCGTCGGCAAGCTGCAGGACTCGGCCAAGCGTTTCTTCTCGCGCAATCCGTTCTGACTCGCGCCATCGGTTCCGGACCGCGCAGCGAGGCGTTGCCGCTCCACGAGAAGCGTGGTATTTTCGGGGAACTTTTTTCAGGAGCGATACTATGATCCGGATGATCTTCGGCACCCAGAACGACCTCGCCGGACTGATCATGCGCCTGACCCTCGGTGGCGTCATGCTCCCCCACGGCCTGCAGAAGGTCTTCGGCATGTTCGGCGGCGCCGGCCTGCAGGCGACCATGAACAACTTTACCGCCAAACTCGGGCTCCCCGCACCGGTGGCCGTGCTGGTCATCCTGGCCGAGTCGGCCGGGGCACTCGGCCTGCTCTTCGGCTTCTGCACGCGCCTGTGCGCCCTCGGCATCGCCCTGGTGATGAGCGGGGCCATCTTCTTCGTCCATTACCGCTACGGTTTTTTCATGAACTGGATGGGCGGGGGGGGCGGCGAAGGCTTCGAGTATCACCTGCTGGCTATCGGCCTGGCCGCGGCCCTGGTGCTGCACGGCGGTGGCAAGTGGTCGTTCGACCAGCGCATCGCGCGATAACGGCGCTCTTTCCGAAAGCGAACGGCCGGCTCCTTGGAGCCGGCCGTTGTCGTCAGCCCCTGGTAAACCTGGGCGGGCGTTTCTCGACGAAGGCCTTGAGCCCTTCGCGGGCATCGGCGGTGGCGAAACATAACCCGAACAGTTCGGCCTCGTAACGGCACGCCCGGGCGACATCCATCTCCAGCCCGAACTCGATCGCCTCCTTGGCGATACGGATGGCCGAGGAGCTCTTGTCGAGCATCTTCGCCGCCAGGGCCCGGGCCTCCGGCATCAGCCGGTCCGCCGGCACCACGCGGTTGATCAGGCCGATCCGCAAGGCATCCTGAGCATCGACCATCTCCCCGGTGAAGATCAGCTCCTTGGCGCGCCCCTTGCCGACCAGTCGGGCCAGGCGCTGGGTGCCGCCGAAGCCGGGGATGATGCCGAGCTTGACCTCGGGCTGGCCGAGCCGGGCCGTTTCGGCGGCAATGCGCAGGTCGCAGGCCATGGCCAGTTCGCAGCCGGCACCGAGGGCATAGCCGTTAATCACGGCGATGACCGGCTTGGGGAACGCCTCGATGCGGTCATAGACCCGGTGGGCCAGCAGCGCCATCGCCCGTGCCGCCTCGACATCGAGACTTTCCAGGTAGCGGATGTCGCCGCCGGCGACGAAGGCCTTCTCGCCGGCACCGGTCAGAAGGACCACGCCGACGGAGCTGTCGCTTTCCAAACCATCCAGCATCTGCTCCAGCAACTGGTAGCTGGCCACGGTGAGGGCATTCATGACGGCGGGGTTGTTGATGGTGATCACGGCGATGCCGTCGGCCTTCTCCAGCAGCAGGGTTCCTTCGTGCATAACACCGGGCTCCTTGTCGTTGTTTTTCAGGTGAGTGTAGCCGCCACCGGTAAAAGGGCAAGCGGCAAAAATTGCCAGTGACGGCCAGCCCTCGCCCTGTGGTATATTGCCGTGCGCCACATCAACCCTTCAGGAGCCCCTTGGCCCTCATCAGCCTGCGACAGATCACTCTCGCCTTCGGCGGGCCGCCGCTCTTCGACGGCATCACCCTGCAGATCGAAGCCGGGGAACGGCTGTGCCTTCTGGGACGCAACGGCACCGGCAAGTCGACCCTGCTCAAGGTGATGGCCGGCGAGCTCCGCCCGGACAGCGGCGAAATCCACCGTCAGCAGAACCTCAAGGTGGCGCTGGTCGACCAGGAGGTCCCGCAGGAACTCGAAGGGACGGTCTTCGCCATCGTCGCCGCCGGCATGGGCGAAACGGCCGACCTGCTCGCCGCCTACCATGCCCTGGCACAGCAGTTGGCAACCGCCGGCGATGCCGCCCTTTTGCCGCAACTCGAGGCGCTGCAGCACCGCCTCGAGGAGACCGGGGCCTGGAACCTGCACCAGGAAGTGGAGCGGGTCCTCAAGCGGCTGAATCTCGATGCCGATGCCGAATTCGCCGCCCTCTCCGGTGGCACCAAGCGCCGGGTGCTGCTGGCCCGGGCGCTGGTCGCCGCCCCCGACATCCTGCTCCTCGACGAGCCAACCAACCACCTCGACATCGACACCATCCTCTGGCTCGAGGAGTTCCTCCTCAAACAGGTCAGGACGCTGGTTTTCGTCACCCACGACCGCGCCTTCGCCCGCCGCCTGGCCAACCGCGTGGCGGAACTCGACCGCGGCCGGCTCTACGCCTTTGGCTGCAGCTACGATCAGTTCACTGAACGCCGCGAGGCCCTGCTCGAGGCGGAGGTCACACGCCAGGCGTTGTTCGACAAAAAACTGGCCCAGGAAGAGGCGTGGATCCGCCAGGGGGTCAAGGCCCGCCGCACCCGCAACGAGGGGCGGGTACGCGCCCTGAAGCAGCTGCGCGAGGAATACCGTCGACGCCGCGAGCGCCAGGGGACGGCGAAACTGCAGCTCCAGGAGGCGGAGCGCTCCGGCGCCCTGGTGGCGGAGATCGAAAAGGTCACCTACGCATGGGAGGGGCGGCCGCTGATCCGCGACTTCTCTACCACCATCCTGCGCGGCGACCGCATCGGCATCATCGGCCCGAACGGCTCGGGGAAGACCACCCTGCTGCGTTTGCTCCTCGGGGAGATCGCCCCGCAAGCCGGGAGCGTGCGCCTCGGCACCCGCCGCGAGATTCTCTACTTCGACCAGCTGCGCGAGCAGCTCGACCTGAACGCCACGGTGGTGGAGAACGTCGGCGAGGGGAACGACACGGTGACGATCAACGGCCAGCCCCGCCACGTCATCGGCTACCTGCAGGACTTCCTCTTCAGCCCGGAACGGGCCCGCTCGCCGGTACGCATCCTCTCCGGAGGCGAGCGCAACCGCCTGCTGCTGGCGAAACTCTTCACCAAACCGGCCAACGTGCTGGTCCTCGACGAGCCGACCAACGATCTCGATGCCGAGACGCTGGAGCTATTGGAGGAGCTGCTTCTCGACTACAGCGGCACGCTGCTGCTGGTCAGCCACGACCGCGACTTCCTCAACAGCGTGGTGACCTCGACCCTGGTTCTCGACGGCACCGGCCAGGTCGAGGAATTCGTCGGTGGCTACGACGACTGGCTGCGCCAGGCGCAGGCCGCACTGCCGGCCGAGCCAACGCCGCGCAAGGCCGCAGAGGAGACTCCGCGCCCCCCGAAGGAGCGCCCGCGCAAGCTCTCGTTCAAGGAGAACCAGGAGCTGGCCGCCCTCCCCGACCGCATTGCCGCCCTTGAAGAGGAACAGGCCGTCCTGCTGGCGACCCTCGCCGATCCCGAGTTCTACAAATCCGCCGGCAGCGAAGTCGCCCGCCTCAACGCCCGCCTGCCGGAGCTGGAAGCGGAACTGGCCGCGGCCTATGCGCGCTGGGAGGAGCTGGAGACCCTGGCGGAAACGCTAAAAAATTGACTCCCGCGCTTTCTCTTCGTAGACTTGCGGCGTTTGCCCGGATCTTTTCATCCCGCCCGGCCGCAAGGAACCAGCCGACACCATGACCGCCATCGCCCCCCTCCACCCCGATGCCGTGCGCATCCTCCCTCTTGGGGGGCTCGGCGAAATCGGGCTGAACATGCTGGCCATCGAGTGCCGGGGGCAGATCGTCCTGATCGACTGCGGGCTGATGTTCCCCGAGGCCTACATGTTCGGCATCGACCTCGTGGTTCCCGACATCAGCGCCCTGACCGGCCGTGAGAGCGACATCCAGGCGCTGCTGCTGACCCACGGTCACGAAGACCACATCGGCGCCATCCCCTACCTGCTCAAGGAACTGGGGAACCCGCCGGTCTACGGCACCCCTCTGACCCTGGGGCTTTTGCGCAACAAGCTCGACGAGCACCGGCTGACCCCCCTGGCCAGGCTGTACGAAGTGACCCCGCGTCAAATCATCGAACTGGGCCATTTCGAGATCGAGTTCTTCCGCGTCACCCATTCCATCGTCGACGGTTGCGGACTGGCGATCCGCACCCCCGCCGGGCTGATCGTCCACACCGGCGACTTCAAGCTCGACCCGACGCCGGTCGACGGCCGGATCACCGACCTCGGCCGGCTGGCGGCCTACGGCGAAGAAGGGGTCCTCCTGCTGCTGGCCGACTCCACCAACGTCGAAAAGCCGGGGCAGACTCTGTCCGAGCGCACTGTCGGCGAAGCCCTCTTTGATCTCGTCCCACGCAGCGGCGGGATGCTCTTCGTCGCCACCTTCTCCTCCAACATCCACCGCATCCAGCAGATCTGCGACGCGGCGGCTAAAGCCGGGCGGCAGGTGCTGATCAACGGCCGCAGCATGCTGGCCAACATCGCCATTGCCCGCCAGCTCGGCTATCTGAAGGTCGCCGACGATCTGTTCATCGACTTAAAGCAGCTGCGCGAACTGCCGCGCGAGCAGGTGCTGGTGCTGACCACCGGCAGCCAGGGCGAACCGTTAAGCTCCCTGACGCGCATCGCCATGGCCGACCACAAGCAGCTGGAACTTTTGCCGGGCGATACGGTGATCCTCTCCGCCAAGTTCATCCCCGGCAACGAGCGGGCCATCACCAGCCTGATCAACCACCTGTGCCGGCGCGGCGCCGAGGTTCACTACGAAACCACCAGCGAAATCCACGTCTCCGGCCATGCCAGCCAGGAGGAGCTCAAAACCGTGCACAGCCTGGTCAGACCCCATTATTTCGTGCCGGTCCACGGCGAATACCGGCACCTGGCCCGCCACGCCGCCCTGGCCCGCGCCATGGGGATGCCGGCGGAGCGGGCGCTGGTGATCGAGAACGGTCAGCCCCTGGTCCTCTCCGCCAATGGCCACCGCCTGGAGGCGCGCATCGAAACCGGCAGAGTCTTTATCGACGGCAAGGGGGTCGGCGATATCGGCGAGTTGGAACTGCGCGACCGGCGCCACCTGGCCAACCACGGCCTGGTGCTGGTCTTCATGGCGCTGAATCAGGCGACCGGGGAGATTGTCAGTGGCCCCGAAATCGTCACCCGCGGCTTCGTTCCGGAGGGCGACGGCCAGGCACTGCTCGACGAGGCGATCAACCTGGTACGCGGCACCCTGGCGGAGCACAGCCGCGAGGCGGTGGCCGGCTGGGAGGAGTTGCGCGTCGAGGTGCGCAAAACCCTGCAGCGCTTCTTCAACCGCAGCATCGACCGCCGTCCGCTGATCATCCCCTTCATCATGGAGTTATAATCTGATGACCTGCTCCTCACCCCTTACCCCTCACCCCTCACTATGAATCTTTTCGACGCCATCCTCCTCGGCATCGTCCAGGGAATCACCGAGTTCCTGCCGATCTCCTCCGACGGCCATCTGGCCATCGTCCAGCACCTGCTCTCCGATTTCCACCAACCGGGGCTGCTCTTCGACGTCATGCTCCACGTCGGCACCCTGCTGGCGATCATCCTCTATTTCGCCCGCGACATTACCGGCCTGGCCACCGCCCTGTTCCGCAAGGACGCCGACGCCCGGCGCGACCGTCACCTTTTGTGGCTGATCGTGGCCGCCTCGGTGCCGACCGCCATCATCGGTCTGGCCCTGAAGTCGCTGGTCGAGCAGTGGGTGGAAAATATGGCGGTGGTCGGCGGGATGCTGCTGGTGACGGGAACCTTGCTCTTCATCAGCGAACGCTACCGGCGCGGCGGGCAGCGCGGCGTGGCGGCGTTGACCTTGACCGATGCCGTCCTCACCGGCATCGCCCAGGGGCTGGCGGTTCTCCCCGGGCTGTCGCGCTCGGGATCGACCATTGCCACCCTGCTCTTCCGCGGGGTCAGCGGCGAGACCGCGGCGCGCTTTTCTTTCCTGATGGCGATACCGGCCGTCGGTGGCGCCGCGCTCCTGTCGCTGCGCGACCTCGACGCCCTCCCCACTGCCGACCTTCCTGCCTATCTCGCCGGCACCGGCGTCGCCTTCCTGGTCGGGCTGCTAGCGATCCGCATGCTGCTCGGCGTCATCCGCCGCCAGCGGCTGGTCTGGTTCACGTTTTACTGCTGGCTGGCGGGGGCGCTGGTGTTGGCGCTGCTGAACTAGCTTAACTGGCAGGATCGGGGAGCGGGGTACGGGGAGCGAAAATCACTCCGCACCACGCACCTCGTGCCTTGTACCCACCCTTCCCCTTTAAAGCAGCTTCCTGCGCTGGAGGAAGGCGAGCACGATCTGGTTGAAGCTGTCCGCCTGCTCGAGATTGGCCATGTGGCCGGCGTTGGGGAGAATGTGCAGTTCGGCATCGGGGAGACCGGCAGCCAACGCCTCGGCATGACTGGCCGGAACGGCCAGATCCTGGGCGGCACCGATCACCAGCGCCGGCACCGCCAGTTCGGGGAGCAACTCCAGGTAGTCGCGGCGGCTGCGCATGGCCAAAAGTCCGGCGGCCACCCCTTCCGGAGAGGCTGCATCCATCCAGGCGCGCACCTCCTTCACCAGCTCCGGCTGTTTTTTCAGCGTCGCCGGAGCAAAGAGCAGCTTTTCGAAGACGTCCGGAACCACGCTGCGGTTGCCGCCGCGCACCTGGTCGGCCAGCTCCACGCGACGCACTTTGCCGGCCGGGTCGTCGGCCGCGGCCCGGGTCACGATGTAGAGGGCGGCCGCCAGCCGCTGAGGATAGCGTTCCGCCATGTTGAGCAGCACATACCCCCCCATCGACATGCCGCCGACCACCGCCCGGTCGATTCCCAAGCGGTCGAGCAAGTCCATCACCGCATCGGCATAGGCATCCATCGACACCACCCCGGGCTTTGGCGGGGACTGGCCGAAACCCGGCAGGTCCGGGCAGATCACCCGGCAACCGGTCTTGCTCAACGCCTGCACCTGCGGCCGCCACATGCGGCGGCACAAGGGAAAACCGTGAATCAGCACCACGGGGAGACCGGTGCCGCTTTCGTCATAACGCAAACTCATGGAAACTCCTCACCTCCAGCACGAAGCGCTTGGCACATCCGTTGCCAGCCCCTATAATGCCACAAATTCTCCGGAGCCGACCACATGCCCCGTTTACTGCTGATCTCTTCACTGCTGTTCGCGACCCTTTTGGCCACCGCCTGCAGCCGCGACGAAGCCCCGCAACCGCCGGCGGCCCAAGGGACGCCTCCCGCTGCCACCATCGACAGCACAGCGCCACCACCGCCTCCACCGGCACCACCGATCAAAGAGGATTTCGAAGGGGAACCGAAACTCAGCCTCTTCCCGCGGGCCGGCGATTTTGCCCCGGAGGAGGCCGACAAGGAAGCGACGGGCTACTGGCTGACCTTCATCGACCATCTGCTGCGCATTAGCGGACCGGTAAAAAAGGCCGATGGCCGTGCCTTTGCCATCCGCGGCATCAAAACCATCCAGTCCGTCGGCTTCTTTGCTCCGTTCGCGGTCGAGCCGAATACCGAATACCGCGTGGCCTACCGGGTCTGGTGCAAGCTGCCGAAAGGGGCGGCCACCGGGATCGGCTACCTCGAATACAACGAATTCTTGTGGATCGGCGAGCAGTTCCAGAAATCGCTCAGCCAGAAGCATTTCCGCGGCGCCCGCGAGGGGGTGCGCTTGAGCGGCAAGCAGGAGGGGCAACTGCAGCAGTTTACCTTCCGCAGCGGGCCGGAGACCCGCATGGTCCACCTGGTCTTCTTCATCGAGGGGGAAACCGACCGCGACCCGGTGATCATCGACGACATCGAGATCGTGCCGGGCGCTTCACGCTGACAAAACGCTCTTTAAGAGTTGACCCTGTTCACGACTTGACCCCGTTCGTGGTTCGACAAGCTCACCACGGACGGGGTCAAACCATTTCCGGTCGCTCCCAAGCTTGAAGCCGTTCGCCCTGAGCCTGTCGAAGGGTTCTTCAGTCCTCCCGCTCTTCAGCCCTACTCCAGCGCGTAGAGTTTGCCGTCGTCGCTGCCGAAGTAGGCGCGCTTGCCGATGATGGTCGGTGCCGAGCGCACCCATCCGCCCGCCTGGAATTTCCCGCGCACCTGCCCCGTCTTCAGATCGACGGCATAGAAGTGGCCGTCACGGCTGCCGAAAAACACCCGCTGCCCGGCAATGGCCGGTGAGCCATTGACCATCCCGCGCGTCTCCACGCTCCACAGCCCGGCACCGGTCGCCGCATTCAGGCCATACAGGCGGCTGTCGTCGGCTCCGAAGACCACCACCCCCTCCTGAATGGCGGCCGCCGAAGCCACCTCGTTGCCGGCACGGAACTGCCATTTCGGCTTGCCGGTCTGGCTGTCGATCGCGTAGAAAAAGCGGTCGCGGCTGCCGACATACACCACCCCTTCATGAACCGCCGGGGTGGCCACGATCTCCCGTCCGGTGCGAAAGGTCCACAGGGTCTTCCCCGACAGGTCGAGGGCATACAGGCCGCCCTTGGCCGTCGTCACATAAAGGGCCTTCTGGTCGCAACTCGCCGCCGCTTCCACCGGCTCCCCAAGATCCACCTGCCACTTGAGTTTGCCATCATCCGCGTCGACGGCGTGGAACTTGCCGTCCATGCTGCCGACGTAAACCACGCCATCGACGGCCAGCGGCGTGGCGCGCAACTCTCCACTCGCGGCATATTTCCACAGGCGCTGCCCATTTTCCGGGTTGAAGGCGAGCAGTGCACCGCCGATATCGGCCGTGATCAGTTGCCGGCCATTCGGCGCCGGTGCGCCGAGAATGCTGCCCTCGGCCGCCGCCTCCCACTTCTTCTGCCCGTTGGCAGGATCGACGGCGTAGACCTTGCGATCCATGCTGCCGACGAACAAAACGCCATCGAGGGAAACCGGCGAACCGGTAATCGAGTACCCGGTCTTGAACGTCCACACCGGGGCGGAGAAGTTGCCTGGACCGTCGCCGGCAAACACGCCGCGATGGGCGGCATCGCCGCGGTAGACCACGGTCTCGTGGCGCTCGAACCAGTTGCAGGCGGACAAAGAGATGACCAGCATGGACATGAGGGCTGCAAAGACCAGTCTGCCAAGTTTCATAGGTGTTGCATCTCCTTTATGTACAACGTGCGACGAAAGACTCCAGGAGGGAACGCTTCCAATACGGATGAACGAAAACCAATCAGCAGGATAGTCAAAACGGCAGGATCGGGCAACAGGAATCGGGGGACACTACTGGTAGCGTCCCCCGATTCCTGTGTTTCAATGATTTACTGGGTCGTCTTGGTATTTCGGCTCATCCTGGCCGTCGACCCACACTGCCAGCAGGTGACTGAATCCGGCATCGTCAACAAAGTACCGGACATGCAACCGCCGGTAGGCAATATTGATTACGGCCAGATGAAACTCACGCTCAACGCCCCCCAGGTTTTTTTGCCTGACCGGCCATCCATGGGGGTGGTGGTCAATTACATTCAAGACGGTTTCCATGGCTTGAGGAAGGGCCAAGTAAGCGAGAGGACTCGACCTTCTCAAATAACTTCGCAATTCGCCATACGCCGCGAGGACCGCCGGTGTACGACATATCTTAAGGAATCTCCCCGCCATTATCGTTTAGAACGATCCCCTACGAGCATCTCGCGGCCGACGATCCGATCGTCTTCGATCATCTGCAGCAGGTCATCAACGGGTTCGGACAAACCGGCCTCGACTTCCCCCCATGACTGCAGAGTCATGAGGTCGGCGCGCTGTTCAAGGATCTCCTCCTGTATCAAGCGGCGAGCACCCGCCTTGAAAAATCCCTGGGGCGTCATGCCATGAACACGACAGTATTCATTAACATTCGACATTTCTACGTCATCAAGAGTCAAATTAACTTGATTACGCCTTGCCATATCAACCCCCCTCCTAGCTTTTATAGAAATCCTAGCAAATTCACGGGTTGTTTTCAAGGCGAATTGGCTGGGGCGCAAATAGGAGAGTTTAGAACGTGCGTTGTCTTTCGGTATTGGAACAGGTAGACTGATTCCATGACAACGATGCGATTCGAATGGGATCCGGCCAAGGAGAAACCCAACTTAATCAAGCACCGGGTGAGCTTTGCCGATGCAGCCAGGGTCTTTGCCGATCCCTTTCAGTCGAACCTTTTTGACGAAGAGCACTCATGATGATGAGGCACGCTGGATTGTCATCAGGGAAATTCCGGTTTTGAAAGTGGTGGTTGTCGTTCATACGATACGGCAAGGCGGTGAAGAATGGCTGGTCCGCATCATCTCGGCCCGGAAAGCCACGCAGCGAGAGCGCGAAACCTACTTCGCGAGGAGAACGCCATGAAGAAAGAATATGATTTTTCAAGGGCAGAGCAAGGGAAGTTTCACTGCCCCCCGGAAAAGATGCAGATTCCGGTCTATCTCGACAGCACCCTGGAATCGTTCTATGCAGAACGGGCCCGCAAGCGCAAGATCGATATCGGGACGCTTATTAACGCGGTGTTGCGCAAAGAGATGGAGCTTGTCAAGGAGTTGGAAGCTTAGGCCGGCATGATCGTCGCGTTGCCGTTTACACGGGTTCTGACTGATTATCTTGTTCGAAGAATTCCCGAAAGCAACTACGCCCCAGAGCTGCCTGTTTAACTCTATAGCCTTCCCAAATTGCAAGCCAGGCACCGATGACGTTCCCCGAATGGACAGACTACATTATGGTATTATTAAAATGAAATTAATCGGCCACAAGGAGCGTAACATGTTTTTTTATCTGTGCCACGCGCATATACGACTTCTGATGTTTTTTTGCCTAGCAACGCTTCTCATAAACTTTCCGGGCAGACTGTGTGCGGAAGATCTCCAAAAAGGCAGAAGCCCTCAACAACTCGCCGACATTCTCTATACCGACATGAAATCTATCGCCGCAGCGGTTGATGTCTATCAGGAAAGATATCAACAATTGCCATCGTCCGAACAAGATTTACTGGAAGGACAGATTGTTCAAAAGATGCAGAGTTATCCGGAGGAATTTGTATCTGGCAGATATTTCATTCAAGCGCGATACGACGACATGGATGGCAAAGGCGACTTGGACGACACCATCTACACGGGAGATAAAATTCCCGAAACAGTCTGCATTGAATTTAACAAACGCTACGCCATGCCCCCTCTCAATACCGGGGAAGTTTTTGATTACCAAGCTGCTGGCGCCAAATATCCTGGCGCAGTTTACGGACGCCACATGGAGATCTATGCCATCAAGTGGGAAACCGCGAACAAAACCTGCGAAATCAACTGGGTAATTGCCTATCACTAATCGACCGATTGACCGAGGATTCGCTTACCCTGCCGCGAATTCAGATATTCCGAGAGGTTCTGCAATTCCGCCTTTTTCCCCGGGTGGTACAATTCGGACCATGGCAGGGCAAGTAGTTCTCGAGCAATCTGCTTGGCCCTGTCATCTTCACCAAGTTCATGGGCCAAGAGCGCGATTTGGTGTTTAATTTCCGGGTTTTCCGGAAAAACAGCTTCGGCACGCTCCAGCATCCGCATCGCCCCATTCAAATCCCTCGCTTCATAGGCTTTCCAAACCAGATTCAAGTACTCGACTGCATAACCAGAATCAAACATCACAGCGGCATCAAGATGCCTCAACGCACGCTGCGGTTCTTTCATTTCAGCAGCACTCCGATAAAGGACGAACTGGACCCATGCCGATTTCGCATCAGCAGCCCCCATCTGGCGTGCAATCTCGGCAACCATTTCTTTTTTGAAAAAATTTTGAAGATACAGGATGTCTTTCATACGCCGCCAATTGGGTGGAAGCTCCTGGCCGATGCGACTGCTGCTCTCGAGAAAATACCCCAACATTTCCCCAGCAAACCGTACATCGAGAGAAATTCTTCCATCAAGGTTGCCATAGCAAAACGTCGTGACAAGGCGTTGTGGGGCCTGTTTATGGATAGAATCGGCAGTAGCTTCCAGTAAAGCGAACAACGGTGTGGCAATTTCGTTACGAATGCTTTGTAGAAACCAGTCCTGATCAATATGCACCACTGCTTGCTTTACCGGTGACAGCTGAGCAAGAGTCACTGCCCTAAACGCGGTGCCACGCAGAGTCCCTTTGAGCACGCCCGTCCCGTCGGCAACGACCTCAATTTTATCTGTGGCATCAAGATAGCCTGAACCAAGCAACTGACGGCGAAGCACCTCTCCATTAAGTGGGGGCAACGTGTCAGTAACAGGGACAACCCAGATAAATTCAGAGAACCAGCCGGAGCGCAGTGCGGCATCAATCGTCATTGCCGGCAGCAATAGGGGCGCTGCTTGCAACGGATTGGTCTTTGTAGCCAACAACGTGCGATTCGCGGTTAGTAGTAAGCTCCCGGCATCAACCCGCAGGTTTTCAGGCACTGGCAACAACAAAGGCTCGTTGCTAAACAGCAGCAGCGTCGGCCGGTAATCGACTGCGGCATGCCAGAAATACAGTGCTTCACCAGGGAACTCGACCTTATTAAAGGGGGATCGCAAATCACTACTACCAGCAGGTTGAGAAGTTTGTGTTTCATCACGCGAGCAACCAAAGGAACAGATTACAAGAACAGCCCAAAGTGCCATCAAAACAGCAGGGATTCTTCGACATTTAAACCATATACACATATATGTGCGCTCCTTGACGGCCCCGCCGGATAGCACAAGAGCCGGGATTGCTCCCGGCTCTTGTGCTAAGTCAGAGAGGAGCTTCTGAAAAGCATCCTCCGGTCAGATCAAATTATTTCCAAGGCGTGACCTTGTTCCAGCCAGGTTCATCGCCGCCGGTATCGCCGGTAGTGATGGTGCCGTTGCCGTTGTTGTCGATGAAACGGTGACAGTTTTGCGCGCTCTTGGCGTAGGCGAACTCCTTGTTGTTGAGCGCAGTCTCGGTGCCGGTCGGGAAGATCCCCACCGTCGACCAGTCGGTTACCGTACCGTTGGCAGCCCCGCTAGTCCAGTCGGGGTCGCCGCTGAAAAGGTCGTCCCAGGTGTTGTGAGAGATATCGAGGCAGTTAGTAATCATCAACTTCGGCAGGCGCGAGGCGTGCGGATTGTGACACTTGCTGCAACTGAACTTGTGGTACTGTGTCTGTGCCGTCGTTGTACTTCTATCTACTCCCCAGACGCTGTCATAAGCGGACCCCCGTCCAGCTTGGTAAGCATAACGCACTTGGGCGCTGGTAGCGACAACCGCGTACGGCGAAACACCGGCGTTGTTGTCAGTAGTGATATTCGTACCTGGGTACGTAGTGGTGTCGAAGGTATTGCCCGAGTAGTTACGCAATCCGTACATACGGTCACTACCGTTGGCCCCGCCACTCGTGTAGAGGCTTTGATAACCCATGGTCGGGTTGGTCCATAAGGTCCCTTCGTTGCGGGTAGTTGGATTGTAGATATTAGCCTTGGCCGACCCAGTTCCGCCGATAACCGCATTGCTATGGCCGTTGGTGCCGACCCACAGACTGGCGCCGCCATTTTCGGTGGTATTCTGGTTCATCGCATCGACCCCGCTTGTGTGGCAGAGCATGCACAACCCGGCAGAGTTTGTCGTCGTCCAGTTCACCCCAGTATAGCCAGTTGAGACCGTCGGGTTATTATTATTCTGATCAATCTGCCAGCCACCCAGCAGGCTGGTGTTGGCTGGGAGCGTGGTGCTATGCCAACCGCGTGGCACGCCGCCGAAGAAATTGCCGGCCGCATAGTAGGTGGTGGATGCGGTGGTCGGCGCACCATCCTCCTTATAGGGGTTGGTCCACCAAGTGCCGCGCAGGAACGGCTTACCTGAGACATCACCGGTCACCACGCCACTGGCTGTATCATGAACGTCATGGCAGTAAGAACAGCGAATATTGCCGACGCTGTCTTTAGTTTCAGTAAAGTAACCAGCCGTCGCTGTAGCTGTGCTCGTTCCAGCGCTGTTAACCGAGTGCGTCGATTGAATGGCAGCAGTTTTATAACTGAAATTGGCGCTTGTCCAAGTCGCAGTCGTCCAGTTAGGCGTAGATACAGTACCGTAATTGTAGGCAGCCAGCGCCGCCGGTGCACCGGTCTGCTTGGTGTTAGTGCCCCACTCGGAAATAGCCGTGATTTGATAGGTTGTGGTGTTGTTGTGACAGTTCCAGCAGATTTCCGCCTCGGTCGACCCAGTCGTGGCGGTACCTCCGAGCCAGAAACCAGCTGTTGTACCTCCGTCGTTTGTATGCTCGTCATCACTCGTACCTGCGTTATTTAGGACCGCAGTGTAGTTTATCCCAACCGTTGTATTCTCAGCGATGAAAACCTTGGTGGAGTCACCGATGCCATTATGCTTGGTGGACGGGTGGCAATCGGTGCAAGCGTTGAATGTCGAGTAGTTAGTCGGCGTCGTCTTGGTGCCGCGTTTTACGTGGCTACTCGACGGGCCAACCTTGAGTGCACCGGTGCCGCTGCCAGTGTGGCAATCGGTACAAGCCAGGTCCGGACTACCGGTCACGTTCGCAATGGTTGTCCAGCCGGAATCAGCCATCGCATGACTGCCCCCTGCGGTATGGCAGGTAGATGTGCAGTCCCAGGTTGTACTGCTGTAACCGCGGTTGATATTAAAATCAATACTGCCGTTGCCATGATAGGTACTGCTGTTGCTGGTGTTGCCGAACCAGCCGATCTTGCCCCCAGCGTTCACCGTGTAGGTGCTATTGGTTGTGTCATTGTACACATGGCACACCCGGCAACGATCATTCTGGCCGGTGTTTCCACCATGGTTGCCGATAATTTCATCGGCAACCGCATCCGCCGGACTGTTCCAGTTCTGGTCATGGTTGAGAACGCCAGTGTTCCAGCCAAGGCCATCGACGCCACCATGGCAGCCATTACATTCGGCGCCGGTGGTTACGTAATGGATCGAGCTGTCCCACTTGCGCGCCCAAGTGCCGTTGTCACCTGAGCCCGCATGGCAGCCGGTGCTGACCCCAGCGCCGGAACAGGTGCCGACGCCGTCGGCGGTGCCGGTGTAGGCTGCGAAGAGACCAAGGGCGGTACGGTCCGGGTTGGCAATCGTCCAGTTGCCGGTGAAGGTGCCGTTGATGTGGGTGCCGGACTGCGAGTAAGCCGGCGGCGTGTGGCACGGCTCGCACATGGAGTTCACACCGCTCAGGGTATTGTCATGCTCCTTACCGGTGACGGTCGCCACCCCGGCGGTGTGCAGACCGGAGTTGGGGTTGTTGGCGGCACCGACGGTATGGCAGGAGACGCAGGCGCTGGTGGCGCCGGCATACCAGCCGTAGTTGCCGCCCGCGTTGGTGTCCTTTTCGTTGTGGCAGTCCACCGCGAAGCAGTTGGGACTGGTATAGGTGGCCACGGTGCCGGCATCGGCTGCGCCGCTCCAGATGCGCAGGAAGCTCGGGACATCGGCCTGACCAGTCGGCGCATTGTCCGTATAGTGACCCGAGGCGCCAATCGTGGCAAGACTTCCGTGGCAGTAGCTGCAGATCGTCTTCTGTTTCACTTCCGAGGTCGTCCCGGTATCGGTGACGATCTGTGCCAAGCTCTCGTTATACAGCTTCAAAGCCAACCGGGTGACATGAACGTCATGCTCGCCAGGGCGGTCCGGCCAGGCAGCGCCAGCCCCGCTCGGCCAGAAGTTCTTGTTGCTCAGGGTGGCATTGTCGCCACCGTGGCAGCCGTTACAGCCGGAACCTTTGAAGCCGTCGTTCTTGTGGTTATGACAGTTCATGCAACCCGTGGTGTTGCTGGCATGGGTTCCCGAGGCCACCGAGGTGTTGTCCCTGAAGGATGTGGTCAGGGTGTGGCACTCCTGGCAGATGCCGTCGAAGGTGGTCGAAGGCTCCGCATAGCTATCCGCCGCGGTGCCGGCGGTGCTGGTGAAGACCATCGTCTCGATCGCCGCATCCGGAGTGTTGCGCACCCCGTTGGTCTGTGAGCCCTTGTCGGCGAGATCGCTATGGATCATTGCCAGGTTGCTGCCGTCGCCGTGCGGGTCGTGACAGTCAACGCACTTGGCGCCAAAGCCCCAGGTATAGTTCTTCCCGGCCGTCGCCTGATCGTGGGTAGCGAAAGTACCGCTCACGGTATGGCAGCCGGCCGCGCTGTCGTTACAGGTGAAGCCGACCTTGAGCCGGAACGGGTTGCTGCCGGTCAGAGTCGCGGTGGTATCGTGAGCCTGGTTGATGTCATGGCAGGCCATGCAATCCTTGTTGGCCGCAGCCCCGTTGATGGTCGCCTGCCCATGACCGACGGCGGTGTACTGGGTCGAACTGATCATCGAGATATTTCCGGCCGTGCCGGTCCAGCCCCAGTTGGCCGTTTCGGTCGTATTGTAGTGGCACTGGTTGCAGTTGGTCGGATTCAGGTCGTTCCAGGCGATATTCGTGGCCGCCACGTGGCAGCCGGCCGTGCCGGAGCAGGTGCCGGTCAGGTTGCCGCGACTCGCCGCCTGGGAGTAGGTCAGGTTGGTCTGCCAGTTGACCGTGCCGTTATTATGAGTCGCACCGGTACCATCGTTGCCGTGGCAGTTGACGCACATGGCAACCGAGGCCGGGTTGGCCGTCAAAAGGGACGCCGTGGCGCCGTGCGACGCATGCGCACCGGACGCCCCCACGCGGGTCACGCCGCCGGCATGGCAGTCTCCGCACGCCACGCCATCGCCGACAACCGAGGCATCGGTCCAACCTGAGGTGCCATTCATGGTCAGGGTTAGGCCGGCATGGCAGTTGGTTGTGCAGTTGCCGTCGCCGGGGGTCGTATCGAGAGTGGAGTTCATCTCCAGTGTGTTGTTTTCGTGCTTGGTGCCGGTCGAATAATTGGTATGGCCCCAGCCGTGGCACTTGGAACACTCGCCATGGTTCGATTTTGAGGTTGCCAGGGTGTCGGGATCGTTGTCCACATCGGGGTTCACATGATCGGTCGCCCCGACAATGTTCCAGCCGGTAAAGAAGGAGCCGTGGCAGTTGCCGCAGACCGTAGCGCTCGCGGCGTCATTGCCGTAGGCCCAGGTGCCGTCGACCGCAGTACTCCAGCGACGCTGCCAAGTGCCGGCATCGGTGTGGCAGGTCGCAGCGCAATCGTCGGTGGCGCGCACGTAGCCTGCGGGGATTTTGGTGGTGTTCCAGGTGTAGGTGGCCGCACCGGCATTCTGCACGGTGCCGTCGAAGTGCAGTGACGACGGCGAGGTCGAGCTGTGGCAGGAGACGCAGGTCGCCGTTCCCGGCGCACCTTCAACCGGGGTGTTCAGGAACTGGTTGTCGTGAGCCATGGCCACAGTAGCGTCGTGCAGGCCGCTGGTCGGGTCGCCGGCCGCCCCGCCGCCGATCGCATGGCAATTGGAGCAGGAGATACCAGTGGTGTTCCAGGCCGGGGTGGCTTTGCCGTTGTGGCAACCCGTCGGGGTGCTGGCACAGGTAATGGCCGGCGAAGTGCCGGTCGGGATCAGCGTCCCATTGACGGTCACGTTGTTGTCCGTCACGTTGCTGTGCGTTGTACTGTTGTCTGGGTGGCAGACCGTGCAGTTGGCGGTGTCGTTTGCCCAACCCTTGGCCGTGTAATGCTTGGTATGAGCGTCAGTGTTGGGAGGGGTATTGTGGCAGCTGTTGCAGACGGTGGTACCGACCCCCCACTGCGGTGTCGCGGCGCCGCTGTGGCAGTTGACGTTGGTGCAGGATCCCGTCGGAGTTGCCACGTAATCGTTGCGCTGCGGGAAGGTCGTTCCCAAGGTATACGTTCCACCGGCGTTAAAAATAGGCGAGGCCATGTTGATGTTGCCGTCACGGTGCGCCAGGTTGACTCCGGCGTCGGTGTGGCAGGTGGTGCAGACATAGTTGTGTTTGGCATGATCGCCCCGGAACGTCCCCGCAACTGCATCGCGGGTCGAACTGTCCACAAAGCTTCCGCTCCCGCCATGACAACCGATGCAGTTGCTGATGGTGCTGGAGGGGCCGGAATCGACGCTGATCAAGTTCGAGTTCCAGGTTCCGGTTGCCCCGGTATCAGGTAAATCGACGGCAATTGCCGTAACGCTCGACCGGATCGATTTGCCGGCTGCGGATGCGGCCAGATCATAGGTGATCCAGATATACTTCGACGTGCCGTTGGTCACGGTGCGAATCGCTGCGGAAAGGGCCGTCAAACTGATCGGGGTGCTTGAGCCAGTGAAGCCTGCCTGGGTGACCGTGCCGAGGACACCGTTGCCGAAGTTGGTATCGCTGTCGATGTGAATTTTGAGATTGGTAATATCGGTGGCGCCGGCCGTACCGAGATCATCGACCGTGATGGAGTTGATGACCGTGTTGTTATTGTCACCGGTAGAACTGTCTACCTGAAGGCGCTGCATCTGGACGTCGGTGGCAAGAAGAGAAGCCGACGAGGCTATGGGCGTGTTGCCGGTAACGGAGAGGGCATCTATGGCCGGGCGCAGGGCTAGGGTGCCTGCCACCCACGAATCGTTGGCGCTGGTCGTGCCGCCGGTCCAGGCCGCCGGGTCGACGGCACCGCCAGCCCAGGCCTGCGAGGCGATGTTGGCCACCGCACCCATGGTGGTGCCGGTACCAATAACTGATCTGCCGTTGATAAAACCGGTCGGTGCGGTCATCGCTGTCGGCGTGGCCGCGCCGGTACCAAGACCGACCGCCAAGACCACGGCTCCCGAAGTGAGCGGTGTGATCGCCGGGCTGTCGGGACGGGAGCCAGTGATCGCCGTGACACCTGCCGGTGAACTCGGCGGGGTGACATCCATCGGAGTGGTCTGGTCAACACCGCGCCAGACGTGCACGGCTGTGGCGCCACCGTTGGCGGCATTGTTGAAGCCGCTGACGGTGACCGAAGTGTCCGGCGTACCGGGCATGATCTTGTAGCTGACGCTCAGGTTGGCATCGCGTTGTGTGCCGTGGTTGGCATAGCCGTCGTACACTTCGGTGTAGCCGGTTGGGGCGGTGACCCCCGGATTACCGTTGGCCGTACTCGCCCAGCCGGTGACGACGATGACGATGTCACCGGCGGCCGGAGAGGTGGCGAGGCCACCGGTCAGCGTGCCGTTCAATGAAACGTTGTAGGTGGTAGCGGTTCCGGAACCGGAGGTCCCCCCCACATACTGCAGGGCGGCTTCGGCCGCTCCCGCAGCGATATGCAGCAGGCCGGCGATAACCAGAGCACCAATGCCGGCCATCAGACGTGTCATCCTCAAGCGCATGTGACGTCCTCTCGCCTTCCCAGGCTGTGCCGGGGTATGGCCCCCAGCCATAACGTTGCTCGTCATCTTCGCGTTGCTCCGTTCACTCATGACGACCACTCCCGGTCTGGCGTCGTTGTTCATTGCCGTAGCTTTGCAAACCAATTTCATCTGTGCCTGGCTTCTCATGCTCCCCTCCTACTCCCCACCCACCGGAGCCCAAACCGGGGTCTCCTTGAAGTGGCAATCGACACTCGAGCAGGACTTCGGATCGACGGAGGAGGATTGGCCAACGGTTCCGTTATAGGTCGGCGCGGTCGAACCAAACTGGTAGGAAGCCGCCGGTATCAGCAGGTTGCGCGTCCCGCCGGCGGTGCTGTGGTTCGCTCCGCTGGAAACATTGTGACAAACGCCGCAGACCGCCGTCGAGGTGGCACCGGTGAAGGTGTCGTTCAGCGGATCGAGGGTCACGCCGGCGCGGGCCGCAATGTGGGTCACGTGCTTGGCATGGGCGCCCTTGCCCTCAACAGCCTGCGCGGTCTTGCCGTCGCCCGGAGCCGGCGGGTAGGCATGGCAGGTGGCGCAGGAGACCGGCGGGCCATTGAAGCTGCTGTTGCGGGTCCAGCGGCTGGTGGTGTCGACGAACTCATGCTGCTCGTCGGCGGTGCCGTCGTTGCTGCTGTGGCACTTGGCGCAGCCAACCGATGCGCCGTTATCGGCGAAGCCAACGTTGGTGTTGATCTGGATGGTGCCATCGCGATGCTGGCCGACCGGCGAGTTGGCGATGTTGTAGTAGGTGTTGTCGCCCGCCTTGTAGCTGTGGCAGGTGTAGCACTTGTCGGTGCCGTCGTGGAACGCGGCGATCTGGCCGTCGGCGTCGCCGCTGGTGGTGGTCTGGTGACGGCCGGCCATGCCGGTGACGAAGCCGCTATCGAAATCACCGTGGCAGTTGGCGCAGCGGGTTTCATCGCTGTTCTTCGCGGTTATGCTCCACTTGCGTTTCCAGACCCCGCCGTCGTCATGGCAGGAGGCCAGGCCTGAAACCGGGCCGCAGGTCGGGGTCGTGCCATCGGTGAAGCCGACGTTGGCGGCAAAGTTGATCGACGGCGCGACAGCATTCCAGCTGTTGGTATAGGTCCCGTCGATATGGTTCGTCGACGGCGTGGTGCCATGGCAGGTCATACAATCAGCCGTGCCGGCGGCGCCGTTGTTGAAGCTGTCGTCGTGGGTGTTGGCCGAGGTTATCAGCGTCCCGGCGTGCAGACCGGTAGCCGGGGTGGCATTGAAACCCTTGGCCACGTTGTTGCCACCGATGTAGCTGCCGCTGTGGCAATCAAGGCAGATCACCGCCGCGCTGCCACCACTCCAGTCCCCTGCCTGTGCCGAAGCATGGCAACTGTTGGTGCAGGAGCCGTTGGCCGGGTTGACGCTGAGCTTGCTCCCCACCGCCGCGGTCACCACGTTGTTCAGTGTGCTGTGGGTCACGGTGTTGTTGTTATGGCAGTCGACGCAGTTCGCCGCGACATACTGGGTGTTGAGGGTATGTTTGAGATGTGCGTTGCTGTTCGGCGGCCAGCCGCGGTCCATGGCCGGCGTCGTCACCTTGCCGCTGCCGTGGCAGTCGGTACAGGCCAGGGTATTGCTGCCGGACCAGTCACCGGTGGTGCTGGCGATGTGGCAGCTGTTGGTGCAGGTAAATGTAGGACTGCCGGTATAGGCCGAGACCTTGTTGGCCATGTTCCGCGTCCCGTTGATATGGGACGACACGTTCGCCGCCGTATGGCACTCGCTGCAGGTCCCGGCAATATAGGTGGCGTTGACGTGGCTACCGTGAGCACCCGTCGCCGGCGCGTTGCCGTGGCAGGTCGTGCAGTCGATATCGGTCTGATTCCAGGCCTTGGTGGTGATCGCCACCGGCGTGGCCAGACCGTTGTTATGGCAGGTGGTCGTGGTGCAAGTCCCCATCGTCCCGCCGACATCTTCAGCCCCCGGCGTGTAGCCCATCGCCGCCGGACTGGTGGTGAAGGTGACGTTGCCGCTGCGGTGGGCGTTGTTGGTGCCATGATTCGGGTGGCAGCTGGTGCAGGTCACCGTCAGGCCGAAGTTGGTCGCCGCGCTCATGTGGGCACTGTGAGCGCCGGTGCCAGGGTTGGTGCTGCTGTGGCAGAAGGCGCAGCCCACCGCGTTCGCCACCGTCCAGGTCGCCGTGTAGGCGCCGTTGGATGGGTTGTGACAAGCGACACTGTTACAGGTCGCATTCCCGGCATCCGGGTCACTGCCGGTCCCCAAGGCCGAAGCGATCAAAGTCGCCTCGTCCATCGTCGCATTCGACTTGTCAACCAGGGTGGTCGCCCCGTTGATGTGGGTCGTGTCGCCCGCGACAGGGACGGTGTGGCAACTGGCGCAGGTGGTCACACCACCGACACCGAAGTGCTTGCTGTGGCTACCGCCCAATGGGTTGGAATGCGCGTTGTTATTGGTCAGCGTCGGGTTGGCTTCGTAGTAGTGGCACTCGGAGCAGCCGAGGCTGGTCGCACCCCACGTCACCGTGCCGCTGCCGGTATGGCAGATGCTAGTCGAGCAGGTGTCGTCGTTGGCATTGGCATTGGTCCCTGGCGTGCCATTGTTGCTGTAGGTAATCCCGGCGGCAAAGGTCACAGAGTTGTCGTTGTGCGTACCGGTGGTGCTGGCATAGCCGTCACCATTGTCGCCATGGCAGAGTATACATTCACTGTAGTTGGCGTCGGCGTTGGCACCGTGAGCCGCATGCGCACCACTGTTCGGCGGGATCGTGCCATCGTCGTGGCAGCTGCCGCAGCCAACCCCACCGAAGCTGCCGCTCTCATTGGTGAAGCCGCTGTTGGTATTGGTCGTCAGGGTCTTGCCGCTATGGCAGTTGACCGCGCAGTTGCCGGTCCCGTTGTCGTACCCGAGATCAGCGTTCATGGCGATCAGGTTGTTATTGTGCATGTTGCCGCTCTGGTAGGCGGCAGTCCCCCAACCATGGCACTTGCTGCAGACGACATGACCGCCGGCGTTCATCTGATCGCCGGTGTTGTCTGGATCCGGGTCGGTGTGGTCGGACGTGGTCGCTCCGCCTTCATTCACGAAGTTCCACCCCTGGGCGAAGGAGCCGTGGCAGTTCGCGCAGACCGCGGCGGTGGCCGGGTCACTGTAGGCCGGGGCAGCATCGGTGACGCCGATCCACTTGCGCTTCCAGTCGCCGCCGTCCTTGTGGCAGTTCGACGCACAGCCCCCCGGGTTGGCATAGCTGCCGATCTGGGCGGTAAAAGTATAGGTCGTCTGCAGTGAGGTCTGCAGCGTCCCGGTCTGGTGCGCTGCCGACGGCGTGCTGCTGCTGTGGCAGTTGGTGCAGGTATAGCTGCTGCCGAAGTTGTCGTCGTGCGCCAGGGCCGCGGTCGTTGCATGCAGGCCGCTGTTCGGAGCCTGGTCGCGGGCACCGGTGTCGTACATGCCGGTCTTGCCGACCATGTGGCAGTCGGTACAGGCGCGGGTGCCGGCAGTCCAGTCGTTGGTGTCTGCCGCCACGTGGCAGGTGTTGGTGCAGTTGTTCGCCGTGTAAGCGCTGACCTTCGCCCCGCCAATCGCCGTGACCACGTTGTTCAGCGTGCTGTGGGTTATGGTGTTGTTGTTGTGGCAGTCGATGCAGTTCGCCGCCACATACGGGCTGCCCGTGTGCAGGCCGTGCTTGCCGCTGCTCGGCGGCCAACCGCGATCCATGGCCGGGGTGGTCACCTTGCCGCTGCCGTGGCAGTCGGTGCAAGCCAGGGTGTTGGTGCCGCTGGTCCAGTCGCTGGCGGTATTGGCGATATGGCAGTTATTGAGGCAGGTACCGACCCAGCCGCCCGGGGCGGTGAGCTGGTTGCCGCCGGTCGCCAGATCCATATCGGTGATCTGGCCGGCGATATTGCGGACGCTGTTGATATGGGTTGTCGCGTTCGCCGCGGTATGGCAATCGGTGCAGCCGCCGTCGACGAAGGTGGTGTTGGCCATGTGCTTGGCATGCTCGCCGGTCGCCGGCGCGTTGCCGTGGCAGATGGTGCAGTCGGCACTGGCCTGGCCCCAGGTCGGGGTCACCACCGCGGTCGCCGCCGCCGTGCCGTTGTTGTGGCAGGTGCTGGTGGTGCAGGTGCCCATGGTGCCGAGGACATCGACGGCCCCGGCGGTGTAGTTCATGCCGGCGGCGAAGGTGACATTGCCGCTGCGATGGGCGTAGTTGGTGCCGTGGTTCGGGTGGCAGCTGGTGCAGGTGGTGGTATTGATACCGAAGGTCGTCGCCGCATTCATGTGCTGGCCGTGGCTGCCGGTGCCGGGGTTAGTGCTGCTGTGGCACAGGGTGCAGGCCGCCGCGCTCACGGTCCAGGTGGCGCTGTAGGTGGTGCCGCTCGGGTTGTGGCAGGCGGCGTTGTTGCAGACCGGGTTCCCCGGATCCGGGTCGCTGCCGGTGCCGAGAGCGGTTGCGGTCACATCCGCCTCATCCTGCTGGGCCAGGGCGCGATCCTGGTACTTCTGCGCATCGGTCCCAGTCCCGAGGCTGATGTGCGTGGTGTCAGTCGGGTCGGTGCCGTGGCAGTTGGCGCAGGTGACGATCCCGCCGGCGCCGAAGTGGACGCTGTGGTCGCCGCCGAGAGCCTCGCTGTTGCCGCTGGTCACGTTCCCCGCCGCGGTCGGCGCGGCATTGTAGTAGTGGCAGGCGTTGCAGTTCAGCGCCGTGTCGCTCCAGAAACCGTCAGCCGCGGTGGAAGCATGACAGGCGCTGGTGCAGTTAAAGTTGGTGGTGTTGTAGCCGACCTTCGAAGCCAGGATGGTGTCACGGCCGGTTGCGTTGCCGTGATTGAGAGAGTTGCCGCGGTCGGTCGCCGGGTTATAGGTATAGCTGGCGGCGCCGGTATGACAGGCCTCGCAATCGCTGCGGTCTTCGATGTCCTTGTCGTTGCTGGCCGTCAGAGTGTGGCTGGCATGAGCGCCGGTCACCGGCGGGAAGCCATGGCAGCCGTTGCAGGCATTGCCGGCGCCGGTCGCGAAGGCGCCGCCGTCGATCGCCGGGTTGGTGTGCGGACGGTGGCAGGTGAAGCAGTCTTCACCCTCGTGGGTCGACGCATCAAGATGGACACCGGTGTCGGTCCGGTTGTTGTGGGTGGCCGCCGTGTGGCAGGTGGCGCAGATATCATCGTAGTTAGCGGTCGCGCCGCTGTCGACCTCGTCATAGGAGTCCGCGCCGGTGGTTGCGGTGAAGACCACAGTGCCGGCATAACGGGCGGAGGTCGACTTGACCATGTAGAGGTTGCTGCTGCCGTGCGGATCGTGGCAGTTGGCGCACGATTCGGTCTTATGCGTGACGATGCTGTCCTTCACCGCCGAACCGCCGACGCCGTGGCAGGAGGTGGTGCAGGTGGCCGCAGCGGCCAGCAGGCGCATGTCATCGCCGGTGGTGCCGTCAAGGTGGCCGGTGCGATTGGCTTCGTCGTGGCAGGAGGCGCAAAGTTTGCTGGCCGGCAAGTTCCCGGACGCATAATTGGTGGTCCGGTTGTGGCCAGTACTGGTGGCCTGGCTCTTATCGGTTGCAACCTTGCTGTTGACCGTTGCCCTCACGCTGCCGGCATGACAGGTCTGGCAATCGACGGAGGCAGTGCTGTTCCAGATCGGCTGGCGGTCGTCGCCGGTCGTGACCCCGTTACTCGAACCGTGGCAGGGGTTGCAGACGGTATTCTGGTAATTGCTGACGAAGCTGATCGAACCGTTGACATGATCGGCGCCGCTACCGGCGTTGGTATGGCAGGTGGTGCAGGCCAGTTGCACCCCGCCACCGCTGGTGTAGACGTGCTTGTTGTGGGCGCTGCTCAGGGCCGTGCCCGCCCCGGTGGCGACTCCGGCACTACTGAATTGGTGGCAGGCGCCGCAGTCACCCGATGTCACAACGTCCCAGTCAGGTGAGACCCGGGTGTATCCGTTGGAGTGGCAATAGACCGCGCAGACGCCCGTCGTCGCGTTGTAAGGAGTCGGACCGACCGTGATAAAGCCACTGGTGTCGAAGGCGACGTCACGCGCGTTGTTGACGTGGGTGTTGCCGATGGCGCCTGCCGCCAGGGTGGTAGCCGAAGCGGCGGTCGTGACATGGCAGGTCTTGCAGGTCACACCGGTCAGGGCCAGGTGCGCGGCGTGGGCAGGCGAGCCGTTGGTCATCGAAGCCGTGTTGTCATGGCAGGCGTTGCAGGCGGTGATGGTGCCGGCACCACCGGCCCAGACCGGAATGGTGGCTGCCGTGAAGACACGGCTGACGTCGCTGGTGCGCCGGCCGCCGTTGCTGTGGCAATACACGTTGGAGCAGGTTCCCGACCCGGAACCATCGTAGCCCGGACTCATGTTGCCGTTGCCGGTGGCAAGGGGATCATCGACGCCAAGGAACACATCCTGGAAGGTTCCCATATCGTGGGTATTGTTGAGGTGGCAGGCATTGCAGCTGAAGGTGTAGTTGCCGGCCCCGGCGGCATGGGCCGCGTGCGGGGTCGCCGACTCATCCTTGAAAGGGGTGTAGCCAGAAGCAAAACCGTTCGGGCCACCCACTGCATTTTGCTTTGGCGGGGCACCGTGGCAGCCGTCGCAGCCGCCGGCCGCCTCGAAGGAGAACGTGGCGCCGTCATGGGCATGGCAGGTACGGCAGTTCTCGTTTTCGATGTGAGTCCTGGCGCTGCCGGGCATCGCCGTCAGCTGGCCATGGCAGCGTTCGCAGTAGCCGGCAGTGTCGCCAATCACTGTTCCCGACCAGAGGTCGTCGACCGGGGTGGAGCCGCCGTGCAGAGGCGACCGTGTCGTGTAGTTGAGGTTCGTCGTCGCCCCCACCTGGTTGCGCAGAACGAAGTAGTTGGACGAGCCGTAGGTGTGACCACTGTGGCAATCGAGGCAGCCCATCTGCGAGCCGCTGCTGCCGTGGGGCTTGAAGGTGTGGCAGGCCTGGCAGAGGTTGGAGCGCCGTTGCGCGGTGGCGGCGCTGTTGGCACCGGTGCGGGTCGCGCCATCGGCGCGCAGCAGTTTGCCGTCGCCGTCGGCGGTATCGGCAGCGGTCCCGAAGCCATCGTCGGTGGTGCTGTCCGAGTCGGCGGCATGGACACCGTGGCAGGAGGTGCAGCCGACGCCGTTGACATAGGTGGCAGGCGCTGCTCCGGTGCGGATGGTCACGTCAATGCGCTGGACCGTTCCCGAACCACCGCCGTTGCCAATGCTCGGCTGGAGCCAGCCTTCCTTGGCGCCTCCCGGCTGATAGGGGGCCGACGCCACGAGAGCACCGTAGTTGACCACGACCGGGTGGGTCACCAAGCCCTTGTTGTTCTGCTGATCGAAGGGGATATGGCAGGCACGGCACAACTGCTCGGGGGTCATCGGCAGATTGCCGTTGAGCGCATCGGGATTCATCGCCAAAGGGTTCGCGGTGGAGTCTGCATGCGGCTCATGGCAGCGGGTACAGGTGACCTTACCCCACGACACCTGGTAGCGCCGGAAGAAACCGGTCAGATTGGTGGCCGGCTCCTGGGCACCGGCGGCGGCATTGTTGGCAGGGGCGCCCCAGATATGAGAGGTTCCGTAACCGGAGGGGCTGTAGGGATTGTTGTTAAGCGCATCGCTCGCCTGCGCTGCCGTAAGCTTTCCTTCGATTTGTCCATCCATTCCCTGAGCCGGGGTATTGTCGACGTACGTACCGGCCTGATGACAGGAAAGACAAACGTTTGCGGTTGCCAGCGACTGAACGGCCAACGACGACTTGTGGCACTCGGTGCAGTTGAAATAGTGAATCCCCGCGGCCCAACTCATAGCAGGGACAATCAACAGCAACGTCAGGCTCAATGCCACATGGGTACCGAAACGTTTCATGGACAAACTCCAGGGGGTTGCCGGCAGCCGGCGCTCTTTCACTGGTATCGCCGTTCGCGAAGCCCTTGTGCAGACCTCTTCAGTCCGGTCAAATAACGCAATCGCGTGCAGTCCATGGCCAAATCGCCGAACTGCACCCTGCCGGACCGTCCTCGATACCAAGCTATTGGTTTCCATAAGTTTTTCCTCTTTGGCAACCCGGCTGGCCAGAGCTTTGCTGCTCGTGGCCCCGTGGCTTTGCGTCACCAGCTCACACTGGCTTTGCTTTTAAACAGAGGCTTAAAATCCCTTTAACATCGGAAAGTTGACAAATACTTCCAGATCACTGCTGGCAGTTTTTTGGCACCGCTGCTTGACGCAGACGCTACTGTGACAATGAATTCAGTTTGCAAGGGACATGCCGATGATTTTAATCTTTTAATTCAAGCAACCTGACAAGAATTCGCCCCCAGCACATGCGCCGAAAAATACCACAGCATTGAACCTAAGAGCAGGGAGAGACGAAGCGGGATTAAAAAGACGTGGTGAGGAAAGAAGAAGGCTCTGCAGAGAGGCTACCAGACCTCCTCGACGACGATGCGGACCCCCTCGAGAAGCGCACCGGTTTCGATTTTGAAGCCGGGTTTGCTGTCGACCTGATAGCGACCGTACAGTTCGCCGGGCGCCGGGGTGCCGCCGAGGCTGCTGCGCGCGGCGAGGTAGTAGGTGCCGCCGCTCGGAAAAGAGAGCTGGAAGATGCCATCGGGACCGGTGGGGGCGGAGACGTAGAGGGGCCGGTTAAGCATGGATTCGTCGGCATACAGCAGGGCCTTCATGCCGGCGAGCGGCTTCCCCGCGCGATCGACAATGGCGCCGCTGATGCGGGTCTGGCCGAACATGGTGCCGGCATGGCGCGCCACCTTCTCCGGAACGGCCACCAGCGGCAGAACGACCCGCGCCGGAGCTTCGGCTACCGCCACCGGGTTCTGCGGGAGGTAGCCGAACAGATCCCCGGCGGTGAGCGGCCCGGTCAGGGAAGCGCCTTGACGCACCCGCGCTACCAGGTAGTAACTGCCGGCCGCCAGCGACAGTTCGAAGATGCCGTCGGCCCCGGTCGGCGCCGACATCCCCAGGCCGAACCCCTTGAGTTGGGCGGAGAGGTCGGGATAGGCGAAGACCACGGCATTGGCCACCGGCTTGCCGGAGTGCAGCACCTGGCCGGTGACACCGCTTCCAGGGATAGCAGGCAGTTCTGGAAGTGAAGCGGCGGAGGGGACCAGCGGCAGGTTGATCTCGCTCACTCCTTCCGCCGGGATGGCCAGCGGGTTGCGCCCGTAGAAGCTGAACCAACCCCCGCCACGAGCCAGGAGATAGTATTGTCCCGGAGGGAGGTCGAGCCGAAAGAGGCCATCTGCACCGGTGGCCGCACTGAAAAACGAGGCGTCACCGGCCAATGACAGGGCCGTCACCGGATAGGCGGCAACCCGGACTCCTGCCGTGCCGACCCCGTCGAGAGCCACCTTGCCGGTAACCGATGCGGCCGCGGCAGAGGTGGCACAGAGGAGAAGACAAAGGAACGTAGAGAGAAAGTAACGCACCAGCATGACAATAATCGTAGCGCATTGACGCCCCTGCCGGCAACCCTCCACAACGACAAGAGGCCGGACAGTGCCGGCCTCTTGTGAATTTGAGCA
>CAZRTZ010000013.1:0-47850 GCA_964603155.1 uncultured Geobacteraceae bacterium | reverse complement strand
CGCCGGCAGATACTTGAGAGGCTGGTCGGGCTGGAGACCAACCCCCGCCCGCAGTATCCCGCATTGGCCCGCGCCAACCACTGGCAGGGGCTCGTGCATCTGCAGGTGGCTGTCACCGATAAAGGCCGTGTGCAAAGGATCGAGGTCGCCCGCAGCTCGGGTCACGACGTCCTCGATGAGGCGGCGATCAATGCCGTGCGTTACTGGCGGTTCGTGCCGGCCCGGCGCGGCGAGGAGTCGGTCGCCGACAGCGTCGCGGTAGCCATCCAGTTCCCCCCGAAAAAGTAGCCTTCATCTCGCAAAGGGAGTCACGCTGTTGAAGACGCTGTTTTTCCTGCTGCTTTTGCTGCCGCTTGCCGTCGGCAATGTCTCGGCCAAGCCCCCCGAATACACGATCAGCCAGTTTTTTTCTGCCGCGAAGATGGCGCCGGAGTTGAAGGGGGCGCGCAGCTTCACCGAGAATGCCCTGATTGTCACCCCGTCCTACCGGGTCAGCCGGGAGATGCTCAGCCAGTATTTTTTCGATGCCGAGCACGGCGCGAAAATTCGCGAACTGCTGGAGAAGGATCCCTTCGTCAGCTGGTGGCAGATCGACAACTTCGTACGCCGCAATCTCAACAATATCCACCACATCTCTCTCTACGAGCAGGGGTTCATCCTGGTGCAGTTGGAGAAGCCGCAGAAGGTGTTGATTCTGGCGATCAGCCTGGTGACGGTGAAGAAGGGCGAGGAGGCGGTGAAGGCCTATCTGAAGCTTCAGTAAGGGCCGGCGGGGTACTCCTGCGGGCCGGCAATTGCTGTTTGTTTTGAGGGGACTCCCGTGTAGGATGGAACATAATTATACGGGGGTAGTGTATGCCGAAAATTCTCGCCCTGGATCCGGTGACGCGAGTCGAGGGGCACTTGGCGATCGATACCCGCGTCGATGGGGGGCGGGTCGTCGATGCCCGGGTTGCCGGACGCATGTTCCGTGGGTTCGAGCAGTTGCTGGTCGGCCGTCATCCCGTTGATGCCGCCCGCATAACCCAGCGGATCTGCGGCATCTGCCACGAAGTTCACGGCATTGCCGCCTGTCTCGCCCTGGAAAAGCTCTACGGCATCGAGCCACCCCAAAACGCGCTGATCCTGCGCGAACTGATTCTCGGCCTGCACCTGGTCACCGACCACCTTTTCCACTTCTATCAGCTGTCGCTTCCCGACTACCTCGATTTCGGGAGCCTGGCCCAATACCGCGGCAACGATCCGCGGGTCCCCAGGCTGGCCGGCCTGATGCGCGATTCGGCCGGAACCTTCTCGTCTGCCGTCCCTGCGGACGCCCTCGACGACATCGGGCTGACTGTCGAGATGGCCCTGGCCTACGCCGAGGTTCTGGCCGTGCGCAAGGAAGCCGGCAGCGGCTTGGCCAGTCTCGGCGGGAAAGTGCCGTTCTGCCACGCCATCCTCCCGGGGGGCGTCACCACCGGTATTACCAGCGACCGCCTGATGAACTATGCCGGAGCTCTCGAGCGCACGGCGGAGTTCGTCCAGCGCTGCTACCTGCCGCAGGCCATCGCCCTGGCGGAGCATTTCCCCGGCTACTTCCAGATGGGGCGCTCCCACGGCAACTTCTACGCCAACGGCGGCTTTTCCCAGCTCGGCAGGTCCCTCTTCCAGCCCGGGGTCAGGCGGCGCGGCGAGCGGCTGCCGGTCCGCTTCGAGGGGATCGCGGAGGACGTCGCAGCGTCCTTCCTGGAGGCGGACGGCACCCCCAGGCCCGACAAGCCCGGGAGCTACTCCTGGGTCAGGGCCATGCTCTACGACGGGGTGCCGATGGAGGTGGGGCCGCTGGCAAGGATGGCGCTCAACCCGGACCAGGGCTTTCTGAAGCTGCTGCGTCGTTTCGGGGAGGAGGCCCCCCGCTCCTCGGTCATGGCCCGAATCCTGGCCCGGGCTTATGAGGCGCAGAAGCTCTGCGCCTATCTGCAGGAGCTGCTGCCGTCCTACCGCCTCGACCGACCGTCCATCGCCCCGCCGGATTTCAAGGCCGTACCGACGGGGGAGGGGTTGGGGATGTCGCTGGCGGCCCGTGGGGCGTTGAACCACCAGGTGACGGCGGAAAAGGGGAAAGTGACCGGCTACCGGTTGCAGGTTCCGTCGGCGTGGAATTTCGGGCCGACCGTGCGCGGCCAGCGTGGGACGGTCGAAACGGCGCTGATCGGCGCCCCGGTCGAAGAGGGCGCGGCAGCTAAGGGGCTCGTCGTCGGGCGGATCGTGCGCAGTTTCGACCCTTGCCTGGCCTGTGCCATCCATTGAGGGGCCCATGCTCAGTCGCCGCGATTTCCTGAAAAAATGCCGCGACATCTCCCTGCTGCTGTGCGGCAGTACGCTGCTGACCCGTACGCTGGCCGAAGGGTTCGTCAAGCTGGGCAGGGAGGCCCCCAGGATTGCTTTCATCCATGCCCAGAATTGCATGGGCTGCAGCGTGTCGATGCTCTACGGCAACGATTTCGACCTGTTGGATGTTCTGGCCCATTACGGCCGGCTGGAAGCGCACCCGGGGTTGTCGTTTCGGCAGGGGACGGATTATCTGCAAAACCTCGACCGGTTGGCCGCCCAGGAGGGGTATCTGCTGGTCGTGGAGGGGAGCATCCCCTGCCAGCCGAAGGATGCCTGCTCCCTCGGCAATCGGCCGCTTTACGACGTTCTGGACGGCTACGCCGCCAAGGCCGCCCTGGTCATCAGTGCCGGAACCTGTGCCACGTACGGTGGGATTCCGGCTTCGGGGGGGAACCGCACGGGAGCCCTGTCGACGGCCGCCTACCTTGCCCGCAAGGGGGTCAAGGTTCCCCAGGTCCGTCTCCCCGGCTGCCCGGTGCACCCCGACCACCTGCTGGGGAGCATCGCCTACTATGCCGCCACCGGCAAGGAGCCGCCCCTGCTCAAGGAACTGCAGCTCCCTATCGAATACTTCGGCGAGACAATTCACAATCGCTGTAGCCGTCACCAGCACTTTTCCCAGGACAAGTTCGTTGAGGATTTCGCCAAAGACAAGGAAGGCTGCCTGCTGAAAAAGGGGTGCCGGGGGACGATCACCGCGAGCGACTGCCCGGTGCGGCGGTGGAACGGGCGGACCAGCGTCTGCGTCGAGAGCAACACCCCCTGCATCGGCTGCATGAACTTCCGCTGGCCCTTCACCGGCAGTCTCTACCTCGAGAATGTCGAAGTCGAGGACCTCTCCTGGTCGCAGATGAAGAAGAAGATCAAGGGACGGGAGTGAGGCGATGTCCAGCCAAGACCGGCACGCGCGCCTGCTGAAGTACTTCTACTGGATTACCGGCGCGGTGGTGCTGACGGTCATGGTCTTCATCGTGGCCGACACCCTCAAGTCCAGGCAGGTCAAGGGCTCCCTGACCGCCTACATGGACAACCTGCGCGACCTGATCTTCATGGCGACCTACGATTCCCTGAAGAAGGGGAACATGCAGCTGTTCAAGAACCATCTCGAGGAGATCGGCGGTTTTGCCGACGTTCGGGAGTTCTCCCTGCTCGATACCAAAGGGGTGGTCCGTTATTCCTCGAACCCTGGGCTGGTCAAGCAGACCGATGCCGGCGTCCTCGGCCTGAGCCGCGAGGATGCGCTGATCTCCGGGAGCGACACGACCTACTACTTCCCGGTGGAAACGACCAGCTACTGCGCGCGCTGCCACCCCGACTGGGTGGTCGGGACGATCAACTCCTATTACAAGCTGGTCCTCAGCCGCAAGGCGCTGGATGCCGTCGAACAGAGCACTCTGTACTACCACGGTTTCACGGTTCTGGGCGGCGGCCTGTTGCTCGGCGTCGTCTACCTGCTCTTCACCCTCTATGAGCGGAAAAAGCACGAGGAACAGATGCTCCTCTCCGCCAGCGTCTTCGAAAATGCCGTGGAAGCGATCGCCATCACCACCTTCGAGGGGGCCGTCGAGAAGATCAACCCGGCATTCACCCGCATCACCGGTTTTGCGGAGGAGGAGATCCTCGGCCAAAACATCCACGTGCTCAATGCCGGTGATGTCAACTGGCAGATTTACCAGGAGATGCGCGCCCAGGTCCGGGCGACGGGGCAGTGGTCCGGCGAGATCTGGAACCGGCGCAAGAATGGCGAGACTTTCCCCGCCCACCTGTCGGTGACGGCGGTGAGCAGCCTCCAGAAGCGGATCACCCACTACATCTCGATCTTCTACGACGTGAGCTCGGAACGTGCGGCGGAGCGGGCGCTGGCGCAGATGGACCGGATGAAGAGCGAGTTCATCTCGATGGCGGCCCATGAGCTGCGCACGCCGCTGGCTGCGATCATGGGATTCACCGAGCTGGTTCGCCACCCCGAGCAGTTCGGCCCGTTCACCCCGGCGCAGACCGGGGAATTCCTCGACGAAATCTATGACCGGGGGGAGGCCCTGGAGAAGATCATCAGCGACCTGCTCGACATCAGCCGTATCGAAAGCGGCAAGCCGATCGATCTCGATCTGCAGGAGGTTTCTCTGGCGATGATCTTCGGGCGGGCCGTCGAGTTCTTCCGGGCGCACTTCGCCAACCACACCTTCATCCTCGACCTTCCCGAGGATGCGGCGGAGCTGACCATCCGCGCCGACCGCTACCGGATCAACCAGGTGCTCGAGAACCTCCTCAGCAATGCGGCCAAATACTCGCCGAAGGGGCGCCAGGTTATCCTGCGCTGCCGGAAGCTGCCGGATGCCTGGGAAGTCAGCGTGATCGACCAGGGGATCGGCATGACTCCCGAGCAAGTCGAGCGGATCTTCGACAAGTTCTACCGGGCCGATGCGTCCAACACCGCTGTGGGCGGACTCGGGCTGGGGATGAGCATCGCCCGGCAGATTGTTGAAACCCATGGCGGCAGGATCCGGGTAAACAGCGTCAAGGATGAGGGGACGACGATTTTCTTTACTCTGCCGAGGAGTTGACCGGCGGAGGTTGCGGATGCGACAAGGGCCGGCGTTTGCCGGCCCTTGGTTTCTGTGGAGGGAAAGGAAAGCTGGCCAGCCCTAGGCTCGTCCCTTCGAGTGATCCTTGGCCACCAGCATGTAGATCGACGGCACCACGAAGAGGGTGAAGCAGGTGCCGACGAACATCCCCCCGACCAGTACCAGGCCGATGGAGTTGCGTGCGGCGGCGCCGGCGCCGGAAACCATCGTCAGCGGCAGATGGCCGGCGATGGTGGCGGCGGTGGTCATCAGGATCGGCCGCAGGCGGGTCAGCGCCGCATCGTGGACCGCCTGCAGCTTGGGCAGCCCCTGCTCCTGCAGCTTGTTGGCGAACTCGACGATAAGGATGCCGTTCTTGGCGATGATCCCGACCAGGGTGACCAGCCCGACCTGGGAATAGATGTTCATGGTCGTGGTCCACCCCTTGGTCCAAAAGGCCACGCTCGGATCGGGCATCTTCAGGAAGGTGAAGATCAGGGCGCCGAAAATGGCCAGTGGCACCGAGCCGGCGAGGATCACGAACGGATCGCGGAAGCTGTTGAACTGCGCCGCCAGGACCAGGAAGATCAGGGCGATGGCGAGGATGAAGGCGGGGAGGAAACGGTCCCCCTCGGTGCGCAGCTGCCGCGACTCGCCGGTGTAGTCGAGCACGTACCCTTTCGGCAGGATCTTGGTGGCCTCATCTTCGAGGAAGCGCAGGGCCTCATCGAGCGGCCGCACCGCCACGCCGCTGATCTTCACGGCATTGAGCTGCTGGAAGCGGTTGAGGGAGCGCGGCACGACACTCTCCTTCACCGTGGCGATGGTGGAGAGCGGTACCAGTGATCCGTCCGGGCCGCTGACATAAAGATCCTGCAGCTGTTCGGGGTTGAGCCGTCCGACCCGTTCGATCTGCGGGATCACCTTGTAACTGCGTCCGTTGATGTCGAAGCGGTTGACGAAATCGCCGCCGACCATGCCGCTCAGATCCTCGCCGACCTTGAGCAGGTTGACACCGAGATCGGCGACCTTGTCGCGGTCGATGACGAACTGCGCCTGCGGCTGGTCGATCTTGACGTCGATGATCGGCGGGAAGGCGAACATTCCGCTTTTCATCGCCGCCATCTTCAGCTTCTGGGCAAAGCCGAGAATCTCCTCGGTCTCGGCCGTTGACGCCAGCACGAACTCCACCGGGAACTGGCCGCCGCCGGGGAGGGCGGGCGGCGTGACCGGGAAGATCTGGATGCCGGGGATCTTGTGCAACTTCTGCTGCACCTCGGGGAGGATCTGGAACACCGTACGCTCGCGCTCGTTCCATGGTTTGGTGACCATGCCGCTGAAACCCGAGGAGGGGAAGGTGAGCTGGAAGGTGAAATCGGTCTCCGGGATGTTGCTAAAGACCCGGTTGGCCTCCGCTGCATAGAGGCTGGTCTGGTCGAGGGTGGCGTTGGCGGCGGCGTCGACGATGCCGAAGATCACCCCCTGGTCCTCGGTGGGGGCCAACTCCCTGGCCGACATGATGAACATCGGCACGCACAGGGCGCTGATCGCCAGCCAGACCAGGTAGACCGCCGGGCGGGCCTTCAGGGTGGCGTCAAGCAGGCGACCGTAGAAGCGGCGCAGGCGGTCGAAGCCGCGGGCGATGCGTGCCGGCAGGCCGCGCTCTTCCTCTCCCGGCTTGAGCAGGCGCGAGCACATCACCGGCGAAAGCGTCAGGGCCACCACCCCGGAGATCAGCACCGCCCCGGCCAGGGTAAAGGCGAACTCGCGGAAGAGGGTGCCAGTCAGCCCCCCCTGCAGGCCGATCGGGGCGTAGACCGCGGCCAGGGTGATGGTCATGGCGATGATCGGCCCGACCAGCTCGCGCGCGCCGATCAGGGCCGCTTCCAGCGCGGAGAGCCCCTCGGAGAGATGGCGTTCGACGTTCTCGACCACGACGATGGCGTCGTCGACCACCAGGCCGACGGAGAGGACGATGGCCAAAAGGGTGAGCAGGTTGATGGTGAAACCGAAGGCCTGCATCAGGAAAATCCCGCCGATCAGCGACAGGGGGATGGCGATGACCGGGATTAGCGCCGAGCGCAAGGAGCCGAGGAAGAGGAAGATGACGATGACCACGATCAGGAGCGTTTCGGACAGCGTCTTGATCACTTCCTTGATGGCGTTGTCAATGTAGTTGGTGGCGTCGTAGGCGACCCGGGCCTGCATCCCCCCCGGCAGATCCTTCTGCAGGTCGGCCATCTCCTGGTGGACGCGCTTGATCACATCGAGAGAGTTGGCGTTGGGGAGCGGCCAGATCCCCATAAAGACCGCGGTTTGCCCGGAGAAGCGCACTTCGGTGTCGTAGTCCTCGGCGCCGAGGGCGACCTCGGCGATATCGCCGATCCGTACCAGCGCGCCGTCCTTTTCGTAGACCACCAGCTGCTTGAATTCCTCGACCGAACGCAGATTGGTGTCGGCGGTCAGGTTGACCTGCACCAGCGCCCCGCGGGTCTGCCCGACGGCGGCCAGGTAGTTGTTGGCGCGCAGGGCCAGGCGGACCTGGGCGGGGCTGATGTTGAGGGCGGCCAGCTTTTCCGGTTTGAGCCACAGGCGCATGGCGAAGGTGCGGGCGCCGAGGATGTCGGCGCGCTGAACCCCCTCGATGGCGCTCAGGCGCGGCTGCACCACGCGTACCAGGTAATCGGTGATCTCGTTCTGGCGCAACACGTCGGAAGTGAAACTCAGGTAAGCCGAAGCGAAGCGGCTGTCGGCCGACTCGATGTTGATGACAGGCACCTCGGCTTCCAACGGCAGGTCGCGCCGTACCTGGTCAACCTTGGAGCTGATTTCGGCCAGCGCCTTGGTGGCGTCGTAATTGATCTTGAGACGGACGGTTATGGTGGAGAGGCCGAGCTTGCTTTCCGACTGGAGGTAGTCGATGCCGTCGGCGGCGGCGATGGCCCGCTCCAGCGGGGTGGTGACGAAACCGCGCACCAGGTCGGCGCTGGCGCCGATGTACACGGTGGTGACGGTGACTGCGGCATTTTCACTGCGCGGGTACTGGCGGACATTGAGGGTGCGGATCGCCTGCACTCCGGCAATGGTGATCAGCAGGCTGACCACCACGGCGAGGACCGGGCGATGGATAAATAAATCAGTCAGTTTCATGAACGGCCAGGTCAGGGATGCAGGTTGAGATTAAGGTTGAGGTTGAGGTTGAGGTTGAGGTTGAGGTTGAGGTTGAGAGCCAACTCTGAGACTTTTTACCCTTAACCTCAGCCTCAAACTCAACCTGCAGTTAGTTGTTTTCCGGTTTGGGCTCCAGTGAAAACTGCGGCGCCAGTTTGTTGTCGATGACCACGCTCTGGCCGTTGCGCAGCTTGAACACCCCGGTGCTGACCACGGTTTCGCCGCCTTTCAGCCCCGAGGTGACGGCAACGAAATCGCCGCGCTTCTCGCCAAGGCGCACGAACTGCTGGCGCAGCACCTTGGTGGTCTGCCCGGTTTTTTCGTCCTTGTGCTCCTCGACGAGGTAGATCGAATCTCCGTAAGGGGCGTAGAGCACGGCCGTGGCCGGAATGGCCAAAACCTCGAGCTTTTCCGGGAGCACAATGGCGACCCGGGCGAACATGCCGGGGCGCAGCTTTTCCGCGGCATTGGCAACCGTGGCCTGGACGCGGATGTTGCGGGTGGCGGCATCGACCTCGGCGTTGACCGCCGAGATCCTGCCGGTAAACGTCTCCCCGGGCCAGGCATCGGTGGTCACGCTGACGGCCGTCCCCGCCTGCAGCCGCGGCAGGGCTTGCTGTGGCAGGGAGAAATCGGCAAAGATCGGATCGAGGGACTGCAGCGAAACGATCGCTTCCCCCTCTTTCAGCATCTGGCCGAGGTTGACCTGGCGAATCCCCAGCCGACCGCTGAAGGGGGCGCGCAGCGTCTTCTTGGCGATGGTGGCCTTGAGTTGCTCGACAGTGGCCACAGCCTGGCTGTATTCGGCCTGGGCGGTGTCGTATTCGGCCTGGGAAATGGCATTGCCGGCCAGCAGCGGCTTGGCCCGGTCGAAATTGGCCTTGGCCAGCACCGCTGCGGCTTGGGCGCCGGGGAGCTGGGCCTCCTCGACGGAGGTGTCCTGACGCAGCAGCAGGTCGCCCTGGCGCACGCTGCTGCCGGGCTGAAAGGCGATGGCGGTGATCTTGCCGGGGGCCTCGGCGGCAACGGTGACCCCCTGGACGGCAGCCAGGGAGCCGACGGCGTTCAGCTCGCTTCCCCAGCTCTGCGTCTGGACGCTGGCCGCCGTTACGGTTTCCGCAGGGGGGACAAAGGCCTTCCCCTGGTCGATCATTTTGCCGATCTGCAAGGCCTTGATGCCGGCCAGCAGGCCGGCGACGATAAAGACGCCGAGAGCGGCGAGGAGGAGATGCTTTTTCATAAGCCGTGAGAGCCTGTCAAAAGAGTTCTGGCAAACGGGCGTTATCTTACGCCCATGAGGAAACGCTGACAACCTCATGATGGCATTATTCCCCGCTTTTTGTGGACGGGGGCAGGGCAGCGCTCAGGGAAGGGCCGGCAGATTGCCGAGTTTTCCGGAAATATCGACGGGTTTGGGCTGACCGTTGGCGATCGTGAGCACGGTCAGGTGCAGGTGGGTGGGGGAGCGAGTCTTGAAGGCATTCAGCCCGCTGCGGCCGATCGTGGCGATGGGGGTACCGGGGGCAACCTGTTCACCGACACCGACCAGCAGGTCTCGGTTATGGGCGTAGTAGAGGAGGAGTCTTTCGGTCGGGGCGTAGATCCAGAGGTATTTGCCGCCGCGCAGCGGACTGTGCGTCTCCCAGGCCGTTTCGGCGGCGACCACGATGCCGGCGGTCAACGATACGACCGTGACCGGCTCTCTGCTGCGATCGTCGAGGCTGTCCTGGTTGAGATCGCGGATGAACAGGTCATAGGAGGGATGCCCGCCGTGGCGGTTGCCGTCGAAATAATCATATCCCGCGGCAACGTAACCCTGTGCGGCATCGGGGCCGGAGGTCGGAAGAGTGTAGCCGCGCAGCGGAAATATCCAGGGAGCGGCCGCAGCAGGAAAACTGCCGGCAAGATGGCCGTCGAGCCGGGCCATGATCTCGGCGAACTGCCGCTCCGCTTCAGCGCGTGGCAACTCTCCGTCACGGATCTGCTTGTCGAAGCGGTCGAAGGCGAGGCAGGGCGGACAGGGTTTCGCGTCTGCGGGCGCGACACAGCACACAAGGGTGATCAGAAACACGAGGAGGGGGCGTTGCAGCATCTGTGTCAGGCAGGGATGGCCCAAGAAAACGGGGTTAGCAGAATTTGCCAACCGGTTGGTTTCTGGCAGCGCTAGATGGGATCGAACCGCCGGCCCTTTAGGCGCGATCCCCCTCTGCAGCGATTCTCGATCAAAAATATCGTTGAGTTGCGAGTTTCGAATTTGTCCTCTGTGGACAAACCATTTTTCTGGAGCATTCCTCGACTTCGGCATAATCCTTACTTGCGCACAGTAATGGTTGTGCCGTTACTGTCAGCATCAGAATCATGGTTGACCAATGGATTGGCGTCAACCCCATTTATTTTGGTGACAGTGAAATCAATTTCGTTAACGTTGGTGTTGAGCCAGATTTTATTCGAGGTGAGTTTGCACAGCCCTTTTTTCGTGGTGCAACTTCCGGTTTTGCCGTCTTCCCATTTGGCGCTGACGATGGCCCCATTTACTGGTTTATGAGCTGCATCGTGTACGGCGATGGTCACGGTTGCGGTCCAACTGGTCCTGCCAACAGTTGAACTACCATCAAGGTCGCCGACATGTAGGCCGGGAAGGATGGTGATGTTAACGGTGGCGAGTCTGCTATAGTCATTACCATCGTAAGCTTGATAGGTAAAGCTGTCTTGCCCACTATAGTTAGGCGCAGGCGCATAGGTGAACGAGCCGTCACTGTTAAGGGTCAGTATCCCGTGAAGCGGACCGGTATCTGGGACGGCTGTTAGCGTGTCACCATCAATATCGCTATCGTTTCCCAGAAGACCGGGTGCCGGGACGTTCAGCGTAGCGTTCTCTCTGGTTGTGTAACTGTCGTCGGCTGCCTGCGGCGGCGCATTCCCGTCGGGGGGCTGAGTTGTCACGACGGGCCCTGTCGACAGGTCGATGGCGACGTCGGCCTGCTGCGCTCCCCCGGGATCGGAAGAGAACTGATAGATTCGCAATAAATAGGTGCCAATATCTTGTGTTGCGGTGGGGAGATAAGAGAGAGTCTCCTGCCGTCCCATTGCTCCGCAATCTCCGGTTAATGGACACTCGCTCCTTGCCAGAACGGCTCCGTTCGGATGAATCAGTTCGGCATCAATGTCAGGTGTCCACGCCCAACCCCCGAGCAGATCGCAGATAAGCGCTGATCCGTAAATACACACAGCCTCACCATTCAGAATAATGAGGGTTGCGGCAATAGGGACACCAAGGTCTGCCGATGCAATGTTAAAGGTGACCTCTGCTGTGCTGTTAATCGGTATCGACTTGATGATGCGTTGGAAGGTCGGGAAGGGGGTAGGGGGGGCGCTCATATCCCCCCTAGCACGTGCGGCCAGAAGGAAGCCGTCGATCAGTCCCGCACCCCAGTCATTATCCGTGCCCTCAGGGCCAAGATCCTTGGCGTTGGTAATAAGAAGTTCTTTGATGTATGCGGGAGTCATCGCAGCGATGCGGTCTTGCACGGCTAAGGCGATTGCACCGGAGACGAATGGGGTAGCCATCGAGGTGCCACTCCATGTGACGTAATTACTAAGTGTGTTTGCTGCGGCTGAAGTCACGGAGATTCCCGGAGCACAGATATCAGGCTTTACCTCCCCGCCTAAGGTTGGACCACGGCTCGAAAAGGGGGCAAGGTAGATCCCGTTGGAATGGTTGGCTGCTGTCGCAGGTGCCGACCATTCGGCCACGGCCCCTACAGTGATTGCTGCGGTTGCTGCGCCGGGTGAGCCAACGGTTCCGTTACCATCACCGGAATTGCCTGCCGCCACGACCACGATTTTACCTGAAGCGACCGCACTGTTGACTGCTTGGCTCAAGGAGTCCTGACCATCAGAGGCACTTCCCGAGCCGAGGCTCATAGAGATGATGTTTACGCCACTTTGGGAAGCGCACCACTGTACTCCGGCAATTACGTCGCTGTCGTCGCCTGAGCCCGATGCATTGAGCACTTTAGCGGCGTAAATCGCAGCACCAGGGGCGACGCCTTGAAGTCTCGCGGCACTCTCCCCGCCGCTACCGTCCCCCGCGGCAATGGCGGCAACGTGGGTGCCGTGTCCGTGATCATCGTAGGCAGTTTGCCGGCCATTGACATAGTCGACAAAGCTCACGACCTTGCCGCCGTCATTTAGCTGCTCATGGCCCGGGTCCACGCCGGTGTCGATGATACAAATACCTACCCCGGTTCCATCGACCGCATAGTCGATTCGTGCCTTTTCGGTGCCAAAATCTCTGTTGGCGGCATTGATCATGGTCTTAACTTGGAAATCCTCTTCCACCCGGAATACCCCAGGGGCTTTGGCGAGGGCCCGAGCTTGGCCTGCGGTCATCGTGGCGGCAAAGCCTTTAATAATGCTGAACTCGTGCTTGACCTTGAAGGGACCAACAGCCCGCTGGGCGGCTGCAGCACTTGCTGGTAATGAGAAAGTGACGACGACAGCCAGCGGTTCTGACGGTGATACGGTGTCCAGACGTTGCTGCAACTGATCGGAGATGCGATTGCCATCCCGGTCGGCGAGGAATCCTTTTGATTCCTCAGTATCTGTATTCGTGGGAAGGGTCGCAGCCAGAGTGTATGTTGCGTTAATAAGTAGGGCCAGGCTCAGAGTCGTCAAAGCGAGGATCGTTTTCATGACAAGGACCTCTTCTGAAACGAGTTAGTTTTATAAGTTTTGCGTTGGTTTCTACCGCCAAAATGAGAACGGCCGGGCTGCTTGACGCCTCCCTTACGGAGGAGGCATCCGGCAACCCGGCCGACTGTGGCGAAAACTGAAATTGAATTGTACGTGCCGGCAGAAAAAAGCCGGCCAACTGATTACAGGCACTCAGTCCCGTTGGCTTTCCGTCCCCCGGTCACCCGGGGTTTGGCAAGCTGTTCTTTTCGTGAGAAAAGACTAACAAGGGTTTGCTGATTGTCAAGTCGCTGCCTGTTTAAGGCGTCTCAGTCGGAACTATCTTGCGGTAAGCTCGACAGAGCTAGACGGATGAGGTGCTTGGTTTTTCGCAAGGGCTTTGATGGGGCATTCGGTAATGAAAAAAGAGGTTAGCGAAATTCGCTAACCTCTTGTCTTTTCTGGTGGAGCTAGGCGGGATCGAACCGCCGGCCTCTTGAATGCCATTCAAGCGCTCTCCCAGCTGAGCTATAGCCCCAGAACGAGTGCCGTTTATAACAAAGAGCCTATCACGAGTCAACTGGTTTTCGCTGTTTTTGCCAAGAAATATTTTCTCACCCAAGGTTACTTTCCGGGGGGCTGGGGGAGCGGCTGACTGCCGCTGATCTTCATCCACAACGCCTCGATTTTGCGGATCGAGCCGAGATGGGTGGCGCTGTTGATCGCATGATAAAGCGAGGTAAAGGTGTTCTTCTCGTCGTGGTACTGATCATAGATCAGGGCCGCATGATAGAGAATGAGCGCCTTCTGGTTGGGGTCCTCGGCCCGCGGCAGCGCCTGGTTGAGCATCTTCAGGGCTTCTTCGGTCTGGCCGGTCTGCAGGTAAAGGTAGGCCGAAAGGTCGAGGCGCGGAACGCTCCCCAAGGGGAGAGTCTCTAGCAGCCCCTCTGCCGTGTCGAGGTCGTAGAGATCGGTGGCGCAGAGGAGCGCCAGATTATAAGTCAACTGCTGGCGTTCCGGCGCGTTGTCGGCGACGTTCCTCAGCCCTTTCTTGTAGACCTCTCGTGCCGTTTTGACATCGTCGAGAACTTCCAGCAGTTCGCCGCGGCGCAGGTAATAACGGCCATTGCCCGGTTCCTTCGCGGTCGCCTTGGCGTAGAGTTCGCTGGCGTCATGATAGGCCTTGCGGCTGACCCGGTCCTCGGCGGCGGCGACGAGTTCAGTGACCGGGCGCGGATCCTGCGGGGCAAACATCGCGCAGCCGCCGTTCAACAGCAGGCCGAACAACAGCAGGCTTGCAAACAGAACTCTAGGGGGCAATCTCATGTCCTTTGCAAAGCTGTTTAAGGTTCAAGAGACAAGACGCAAGATATACAGTCTTTTGTGACGTGTGTCTCTTGCCACTTCTTTATAGCACGATTCCGGTCAGGCGCCGCAGCGCTTCCATGTATTTTTCGCCGGTTTTAGCGACGATCTCCGGCGGCAGCGGCGGGGCCGGCGCCTTTTTCCCCCAGTCGAGGGTTTCCAGGTAGTCGCGCAGGAACTGCTTGTCGAAGCTGGGCTGGGGACCGCCCGGCTGATATTGGTCGCGCGGCCAGAAACGCGAGGAGTCCGGGGAGAGCGCCTCGTCGATCCAGATCAGGCTGCCATCCGGCATGGTGCCGAACTCGAACTTGGTGTCGGCGATGATGATCCCCTTCTCCCAGGCGAAGTCGCGGGCCCGCTGGTAGATGGCCAGGGTGGAGGCGCGGACTTTCTCGGCCAGATCCTGGCCGCACAGGCGGATCGTCTCCTCGAAGGAGATGTTCTCGTCATGCTCGCCCAGTTCCGCCTTGGTCGACGGGGTGAAGATCGGCTCGGGAAGCTTGTCGCTCTCCTTGAGACCGGCAGGGAGGCTGATCCCGCAGATCGCCCCGGTCTGTTTGTAGTCTTTCCAGCCGGAGCCGGAAAGGTAGCCGCGCACGATGCACTCGACCGGCAGCGGCTTGGCCTTTTTGACCAGCATGCTGCGTCCCTTGAGCTGCTCATGATAGGGACGGGTTTCAGCCGGGTAGTCTGCCACGTCGGTGGCGACGATGTGGTTGGGGATGATGTCCCGCATCAGGTTGAACCAGAAGATCGACATCTGGTTGAGCACCAGCCCCTTGTTGGGAATCCCCTCGTTCATGATGACGTCGAAGGCGGAGATGCGGTCCGAGGTCACCAGCAGCAGGGACTCGCCGAGATCGTAAATATCGCGAACCTTGCCGCGGTTGACCAGTTTCAGGGTAGGGAAGTCGGTCTGGGTAATGACGGTGCTCATGGTTTTTTCTCCTCTTGAGTCTCTTTCTCTAGCAAGGTCTGAACCTGCGGGGCGATCTCGATCTTCGCGGTCTTTTTCATTTCATCAAGGTGCTTCTGCATCGCTTCGCCCTGCTTGCGCTCCATCAGGGCCTTGCGCAGCTGTTGGCGTTGGGCTTCGTCAAGCCGAGTCAGGTTCGCCGGTTCGCGACTTTTGAGGGCAGCGGCCACGAAGAAGCCGTCAATTTCATAGACCTTGTCGAGCGGGGCTCCCGGGGCGGGGAGGGCGAACGCCGCCTTGGAAAGCTCCTCGGACGTGCCGACCTTGGGGACGAAGGGGCTGTAGGTGCGGCTGAACGGGCCACTCTCCTCGGCCAACTGACCAATGGCCCGGGCCGGTCCTGCCAGGCCGTTGCCGCCTTTGGCCGCCGTCAACAGGCGCTCCGCGGCAGCCTTGGCCAGCCCCTTGGATTGCTCCTTGCGATAGGCGATTTCCACCGCAGCTTTCGCTTCGGCCAGGGTCGGGACCTTGCTGGGGAGGCGCTCCTGCAGGGCGAAGAGGACGACGCCGCGCTCGGTTTTGATCGGGCGGCCGAGTTCCCCGGTGCCAAGGAGGAAGGCGGCGTTGACCAGCTCCTCGTTGCGCCCTAAGGGGCCGGCGGCCCCGTCGCGAGCGAAGCGGCCAGTCTGGCGGATCTCCAGGCCGCTGCTTTTGGCGGCGGCCTCCAGGGAGCCTCCCTTGCGGTTGACATTGTAGGCGTCCATGGCCTTTTCAAATGCGAGTTGCTCGGCCTTCTCCGTTTTCAAGGCACGCTTGATGTCGTCGCGCACCTTGTCCAGCGGCTGCACGCTGGCGTCCTGGTGGGCGGTGAGCTTGATGATGTGATAGCCGAACTGGGTTTCCACCAGGTTGCTCACGTCTCCGGGCTTGAGGCTGAAGACTGCCTGCTCGAAGGCCGGTACCATGACGCCACGGCCGAAACGTCCGAGATCGCCACCGCTGGCGGCACTCCCCTTGTCGTCGGAGAATTCCCGGGCGAGGGCGGCAAAATCCTTGCCCGACTTGGCGTCGGCCAGGAGCTTCTCGGCCTGGGTGCGCTTCTGTTTGCGGGTGGCCTCGTCGCTCCCTTCGGGAACGCGAACCAGGATGTGGGCGGCCTGAACCTGCTCGGGAGTCTCGAAGCGGTCCATGTGCCGCCGATAGAATGTTTCCAGTTCGTCGTCAGTGTAGGTGATCTGGTCAACGTAGCGCTGCGGCAGGAACTCGATGAAGCGCAGCGAGACCTGCTCGGCCGTGCGGAACTCCTCTTTGCGCGGCTCGAAGAAAGCTGCCAGCCCCTCGTCGGTGACCCGCACCTGCGCTTCGAAAGCGGCCGGGCTGACACGCACGATCTCCAGGTTGATCTTTTCCTCGCGGCTCTTGAACTCCTCGACGATTTCGCTGTCGCCGACCTCGATCCCCTTCTGAAGCCCCTCGCGCACCTTGCCAACCAGCAGGTCGCTGCGCTGCATCTCTTCGAACTCGTCGGCGGTCAGGCGCTGGGCGCCGAGAACCTGGAGGTAGCGCTCCTTGCTGAAGGCGCCGTTCTGCTGGAAAGCGGGGATTTTGGCGATGGCGTCGATCAGCTCCTGCTTGCTGACCTGCAGCCCCTGGCGCTTGGCCTCCTCCAGGAGCAGCGTCTGGTTGATCAGCCCGTCGAGCGCTTTCTGCACCAGTTTCATCTGCCGCTCCAGGGTCGGGGTAAACTGTTCCTGGTAGATGTTTTGGTAAAGCTGGTAAATGTTGCCATAGGCTCTTTGAAAGTCGCTGAACGGCACGGCCTGCCCGTTGACGGTGACCGCGGTGCTCCCCGCCTGCGGCTTACTGTTGTCGCCGGGGGAGGTCAGCATGGCATAGCCGATGATGAAGCTCAGGATGATCAGGCCGAAGACCAGCTTGATCAGGATCGATTTCTGTTTGGTGCGGACGAAATCCAGCATCGTGCAGACTCTCCTGAAAATATGAATGCCGCCCAGAAAACCGGCGGAAAATCTTCCCCTGGCCCGAGCCACAGGAAGAATTGTGAATGTAAGGCAATCCACTCCGCAATTGCAACCGTTTCCTTTTCCGGCTTGCAAAGCCGCATCGAAATTGCTAGTCTTAGCGGCATTTTTCGCAGACCGGCTCACGGACTTCCCCGTGGGCTGTTGAAAGGAGCCACACACTGCCATGATCAACCTGTTCGATGCCATTCTCGGCATGTTTTCCAACGATCTCGCCATCGACCTCGGCACGGCCAATACCCTGGTTTACCTCAAGGGGAAGGGTGTGGTGATTGCCGAACCCTCCGTGGTTGCCGTCCAGAAGGACGGCGTCGGCCAGAAGAAGGTGCTGGCCGTCGGCAACGATGCCAAGAATATGCTCGGCCGCACCCCGGCCAGCATCGTGGCCATCCGACCGATGAAAGACGGCGTCATCGCCGACTTCGACATCACGGAGGAGATGCTGCGCTACTTCATCCGCAAGATCCACGATCGCAAGGCGCTGGTTCGCCCGCGCATCGTCATCTGCGTCCCTTCCGGGATTACCCAGGTGGAAAAACGTGCGGTCAAGGAGTCGGCCGAGTCGGCCGGGGCCCGCGAGGTCTACCTGATCGAGGAGCCGATGGCGGCGGCGATTGGCGCCGGTCTGCCGATCACCGAGGCGTCCGGCAACATGATCGTCGACATCGGCGGCGGGACCACCGAGGTGGCCGTGATCTCCCTGGCCGGCATCGTCTATGCCAAGAGCGTGCGCGTCGGCGGCGACAAGATGGATGAGGCGATCGTCCAGTACGTCAAGCGCAAGTACAACCTGCTGATCGGCGACCGCATGGCCGAGTCGATCAAGATCGAGATCGGCGAGGCCTATCCGGGCGATCAGAAGCGCTCTTTCGAGGTCAAGGGCCGTGATCTGGTCTCCGGCGTCCCCAAAACCCAGGAGATCAACTCCGACGAAATGCGAGAGGCTCTCACCGAACCGATCAACGCCATCGTCGAAGCAGTGCGCAACGCCCTGGAGCGGACGCCGCCGGAGCTGGCCGCGGATATCGTCGACAAGGGGATTGTCCTGGCCGGCGGCGGAGCCCTGCTGCGCAACCTCGATCTGTTGCTGCGCGAAGAGACCGGTCTGCCGGTGGTGATCGCCGAAGACCCGCTCTCCTGCGTGGTCCTCGGTTCGGGACGGGTTCTCGACGAGCTCGAATTGTTGCGGCAGGTCGCAGTTTCTTCCTGACAGGATTTTCAGCGGGGGGAGCCTGGTACGGTGCCGATTCTCCCCCGGCGATTTGCAAAGAGGGCGCTTAGCCCTCTTTTTTCGTCATTGTGCCGATGCGCGAGTGGTGGCGTAAAAATCGACATTTTCTGGCCGGTCTCGTTCTGGTGCTGGCCGCACTGCTGTGGTATTCGCTGAGCCTGGCTGGGCGAGAGCGTAGCGGCTGGTTGGACAGCCTCGCCCGCCGCCTGACCTCTCCGCTCATCAGTGGGGCCAGCTCCGGGCGCCAGGCGGTGGCCGGGGTGTTCGATGCGGTGCTGCCCGGCGGCGGACTCGACCTGGACGCCGAGAACCGTCGGCTGCGGGCCGAGCTGGCCTCACGCGAGGAATTGCAGCGCGAAAACGAGCGTCTGCGCCGTCTGCTCGGTTATGTCGAAGAGCAGCCGCGGCGGACGGTGGCTGCACGGATAATTGCCGAGGATGCCAGCAGCTGGTTTCGGACTGTCGAGATCGATCGCGGCTATGAAGACGGCATCATCGACGGCCTGCCGGTGATTGATGCCGCCGGCCTGGTCGGGCGGGTGGTGAACAGCGGGCCGCACCGCGCCAGGGTGCTGCTGATCACCGATGCGTCTTCGGCCGTAGCGGTATTGGTTCAGGATGAACGGATTCGCGGCGTCTGTCGCGGGCAGGGTGGCGGGGTCGCTCTCGATTTCGCGCTGATCGCCGACGACATCAAGGTTGGTGACGGCATCATCACCAGCGGCCTCGGCGGTGTCTTCCCCAAGGGACTGGTGGTTGGTTACGTGCGGTCGGTTCAGCGGGAACGCTCCGGCCTGTTCCAGACCGTGGTGGTCGAGCCGGCGGTCGATTTTGCCCATCTCGAAGAAGTTCTGGTGGTGCTTAGGGAGACGCCGTGACCAGGTGGCTGCTTTACTTCGTTTTGCTGCTGGTCGCCCTGGTGTTGCAGTCGGTCCTCCTCCCGCCCTTCTTCCCGGCCGGCATGAAACCCGACCTGTTTCTGCTGCTGGCTATCTGGCTCGGGCTGCGTGAATCGCCCTGGAGGGGCGGGGCGCTGGTCTACCTGTTCGGCTGCATCTACGATCTTCATGCCGGCACTTATCCCGGGCTGCACGGTTTCGTGCTGCTGCCGATCTTCCTGCTGGTCTGCGGTATGGCGACCCGTCTCAACACCGACAGCGTTTCCCTGTTATGGTGCCTGGTCATAGGGGGGACTCTGCTGCAGGCCGGGTTGACCGTATTCGCCCTCGAATTCTTTGCCGACGTCAAGCGCTTCTGGGTTCTGGTGATCGATATCTTGCCGGGGCAGTTGCTGCTTAACCTGGCGGCCGGCTACCTGCTCTGGCGGCTCGAGCGGCGCTGGGAATCCTTCGCTGCCCGCCTGCGTCCGCTACTCCCGGCCCGCCTGCGCCGTCATGCGACTTAACCCTCCACCCTCCGCAACACCTGGTTTGCGCCGGCGCTTCGTCGTCGTCTCGGTAACCGCTGCCGCCGTTTTCGGCATTCTGCTGCTGCGTCTGTGGTATCTGCAACTGGTCAACGACGAGCATTATCGCGAACTCTCGGATCGCAATCGTACCCGCTACATCCATGTCGATGCCCCGCGCGGCACCCTCTACGACCGCAACGGCCAGATGCTGGTCGATAGCCGGCCGGCCTTCTCGGTTTCGGTGCTGCGTCAGGAAGTGACTGATCCCCAAGAATTGTTCCATCGCCTGAGCAAGCTGCTTGCCATTGATCCGCGGCAATTGGAGGCGCGCTGGAAGGCCGGCAGAACCCTCCCCGGCTACCAGCCGTTGCCGCTGCTCGAAGACATCGATCGCGCCACCATGGAGATCGTCCAGGAACATGGCAACGAACTGCCGGGGGTTTTCGTCGAAGGAAAGCCTCTGCGTGACTACCCGTATGGTTCAATGGCGTCGCATCTTCTGGGTTATCTCGGTGAAATCACCCTGGAGGAGTTGCAGCGCCGCGAATATGTCGGCTACCGTTCGGGGAGCCTGGTCGGCAAAACCGGCCTGGAGCGACTGTTCGAAGAGCAGCTGCGCGGCAAGGACGGCTTTCGCCTGATCGAGGTCAACGTCCGCGGCAAGGAACTGCGCCAGGTGACCACGCAAAAATCGGAGCCCGGCCAGCGCCTGATCCTGACTCTGGACGCTCGGGTGCAGGCCGCCGCCGAAAAGGCCTTCGGCGAAGAGGCGGGGGCGGCGGTGGCCTTCGATGTGCGCAACGGCGATGTCCTGGCGCTGGTCAGCCAGCCGGCCTTCGATCCGGCCCAGTTCGCCCGCGGAATCACCGCGGCGGAGTGGCAGGCGCTGGTCGAGAACCCCCGTCACCCGATGCAGAACAAGGCGCTGCGCGGCCAGTACCCGCCGGGTTCGACATTCAAAATTGCGGTGGCCATGGCGGCGCTGGAGGCCGGCGTGGCCACGCCGGACACCACCCACAGCTGCGGCGGCGGCATCTCGCTCGGCTCCCATGAATTCCGCTGTTGGAACAAGAAGGGACACGGGGCCGTCAATTTGCACCGGGCGCTGAAGGAGAGCTGCGACGTCTGGTTCTACCGGGTCGGCATGCAACTCGGCATCGAGCGGATAGCGGCGATGAGTCACAAACTTGGCCTCGGTCAGCCGCTCGGTTTTCCGTTTGGCAACGAACGCGGCGGGCTGATCCCGGATCGCGAGTGGAAGAAGAAGCGCTTCGGCTCCGCCTGGTACGACGGCGAGACGGTCATCTGCTCGATCGGCCAGGGGTACGTCCTGGCCACGCCGCTGCAGCTCGCGGCAATGACTGCGGCGGTCGCCAATGGCGGTACGGTCTGGAAGCCCCAGGTGGTCAAGCATATCCAGAACCTGCAGGGCGAGATCGTCTACACGCCAACCCCGGAGAAATTGAGCGAAGTCAGTCTGTCGCCTGCCGATCTGCGGGCCGTGCGCAGTGCCCTCGAGGCCGTGGTCAACGAAGGTGGCGGCACGGCCTATCGCAGCCGTTTGTCCGAAGTCCGTTTTGCTGGCAAGACCGGGACCGCCCAGGTCGTCGGCCGCAAAGGCGATAAGTTGATAAACTCTTCGGTCTATGAACTAAAGGACCATGCTCTTTTCGTTGCCTATGCCCCGGCTGTGGCACCGGAAATTGCCGTTGCAGTAATCGTCGAGCATGGAGGTAGCGGCAGTGCTGCCGCTGCACCGGTGGCCAAGGCGATGTTCGAGGCCTATTTCGGCATCAAGCGGGAAGAACAGACGGTGGTTGAAATCGAAGAGAAGAAGAAGGAACTCGAAGCTCAATCCTCGCCGGGAACTTCCGCAGAGACTCCGGTCGGGCATGAGCCGACTGCGGATCAGGACCCCGAGGTCGAAAGCGACACGACCCCCCTGCCGTCGGGGGTCGCCGAGCCGCCGCCACTGCCGCCATTGAGCGAGCCGGCCGAGCCCCCGCCTTACCTGCGTCCTTCAGGGGGGTAGCGGTTTATGTTCGATCGCCGGCTGGTGACTCATTTCGATTGGATCTTGCTGCTGCTGGTGACGCTGGTGGCGGGGATTGGCATGATCAATCTCTACAGCGCCACTTCTGCATGGGTGGGTGTCGGTACGCCGATCTACCTGAAGCAGATGGCCTGGTTCGGGCTCGGTTTGGCCTTGGTGTTGGCCCTGACCCTCTTCGACTATCGCCATTTGGAATATCTCGGTTTTCCTGCCTACTGGGTCACCCTGCTGATGCTCCTGGCCGTGCTGGTCGTCGGCCGTACCACCATGGGAGCGACCCGCTGGCTGAGTATCGGCGGCGTCGGCCTGCAGCCGAGCGAATTGATGAAAATTGCCAGTATCTTGATTTTGGCCCGCTATTTCAGCGAGCGCGGGACGACCCAGGGCTTTACGCTGAAGGAACTGCTGGCGCCAGGAGCTCTGTTGCTGGCGCCGGTGCTGCTGGTCATGAAACAGCCCGACCTGGGGACGGCGCTGCTGCTCCTCGCCATCGGCGGGAGCATGGCCCTGTTTTCCGGAATCCGGCGTTCGGCTCTAGTCATACTCGGCTGCGGCGGTGTGGGGGCAGTCTGCGGCGGCTGGTTTCTACTGCACGATTACCAGCGGCAGCGGATCTACACTTTCCTCGATCCGGAGCGGGATCCCCTCGGCAAGGGTTACCATATCATCCAGTCGAAAATTGCCGTCGGCAGCGGTGGCTTGTTCGGCCAGGGCTTTCGCAAAGGGACCCAGGCCCAGCTCAGCTTCCTGCCGGAGCGGCATACCGACTTTGCTTTCTCGGTGTTTGCCGAGGAGTGGGGGTTCGTCAGCTGCCTGGTGCTTCTGGTCCTCTATCTGCTGATAGTCCTGTGGGGGTTGTACATCGCCAGACGGGCGAATGACCGCTTCGGCATGTTCCTCGCCTTCGGCGTCACCGCCATGCTTTTCTGGCATATCGTCGTCAACCTGGGGATGGTCATCGGCCTGCTGCCGGTCGTCGGGGTGCCTTTGCCGCTCTTCTCCTATGGAGGGACGAGCATGATCACGACCATGACGGGGGTGGGGTTGTTGCTGAATGTGAGTATGAGGAGATTTATGTTTTAGGTGAGGGGTTCGAGACCCGAGGTCCGAGGCGCCGGAGGAATTGGCAGGTGCGGCTGATTTCTCCTCGAACCCAGTGCCATGAGCCTCGCTCCTGATATACTGGTTTCCATCACTCCCAACAGATGGAGGCTATAATGCGTGAGGCAATGTTCTGGGAGAAAGCGGGGGAGGGGCGGGTGCGCTGTGGCCTGTGCCGCTTCCACTGTCTGATCGGGTCCGGGAAGCGCGGGCGTTGCGGGGTGCGCGAAAATCGAGACGGGTCACTGTATTCCCTGGTGTACGGCAAATGTGTGGCCGAAAATGTCGACCCCATCGAGAAGAAACCGCTGTTCCACGTGCATCCCGGTTCGCACAGCTATTCGATCGCCACGGTCGGCTGCAATTTTCGCTGTCGGCACTGCCAGAACTACCAGATCGCCCAATGGCCCCACGAGCGTGAGGGCATCCCCGGCACCGACCGTACCCCCGCTGCGATCGTTGCGGCGGCCGCGGAAAGCGGTTGCGCCACCATCGCCTACACCTACACCGAACCGACCATCTTTTTCGAATACGCCTACGATACGGCCGTCCTTGCCCGGCGGCACGGGATAAAGAACGTATTTGTCACGAACGGCTACACCAGCACCGCTGCCCTGGAAGCGATCGCCCCGCATCTCGACGCCGCCAACGTCGACCTGAAAGCCTTCAGCGAAAAATTCTACCGGGAAGTGGCTGGAGCCACGCTGGCCGGAGTGCTCGACTGCCTGCGTGACTACCGGCGCCTGGGAATCTGGCTGGAAGTGACGACCCTGCTCATCCCCGGGTGGAACGACGACGAAGGTGAGTTGCGGCAGCTGGCGGAATTCCTCGTTCGGGAACTGGGGCGCGAAGTCCCCTGGCACGTCTCGGCCTTTCATCCGACCTACCGGATGCTCGACCGGCCGCCGACCTCCGCGGCAAGTCTAGGCCGGGCCGCCGCCATCGGCCGGGAGGCGGGGTTGTGTTACGTCTATGTCGGCAACCTGCCGCTGGCAGGAGGGGAAGATACTTTGTGCCCGCACTGTGGGAGCGTGGTCATCCGCCGTCGGGGTTTTCGCCTCGCGGAAATGGCGCTCAGGGGGAACTGCTGCCGTCATTGCGGCGGTGGGATTGCCGGGATCGGCCTGGATGGCTGAAGTCTGCCATGGCTTGCTGACCTGGAGAACGGTCAGTGGAAGGTCTGCGGTATCGAGACGACTTCGGGCTCGGCTTGCTCCAGCCATTGGCCGAGAAATTCCTGGCCGTGCTGTACCTGGGTGAAGGCGATGCCGCATCCCGGGGGGAAGGTTGGCTTGACCGGCCGGGTCGGATCGTTGACCCAGGCAATACGTCCCCAGGCCTCGATGGGCGGGGTATCCATGCCGGGGAGATGGATAAGCAGCTGTACCTGCATCCCTTCCTTGACCAGCCCTTCGATCGGGTGGTTTATCCCCACATAAAGGCCGTGTTCGCTGATGTCGTGGGTGCGACCGATGATGCGCTGGTTGTTGCGGCTGACCGCCACCGGTGTTTCGCAGTTGATCCGCCTGGAGCGCGGCAGAGCCTCGCCGCCGCTGGCATCAGCGCGCTCGAGGACGCGCAGGAAGGCTTCGACCACTCGCGGGTCGAAATAGCTTCCCGTCTGCTCGCGCAACAGGTTGACGGCAACCTGATACGGCATCGGACTGCGGTAGTGGCGCTTGGCGGTAATCGCCTCGAAGAAGTCGGCCACGGCGATGATGCGGGCGCCCAGAGGAATCTCTTCACCGCATAACCCCTGAGGGTAGCCGCTGCCGTCAAATTTCTCGTGATGGGAACCGGCAATCTCGGGGACATCGCGAAAATTCCCCTCGAAATGGATGCGCTCCAGGATCGAACGGGTCTGCATGGTGTGGTTCTGCACCAGCTGATGTTCTTCCTCGTTGAGCGGACCCGGCTTTTTGAGGATGGCGTCGGGGACCCCGATCTTGCCATAGTCATGGAGCAGGGCGGCAATCCGGATCTTCTCACGTTCCTGCTCGTTGAGGCGCAACTCGTCACAGATGGCCACCGAATATTCGGTCACTTTTTCGCTGTGCCCGGCAGTCAGCGGATCGCGGGCATCGATGCTGGCTGCGAGGACCTGCAGTGTGGAGCGGAACTGCTGCTCCTTGACGGCGAGCAGGTCGGAATTGCGCACCGCCACGCCGATGATCGGGGCCACCCCCATCAGGCGGCTCATGTCGCTTTGTTGCAGCGGCCGGTTGCTCTTGAGATTGTCGACGGCGAGGATGCCGACGGCCTCGCCTTCGCAGATGATCGGACAGCAGATGAAGCTTTTGATGCCGAGTTGCCGGGCGAATTCGATGCTGTGGGCGGTGTGCTGGGTGCGCAGCGCCTCGAAGTCATCGACCAGTAGCGGTTTTTGCGATTTGAACACCTGAGTGAACACCCCCTTGCTTCCCGGGCGGTCCAGGTGGAACTGGGTGTTCTCGAGGATGCGGCGGAGATGGAGGTCATAGCCGAAGCCGGCGCGGAACTGGAGCCGGGAGCCTTCGGTGTGCTTGAGCAGAATCAGGCCGCGGTCGAAATCAAGGCGTTTTTCCAGGATCTGGATGACCTGGCTGAGAATCAATTCGATGTCGGTCGGGTTGCTGATGGCCCGGCCGATCTCGTTGGACATCTGGGCGTTGTTGTAGTTGGCATCCAGCTGTTCCATGAGCAGGTCGCGTGAGACCATGAGGTTGTCGAGGCTTTTCTGAAATTCCCGGCGGGCTTCCCGTTCAGCCAGCCAGCCGAGCGTCGAGATCGCCCCGAGCGTGCCGGTCATGATGGCCAGGGCCGATTGCGGCACGGCCATCATGCTCACGCCGGCGGCGGGGAGGGTCGCCGCCGCAGCGTACCTGCGCAGGCGCTGGAGGTGGCCGGCCAGATTGGGTTTCCAGCGGATCAGGTAGCGGCAGCGACTGCCGCCGTGGAACAGGCATTCCGGGTGGTCGATGTGCGGCAGCCGGTCGTTGAACATCATGCAGACCGCTTCGAAGAATCCCATGCGGTTTTCGCACTGGAAGTTCTTTTCGTGGATTCCGGCATGCGGGGTCACCACGATTTCGACGCTGTTTTCCCCGAGCTTTCGCGAGGCATAAGCCGATGACCTGGTAAAACGCGCCGACGCCTGGCCGATGAGAGCAAAGGCATTGGCCGGGCCGACCAGGCCGAGGATGTACTGGCGCATCACCCCGATGGCCTGCGGAGAAGCTGCAAACCTGCCGGCTTCCCGCGAGATCAGCGGGTTGCCGGTTGCCGCGGTGGCCAGGGCGTGGAATCGGTCGATCTGCTCCTGGCTGAACCAGTGCGATTGATCGGCGACCTCCCAGGTGGCCATGCCGGCCTGCTCGAGGAGATCCTCGACCCTGACCTGTGGATAGTGGAGGCCGAGCAGTTTGACGTAGGTATCGATGATCCGGCTGTTGTAAAGCTGCTGTTCGGGCGGAAGGAATGGTGTCATGGCACAGCACTCCTGCCGGGGCGCAGACGGTGGAACAGGGCGTCGCAGTAGTCGAAGTAAGGATCGAGTCGCCGGCAGTCGATGGCCCACAGATTGTAATGCTTCTCAACGGAAAACCGCTGGGGATGCAGGTAGTCCGCGGGATAGGTGAGCACTGGCACCTCATCGACCGGATAAATTGCCGCCAGGGTCGAAGTGGCCGCACAGAAGGCCTGCAGCGGCAACTCTTCAGGGTTGATGATCAGGGCGGTAATGGCGTTGGTCAGATTCGACAGGTTCATTCCGACCGCGGTGCGCATGGTGGCAAAAATCGCAGTCAGGGTGCCGTTGCAGCGCAGGGCGAAGAGGTCCTGCCGGTACGAGAAGCCGGCTCTCCGGTAGCTGGCCATCAATTCCGACTGATCGGGGCGCCGGGGGCCAAGGTCGAGGGCCTTAAGCATCAGTCCCCCGCCCTGCTGGGCGTAGCAGGCCTCCAGATCGAGCAGGTCCTCTTCTTTCGCCTGGGTCAGGGACCAGTTTTCACCGCCCGGCCATGGTTTGCTGCTCCCCTTGCGGTAATGAAAATAGGCAAAGGTGTCGACCGAGCAGAGGGACCGGTCCCGGTAGTGATCGGCGACACCGCCGAAGACCCGGTGGGGGAAGCGGTTTTCCGGACGGTAGAAACACAGGGCATAGTCCATGTGTGCCGAATACAGCCCCTGGGAGGCATTGATTGCCTCGCCCGCCAGTTGCAGCACGTCGAGACCGGCCTGGTTGGAGTGCGCATGGTCGGCCGCATGGTGCTGAATCAGCCAGGAGTTGCTGGCGACGCGCAACATCGCCATGTGAGCGAGAATCTGCCCGCTCTCCTGGATCACGAAGTGACGGGCGATATCGGGAGCCCCCTGGTAGAGTTGCCGGCAGGTTTCCAGGAACTCCTCGCGGTGTTCGTGAACGGACAGGTATTTTTCGGGGTAGATGAAGCCGCTGGCAAAGAAGAACTCCCAGAGCCGGTCGAGATCGAGGGGCGGCGACACCCCCCGCCGACGGCTCCCGGCGCGCTGCAAGAGGGCCAGGAGCCTGGTATGATCGGGGATCGACATGTCGAGGATGGCCAGACCGCTGTGCCTGGTCTCCTCGCCGGAGGACTCCAGCACTGTCCGGCAGTAGACCACCTGGGCCTTGCAGTGAAGGGTGAAGGTGTCGGTCAGGCGCAACTGCACGGTGTTCAAGGTGAGCCCGGGGAGCAGTACGGCTTCCGCGGCGGGCTCATGCACGGCGAAACCGGTGCCGGATACGTTGTTGACGTCGAGTGACAGCTGCTTGCCGGTAAACGGATGGGAAAAGACCACCTGGGGGGGCGGTGAAAAGTTGAGGCGCGGGCCGCGATGTTTCTTTCCGGGCAGGCGCCGCTGATCGCACAGGCGCGGGGTGGCCACGAGGGTCTGCTGTTGCCGCTCACCGGACATGCGCAAAACATCGGCTTCCGCGGTCAGGACCGCGCCGGTTTCGTCGCTGACGATCAGCATGACCGGTGCAGCGGCGTTCAGCCAGAGGAAGTTCTGCGGCGGTGTGGCGCACAGATCCATGCGCAAGGCGGTGCCGTTGAAGTTGTCGAGCATCCCGGTGAAAACGGCACCGTTTTGAACGACCTGGACCTGCAAGGGGCGACACGGGTGGCGCACGGCGCGCCTCGCCGGCATCAGTTCGCCCTTTTCCGCCAGACGACCGTAAAGCATCCGTTCGGTCAGTTCCGCGGTTTCGATGCCGATGCGAACGGTTTGCCGGCCCAGGGGCAGTTCAAGGTGCTGAAGGATATATTCGCCCTTGAGGAGGGCGGCAGATGGAACTTCTGCCCAACAGCAACTCAAACGCTCCTGGGAACTTGGTTGAGGATAAGCCGTGACACGCACCCGGCGGCCGTGACGGCGGTGGATGAACAGCAGGGTGACGGGCTGTTCCTTGAAGCTCAGGTAGTTGAGCCGATTGACGAGAGTGTCGCGGCAAATTTTGCGGGGGTCGCGAACGGGGGGAGGCGCGCCGGGAGATTCCTGGCCGGAAGCAGGCGGTGATTGCCTGGGCAATTCACTGCTGAACATGGTGCTCTGCCGCGCCCGGAACGTGCAAGGGCCTCTCCCGTGAGGCTGCGGGTGGAATCTAGATGCTCTAGAATTATCTTTAACTAAGTATAATTTTAGGTAATAGTCAAGTAATTAATATATGTATTTTACATTTTTATCCAATTTGATCGGGTGGAAACCGCTTATCGTCTCCTCCCGATCCGTGATAATAAGTCGATCCACCACTTGCCGGGAAAAGGCGTAAATGATGCCCCAAGAGAACTATTTCATGGAGAGCGCTGCGGAAACCTCGCGCCTCGAGATCAAGACCGACCCGCTACTGGTCCTGCAGCAGGCACGCTGGGCGGGGCTGCATCCCGGTATGCGGGTCGCGGATGTCGGTTGCGGACCCGGAAAGACGACGGCCACCCTGTTCGAAGCGGCCAGCCCCGGGGGGGCTGCGGTGGGGATCGATGTTTTTGCGGAACGCCTGGAGTATGCCCGTGAACATTACGCGAAGCCGGGCGTCTCGTTCTTGCGCGGCAATGTCCTGGAAGAGTTGGCCGGACTCGGCCAGTTTGACTTCGTCTGGTGCCGCTTCCTGTTCGAATACTACCGGGACCAGGCTGACAAACTCTTTCGCGGCATCGATCGGCTGGTACGACCAGGGGGGATTCTCTGCCTGGTCGATCTCGACTACAACTGCATGAACTACGACGGCCTGCCGCCGCGCCTCGACCAGACCGTCAGGGAGATTCTGCGGGGGTTGGAAGCGGCGACCGGTTTCGACCCGTTTGCCGGCCGGCGGCTTTACGGTTGGCTCTTCGACCATGGTTATGCAGAGATAGACGTTCAGGTCGGGGCGTATAACCTGCTGTTCGGAGCAGCGGAGGAATCGATCATGCAAAACTGGCGGCAGAAACTCACCATGGCCATCGCCAGTTCCTGCTGCCCGCTGGAGCTTTACCCGGGCGGCGAGAGGGAGTTTTTTGCCGAGTTCGAAACGTATTTCAATCACCCCCGGCGCTTCAGCTATACGCCGATCATCGCCTGCCGCGGCCGTAAGCCGGTAACGAAATGACTGCGAAAGCGCGAGTCGGTGGATAACCCATGCCGGCAAGCATGACCAGAGGCTTCCGGCACATGGTTCTCGTCCTCAGTGTATGGCTGTTGTTGACGGGGAGCTGTCTGGGAGAAGACGCCTCGCCGCAGGGATTCCAATACGACCGGCAACTCGCCGGAGAGCTTCTCCCCCCGCCCAAGGGGCAGCCAGAAGCGGCCATCCCTCTCGGTTTTGACGCCACCGTCTCCGGGGGTGATGTGCGGATCTCGACCGGGATGCAGGTCTCTCCCTATCTGGAAGCCGTCGGCGGCCCGCAACCGACGGTTGACGAACTGCGCTTGCTCCCGGACAAGTACCAGCGCAACCCCCTGGAGCGCTATCAACTTGGCGCCGGCATCGGGATCGCTGTCGAAGACAGGGCCAGCCTCAGCCTGGGCTACCGCTTCCACCAGCCGTTCTCCCTGCTCGAGGAAAATCGCCAGGCGGTGCTGTCCGGCCGCGAGGATCTGCGGGTGTTCTTCGATGTGAAACTGCCGTTGGATTGACGCGTCAGGATTCGTCCCCGCGGCGAGGGAAAACCACCAGTGCGCCCCCGCCCCCGTAAAGACGCGGGGCCGGAGCCCACTCCAGAACCAGTTGCGCGGAAGAGGCCAATAGCTGTTCAATCGCCAGGCGCAAGACCGGGCCGTCCGGCGAATGCAGCCCCTTGCCGGTGACGATCACCACGGCCGGCCAGCCCTGCCGGGACGCATGCCCGAGAAAGGCGCGGGCGCGCGCCAGTGCCTCCGTGCGGGAGAGCCCGTGCAGGTCCAGGGTTGCCTCGGGCTTGATCTGCCCGCGCTCCAACTGCTTCAGCCGGCGTGGTTGCGCCTGCGGTTGCTGTGGCCCGGAAGGAAGGCCCTCTTCCTCTTCGGGGTCGAACTGCTCAAGGGCGGCCAGGAACTCCAAGCGTTCAGCGTCGGAAACAAATGACCCCTTCAAGGTTTTGAAGGGGTCGGTGGGACGTCTTCTGCTGCGGGACATGGTCAGCGGCGCACGATCTTGCGGCGCCCCTGAATGGCTTTGGTCTGCATGCGCAGCAGGGTGCCGGTCTTTTCCAGATGGAACTGGAACCACAAGTCTCCGTACGGCTGCATGCGCATCTTTTTCCCTTCGCGCAAGGCCTCCAGGTTTTCAGTCATCAGTTCGTCGCTGCCGACCTTTTTCAGGCCGCGCTCCATGACCTGAATGGCTTTGTCACGGTCACCGACCTTCTCCAGGCAGAAGGCGTAGACGCTCCATAGCACCGGCTCCTTGCGGGAGAGGGCGACGGCCTTGTCGAAGGTCTCGATCATCTTCCCGGTCTGGTTGCGCTTCATGTAGCAGATCGCCAGCATCGCCATGCCGACCCAGTGCCGTGAGAATCCCTGATTGAGATAGTCGAAGGCCTTGCCGAACTCGCGCTTGAGATAAAAGATCGACCCGATCTGCGAATTCATCTGCTGCTTGACGAAGAACTGCCAGCGGCTGAACTTCTTCTGGATATCCTCCAGGGAACGCACCGCTTTCTCCACGTGATTGGCCGCCAGGCTCTTCTGGGCCGCCTCCACGGCGGCATTGAGCTTGAGCATGACTTGACGGAGGATGACTGCATAGATGCCGGCAAAGACCACGGTGCCGATGATGACGGCTAAAGCCGCATGCATCGGAGCAAACAGCAGGGGGATGGTGACCGCAACACCGGCGGCAAGCGCAATCAACAGGCTCAGCATTGTTCAGGGAAATCCTTTCCGGAGAATGGGCGCGCAGTTTAGCAATCCGGCACGGAAAAGTCAAAAGCCCCGGGGGGAGCCGCCCCCGTGCTTTCAGTGTGGCAGTTCGGTGTGTTCGACCACCCGGTCGATTCGGCAGTCAATAAGATTGGCGGGAAGTTGCGGAACCCTTACAAATTGGGTGTTGCCGCCTTGGAGGAGGGGGCAGGGCATGTCGTCACGGCTGAGGGAAAAGACCTCGCCGCACGTCTGCGGGCAGGAGGTCGCGGTACCGGGGGTGCGGAACGGGCAGTTCCGGCTCGACGCAACCATGGCGTAAGGGGTGTGCACGCTCCCTTTGAGCGGAGCAGGGAGCGGTTCCAGCTCTTGCAAGAGGTTATCCAGTTCAACGCGGGTAATCCCGAGATCCAGCAGCATGTCGACAGCTGCTGCGGCATGCCAGCTGCTGCTGCGGAAGTGCCTGAGCTGGATGTCGTCGAAATCGAGGGTAACGGTGCGGGGGTCGCGCTTCTGTCGGGAGAGGGCACGGCCGGCCACGATGGTGATGTCCGGATTCGCAGCTCGAGCCAGTTCCAGCACCCCCCAGTCAGAGATGACCAACTCGTCTGTAGCGGAAAATTCAGGCAGCAAGGCATTCAACAGTAGGGCAAGCTCTGGGCGGCGGGGTTCGATGAGTGCCGGGGTCGCGAGAGTGAACGCACAACGGTTGGTCCGCGCCCAGTTCAGCGTGCGGCGCAAGTCATCAAGGTCCGGCAGGCGCCAGGGGCAGAATTCCGCACCGGTGTAAATGCGGGTGATGCCGGCGGGGAGGGTGCTTGGAAGAGAGTGGAGAAAGAGCGCCCGTTCCGGGTCAGCCACGGGAGTTGCTCTTGACCAGTAGCGTCAGCCGCTGGCCGGGGCGCAGCACGGAGTTTTTCGAAAGCCGATTCCAGTCGAGTATCTGCTGCGTGTCGATATCGAATTTCTGGCTGATGGTCCAGACATTGTCGCCGGGGCGAACTTCGTAAACGATCTTTTTTGTCGGCGAGGGGGTGCCGGATTTTGCCGCAACCTGGGTCTTGCCGATTTTTGCCGGTGCGGTTTTGCTCTTGCTTGCGACCACCAGTTTCTGCCCGGGTTTCAGGGCCGTCTTGCTGCCGAGACCGTTCCAGCCGCGCAGTTGCCCTTCGCTGACGTTGAAACGTCTGGCGATACTCCACAGGCTGTCGCCGGACCTGACCGTGTAATTCGTCCCGCCGGCGGAGGAAACTTTCCTCTCGGCTGAATCTTCGCGCAGAGCGTCGCGCATCTCTGCCAGTGTCAGTTTGCCGGCATCCGGATTGATCGGGATCAGCAGGCTCTGGCCGATGCGCAGCGACTTGGCCGAGCGCAGCTTGTTGACGCGCAGGATTTCATCGGAACGCACCCCGTAACGCTTGGCGAGAGTTGCCGGCGTATCCCCCTTGCGGATGTTATGCACCACGAAATTGGCGCGCTTTTCCTTGGGCAGTTGGGCGTAGCGCTCGGCGAAAGCCGCACCGCTGCCGACCGGAAGACGCACCTGGTAGGGTTCGGCTCCCGGCGGAGTGCTCCAGCGCTTCAGTTCCGGGTTGAGCTTCTTGATGCTTTCGTAGTCGCTCCCGGCCAGTTCGGCAACGATCTCGAGATCGGTCGGCGAGTCGAGGTCGGCAACCTCATAGGTGAGGGGCTCCTGGAAGGCCAGGTCGGTGAAGCCGTAGCGTTCCGGGTGCTTGGCGATCATCAGCCCGGCCAGCATCTTCGGCACGTAATCCTTGGTCTCCTTCTTCAGGTAGGAACCATGGGTCAATTGCCAGAAGTCGCGGGTGCCGTAGCGCTCGATGGCCCGGGTGATTTTGCCGGCGCCGGCGTTATAGGCCGCCAGGGCCAGATACCAGTCACCATCAAACATCCGGTAGAGGTCAGCAAGGTGGCGGGCCGCCGCCCGGGTAGCCTTTTCCGGGTCGCGGCGCTCGTCACGCCACCAGTCGTTGTTCAAGCCGTAGGCTTTGCCGGTGCGTTCCATGAACTGCCACTGCCCCGACGCCTTGGCCCGGCTCAGGGCCTTGCTGTTGAAGCCGGATTCGATCATCGCCAGATAGACCAGGTCGCGCGGCAGCCCCTGCTCGGCGAAAACCTCCTGCATCATCGGCAGATACTGGGTCGAACGCTCCAGCCAGACCCGCACATGCTTCTGGATCGGGCCGCTGAAGTAATCGATGAAATAGCGGACCTTGTCGTTGTCGACAACCGGGAAGTCGAACTCCCCGGCGTTGAGGAATACCGTTTCCCCTTCTTCCTCTGGCGTATTCAGCTGGTTGGTCTGCTGCAGGACCGCGTTGTCTTCGCGCGTCTCCGCGTCAAGGTCGTCAGGTTGATCCCCTTCGAGTTCGACGATGATCCCCTCGGCATCATCGCTGAGAGATGGGTCGGCATCGTCCGCCTCGGCGCTGGCCGCTGCCGGCGTTGCGGGGTCGATCAGGAAAGCGGACTGGGGGAGGGGGGGCAACGCTGCCGACGGGAGGCTGGCCGGGCGCAGTTGCTCTGCGGAAGTTTGCGGCGAGAGCCGCAACTGCGCCTGGGGCGAAGTGCGCGTGTCGATGGCACAGCCGACCAGCAGCAGGGTCGATAGCAGGCAGGTGATGCCGCACGATAGTCCGCGACTTTTCATCATCTGCGCAAAATACACCCGTTGCGGCGCGGAAGTCAATTTACTCAGTGTCGAAACGGGATTCCTCCCCCCAGAAACGTTCTTCGAGTTCGCCGAGCAGGGGAACGAACGTCGAACGGTCGCGGGCGCTGACCGGAATGGCCTCGTAGCGGCGGCACAGGGCGGTGACGACCATCGACTCCACCAGATCGATTTTGTTGAACACCAGCAGGCGCGGAATCTCATGCAAGTCCAGCTCGCGCAGGATGCGCTCCACCGCGCGAATCTGCTCCTCGCAGCGCGGGTTGCCGATATCGACGACATGCAGCAGCAGATGGGCGTCCTCGAGCTCTTCGAGGGTGGCCTTGAACGCCCCCATCAGGCTTTTCGGCAGCTGCCGGATGAAGCCGACCGTGTCGGTGATGATCACCTCGCGCTCCCGGGGGAAACGCAAGCGCCGGGTGGATGTGTCGAGAGTGGCGAAGAGCAGGTCCTCGGTGAAGACCTCGCTTTGGGTCAGGGCGTTCAGCAGGGTCGATTTGCCGGCATTGGTGTAGCCGACGATGGAGACGATCGGGATGCCGGCGCTGATCCGACGCTGGCGGCGCTGACGGCGTTGACGGCCCAGATCGTCGAGTTGTTTTTCCAGGCGGGCGATGCGGTCATGGATGCGGCGGCGGTCGATTTCCAGTTTGGTCTCGCCGGGGCCGCGTCCGCCGATCCCCCCCATCAGCCGGGACATGGCGGTTCCCTTGCCGGTCAGGCGGGGGAGGATGTAGCGGAGTTGCGCCAGCTCGACCTGGACCTTGCCGTCGAGGGTGTGGGCTCTTCGGGCGAAGATGTCGAGAATCAACTGGCTGCGGTCGATGACCTTGATCTCGGTGAGCGCGGAGATGGCCCGCACCTGCGCGGGGGTAAGATCCTGGTCGAAGATGAGCAGGGTGGCGCCCTGCTGCAGGGCGCGAATCACCACTTCCTTGAGCTTGCCTTCGCCCATCAGGGTCCGCGGATTCATCTGCCGGGGTCGCTGCATGACCCGGTCGAGGACGACCACGTCCGCTGTGCGTGCCAGTTCGGTCAGCTCGTCCAGGGCATCCTCCGCCTCCTGGCGCGGCATCTGGGTTACCGAGATCAGGATCGCCTTCTCGCGCCGGTCGGCCAGGTCGACGGTTGCGGCGCGGGTGCGCTCCAGTTCGCTGTCGAGTGCACCGATGAAGGTCGCGAAATGGAGGGCGAGGGCGTGAACCGAGGGTGCGTAGAGGGTTTCGGCCAGGCGTCCGTCCGGCCCCGGCGGGACCAGGTGGGCGTAATGAACCGCTCCCGGCGCACCGTCGCTGCCGACCGCGATCGCAGCCATCAGGTCGAGACGCAGAAGGGCCAGATCGTTGTGGTCGTCCTGGGTGAGGGGCTCGCCCTTGAGATGGGTGTGGATACAGCGCAGGCCGCGCAGTCCGCTGCGCCCGAGAGCATGGTCGGTCAGGTCGGGGAGCACGACCTCCCGGTCATTGCCGACCACCACATGCAGGACCTCCCCCTGGCGATCGAGAACCAGCGCCAGTTGCCGGCGCAGTTCACGGGACAGCACGGCAATCTCCCGGGCGAGTTCCGGAGTGATCACGACATCCGGCGGGACATGCCGGCGCGTCAGGCGCTCAAGCGTCTTGATCTGGCTCGAACGCAGTCCGGACAGATTGCCGTGAATCATAGCGGTCGTCGCAAGGGCTGAGGCGCAAGGAGCGAGGCGTCGAATCCGAAACAAAAGGCTCCCCTTACCGGGGAGCCTTTGCCGTCGCTGAAGTCTGCGGGGTGAGGCATCAAATTAGGCGCTGACCGTGATGTTGAAGCCGCCGTCGACGTAGTGGATCTCGCCCGTGACGCCGGAAGCCAGGTCGGAGAGGAAGTAGAGGGCCGATTTGCCCACCTCTTCCTGGGTGACAGTGCGGCGCAGCGGGGCGTAATCGTCCATCAGCTTGATCTTGGCCTTGAAATCACCGACCGCCGAAGCCGCCAGGGTACGGATCGGCCCGGCGGAGATGGCATTGACCCGGATCTTCTTCTCGCCGAGTTCTGCTGCCAGATAGCGCACCGAGGCTTCCAGGGCCGCCTTGGCTACCCCCATCACGTTGTAGCCGGGGATGGCACGTTCGGCGCCGAGGTAGCTCATGGTGACGATGCTGCCGCCATCGGCCATCAGCGGCACGGCATAGCGGCTGACGGCGACCAGCGAATAGGCACTGATATCCATGGCCAGCATGAAGCCTTCACGGCTGGTCTGGGTGAAAGGGTTCTTCAGGTCCTCGCGGTTGGCGAAGGCCACCGAATGCACCACAAAGTCGATCTTCCCCCAGGCCTTCTCGATGGCGGCAAAGGTGGCGGCAATCTGCTCGTCGCTGGCGACGTCGCACGGCAGGATCAGGGTCGAACCGAGCGATTCGGCCAGAGGCCGCACGCGTTTTTCCAGGGCTTCGTTCAGGTAGGTGAAACCGAGGGTCGCCCCGGCGGCATGCAGCTGCTGGGCAATCCCCCAGGCGATGCTCATATCGTTGGCGACACCGAAGATGATGCCGCGTTTGCCGGCCATCAAGCCCATGAGAAGATCTCCTTCATCAAGTTGATTAAAGTCGTTGTGGTAGAATAATCAGGAATAAATAGCAGATCGAACAAGGCAACGCAAGTGTGGGCTGGTGCCAGCGCCGGCACGTCTATCTGGAGGCGACCAGTTCCTCGCGGATCCGCTTGAGCAGTTCGTCGGCGGTCTTGAAGCCGGGCATCACCAGGCCGTTGGGCAGGACCAGGGTCGGGGTCGATTGAATGCCGAGATCGTTGACCAGCGCCAGGGTCTGATCGACAACCTTGGTGCTGCACAGCGGAGGCGGAACCGGCTTGCCGGCAAAGCTCAGTTCGAGAAACTCCATGGATTTGGCGCAGACGATGCTTTTCGCGGTGGTATAGGCGTTGGGGTGCATTTTCAGCGGGAACATCTTGATCAGGAAGGCGATGTCGGAATCGCGGCGCACCACTTCCTGCAGTTCGACATGCAGTTGCTTACAGTAGGGGCATTCCGGGTCGGTGAAGACCACAACTCTGGTTTTCGCAGTTTTGCTCCCCAGCACGAGGGCGTCGTCCAGGGGGATGCGCTTCATGTCGATCCTGTTCATGCGGGCATGGCGCTCCTGGGTGACGTCGCCACGGTCGGCCAGGCGAATCATGCTTCCGGAGAAAACGTATTTTTTGGAGAAATCGACATAGACGGGAATTTTCTTCTCCCCCTTCTCGATTTCGACCAGCCACATTCCCGGAATCTCGGCGAACTCCACCTTGTTGACCTTGTCGACCAGCCCGCCGAGAATTTTGCCGGCCTCCTTGGCATCGAGACTGTGGCAGCTGTTGCAGGTGCCGGTGCCGCAGCCGTCTTTGGTGAAGGCGCTGGCGGGGAGGGGGAGGATGCAGGCGATAAGTAGCAGGGAGATGGTAACCGGCAGCAGGCGTAGCATCGGGAAAAGCTCCTTGTCTCTTGTTCTGGTTTGCTCTGGCAATATTATGCATAGAATGCCACAAGCGGTCGCTCCGGCGCAATGTGATGCGCGTGTTACGGTTGATAAAAGCCTTGACAGCCGGATGTTTCTTTTGCTTAACTCACGGGGCAATTGAGTTTAAAGGCTGTGAAAAGGAGTAGTAGGGGCCCCCTCCTGCTGGAGAGAGCCGGTGGTTGGTGCGAACCGGTGCGGGAGATCCTGAACTCGCCTTGGAGCCGCGGAGGTGAACGGAGATCCGTCTCCCGCTAGCCTCTGCCGTAAGCCGGCGTCAACGGTCAAACAAGGTCCGTCGCAGCAAAAAAGCAGCGGTGGGCGAAGCAGGGTGGTACCGCGAAGCATTCAGCTCTCGCCCCTGTCCGGGGCGGGAGTTTTTTTATTTTTACAGGCAGTCACAACCCCTTCAACGGAGGAAATGACGATGAGCAAAGCCAAAGAGCAGGCCAAATTGATCAAGATTTTCGACACCACCCTGCGTGACGGTGAACAATCTCCCGGCGCGAGCATGAACATCGAGGAGAAGCTGCGCATTGCCCATCAGCTGGAAAAGATGAATGTCGATGTCATCGAGGCCGGCTTCCCGATCGCCTCGGAGGGCGATTTCGAGGCGGTCAAGAAGGTGGCGCAGACGATCAAGGGGCCGGAGATCGCCGGGCTTTGCCGGGCCAACGACATGGATATCGACCGCGGCTGGGAGGCGCTCAAGTATGCCGGTGAGCGCGGACGGATCCACACCTTCATCGCGACCTCCGACATCCACATGAAGTACAAGCTGAAGATGAGCGAGCAGCAGGTGATCGACACCGCGGTGAAGGCGGTCAAGCGGGCGGCCGGCTATACTCCCAACGTCGAATTCTCGGCCGAGGACGCGGTGCGCACCCGCCTGCCGTTCCTGGCCAAGGTGGTGCAGGCGGTCATCGAGGCCGGTGCCAGGACGGTGAACATTCCGGACACCGTCGGCTACACCATCCCGTCGGAGTACTTCAATATCATCCGTTATCTCAAGGAGAATGTGCCAAATATCGAAAAAGCCGTGATTTCCGTGCATTGCCACAATGATCTCGGCCTTTCGGTGGCCAACTCGCTGGCGGCGATCCAGGCCGGTGCCGGTCAGGTGGAATGCACCATCAACGGGATCGGTGAACGTGCCGGCAATTGCTCGCTTGAAGAAGTGGTGATGACGCTGCGCACCCGCCACGACATCCTGCCGTTCCGCACCAATGTCAATACCGAGCACATTTACGCGGCCAGCAGACTGCTGACGACCATCACCGGCATCGTGGTACAGCCGAACAAGGCGATCGTCGGCGCCAACGCCTTTGCCCACGAGGCGGGGATTCACCAGCACGGGGTGCTGATGGAGAAGAGCACCTACGAGATCATGACTCCCGAGTCGATCGGCCTGAACACCAACAAACTGGTCCTCGGCAAGCACTCCGGCCGGCACGCCTTCATCGCGCGGCTCAAGGAGCTTGGCTATGAGCTTTCCAAGGAGGATATCGAGAAGGCCTTCGTCCGCTTCAAGGCGCTGGCCGACCTCAAGAAGGAGATTTTCGACGAGGACCTCGACGCCATCGTGGCCGATGAGGTCGTCCGCATCCCCGAGGTCATCAAGCTGGTGCAGATGAACGTCTCCTCCGGTTCCTTCGCGGCGCCGACGGCGACAGTCGCCTTGGAGATCAACGGCAAGGTCAAGAAGACCGCGGTGATCGGCGACGGCCCGGTGGATGCCACTTTCAAGGCCATTAAAAAACTGACCAAGATGGAGCCGAAACTCCTGCACTTCGGCCTCGGCTCGATCACCGGCGGCACCGATGCTCTCGGCGAGTGCACCGTGCGTCTGGAGGTCAACGGCCGCGAGGTGCTGGGGCAGGGGGCGCATTCCGATGTCATCGTCGCCAGCGCCAAGGCGTTCATCAACGCCCTGAACAAGGGGATGGCCAAGATCAAGAAGAATCCGCACCAGCTTTGAGCGGGCTCGAGGCTCGTGGCCCGAGGCCCGGGGTTTATCCCTGCCCCTCGGACCCCGGTCCCTTAACCTGAATTTGTAAGGAGAGATACGTAAATGGGTCAGACTACAGCAGAAAAGATTTTCGCCGCGCATCTGCGTGACGAGCCGTTCCCCGGGGCCAAGGTGCTCAATCTCGACCGGGTCTTCTGTCATGAGATCACCACCCCGGTGGCGATTGCCGACCTTGAGTGGCGTGGCAAGGACCGTGTGTTTGATGCGAGCAAGATCAAGGCGGTCATCGATCACGTCACCCCGGCCAAGGACAGCAAGACCGCGCTGCAGGCCAAGATGCTGCGCGACTGGGCGCATCGTCACAACATCAAGGACTTTTTCGATGTCGGCCGCAACGGCGTGTGTCACGCCATCTTTCCGGAGAAGGGCTATGTCCGCCCTGGGTTCACGGTGATCATGGGCGACTCGCACACCTGCACCCACGGGGCGTTCGGCGCGTTCGCCGCCGGCGTGGGGACGACCGACCTGGAAGTCGGCATCCTCAAGGGAGTGTGCGCCTTCCGTGAACCGACGACAATCCGCGTCAACCTGACCGGCACTCTGCAGCAGGGGGTGGTGGCCAAGGATGTGATTCTCTTCGTCATCGGCCAGTTGGGCGTCAACGGCGCCACTGACCGCGTCATCGAATTCCACGGCCCGGTCGTCGAGGCGATGAGCATGGATGCGCGCATGACCCTGTGCAATATGGCGATCGAAGCCGGTGGCACCTGTGGCATCTGCCAGCCGGACATGACCACGGTCGACTACCTGTGGCCCTTCGTCCAGGAGGAATTTGCCAGCAAGGAGGCGGCTCTGGCCGAATATTCGCGCTGGTGCGCCGATGCCGACGCCAATTACGAAAAGGTTTTGAATTTCGATGTTTCGGTCCTTGAGCCTCAGGTAACTTATGGCTTCAAGCCCGACTGCGTCAAAGCGGTCAAGGAGATGGTCGGGACCAGGGTCGACCAGGTCTACATCGGTACCTGCACCAACGGCCGCATCGAGGACCTGCGCCAGGCCGCAGAGGTTCTGAAGGGGCGCAGGATTGCCGACTCGGTGCGCGGCATCGTTTCGCCGGCGACGCCGAAGATCTTTCAGGAAGCCCTCAACGAAGGGATCATCCAGATTTTCATGGACGCCGGCTTCTGCGTGACCAATCCGACCTGCGGCGCCTGCCTCGGCATGAGCAATGGCGTGCTGGCCGAAGGGGAGGTGTGCGCCTCGACCAGCAACCGCAACTTCAACGGGCGCATGGGCAAGGGTGGCATGGTCCACCTGATGAGCCCGGCTTCGGCCGCGGCCGCGGCCATTACCGGGGTCATCACCGACGCCCGGACACTGTGATTTGATCACGTAGGGGCGGGGTCTCCCCGCTCAGGGCGCGGAAACCGCGCCCCTACATGAATCCCATACGGAGAAGCCAAATGAAAAAAACCTTCGGCGGACCGGCGATCTTCCTCGACCGCTCCGACATCAACACCGACGAGATCATCCCGGCCAAGTACTTGACCGAGGTGACCAAGGAAGCCCTCAAGCCTTATTGCCTGGAAGACCTTAAACTGGAAGGGTTCGACCCCAAGGGAGAGGAGCTGAAGCAGGCCCGGGTGGTCGTGACCCGCGCCAATTTTGGCTGCGGTTCCTCGCGTGAGCACGCTCCCTGGGTGTTCGAGGTCAACAACATCCACACCATCATCGCCGAAAGCTACGCGCGCATCTTCCGCCAGAACATGTTCAACTGCGGGATGCTTGCCATTGAACTGTCGCCGGCCGACATCCAGAAGCTCTTCGACCTCGAGGAGGCGGCGGCCGGCAAGATCGAGATCGAAGTGCATCTCGACCGCCAGGAAGTCGTGGCGAATACGGGCGCCGGTGCCGAAACGTTCCGCTTCGAAATCAGCCCGTTCGACAAGGCCCTGGTGCAGGCCGGTGGCTGGGTCGATTACGCTGACGCCCGTTATTGAGTTTCGGTATTAATAGGCCTGCGCAATCTTGAACGCTTGCATTAAATAGCAAGCTGTAAGGGGCCGGTTTCCCGGCCCTTTTGCGTTTTGATCAGAGATCCGCAAGCCGGCTGCCGGGTCGCAGGTCGCGGACCTCGGGCCAGGCATTGTCCTTGACAAGAATGGCTAAATATTTTAGATAGTTAATCTTTAGGGTCTGTCGGCTTCACGATTTGCTCCCGAAGGGGTTTTCATGATTCTGTTGCCACGCGGCAACCCGGTAAAGGAAAAGGTCAATCCCGGCAAGGTTTCCCTGCCGGAGGCGCTCGACAAGCTGCGTCAGGGGAAGTTTACCGGCTACCTGCGCTTCGATTTTCCGGCGGCGACCGGTATTTTCCTTTTCGAGGGTGGCCGTTTCGTCGATGCCCTGTTCGAATCCGCCCACGACAGCCTGTTGGCGCGCCAGGCCATTTCCCGCATCTTCAGCGAAGCCCTCAAGCTCAATGGATTGCTGAGCATCTACCGGCTCTCTGCGGAGTTGGCCACGCTTCTGCACGGCGTATTGCATGGTGAACTCCTGCACCAGGGCCAGGAGTTGGAGTTGCTCAATGTGCGCGCCCTGCTCAAGCGGCTGCGCGACGATCAACTGGATGGCTGCCTGCGCATTTATGGCGGGGAACGGGTGGCCCTGATCTTTTACCGTGGGGGGCATCCGGCAGGGTTCTTTCACGAAGGGGCCGCCGATGTGGAGCGCACGGCTGACGTTTCGCGTTCGGTTGCCAGGGAGACCGGGGCCAAGATCGATGTGCTGGCTGCCCAGGGACAGGCGGACAAACAGCTTGCCGATCTGTGGGAGACGGAAAACCTTGCGGAACTCTGGCAGGCGGCCATCGGTGAAAGGCAGGCGGTTGCGACCGCCTCAAACGCGCCGGCCAGGCCCGCCGGGCCGGTTACGGATGCAGAACGGAAGGCCTTGCTGCTCGGTGCAGTGCGCAAGGTAGCGCAAAAGTATCTGGGCGCCTTCGGTGCCTCGTTGGCCGAAAAGGAATTTGCCGGGCTGGCGCAGGGGCCATTCGAGCCGGGGCGAATTACTGCTTTTTTCGCCAGCCTCGCCCAGGCCGCCGAGTTGGTCATCGAAACGGACAAGGTTCAGGCAATGCTGGCCGAAATGAAGCAGGAGGCCCGGCTTGTGCTGGCCAACAAGTGATTTTCCCGGGCGGCGCTTCTGGCCGCCTTTTTTTTGAAGGAGATTCCCATGCGTTCGCCTCTTGTCGAGCGACTGCTGCGCAATGCTCTCGAAGAAGACATCGGCTCCGGGGACATCACCACCGCGGCGACAGTTCCCCCCGGGACAGTCGCCCGCGCCGAACTGGTCGCCAAGGAGGATTTTGTCCTGGCCGGGATCGACGTGGCTCGCCAGGTCTTCGCCCTGGTTGACCCGCAGATCGCTTTCGAGGGGTTGATCGCCGATGGGCAGGCGGTACGGCGTGGCGAGGTGATCGCCTGGCTCAAGGGCGACGCTGCCGGTCTGCTGCAGGGGGAGCGGGTGGCACTCAACCTGCTGCAGCGTCTCAGCGGGGTGGCGACCCTGACGGCGCGCTTTGTCAAGGAGGTTGCCGGGACGGACGCAACCATTGTCGATACCCGCAAAACCACGCCGGGGCTGCGCACCCTGGAGAAGTACGCGGTGCGCGTCGGCGGCGGCGGCAACCACCGCATGGCACTCTATGACGGGGTTCTGATCAAGGAGAATCACGTGGTCGCGGCCGGCGGGATTACGAACGCCGTGAGCCGTGCCCGGGTGAGGGCGCCGCACACCGTCAAGATAGAAGTGGAAGTGCGTGATCTCGACGAGGTGAAGGAGGCGCTGGCCGCCGGTGCCGATATCCTGTTACTCGACAACATGGATCTGCAGCAGCTTACGGCGGCGGTCGACCTGGTGGGAGGTCGCGCGGTGACCGAAGCCTCGGGCGGGGTCAATCTGGAAACGGTGCGGGCCATCGCCGAGACCGGGGTCAATCTGATCTCGGTCGGTGCCCTGACCCATTCCTATCGTTCCGTCGACATCTCCATGCTCTTTAACTGATCCGGACGGCGAACTCGGCCCATGACTGTCAGCCCCGCGCGGGAAACCATCCTCCGGCTGTTCCACCAGTCCCCGGACGGCTACGTGTCGGGGGTACGCCTGAGCGAGGTTCTGGGCGTGTCGCGCAACGCCGTCTGGAAGCAGATCGGCCAGTTGCGCCAGCTGGGCTACCTGATCGAGGCGATCCCTTCACGCGGTTATCGGCTGCGGGAAACTCCCGATCTGCCGCTGGCCGAAGAGCTGCGTATCGGTTTGAACACCCGAGTGGTCGGGCGCGATCTTCACTACCTGAAAGAAACCGATTCCACCAACCGGCAGGCCTATGCCCTGGGGGAAGCCGGCGCCGGAGAAGGGGTGGTGGTGATCGCCGACCGGCAGACTGCCGGCAAGGGGCGCATGGGGAGAATCTGGGTGTCGCCGCCGGCCGTCAACCTGTACCTCTCCGTACTGTTGCGTCCGCCGCTGCCGCCTCATGCCGCTCCGCAGCTGACCTTCGTCTCAACCGTGGCGGTGAGTCGGGCCATTGCGGCGGTCAGCGGCCTGCAGCCGATTCACAAATGGCCCAACGATGTCCTGGTCGACGGCTGCAAGGTGGCCGGTCTGCTCAACGAGATGAGCGCCGAAGTCGACCGGATTCGCTTCGTGGTTCTCGGCATCGGCGTCAATCTGAACATGACCGCCGATCAGTTCCCCGCCGATCTGCGCATGCCGGCCACATCGCTGCGGCTGGCCGGCGGGGTGGCGGTCTCAAGAGCGGCCTTTGCCAGGGAGCTTTTGCAGCAACTCGACAAGCTGTATGCCGACTACCTGAATTTCGGTTTGGCCCCGATTCTGGCCGAATGGGAATCCCGTTGCGACCTGATCGGCAGGCAGGTCGAAGTCGATGAGGCCGGCAGCGGCCTGGTGCGTGGCCGGGTCAGCGGAATCGACCGTGACGGCGCCCTGCTGCTGGAACTGGCTGACGGTTCCACGGCGCGGATTCTGGCGGGGGATGTTAAGGTTGTTGCTACGTGATCCGTGGTCCGGAAAACCCGAAAAGAAACCGAGCAGGATGAAGCAATGCTTTTGCTGCCAACGGATCACGCTTCACTGATCACGCTTCACGGAATTTTATGCTCTTAGCCATCGACATCGGCAATACCAACACGGTGCTCGGTCTCTTCCGGGGCGGCGAACTGCTGCACACCTGGCGTTTGTGCACCGACCGGACCAGGACCGCCGATGAGTGGGCACTGGCGGTGCATGGGGTGTTCACGATGGCCGGCCTGCAGACGCTGGCTGTCGATGACATCGTCATCGTCAGCGTGGTCCCCGCGGTGCTTCCGGCAATCGAATCGCTGGCCCGCAGTCACTTCGGGTGCGCCCCGCTGGTGGTTGGCCCGCAGACGGAGACCGGGATGCCGGTTCGATACGACAACCCGAGGGACGTCGGCGCCGACCGGATCGTCAATGCCGTCGCGGCCTATGCCCGTAAGGGGCAAAGTCTGATCGTCATCGATTTCGGCACGGCGACCACCTTTGATGTGGTCAGCGCTGCCGGCGAATATCTTGGCGGCGCGATCGCCCCGGGCCTGGGGATTTCTGCGGAAGCCCTGAGCCGGCGGGCCAGCAAGTTGCCGCGGGTGGAAATCACACCGCCTCCGGCAGCGGTCGCCACCAACACGGTGCACAGCATGCAGGCAGGGATTTTCTTCGGTTATGTCGGGCTGGTTGACGGAATCCTCGCGCGCATGTTCGACGAGCTGCCCGAGCCCCCGTGTGTGCTCGCTACCGGCGGTTTGGCCGGCCTGGTTGCCCCCTATAGTCGCTATGTCAAGGAAGTCGCTCCGGATTTGACCCTGGAGGGGCTGCGGATTATTTTCGAGCACAATAAACAGCGCCAGGAGAGAGTGCAGAGCGTTTAGCTGATCATTGCGGTACATATCCCATCAGTCACGAAGAAAGGAGAGAACATGCTGAACTTCGAAACGGTCAAGGTACGCAACGTGGGGATCGTGGGACAGGGTGACGCAGGGAAGACCTCGCTGGTCGAGGCGATCCTCTTCAATACCGGGATGACCGACCGTCTCGGCAAGGTCGATGACGGATCCTCCAACATGGACTTCGAGCCGGAGGAAGTGCGCCGCAAGATTACCATCACCTCCAAGCTGCATCACTGCGAGTGGCTGGAGCATGACCTGCATATCGTCGACACCCCTGGCTACACCAATTTCCTCCACGACACCCGCAGCTGCATGCGTGTGCTCGGCGGCGTGGTCCTGATGGTGTCGGCAGTGGACGGCGTCAAGGCGCAGACCCAGACGATCTGGAAATGGGCCGAGGAGTTCGAAAACCCGCGGATCGTCTTCGTCAACAAGCTCGACCGCGAGCGCTCCGATTTCCTCAAGACGGTCGATGACCTGGAAAAATCGCTCAGGGCCAAGGCGGTCGCGGTCAACATGCCCCTCGGCCAGGAAGCCAATTTCAAGGGGATCATCGACCTGGTGCGTTTCAAGGCCAGGGTGTTCCAGTTCGACGAGAAAGGGACCTACCAGGAGACCGACATCCCGGCCGAATACCTCGACGAAGCCAAGCGGCTGCGGACCCTGATGCTGGAAGCCTGCGCCGATACCGACGATGCCCTGATGGAGAAGTACCTGGAGACCGAGGAGCTGGAGCTCGAGGAGGTTCTCAAGGCACTGCGCGAAGGGACGCTGACGGGGCGCTTCATCCCAGTGATGTGCGGCAGTGCCTCGAAGAACATCGGCATCCGCCAGTTGCTCGACTACATGGTCAAGTGCCTGCCGTCGCCGATCGATCGCGGTACCCAGCACGGCACCAACCCGAAGACCGGCGAACAGGAATCCCGCGCCGCCGATCGCAACGAACCGTTCTCGGCCATGGTCTTCAAGACCATCAGCGACCCGTTCACGGGCAAACTCACCCTGTTCCGGGTCTATTCCGGGGTGGTCAAGTCCGACTCCACCGTATACAACCCCAACAAGGACACCAGCGAGCGGCTCGGCCAGATTCTCATCCCCGAAGGGAAGAAGTACAAGCCGGTCGGCGAGGCGGTCACCGGCGATATCGTCGCCGTGGCCAAGCTCAAGGAGACGACCACCGGTGACACGCTCTGCGATGGGGCCAAGCCGATCGTCTATGCCAATCCCGCGGTCCAGAAGCCGGTCATCTCTTTCGCCCTGGCACCGAAAAGCAAGGGGGACGAAGACAAGATCTTCTCCGGCCTGCAGCGTCTGACCGAGGAGGACCCGGCCCTGACCATCCAGCGCGACGACGAGACCAAGGAGATGATCATCTCCGGGATGGGGCAGGTTCACGTCGAGGTTGCGGTGGAGAAGCTCAAGCGCAAGTTCGGTGTCGAGGTGATTCTCAAGGAGCCGAAGGTTCCCTATCGCGAGACGATCAAGAAGAAGGTCGAGCAGCACTACCGGCACAAGAAGCAGTCCGGCGGGCGCGGCCAGTTCGCCGACGTGCACATCCGGCTGGAGCCGCTGCCGCGCGGCAGCGGCTACGAATTCGTCGATGCCATCGTCGGCGGCGTGGTGCCGCGTCAGTACATCCCGGCGGTCGATAAGGGGATTCACGAGTCGATGCGCAAGGGGTGGCTGGGTGGTTTCCCCGTGCAGGATTTCCGGGTAACGTTGTATGATGGTCAATATCATTCGGTCGATTCGTCGGAGATGGCTTTCAAGATTGCCGGGTCGATGGCCTTCAAAAAGGCCAGCGAAGCGGCCAACCCGGTGCTGCTCGAGCCGGTGATGATTATGGAAATCACGGTTCCTGACGACTGCGTCGGTGATGTGATTGGTGACATGAACTCGCGGCGCGGGCGCGTCCTTGGTGTTGATCCCCAGGGGTCCAACCAGGTGGTCAAGGTCCAGGTGCCGATGGCCGAGGTGCTCAAATATGCGCCTGAACTGCGCTCGATGACCTCCGACCGCGGTCTGTTCACCATGGAGTTCGACCACTACGACGAGGTGCCGTCGCACCTGACCGCGAAACTGCTCGAAGGCTTCAAGCGCGAAGCCTTGGAAGATTAGCAAACAGAAGGCGAGGAGAACGACGATGGCCGACAAGGATGAATTCAAGTTCGACGATGACGACACCTTCCCGGAAACGGATTTGAGCAGTGCCTTCTCCGAGGGGGAACAGACGGCTCCGTACGAGCCTGAATACCCGATGACCATCAAGAAGGCCGGGAGTTCCAGAACCCGTATCCTGCTGCTGGTGCTGCTGCTGGTGATCGCCGGAGCCGGTGCGGGCTACTATTTCCTGATGATGGAGGAACCGGCGCCACCGCCGCCACCGCCGAAGCAAGTGGTGGCCGCGCCCAAGCCGGCCCCGGCCCCGGTTCCGGTGCCGCCTCCTCCGGCCACACCGGCGGTGCCCGCGCCGGCCCCCGCCCCGGCCAAGCCCGAAGCG
>CAZRTZ010000012.1:42915-48227 GCA_964603155.1 uncultured Geobacteraceae bacterium | reverse complement strand
TCTCGCCCTGAGTTATACGGATGTGGCGAACACGGCCTCCATCGGCAGCGGCGCCAGTGTGGCGGCGAACGGGATCGTCATCGAGGCAAAAATGGCCGGCGATGACAAGCCGTTCGCCTCGACCGACGTCTCCACGACCAGGGACAGCATCACCCTCGCTGACGGCAGCGGGCTGCAGACCGGCGACGCAGTGGTTTACGACAATGGCGGCGGAACCAGCATCGGCGGCCTGACCACCGGCCAGACCTACTACGCGGTCATGGACGACACGAGAAACTTCAATGTCGTGCCGTTCAAGCTGTCCGACCTTGGCGTGCTCTCCCCCGAGGATTACACGAAGCTCAAGGCCGCGTTGAGTGCCATCGGGGTCGATATCGACAACCTGAACAGCGGCATCGGCAACGTCAATTACACGGATAACACGATCAACCTTGGCGCCGACCACGTTCTGAAGGACGGCGACCTGGTGGTTTACTCCAAGGCGAACATCCTGAACTCCACCCTGGGCGGCCTGGCCGACGGTTCCACCTACATGATCGAGGTGGACAAGAGCAACCCGACCTGGGTCAAACTGCTCGATCCCACCACCAAGGCAGTGGTCGATCTGACCTTCGCCATCGAGAACCTGGGCCTCTTCGACCAGAAGCTGACCATTCTCGACCCCAGGGCCGTCAAACTTGCCGCCACGGCCGAGGAGGCCCTGCAGGGGAAAACCATCGACCTCACCTCCGCGGGGACCGGAACCAGGCAAAAGCTGATAGAAAAGAGCCACAGCTTCGAGGCTGATGCTGTATCGGGCGCCGGGGCCTCGAAAGTGGGCGTTGCCGGCTCGCTGGCACTGAATGTCGTCACCAACCATACGGCGGCCGTGATCGCCAGCGGCGCTACGGTTGCGGCGGGGAGCGGCGACATCCGCATCACGGCGGCCAATGCCCAGAATGATGTGGCGAGCGCGGCTTCGAAGGTCTCAGGCGGCAATGTGGGGGTCGGAGCGTCCGTTGCCCTGAACGTCCCCGCGGTCAACGTCACGCGCGCCGAGATCGAGGATGCGGCGATCCTCACGGGCGGCAACAACCTGGCCCTGCAGGCCGATTCCGTCCACGCGATGACGACGACGGTCAAGGCCGGGGCGGCGGGCGGCACGGCCGTCAGCCCGGCGGTGGCGATCGCCTTTGCCGACGACACGACCACGGCCAGGGTCGGCAGTTCGGGCAGTACGCCCCTCGATGTGACCGGTAACGTGGCTGTCCGGGCGGGGCACACCGGGGCGGTCAGCACGGCGGTCGACGCCAGTGTGGCCGGCGAAAAGGTCGCGGTGGGCGCCGCCGTCGGCGTCAACATCATCATCGACTCGACCACGGCGGTGTTGGCGCGGGACCTGGTGGCGGACGGCGCCGTGGCCATCGCTTCCTCGACGCAGCAATTCAGCGCCATGGACGTGCGGGCGAGCGCCAAGGGGAGCAAGAGCGAGGCCGAGGGGGCGAGAAAAGGGGACAGCGAAGCCCAGGCCCAGGCGGATTCGGCCACCGGCGGCAGCAAAACCTTGCCCAAGGCCCAGGACAACCTCGACACAGCCAACACGAATGCGACGTCGAAAACCGCCGGTGCCAACGGCCAGGGCGGAACCGGCTCGGGGAGTACCGGCGTCGCGGCTGCCATCGGCGTAAACTGGGTGACGTCCACCAATACCGCGGCCATTGCCGACGGTGTCCGCGTGGCCGCGGGTTCGACCCTCGGCATCCTCGCCGAGAGCGAAACCGATCTCGACACCAAGGTCATCGGTGCAGCCATCCCGAGCGATGACCAGCAGACGGGGGTCGGCGCTGCCCTTGGCCTGAACGTCGCCGCCACGGCCAACCATGCGCTGGTCGGCGCCAACGCCGTCGTCGCTGCGAACGGGCTCACGGTGCAGGCCGTGACCCCCGCGGCGAAGACCAACGACCTTTCCGTCTGGGCCCTCGCGGTGGGCGGCGGCAAGGATTACGGCGCCGCCGGTTCCGCGGGGATCAACGTGGCGGTCATGGATACCCGGGCCGTCATCGGCACGGGGGCGGTGGTCACCAGCACCGATACGACCACCCTTGGGGCGCGCAACGATATCGCCTACCAGAATATCGCCGGCGGCGGCGGGGTCGGGAAAAAGGCGGGGGTCGGCGTCGCCATCGCCGCCAATATCCTCACCACGAATACCGAAGCCTACGTCGGGGACAATGCCCGTCTGGACAGCAGGGAGCGGCTCTCCGTAACGGCCGCATCCGCCATCACCCCGATCCGGCTCGAAGTCCCCGGCATGTCGGCCATCGGCGCCGAGATTTCGTCGATCGCCGCCGGCGGCGGGGTCAGTTCGGACAGCACCGGGAAGGCCGCCGTGGGCGGCTCCGCCATCGTCGATGTCCTCGTCCAGAACACCCGTGCCTACGTCGGCAATGGCGCGCGGATCAACGCCACCACCGGCTTCCCCCCCGGCGCCGACCAGAGCGTGCTCATTACGGCGACCGGCACCACCCGGATCATCAACGGCGCCGGCGGTCTCGCGGTTGCGTTCGGCGGCACGGGGGTGGGGATCGGGCTCGATGTCGGGGTGGTGGTCAAGGAGACCCGGGCCACTATCGGCGCCGGGGCCACGGTGAAGGCGGCCGGGGACGTTACCGTCCGGGCGAGTTCTGCCGAGGACATCCTCTCCCTGGCCGTCTCGGCCGGCGTATCGAAGGATAACGGTATCGCCGGGGCCATGTCGGTCTTCGCCCTGGTTGCGGACACCCATGCCGCCGTTGCAGGGTCCGCCGGCCAGGCCGCGACCGTCCAGGCGGGCGGGGACTTGACGCTCTCGGCCAGCGACGTTGCCAGTCTCAACACCCTGGCCTTCACGGTGGCCGCGGCCGGCAAGACGGCGGTCGGGGGGGCGGGCGCCCTCAACGTCATCACTAACCGGGTCTCCGCCAGAATCGACAGGGCAACGGTGACTGCCGGCGGGGACGTTTCCCTGGCGGCGACCTCGTCGCCGATCATCAGGGCCCTGGCGATCGGGGCGTCGGGTGCCGGTGACAATGCCGTGTCCGTCGCCGCGCTGGGCAACGCCGTGGCCGACACCGTCACCGCCACCATTTCCGACTCCACGGTCATGGCCGGCAATGACGTGAGCCTGACCGCCGAGGAACTTGCGGCGGGGCTCCTGCCGAGTTGGATGTTGCCGGCCGACAAACAGGCGGAACTCGATGCCGCCCTGGCCGACTCCCCCGTCGACATGCGCTCGAGCATCCTCGCCATCAACCTCAGCGTGGCCGGGTCGGGACAGAGGGCGGTCAGCGTCGGCTTCATGGGGAACGTGGTTACCAACGCCGTCCGTGCCGACATTTCCGCCTCCACCGTGCGGGCCGGCGTGGCCGCCGACGGCACCATCCTGAATCCGGCTGCCGATCTCTTCCTCACGGCCCACACCAAGGCGGCGATCGTGGCCGTTTCCGTGGGGGCGGGGGCATCCGGCGATTTCGCGGTGCAGGCGAGCGGCTTCGGCAACGTCATCACCAATGCCACCGAGGCGGCCATCCTGGCCGGATCCACGGTTCGGGCCGGCGGTCAGGCGACGCTCTCGGCCTCCGACGATTCCTCGATCCGGGCGCTGGGGCTGAGCATCGCCGCGTCCGGGAGCAACGCCGTCTCGGCGATTGTTGGCGCCAACGTCATCACCAATGCGGTTCTGGCCAGGATCTCCGGCTCCACGTTGACTACCGGCGCCGCCCTGACCCTGAACGCTCTTACCGATGCGGACATCCTCGGTTTCGCCGGCGGCGTGGCCGCCTCGGGCTCCAATGCGGTACAGGTGACGGTCGCGGCCAACGTCATCACCAACCGCACCCGGGCGGTCATCGAGAATGCCGGCGGCAGCTACCTTGTCGATGCCGGCGGGGCGACAACCGTGTCGGCCCGCGACAGCTCCACCATCGATTCCCTGGCGTTCGGCGTGTCCGGCAGCGGCAGCGCGGCCGTGGGGGTCGCCCTGTCGACCAATGCCATCGTCAACACGGTCGAGGCGCTGATCACCGGTTCAACCGTATCGACCGCCAACGCTCTCGCCTTGAGCGCCGAGTCGGCGGCGATCATTCGTTCCCTGGCCCTGGGGGTCGCCGGGTCAGGTTCCGCGGCCATCCAGGTTTCGGCCATGGGGAACGCCGTCGCCAATACCGTCTCCGCCAGGTTCGCCGGCGGCTCCAGCGTGACCGCGGCCGGCAACGTCTCCCTGGCGGCCAGTGACGTCGCCCCCGGACTGATCCCCGCCTGGCTCGTGCCGGCCAACCGCGCGGCGGAGCTGAACAGCAACCTCAGCGGGTCCCCCATTGACCTGACGGCCAACATCCTCTCCATCATGGTCAGCGTCGCCGCGTCCAGTTCCGTGGCGGCCAATGCGGCACTGGTCGGGAACGTGATCGTCAACACGGTCGAGGCGGAAATCAGCGCCTCCACGGTTCACTCGCTCGGCGGCGCGGTGGATGTTGACGCATTGTCCAAGGCCGGGATCATCGCGTTGACGGTCGGTCTGTCCGGTTCGGGCTCCGTGGCGTTGAATGCCACGGGGTACGGCAACGTCATCACGAACAGGACGAGCGCGGCCATTGCGGCCGGCTCCACGGTTACGGCCGGCGGGCTGATCGATCTGACGGCGAAGGATCAGTCGATGATCCGCTCGCTGGCCATCAGCGTTGCCGGGTCCGGTGCCGTTGCCGTGGGCGCCCTGATCGGCGCCAACGTGGTCGTCAATACGGTAACGGCCAGGATAGACGGTTCGAACGTCACCAGCGGCACGACTCTCGGCATCACGGCTATCTCCGATTCGAACATCATGGCGCTGTCCGGCGGGGTTGCGGCAGCCTCCACCGTCGGGGTTCTGGTCTCCCTCTCCGCCAGCACGATTACCGGCTTTACCCGGGCCGAGGTGCTTTCCGGCTCGGTGGTCCAGTCCGGCGGGGCGATGACGGTTCTGGCGAAGAACAGCTCCACCATCGACGCCCTCTCCTTCGGTGTCGCGGCCGGCGGGGTCGGGGTCGGCGTGGCGCTCTCGGCCAACGTGATCACCAACTGGACGGAGGCCCTGATCAGCGGGTCGACCGTTGCCGGGGCGGGCTCCCTCGGCGTTCTTGCCGAATCGTCGGCGATCATCCGCTCCCTGGCGGTTAACGTGGGGGCCGGCGCCGTGGCGGTCAACGTCAGCGTCCTTGGCAACCTGATCACCAACGATGTCAGGGCAACCATCACCGGCTCCAGCGTGACGGTCACCGGTGACGTGGTCCTTGACGCGCAGGACCTGGCGCCGAGCG
>CAZRTZ010000012.1:0-42815 GCA_964603155.1 uncultured Geobacteraceae bacterium | reverse complement strand
CGCTCTCGGCCAACGTGATCACCAACTGGACGGAGGCCCTGATCAGCGGGTCGACTGTTGCCAGCGCGGCCTCCCTCGACGTTCTGGCCGAATCGTCGGCGATCATCCGCTCCCTGGCCGTCAACGTGAGCGCCGGCGCGGTGGCCGCTACTGTCAGCGTCCTTGGCAACCTGATTACCAACGATGTCAGGGCAACCATCACCGGCTCCACCGTGACAGTCACCGGTGACGTGGCCCTTGACGCCCAGGATCTGGCGCCGAGCGTCATTCCCGCCTGGCTGATTCCGACCCAGTATCAGGCGACTCTGACCTCGATACTCAACAACTCCCCGATCGCCCTGGATGCCAACATCCTGTCGGCGACGGTCAACGTGGCGGCCGGCGGTGCGGCCGTCAACGTGAACCTGGTGGGGAACCTCATCGTCAACACCACCCAGGCGACGATCGTTGGTTCGACCGTCACCTCCACGGTCGGCCAGGTCGGGCTGAGCGCCGACTCCACGTCGGGGATTATCTCGCTCAATGTCGGCGTGGCAGGCGGCGGCTCGGTCGCGGTGAATGCCACGGGCTACGGGAACGAGATCACCAACACGGTGGAGGCTTCGATCCGTGGCGGGTCCACGGTCGCTGCGCAGCTCGTCGACCTGACGGCCAGGGACGAGTCGATGATCCGGGCGGTGGGGATCAGCGTGGCCGGGAGCGGGGCCGTTGCCGCCGGCGCGCTGATCGGCGCCAACGTGATCACCAACAGCATTGCGGCGCAGATTTCCGGCTCCACGGTGTCCAGCGGTTCGACCCTGAATCTGGCTGCGGAGTCGGCGTCCAGCATTCTTGGCTTTACCGCCGGCGTCGCCGCCGCCGGGGCCGGGGCGGGGCTGCTGTCGCTGTCGGCCAACGTGATCACCAACGACATCACGGCGGGGACGGCCAACGAGGGGGCGCTGCGCGCCGATGTCGATGCCGCAGGTGCGATCACCATCTCGGCCAAAGATACCTCTACCGTCGACGCCTTGGCGTTCGGCGTTACCGCCGCCGGGGGCGGTGCGCTCGGCGCCGCGCTCTCCACCAACATCATTACCAACACGGTTCGCGCCGCCATCATCGGGTCCACCCTCGATTCGGCTAACGCTTCGGTCAGCCTGTCGGCCAACTCGATGGCCGTCATCCGTTCCATCACCCTGGGGGTGTCGGGGTCGGGTGGCTATGCCGTGCAGGTGACGGAGGTCGGCAACGTCATCAGGAATACGACTGCCGCCCTCATCGACAACGCGGTCGTTCAGGCCTCGGGCGACGTGTCGTTGGCGGCGGGCGACGCGCCGGGCACCGCCCCGGCCGCGATCACGCCGGCGGCCGAGCAGGCCAGGCTCGACGCGGCCCTGGTCGATTCGCCCCTGGCCATCGGCACCACTAACATCCTCTCGATCGTGGTCGGCGTGGCCGGGTCCGGTATCAATGCGGTCAATACGGTTCTGGTGGGGAACGACATCAGCAATACCGTGGTGGCCGATATCGTCGATGCAACCGTCGCGACCTTGACCGGCAATATTTCGCTGACCGCCGAATCGAATGCCGGCATCATGGCGATCACCGCCGGGGTGGCCGGTTCCGGCGGGGTGGCGACCAACGCCACCGGTCTCGGCAACACCATCCGCAACACGGTCGAAGCGTCGGTCAAGAGCGGCTCGGCCGTCAGCGCCGGCGGCAGCCTGGTCCAGACGGCGACCGACACCTCCAGGATCAGCGCCATCGGCCTCAGCTTCGCCGGGGCCGGGGATCTGGCCGGTTCGGCAATCGTGGCAATCAACGATATCGCCAACACGATTTCCGCACAGATCGACTCGGCCACGGTCCTCAGCGGGGCGACCATTGGCCTGACCGCACAGGAGAATGCCACCATCTTCAGCTTCGTCGGCGGCGCGGCCGGCGCCGGCATCGGTGCCGCCAACCTTTCTCTGGCCAGAAACACCATCCACAACGCGGTCGACGCCAGCATCGGCAACGGCAGTGACGTCGACAGTGTCGGCGCTATCGCGCTAATCGCCGCGGACAACTCGACGATCGACTCCATTGCGGTCGGCATTGCCGCCGCCGGGGGCGGTGCGCTCGGCGCCGCGGTCTCCAAAAACGTCATCGGCAATGGTGTGCATGCCGCGATCACGGCCTCCACGGTGGACGCCATCGGCGGCGGTGTCGCCCTCGCCGCCCGGTCGGTGCCGGTCATCCGCGCCTTCGCCGCCGGCGTCGCCCTGGCCGGGGGGCTTTCCGGCCAGGCCTCCGTTGCCAGCAACGAGATCACCGACACGGTCGATGCCCTTGTCGCCAATGCCACGGTAACGGCCGCGGGCGCCATCAGCCTGACCGCTTCGGACAAGGCTCCGGCGGCCGTCGCCGCGCCGAATAACGCCGTCACCGCCAAGGTCACCGATTCCCTCAAAGGGAACACGGTCGACTTCAACTCCAACGTCGTCGCCTTCGCGGGGAACATTGCCGGTGCCGGCGGGGTGGCGCTCGGCGCGGCCGTGGTCACCAACACGATCCACAATGCGGTCCGGGCCGAGATCGTCGATGCCGACGTGACCTCCACCGCCGGTGGAGTCGCCGTCAACGCCGAAGCGGCGACTCGGGTCGCGGCCCTCGCGGCGGGGTTCAGTGCGGGCGGCTTTGCCGGCCTGAACGCCTCGCTGGTGACGACGACCATTACCGCGGACACGGTCGCCGGGATCGGCGGCGCCTCCACCGTCGCCGCGGCCGGGGACGTGACCGTTTCCGCGCTGGATGATGCCAGGGTGGACGCCCTGGCCTTCAGCCTGGCCGCTTCCCTGGTGGATGCGGTCGGTGGGTCGGTGGTTGCGACCACCATCTCCGGCGGCACCTTTGCCTCTCTCTCCGGCCGCTCCGCCAACGAGACGGCGCAGGTCGTCAGCGCCGGCACGCTGGGCATCCATGCCGATGCCAAACGCTCGGTGAACGGCAGAAGCCTCGGCGTCAGCGCCGGCGCAATCGCGGCAGGGGCGTCCGTCACCACCGCAGCCATCAGCGATGCCACCTCCGCCTATATCGGCAGCTTCGCCGCGGTCGGGCAGGTCGCCGGCCAGTCGGTGCAGAATGTCGTGGTCGAAGCGACCAGCGACAGCAACGTCTCCTCGCGCGCCGTCGGCCTGGCCGGCGGCATCGTCGCCGGCGGGGTGAACGCAGCCGTCGCCAGTGTAACGCCGACGGTGACGGCATCCATCTCCGGCAACGCCGTGATCGCCGCGACAGATGCCGTACGGGTCTCTGCCAGTGCGGTTGTCGGGGCCAATGCCCTGGCTGCGGGGGTCAACGTGGGCGGGGCGGTGGCCGGCACGTCGGTTGCGACGGCGAATGTCCTGCCGGTGATCAATGCCTCTCTCGGTGACGGTGCCAGAGTCACGGCCGGGAGCCTGGCCGTGTTGGCTTCGGCCGACGCGACCGGCAAGGCCTATGCCAACGCCTCCGCCGCCGGCGCCTTCTCCGGCACAGGCGCGGATGTCAAGACAATCGTGACACCGACCATCGCGGCCCGGATCGGTGACAATGCCATCATCGCCGTGAGCGGCCAGCTCTCGGTCTCTGCCCTCTCCAAGGGCAAGGCCGAGGCTACGGGCGAGGGGTTGACCCTGGGCCTGGCCGGGCGCGGCGCGGTGCTGGCCGACGCGGTGCTCTCCCCCGCCATAACCGCGGCCATCGGCAAAACGGCGACGGTCACCGCGGGGAGTATCGCCATCGGGGCGCTGCACAACGTCGATTCCAGCGGCGTGGAACTCGCCGGCACCGGCGCGATGGCTTCGGCCGGGGCGACGGCCGGCGGCCTGGCCGCCGGGCAAGGGTGCGTGGCCACGGTCACGGCATCGGCCGCGGTTCTGGCGGATGTCGGTACCGGGACGACCCTGACGGCTACCGGCGCCATCGACCTGGACGCCCTGAGCTTCAACCGGGCCACGTCCACCGCCGACGGCGCGGCCTATGCCGGGGCCGCAGCCAGCGCGGTCAGTTCTTCTGCACTCGTGAACGGCACGACGCATGCGACCATGGGCGGGACCGTTGCCGGTGCGGCGAACCTGGGGGTCGAGGCGGGAACCGTGGATACGGCAACCTCCACGGCCATAGCCTCCACCGGCGGCATCGTGGCGGGCAACGCCAGTTACGCCAGCGCCAGCGTTTCGCCGGATGTCTTCGCCGGGATCGCGGGGAACGTCACCGTGGCCAACGATGTCGACGTCAACGCCCACGCCCTGAGCACGGCCGTCGCTTCGGCGGCGGGCCGGGCACTCGTCGGTGGCGTCACGGTGGGGACCTCCGAGGCCAGGGGCGAGAACACCTCAGGGGTCGCGGCGGCCATCAATGCCGCGGCCGTGACTGCCGGCGGCGACATCTCGATAGCCTCCACCCTGAACAAGGACGGCCGGAACGGCGTCGATGTCCATGCGGCGGGATCCTCCGGCAGCACCTTCTCACTGGTCGGCGACACCGGCACCCTGGCCAAGGGGAGCATGAACACAGCGGTGGATGCGTCCCTGGCCGGGGCCTCCCGCCTGACCGCCGGCGGCGATGTGGACATCGTTTCCCAGAGCGTCAACAGGGCGCAAGTCATTGCCGATGCGAGAGCCGGGGGAATCGTCGCTTCCGGCGCCACGCTGGCCGACACCGCCATGACGGCCAACACCCGGACCACGATCGGCAGCAACGCGGGCATCGATGCCGGCGGCAGCGGCGACATCCGCTCCGACGCCACGCAGACCGTGCTCTCCTTCGTTCAGGGGGGGGCCGGCAAAACGACTGCGGCGGTCCTTGGCGCGGCCTTCGAAAATCTGATCAGCGGCAACATCGCCGGTTTCTTCTCCGGCATCACGACGCCATCCCTGACCGCTTCGGGCGCCAGTTATCTCACGGTGAACCTGGATTCGCTGGCCAGTACGGATATCGGTGCCGGGGCCACGCTGCGCTATGACGGCAACCTGGATGTGAAGGCGCAGTCGGCCACGGAAGTCGACGCAACGGCCCTGATGAACAGCGGCGGGATCGTCGGCCCCTACGCCCTGGCGGTGACCGACATCACGGGCGATGCCGATGCCACGGTCAACGTCGGCAACGGTGCCGAACTCTCGGCCAACAACCTGACCATCGCCGCGGACAACCGCATCGACGTGGGGCCTTACAGCGGCCAGACGGCGCTGGCCGACGCCAAGGCCGAATCGGACCTGGCCGGATCCTTCGGCACGGCCATCTCCCGGGTCAACTTCGGCAGCGCCGCGGACAAGAGCGTCGCCAACGTGCACATCGGCATCGACGCGCTGATCAAGGCCGACGGCACCCTGACCATCACCGCCATTGACCATTCGAAGGATGGCGCCCTGCAGTCGCGCGCCCGTGCCAACGCCGATACGGGCACCTTCGTGGCTACGGCCACGGCCTCGGCCGTGGGTGATCTGTACGCCGACGCCACGGTGCAGGTCGATGTCACCGTGTCCGCCGAGCGCGGCCTCTTCGCCCACGAGGTCAACGTGAACGCGCAATCGAAGCAGAGTCTGCAGCGCGTCCCCGACGCCTCCGCCGCGGGGGTCATCACCCATGTGGACCAGGTGGTCAGCTACGTCGCCGACACGATCATCAGCTATCTCCCCTGGCCATTGAACTACATCGTCGGCGCCATCGTCAGCGTGATCCGTGAGGTCATCTCCTGGGTCACCTGGCTGCAGTTCAGCACGTCCAACAACCACACCGCGGGGACGACCTCGAGCACCAACAACGTTATCCTCGACGCCAACATTCACGTCGGCTACGGCGCCGCCAAGAAGCTCATCATCAATGAAGACGGCAGCGTCAACCCCATCAGCAACGTGAACGTGGTCGTCGCCGGCGGCAAGGCTACGGTCGAGGACATCGAGGCCCTCCCTCTTGGCAAGCTGACGATTTACGCGCCGAGCGGCAATGTCACCGAGAACGTCACCGGGAACGCGAAGATCTACCTGAACAACGGCGCGGGGACGGTGGTTCTGGAGAACTTCTCGGCCAACGATCTGGTGGTCGGCAAGGTGGACCTGGTCAACGACGGCGCCAGCGACGTGCAGTTGTCCATCATCGGGAACTACGGCAATACCTACCGAATGGAGGTCGGCGGCCTCGAAAGCAATCTGCTGGTTCGCAACCATTCCGCGGCGGACATCGAGCTGACCGGGCTCATGGACAACCGGCCGGGGCGGACCGAGATCACCAACGCCGGCGGAGACATCCTGGCCACGGACAACGCCGCCGTGGTTCAGGCCAAGGACCTGGTGCTCACGGCGGACGCGGGAAATATCGGCAGCGCGGCGGATCGCCTGCAGGTCGAACTGTATCAGCGCAACGCCGAGAATCCCCAGTTCTGGATCTCCTCCGGCGGCGACGTCCATGCCGACATCAAGGGGAAACTTTACCTCCAGTCGGGGACCGTGGAGCCGCCGTTCACCGCCTATGCCCGCGACCTTTCGGTGGACGGCCTGGCCGACCTGACTTTCGTGGACGGCGGCAAGCAGACCTTCGGCAGCACCCCGGCGACGGGCATCACCCTGGCCCTGGTCCCGAACGGCCTCAACGTCGACCTCGCGCCGGCCGCTGTTGCCGATGGCTACAGCCTGACCACCGGCACCTTCACCCCGACGGTGGACGTCTCCTTCGATCCGCAGGATACGGCCAAAACGTCGCCCTTCACCGTGGCCGGGGCCGGGACGGTCATCACTTTCGCGGCGCCCCACCGCTTTGCCACCGGCGACCGGTACGTCTACGACGCGGCGGGGGGAACCGTCATCGACGGCCTGGTGGACGGGGCGACCTACTATGTCAAGGAGCTGAGCGCCACCACCGTCGAGCTGGCGCGCTCGGCCGGGGAAGCTGCGGGGACGACCTTCGGCAGGGGCGCCATCAGCGACGGGGCCAACACTCTTACCCTCGGCTACACCCACAACTTCGTCACCGGCGAGTCCGTCACCTACAACGCCACCAGCGGTTCGACCGTGATCCCGGGGCTGGCGGACGGGGCGGTCTACTTCGTGGGGGTGGTCAACGCGAGCACCCTGCGCCTGGCCAAGTCCCCGGAGGAGGCCGCTGGCGCGACCTTTAGCGCGGCGAGTGCGGTCAACACCGCCAACAATACGATCGGCCTCGGCTACACGCACAACTTCGTCACCGGCGACCGGGTGGTGTACGACCGCGGCACCAGCCCCACGATCGGCGGCCTGGCGGACGGCGCCACCTACTATGTCATCAGGTCCGACGCAACCACCATCCAGTTGGCCTCGAGCGCGGCGAACGCCACGGCCGGCACGGCGCTCAACCTGACGGGGTCCCCCTCCGGAAACAAACATTCCATCTGGCTGGACATCGACAACACGGGGCTCAATGTCGGCGACCGGTATACGCTTTCCCTGAACTACGACCAGGCCAGCGCCGCCGGCCAGAGCCAGGGGCTGGTCTCCACCGACACCCTCGCCTTTGCCACGCCCCACGGCTTCACCACCGGGGAGGCGATCGTCTATACCGCCGGTGGCACCGCGATCAGCGGCCTGGTGGACGGGCGGACCTATTATGCCGTCGCGGTTGACGGCACGACCCTGCAACTGGCGGATACCGCCGCCCGTGCCGCCAGTGGCACCGTCCTGTCCTTCGACCTCGGGACGGCCAGCGGCAGCGGCTACAGCTTCAGTTCGGCGACCCGGATCGAGATCGATCCGGGGACGGCCGCCTATCTCCAGACCGGGCAGGCGGTGGTGTACAACGGCGGGACCAGCGATATCGGCGGGTTGGTCAGCGGCCAGACCTACTACGTGGTCAAGATCGCCGGGGACAGCACGGGGATCAAACTGGCCCCGACCCAGGCTGACGCCCTGGCCGGCACGAATCTCGTCGCCGTCGACACGGCCGCTGCCGCGGGCAATGCCGGCCACAGCTTCGGGGCGTATTTCAACGCGACCGTGGCTGTGGACGGCACCGCCGACACCATCGACTTTGGCTACGCCCACCGCCTGGTGAACGGCCAGGCCATCACCTACGTCAACAACAGTGGCGGCGCCAACGTCGGCGCTTTGACGGACGGCACCACCTACTACGTGGCCGTGGTCGATGCCACGACCATCAAGCTGGCCGCCAGCCAGACCGACGCCCTCTCCATGTTTGCCCCTGTGAACATCGAGTTCGGCAAACAGGATCTCGGCGCCGGCACCGGGCCGTCAGTCACGGTCACCCAGGCGACCTCGGCGGGGGTGCTCGACTCCTCGACCATCACCGTCACCCTGAACACCAATCCGGCCAGCCCGACCACGGCCCAGGAAGTGGTCGACGCCATCAACGGTTCGGCCGCGGCCAGCGCCCTGATCGCGGGGAGCCTGAGCGGCGACGGCGGGATGGTGGTGTCCAACAAGTACTTCGGCGCCGCCTTGAGACTCTACGCCATCAACGACCCCGCGGACTCCGGCTCCTACTCCTTCAATGATGTCGCCATCAGCGGCGAGCAGGCCCTGAGCGGAACCTTTGTCCTCGGCAGTGGCACGGGGAGTGGCCAACTGACGGTCGACGGGAACAACAACAATATCGTCCTGGGCGGAGTGTTTGACTACGCCGCCGGCACAGTGGCCATCAGCACCCTGGGCGATATCACGGCCAGCGATGCCGCCCAACTCGTCCGGGCCGGGAATATCACCTTGGTCTCGCAAGGGGCCGCGGTCGGTAGCGCGACGCAAAGCATTAACGTGGAGCAGACCGGCGGAGAGGTGGACGCCTTCGCCGCCACGGACATCTTCATCAACGCCGGCACGGGCGACCTCCGGGTCGGCGAGATCGAGGCTCTGGGGAACGTGACCCTGACCGCCTCTGGCGCCTTTATCCAGGGGGACGGCGACGCCACGGCCAACAGCATCACCGGGGTCGCCCTGAACCTCACGGCGGCAACCGGCGGCATCGCCACTGCCGGCGCCCCGCTCGACATCGATTCGAACCTGCTCACGGCTTCCGCCGGGGGCGATGTGTACCTTCACGAGAAGGCCGGCGATCTCAACGTCGCCCGGGTGGTCTCGCCGGGAACGGTTTTCCTCTCCGCGGCCGGCTCGATTCTCGACAGCAACGACGACGACGCGGCGGATGTCACGGGGACTTCCGTCACCCTCCTCTCGTCGAGCGGCGCCGTCGGCAGCGGCGCGAACTTCCTCGACATCGATACCGATGCCGCCACCGGCAGCCTCACGGCCGGGGCCGCGATCGGGGTGGCCGTGCGCGAAGTTTCGGGGGCCTTGCAAGTCAGCCAGGTCAGCACCACCACCGGCGACGTCAACCTGGTGGTTCCCGACTCGGCGGTGGCCGGCGAGGACCTGACCGTGCTCGGCGCGATTTCCGCCGGCGCGGGTTCGGTGACGCTGCGCGCGGGCGATAACTTCACCATGGCGCCCGCTGCCGCCATCACGGCGGCCGGCGGGGTGGACATCTACGGTGATGACGGCAATGCCGATCTCGGCGTCGGCAGCACCATCGATCTGCACGGCACCATCACCGCCGCGGCCGTCACGGTGACCGGAAACGGCGACAACGATGTGATCATCGTCCCCGGGATCACCTCCGCCACGTCCATCGCCACCGCTGGCGGCGACGACAATATCCACGTCGGCAGCAACTCCGCCCCCGGCATGGCCGGTATCCAGGCGCTGCTGACCGTCGTCGGCGGCCCGCATCCCACCGGCGACTCGCTGCTGCTGGACGATTCCGGCAACACCATGGCGGCCTCCGGCACCATCGGCGTCTCGACGATTACCGGTTTCGGCATGACCGGCAGCATCGACTACAGCCAGATCGAGAATCTCTGCTTCACCTTCGGCAGCGGCGACAACACCATTAACGTCACGGGCACCGCCGCCGGCACGACCACGACGCTGACCAGTAGCCTCGGCAACGATACGTTCATCGTTTCGTCGAACGGTACCGACAGCACCGGCAATCTTGGCGGAATCCAGGGCGACCTGGTCCTCGACGGCGGTGGCGGCGTTAACACCCTGATCGTCAACGACCAGGGGAACTCCACCGGCCGCACCGGCACGATCACCGGCTCCACCATCACCGGCATGACCGGCGACGGCGTCAACAGCGGCGACATCACCTACACGGCGGCCGACAACCTCAGCGGCGGCATCTCCATCCTGAACGGCAGCGGTGCTGACCAGATCGCCGTGGAAAGCGTCGCCCCCGGCACCACCATGCTGGTCGCGGCGGGCGGCGGCAACGATGTCGTCACTGCCATCGACACCACGGCCGGCAGCAACGGCATGCTCGTGGTCTTCGGCGAGGACGGCAGCGATACCATCGATGCCTCCACCTGGCAGTCCACGGTGGTTGCCTACGGCGACTCCGGCACGGCGGTTTTGACTAACGGCGTACTCACCGGGGTCAACAGCACCGGGCCGGGAACCCCCGGCAACGATACCCTTATTGGCGGCCAGGGAACCAATCTTCTGGTCGGCGGTGGCGGCGACGACACGATCTCTTCCGCCGGCAACACTAACATCGTCCTCGGCGACAACGCCGACCTGACCTTCGATGGCACGGGGCAGTTGCTCACGGCGGCCACCACCGACACCGGCGCCGCCACCGGCGGCAGCGACACCGTGCTCCTTGGCGACGGCACCAACATCGTGGTCGGCGGGGTGGGCGGCGACAGCATCACCACCGGCGCCGGCAGCAACACTGTGCTTGGTGACAACGGCACCCTGACCTTCACGGGCGGTGCTACGAGCTATCTGCAGCAGGCCGCCTCCACAGACACCGGTCTTGGCGGCGACGACGTCATCACGGCCGGCGGCGGCAGCAATGTCTTGATCGGCGGTGCGGGGAGCGACAGCATCACCACCGGCAGCGGCAGCAACACGGTGCTTGGCGACAGCGGTCAGATCGACTACGGCGCTGCCGGCGTGCCGGCAAGTGTGGTCAGCACGGGTCTTGGCGATGGCGGCAACGACAGCATCCTCCTCGGCAACGGCACCAACATCGTGGTCGGTGGCAGCGGCAGCGACACCATCCAGGACGGCGGCGGTGCCGGCAACACTAACATCGTCCTCGGCGACAACGCCGACCTGACCTTCGATGGCACGGGGCAGTTGCTCACGGCGGCCACCACCGACACCGGCGCCGCCACCGGCGGCAGCGACACCGTGCTCCTTGGCGACGGCACCAACATCGTGGTCGGCGGGGTGGGCGGCGACAGCATCACCACCGGCGCCGGCAGCAACACTGTGCTTGGTGACAACGGCACCCTGACCTTCACGGGCGGTGCTACGAGCTATCTGCAGCAGGCCGCCTCCACAGACACCGGTCTTGGCGGCGACGACGTCATCACGGCCGGCGGTGGCAGCAATGTCTTGATCGGCGGTGCGGGGAGCGACAGCATCATCGCCGGGAACGGCAGCAACACGGTGCTGGGCGACAGCGGTCAGATCGACTACAGCGCCGCCGGCGTGCCGGCGAGCGTGGTCAGCACGGGCCTTGGCGATGGCGGCAACGACAGCATCACCCTCGGCAACGGCACCAACATCGTGATCGGTGGCAGCGGCAGCGACACGGCCACGGCCGGCAGTGGCACGAGCATCCTGCTCGGTGATACCGGCAGCGTCCTGTTCGGTGTCGGCGGTGTGCCGTCAAACGTCGCGAGCACCGGCCTTGGCGGCGGCGATGACACCCTCGCGGCCGGCTACGGCACCAACGTCATCGTTGGCGGCGCGGGGAATGATATCTTGGGCGGTGGTGGCGGCACGGCTTACGTTATCGGCGACAACGGCACGTTTAACTACTACCCTGTCACCGGCATCGTGGCCGCAATGCAGACCACCGACGCGACCGGTGCTGACATCATCACCACTGACGACGGCAACTCCTACGTGTTGGGTGGGCAAGGGAGCGACGCCATTGCAGCCGGTAACGGCGATAGTGTCTTGATTGGCGATGACGGGCAGATCCTGTTCAATCCCGACGGTTCCGTGATTCGTGCTACGACACTGCGGTTTGGCAGCGGCGGAAATGATAGTTTGAGCGTCGGTTCCGGCCGCAGTATCTTGATCGGCGGGGCGGGAAGCGATAAGCTTTCGGCGGGTTTCGGCAGCAATATCCTTATTGGCGACAACGGTCAGATAATCTGGTTCGATGGCAACGGCAAGGTGATAACGTCGCTGAAGCAAAAAGTCGGCGGCAACGATACCCTGCTCGTTGCGGGCGGCAGGAATGTCCTGATCGGCGGCACGGGCAAGAATACCTATGGGGGGAACAGCGCATCTGATCTGATGATCCGCGGCGGCCGTGTCGTCATGAGAGGTTCGATGGTTCAGAGTGTTCAAACTCGCGGACCGCAGCCGTTTACCCTTTTTGATTTGCTGCAGAGAGAGTCATCGCTTGCAGACGACGGCCAGTTGCTTGCGGCGACCAAGAACCAGGATGCTTCCAGTGTGGCAACCAGCCCGGATGAAAGTTTGCAGGTTCCCGCCGAGCAGAGGTGGATTGCTCCGGAGATACGTGGGCGCTATGCCAATGTCCTCTGCTTTGATGCCTTGTCGGAATTCTTTGTGCCGATCGACGCCGCTGACGATGGTGCCGCGGAAGATCCGGGGTTGGAAGAAGGGGCATGGCTGCCCGTGACCCCCGCGGGGCGAGTTGCAAGTGCCGAGGCGGTTGCCGGCATGTCCGCCGGGGGTGGCGGCGACGGCAGTGCCGGGGCGTCCGATTATGATGCTGCCGACACCCTCGGAGCTCTGGCTGCGGGCTTTGCGGGATGGAGTGTGAATCTCTCGCAGGTTCACGGTCGGCGTAGTGCAATCGATGCCGAGGCACTGTCAAAACTTGAAAGCAAAGAGAAAAACCGGCGGTTCAAGAAGTGGTTGAACTGACCAAAACCCCAAAGAAAGGGATATGTCATGGCACAGCAGAAAAACAGTGAGGGAGCACCGGTGGAGAACGCGGCATCTGTTGCGAACGAGGCGGCACCGAAGGTTAACTGGGTGAATAGCGGCATGAAGACGACCTACTCGAATGTCTGCAATGTTTCCAGTACCAGAGAAGAAGTTTCGTTGATGTTCGGCACCAACCAGACTTTTAACGCCGTGCAAGACGGTATCGTCATCGAGCTGACGGACCGGATCATCCTCAATCCGTATGCCGCCAAGCGCTTGGCCTTGGTTCTGACCGGTGTGATTAAGCAGTACGAGACATCGTTCGGGGAGTTGGCCATTGAGGCCTGACCGAATCGGTAGCATGTTGCTAGCCAAGCTGTTTGCCAGATGAATTTGCATCCTGAAAAATTGCGGGGGGCGGAGACGCCCCCCGCTGAACAACAGGCGCTGTGGGCGCGTTTCCGGAACGCCTCGGAAGAGGATTTCTTCCCTTCCTGGCTGGCTCTTCTGGCCAGCCTGACCGGCAACGTAGCCCAGGGTCTGCTGGTCATGGGGGATCCCGCGTCTGGAGCATATTCCCCCGTGGCCCAGTGGTCGGCCGGCGCCACCGACCTGACGCGGCTGGCCGACATCTGCGAAAGTGTCTTCGACCAGCGTTGCGGCCTGCTTGCCGATCTTCCGCCCTGGCCCGCCGCCGGTGGGTCAGGGGCGGGCCACTACGCCGTGGCGTATCCGGTCCTGGTGGATGACGTCCTCTACGGGGTCGTTGCGCTCGAGGTTGTCGCGGAGAGCGAAGCCGCCCTGGCTTCCGTCATGGGGCAGCTTCAGTGGGGAGTCTCCTGGCTGGAGCTTCATTGCCGGCGCAAGCATATCCATGACGATGCAGCTTCAATCGCTGGGATAAAGTCGTCCTTCGATTTGCTTGCGGCGGTGGTTGCCGAAAAGTCTTATGCGGATGCAGCCAACCTCTTTGTCACCGAACTGGCCACGCGATTTACCTGTGATCGGGTCAGCCTGGGGGTGCTGAATCGGGAGCAGATCAAGCTGCAGGCCATCTCGCACAGCTCCCAGTTTGCCAAAAACGCTAACCTGGTCCGTGCCATCTGTCTGGCCATGGAAGAGGCGGTTCTGCAAAAAAGCGAACTGGCCTGTCCGCGGCGGGAGGGGATGAAGGCGCTGGTAACGCGGGATCACGACGAGCTTGCCAGGCAGCAGGGGGGGGAAGCAGTCCTGACGGTTCCACTTTACGATGGCGGCTCATGCCGGGGCGCCATCACTCTCGAACGCCCGGACGCCATCCCTTTTCTGGAGGGGGACATTTCCGTCTGCCGGGCCATTGCCGCGCTGATTGCGCCAATTTTGGAGGCAAAAAAACGCGAAGATCGCCCGCTTGTTGCTAAGGCAGGCGACTCCGTGCGGCAGCAGGCGGAACGCCTCTTCGGTGCCGGTCACTTCGGCAGGAAGCTTGCGGCCCTTGTCCTGCTCGGGCTGATCTTGTTCCTTGTCTTTGCCGACGGCGACAACCGGGTGACCGCCACAGCGGTCCTGGAGCCTTCCGTTCGCCGTTCCGTGGTGTCTCATTTCAACGGGTACATAAAGGAAGCAGCGGTCCGTCCCGGAGATCTGGTAAAGGCCGGGGCTCTGCTCTGCACCCTTGACGACCGGGATCTGTTTCTGGAGCGGTCGAAGCTGTCGAATCAGGTTGTCCAGTATCAGCAGCAGAGACAGGAGGCAATGGCCACGTCCGATCGGGCAAAAGCCAATATCGTCACCGCACAGCTCGGCCAGGCGCAAGCACAACTGCAGTTGGTGCAGGGGCAGCTTGAGCGAACCAGCCTGCGGGCCCCTTTCGACGGCATCGTGGTGAGCGGTGACCTGAGCCAGCGGATTCAGGGGACGGTGGAACAGGGCGAAGTACTGTTCGAATTGTCGCCGCTCAACGCCTACCGGCTAATCCTCCAGGTTGATGAGTACCGTATCGAAGATGTGCGCCCGGGTCAGAAGGGCACGTTGGTGCTGCCGGCCCTGACCGGCAGGGATTTCCCGTTCGAGATTGAGAAAATCACGCCCCTTTCTGCCCAGAAGGAAGGGAAGAACTATTTCCGCGTGGAAGCCGCTCTTTCAGTTGTTGAGACCGCGATGCGCCCCGGCATGGAAGGGGTGGGCAAGGTGCAGGTCGACCGTCGCAGGCTGGCCTACATTTGGACCCGTGATCTGCTGGACTGGCTTCGCATGAAGGTTTGGTCCTGGTGGCCGTAGGCATCGGACGTAACGAACAGAATCTGTTCAGCCAATCCTGGTATCGGGTTGGCGGACTGCGGCCGCGTCTGCGCAGCCATGTGCAGATTCATCGGCAGATCTTTCGTGGGGTCGAATGGTTTGTTCTTCAAGACCATTCGACCGGTCGTTTTCATCGGATATCGCCTGAAGCCTATTTCATCGTCGGGCTGATGGACGGCAAACGCACCATGAACGACATCTGGGACGCCGCCGGGGAGCATCTGCGCGACCGGCTGCCGACCCAGGACGAAGTCATCAATATCCTTTCCCAGTTGCATCAGTTCGACGCCATCCAGTCCGATCTGCCTCCGGACATGGAAGAGATGAATCGCCGCAGTCGCCGGGTCAGGCAGGTCCGGATTCTGAACTGGCTGGCTTCTCCCCTGTCGATCAAGTTCCCCCTGGTAGACCCCGATGCGTTCCTGACCGACACCATGCCCCTCATCCGGCCGCTGTTCAGCTATGCAGGGTTTGCGGCGTGGTTGGCCACGGTCGTCTACGGGCTCGTTTTGGCCGGTATTCACTGGGGGGAATTGACGGCCAATGTCGCCGACCAGGTTCTGAGCCTGGAGAACCTCCTGATTCTTTCCCTGGTCTACCCCGCGGTCAAGGTGCTGCATGAATTCGGCCATGCCTACGCGGTCAAGAGATGGGGAGGGGAGGTGCATGAAATGGGGGTGATGCTCCTGGTTTTCATGCCGGTTCCCTATGTTGACGCTACGGCATCCTATGCCTTTCGCAATAAGCGCCAGCGGATGCTGGTCGGTGGGGCCGGCATCATGGTTGAGTTGCTGCTGGCGGCAGTGGCCATGATCGTATGGATCGATGTCCAGCCAGGAGCCGTCCGTGCCATTGCCTATAACCTGATGATCATCGGTGGGGTTTCCACCGTCCTCATGAACGGCAACCCGCTGATAAAGTACGATGCCTACTACGTCCTCTCGGACTTTATCGAAATTCCAAACCTGGCGGCCCGGAGCAGTCAATACCTTGCGTATTTCGCCAAGTGCAGGCTGCTTGGTATTCCCGAGTTGACCAGCACGGCCCGTTCGACCGGCGAAGCCGTCTGGCTGGCGACTTACGGCATCGCTTCATTTGCCTACCGGTTGTTCGTCACGGTGGCCATCGCCCTGTTCATTGCCGGCAAATTTTTCATTGTCGGCATGATTCTGGCCATATGGTCGCTGTTGAGCTTCATCGTGAACCCGGTTGTCGTTATGCTGCGGCATGTCGCCGCCGATCCGCTGCTGCAGCGGTATCGCCAGCGCCTGATCTTTGCGTTGACTGCTGCTTCAGTGACGATCGTTGTCATCGTGACACTTGTCAGGGTGCCGACCATCACTATCGTCGAAGGTGTCATCCGGGCGCCGGACGAGGCTCAGTTAAACGCTACGGCGGATGGGTTTGTCCTGCGGGTGTCGGCGGCGCCGGGAGCGAAGGTGCGCAAAGGCGATGTCCTTTTGGTGTCCGAGGCGCCCCGACTTGACAAGGATGTACAGGTTTCAGAGGCAAGCCTTCGCGAGGTGTCGGCCCGCTATATGTTGAGTCGCGTTATGGACCGGGCGGCAACCGGGGTTCTTCGGGAAGAGATGATGAAGATCCAGGCGGAGTTGCAGCGGACGCGGGAGAGGCAAGCCGGCCTTGTCCTTAGCAGCCCGGCTGACGGGATATTCATTCTTCCCAATGCCGAGGATCTCCCTGGCCGGTATGTGAAAAAAGGGATGGCTCTGGGTTACGTGGTCGATTTTTCCCGGGCCGTCGTCCGGATTGTTGTTGATCAGGACAATGTCGACCTGGTCCGAAGTCGGACCGTGAAGGTGGAGGCACGTCTTGCCGGAAATCTTTCCGAGATCATCCCGGCTCATGTGGTGCGCGAAGTCCCCGAAGCCTCCAGTGAGCTTCCGAGTCTGGCACTCAGTACCGGAGGCGGAGGGGGGGTAGCCCTTGACCCGGAAAGCAACGGGAAGAAGGCTCCCAAGGCGTACCGCAAGAATTTCATCTTCGATATCGCCCTCGACAACCACACGCCGACCCGGATCGGCGAGCGGGTGTTCATCCGTTTCATCCATTCGTCCGAGACTCTGGTCGAAAAGTGGTATCGAGTAATCCGCCGCCTGCTTCTTAAGCGTTTTGACGTTTAACAAGTCATGTCCCTGCGATCCCTGGTCGACCATCCTCCGGCCACTCACGACATCCGCCCCGAACAATCTGATCTGCGTCCAGGTGCGCTTGAAAAGGCGATAAGGGGACTGTCCTCTCCATTCGAACGCCGGATCCGGGTGCGGGCCGCAAGGCTGGAACGGATCGTCCCTGCGGTGAATGCCCTGGCTGGGGAGATGGGTGGAATTCACGATAACCGCGTGGGCGAGACCGCCCGAAATCTTGGGATGGAGTTGCGGCGGAAAGGGTTCGAAATCGATCTGGTGGCGCGCGCCTTTGCCCTGATCCGTGAGGTCGCGGGAAGAACCATCGGCATGCGCCACTTCGACGTGCAACTCATGGGAGGGTGGGCACTGCTGCAGGGGATGGTGGCGGAGATGGAGACCGGCGAAGGGAAGACCCTGACCGCGACCCTTGCTGCCGGTACTGCGGCCTTGGCCGGAGTGCCGGTTCACGTGCTGACAGTCAACGACTATCTCACCGCCAGGGATGCGGAGGAGATGGGGCCGGTTTATCGTGCATTGGGGTTGTCCGTGGGGTGCGTCATTCACGATGTGCCGCCGGGCGCGCGCCGGTGTGAATACTCAAGTGACGTGACCTACTGCACCAACAAGGAGATAGTCTTCGACTATCTGCGCGACAAGCTGGAGCTTGCCGAGCTGGCCAATGCGCCGCTCCGCCTGCAGGCAGAGCCCCTGCTCGGCAAAGGCGGTCGGTCGAACCGGCTGCTTCTCAGGGGGCTTTGCTACGCGATTGCCGACGAGGCCGACAGCCTTTTGATCGACGAATCCCGTACCCCCCTGATTATCGCCGGTTCGGTGGCGGGCGGTCATGAGATTGACTACCTGCGGGCCATCCTGACATTTGCCGGGTCCCTTAAGGAGGGGGAGGATTTCATCGCCGATCTGACCGAACGAACGATCCGGATTACGGAGAATGGACAACGGAGTATCGACACCGCGAACCTCCTGGTTGAATCGAAATGGACCGCTTCCATCCGCAAGAATGAATTGACCCGTCGGGCGCTTTCCGCCTTGTACTTGTACCGCCTGGATCATGACTACCTGGTGCGTGATGGCAAAATAGAGATCATCGATGCTTATACCGGTCGGGCCATGCCGGACCGGTCGTGGGAGCAGGGGCTGCATCAGTTGGTGGAAATCAAGGAAGGGTGCAGGGTTACCGAACAGCAGGAAACGGTGGCCAAGATAAGTTTCCAGAAATTTTTCCGACGCTATCTGCATTTGGCTGGCATGACGGGGACTGGCAGCGAGGTGGCTGGGGAGTTGCTCGCCATCTACGGACTACCGGTAGTGCGGATAGCCACCAACCGGCCGGCAAGACGAATGGTTTTACCGGGCAAAATTTATCCGGATCTTGCCGGGAAGTGGCGCGCCCTGCTTGAACGTGTCCGGAGTGTTCATGCAACAGGCCAACCGGTGTTGGTGGGAACGGCATCGGTCGTCACCTCCGAAACGGTCAGCCGGCTTTTCACGGAGGCCGGACTTGTGCACCGCGTGCTGAACGCCAAAAACGACCGTGAAGAGGCGGAAATCGTGGCCATGGCCGGCAGACGCGGAGCCATCACCATTGCGACGAACATGGCAGGGCGTGGCACAGATATCAAGCTGGCGCCGGGGGTGGCCGAGCTTAACGGGTTGTATGTAATCCTTACGGAACGCCATGATGCGGCCCGCATCGACCGGCAGTTGGCGGGGCGTTGTGCCAGGCAGGGGGATCCGGGGAGCTACGAGGAGTTTCTCTCGTTGGAAGATCCGCTTCTCGATGGAGGGAAGGGGGGGATTTGGCAGCGTTTGGCGCAACGTCTGCCGGTCCAGGAAACCAGTCTCTGGTGTTCGCTGGCTGGACATGCCATTATCCATGCACAGAAAAGGACTGAACGTTTGCACGCCCGGATTCGTCGGGAACTGTTCCGGCAGGATGTGCAAACCAGGCGGCGGTTGTCGTTTTCCCGGCCGGAAAATTAGGATTAGCGAAACAGGAGGAGTGTGACAGTATGTTCAGGGCTTTTGTAGCCACATTAGGGTGTGTGGGGCTGCTATGCGGCAGCGTCGGAGCAACCTTTGCCAACGAGTTCGAGGGATTGATCTACCCGAGTGAGGTCGTCAAACTGAGCAGCCAGGTACCAGGCGTCCTGGAACAGATTCACGTGGAGCGTGGAGATGTGGTGACTAAAGGGCAGGTTTTGGCAACGCTCAAATCGGGGCCGGAGCGGGTGGCGGTAGAGTTTGCCCGTACCCAGATGGAATTCCTGACGCGGAAAAGAGAACGGTCGGTCGAGTTGGCGCGTAAAAAGCTGATCTCGGCATACGAGCAGGACGAGTTGGAAACGGAGCAGAAAAAGGCGGAGCAGCAATTGGAGGAGGCCCAGGAGCGGTTTAATGCTAAAACGATTTTCAGCACTATTGATGGTGTTGTGACGGAACGGTTGATGGCACCCGGCGATTACGCCGGCGAGGATCCGGTATTGAAGCTTGCCCGTCTCGACCCGCTCAAGGTGGAAGTGGTCGTTCCAGTGGGTCGCTTCGGTTCGATAAAGCCCGGGATGCGGGCGGAAGTACGACCGGAGCAACCGGTTGGCGGTGTACTCGGCGGCAAGGTCACCATCGTCGACAAAGTTGTCGATGCCGCCAGTAATACCTTTATCGTGCGGATAGATATCCCTAATCCTTCTTTGAAGATACCGTCAGGTCTGCGGTGCTCGGTGCGCTTTGTGAAGTGAGTCGGGTCGGCAGGGTAGTCGGCACATCTCGACGAGGTGTACGCAGCGGTGGCGGGATAGAGGGAAGAGTTCAGCGCCTGCGTCGTGTCTGACGTCGACGCGGAGCGGTTCAGTGAGATTGATGAACTGCTGCGGGGGTAAACGGGATGCCAATAGTCAGGGCGGCATCAAAGACTCTTGGGACCCCCGTTGGAATCTGTGCCGAAATCATGCCTATAGGTGACGAAACTGGACGTCAGGGAGCAGCAGGCGGCAACAACCGCAAGCTTTCGACCTCCGTCCACTATATGGGGTAACATGCTGAATGCACTTGTTTTGTCTTGTTGTGCTTTGTCGCTGATTGCTGCCCTCGGGGTGGCGAAGGGCACCACCCATACGACTTAAAAACTCATCGTTCCGTGGTGGTCCTGGCCTTGGGAGAGACGGCCCGGTCGGCCAATTGGTCGTTGAATGGCGACGACCGCAACACCAATCCCTATACCAGCAGCCGTGACATCATCAATTTTACTAACGTGGAATCCTGCGGAACATCAACGGCCGAATCGGTTCCCTGCATGTTCTCTGGCCAGGGCAAGGACCGTTTCAACCGTAGTAAAGCCGAACATACGGAAAATCTGCTCGATATTCTGCAACGGGTGGGGGTCAGGGTTGTTTGGCGGGACAACGACTCCGGCAGTAAAGAAGTCGCCAACCGGGTTGTCTATGAGAATTTTGCCACTCATCGCGAAAGCGACCTGGTTCCGGAATAAGTATAGCAAGAGCTTCTATGACAATTTTTACAACGCGATTTTCGATGCTTTCGATTACGCTATCCGACACAACTATCCAATTGAGCGGAATGTTGCGCTCGATATCAAGTCAGTGAAAACCCGGAAGAAAGATGTGCCGTCAACCCGACGCGATGTTGATATCGAGGAGGTTGTCTTATTTAACAACGGCTGGTTGCTTCACCCGTCGTGTCCATTGCGACTTGATCATCGAAAAATGCTTCAATTGTCGCAATATACCGGTCTGCGTGTTGGATCTGTCCGTTTGATCGAGTGGACGGATTTTGACTGGTTGAACGGTTGGCTGATCATCCCCGTTGAGAAACAAAAGCATCGAATTGAAAGGGCTGAGAATTATCAGGCCATCTATATAGCGATAACGGATGTGCTCCTCAATATCATCGGCGGAAAGCCTGAAAAGGAGCCGGCAAGTAAGTGGTTGTTCCCGAGCTTTATGAAAGTCCGCAACGGTGAGACATTTGAGAGTCCGAGCAACCCGCCGACGGCTGTTCTCAACCACGCTTTCAGGGTAAGAGAGGGTGACATACAGGGAATGACCCATACCAGGTCTCACGACACCAAAGGGTTCTTGTCCCTGAGGGGGTACGCAAGTTCGTCCCTCACGAATACGGCCGTCATACCTTCGCAACAATTGCTGCGCGAGCCGGGATCCCGCCCCGCATCATTTCGATCATGATGGGTCACTCTTTCTCACATGCTCAGCTCGAAAAAGACAAGGACGCGGCGGCGCCGACCACGGTTAAAACCTACATTCACAGCAAGCGTGCGGCGGAGTTGCGGGAGTGGTGGTTCGTTTGGGCCAAACATTATTGCGAGATGCTGGGAAGATCTGTCCCGGACAGTGTTTCTGTTGAGGTCGCCCAGTCGAGGGCGTATCTCAAAGACCAGATCTTGAGTGAGTTGTCTAATGAGGTAGGCTGGAAAAAGTGGACACCAATCTGATAGCCTTTGAGGCTCACGGAGGTGTCCATTGGAACGAATACCGAAGCAGTTTTACACCCAGGAGTTCAAGGAGGAGGCCGCCAGCCTGGTTGAGAATGGCGGTTTGACCGTTGCCGAGGCCAGTCGGCGCTTGAGCGTTTCTGAGCAGACGCTGCGCAACTGGATCAAGAAGTACCGACTGAACGGCAAGGTTTCCTCCGGAGGTCGGGCAGTCACGGAGCTTGAGGCCGAGAACTCCCGGTTACGCAAGGAGCTGGCCGAAGCGAGGCTGGAGAAGGAAATCCTAAAAAAGGCTATGGCGTACCTTGCAAAGGAGCCGCGGGGAGGTACGCGATGATCGATGCGCTGCGGCACGAGATGGGGTTTGCTGTGGCGCCCATGTGTCGTGCCTTGGACGTATCGAAAAGCGGCTACTACGTTTGGAAGAACCGCAAGCCCTCGGCGCGGAAGTTGGAGGATGAGCGGATCAAGGTTGCGATCAAGGCGGCCCACGAGCGAGGGCGCGGCACCTACGGACCGGACAAGATCCAAGACGAACTGGCCGAGGTGGAGCAGATGGAGGTCGGCATCAACCGGATCAAGCGCCTGCGTCGTCAGATGAAGATCCGCTGCAAGCAGGTCAAGAAGCACAAGGCGACGACCGATTCGAACCACAACCTGCCCGTCGCCCCGAACCTGCTGGGTCAGGATTTTGCCGTCTCTGGCCCCAATAAGGCGTGGGTGGCAGACATCACCTACGTGGCCACCGAGGAAGGCTGGCTCTATCTTGCCGCCATCAAGGACCTCTGGAACCGGGAGATCGTCGGCTACGCCATGAGTCATCGCATGACGCAGGATCTCGTGGGTCGTGCTTTGTTCCGGGCGGTTGCGGTTCGGCGTCCCGGCGTAGGGCTGATCCACCACTCGGATCGCGGCAGCCAGTATTGTTCAGGCAGCTATCAGAAATTGATGAAACAGTTCAAGATGAAGCCGTCGATGAGCCGCAAGGGGAACTGCTGGGACAACGCGCCGATGGAAAGCTTCTTCGGCACGCTCAAGACGGAGTTGGTTCATCTTCGTAGGTATCGAACCCGGCAGGAAGCCATGGCGGACATCCGGGAGTACATCGAGGTGTTCTACAACCGGCAGAGGCGACACGCCCGCCTGGGCAATCTTTCCCCGGCGGCTTACTGGAAGAAACATGTCATGCGGCATAGGGCTGCCTGACAACAACATGGTGTCCACTATTGCGGACCGACCTCATTGACCGTGAAGACAAATTTTCGGCTTTTGAAGATTTTTCACTTGCCATGGGAGGGCCCTTTTAGTATGTTGCGTTTCCGGCTGTGTGGTATCAATTTTTATTGGCCAATTTATTGGCCTGCCACCATAAAAAAAGCCAAGAATATTTTGCTGAACAGCTTTGATCAGCCTTGAATACAAATGCATTGTTCACGGGTAAAAAGATTAGTTATTACCAGTGGTTTAACTTGTAGGTTGGTAGCACGTTTGGTGATGATGCGTCAAGTCTGAACACGATGGGGTGTCGCCAAGCGGTAAGGCAGCGGACTCTGACTCCGCCATTCCTGGGTTCAAATCCTAGCACCCCAGCCATGAAGCAAGGGTCGAGAGACCCGGAAGATATAGCAGCACTCACAATTTAATGCGCTCATCGTCTAGCCCGGCCTAGGACACCGGCCTTTCACGCCGGCGACAGGGGTTCGAATCCCCTTGGGCGTACCATCCCGACGGCATCCATCATTGGATGCCGTTTTTTTTATTTCATACTCGGAAAATGTTCCGCGAAATACAGACCGTTACGTTATATGGCAGCGGTCTGGCTCTATTGTTCCTGTTTTTCTGGCAGGTGCAGCGTGCTCACCATGTCGCCCTGCATATATAATGAAAAATATTTATACAATGAATGCACGCTGTTGTGATGATTTGTCAGGAGAATGTAAGAGCTCATCAGTAAAAATCTTGAAAAATCAATGCATTGGGCACAATGATTGCATTAAGACAAAGAAAGCCACCCCGATAATCGCAAAACCGGTGCGAGCCGGTGACGCAAAGCCACGGGTCTGCCGGAGCATAAAAGAGCGCAGGCAGACAGCCGGGTTACCGAAGAACGTTGGCCTTGGAGCGATACGATGCGCTCGTCTTCGGATATCGGAGGCGGGCGTTTGTGCTGTTGGGCGAAAGACCTTGTGGGGAAAGGCTCTGCCGCATGAAACTGCGCATTCTGGTCATCGATCCCAATAAATCGCTCCGGGAACTGTTGCAACTTTACCTGGAAAGGCTCGGACATTCTGTCCGGTCCTCGCACGAACCCCGACACTGTTCGCTGTTCTGTCGTCTCGACGATGAACAGTTCTGCTGCCCCCAGGTGTCTGCATGCGCCGACGTTGTCTTTATGGATATGCTGTTGCCACAAAGCAACACCTTAAATTTCTTTCAATTATTACGACGCCGTGGGTGTAAAACCATCGATGTTAACAAGACCATCATGAGCACCGGCGTATCGAAACAAGTTGAGGAAATGATGGCGGCTTTCGGTTGCAACCACATGCGCAAGCCGTTCCGGTTGGATAAAGTCAGAAGCTGGGTCGAGGAGTGCGCGTCAAGAAGCCATGGGGTTGAGCCAGTGCCCCAAGATTTGGTCAAATCGTAATATTTTTGTCGTTTTCGACTTGTCGGTGGCCACATTTTAGGGTATTTTTTACTTAAGTTGATCATGTGAAGAAAGGGTAAATACCGTGTCGGACGTGGAGGAAAGCATGTCAATCGGTCATGATGAAACGACGGAAACCTTGGTTGCATTTGTGTCCGGGGCCTTGATTGGTGCCGCAGCTACGCTTTTGATGGTGCGGATGCGTCGCAACCGGGATGCCTCTTTGAGCGCCGAAAATGACGATTACTGCTATGATGGCGGTGATCTGTTTATCTGATCCGTTTGCGGAAAACAATTTTACCGACGGGGCCCGGCATCGGGCCCCGTTTTGCGTTCGATGTGTTTTCTGGTGGCCGGTCTTCCCCGGAGCCGGAATATGCGTTACGCTGTCAGTCGTTGAATCAGAAAAATGAATGGCCTTCGTGTTTCACTGGGGAGGGATCATGCGGATTAGGACGATTTTACTGGTTGCCTGCCTGTTGGGCTGGTGGTGGTCTCCGGTCGCCGCCGAGTCGCCCGCAGACTCACTTCCGGCGACCGGCTGGGTGACGCTGGAAACCAATCTTGCAGCCGGCAACTCGTCTCTTTTCTCTGTGCCACTGGATTTGGGGCCCCTTGATCTCGGGGAGTATCTGGCGAAGGCCGGTCTGTCCCTTAAGGGGATTCACGGCTGGGATGCCCGCACGCAAAGCTTTGTTGCCCTTGCAACTCTTCGCCCTGGCCAGGGCTTCCTGCTTGCCCACGGCCCAGGTAAAATTGCCTTTTCCGGACAACTGGTGACCGCTGCTGCGGTTGAGATCGCGCTCGACAAAGGCTGGAATCTAATCGGTGTGCCTTACCAAAGTGGCGTGCCGCTTTCTGCTTTGCGAATCACCGTGGATGGCAAGAGCGAAAGCTATGCTGCTGCCGCGGAGATGAAGTGGACCGGCGCCGTCCATACTCTTCGGGAAGGGAAAACCACGGCGTTGGCTGTGGAAACTGCCGTGCTCGAACCGTGGCATGGCTATTGGCTGTACGCCTACCAGCCTTGTCAGTTGAGCATCCCCTCTCCCGAAGCTTTGACGAAGGCGAAGGAGACCAAGGGCAAACGTTCCAACAAGCGATGAAGCACCTTCCGGAAATTGCTTTCATGCAGACGCTTGGCCGCCTCGCCCTCATCCTGCTGAGTATTGCCGTCGCCTTTCCCGCCGGCGGGGCAACGCTCCCTGCTGTGCAACCTGAAGAGACGGGCTTTGCGTGTTCCCTCCTGCAGCGCGAGTACCCCTTTGTCGGCGTGGCTTTTGATATCAAATCGGACAAGCCGCTGATCAGCACGGTGACGGTTGACTCGCCGGCCATGTCGGCCGGAATCAAGCCGGGAGACGTGGTGGTCGCTTGCAACGACAACAGGGTTGCGAATTACAACGAAGTAATTGCCGCCATCGGCAAGCTCAAGGTGGGGGATGTGCTCAAGCTGACGCTGGAGCGGGCTGCGATGCTCCAGAATTTTCAGGTCACCATCGCCAGCAAGCCGGTGGGCTACACCTACATGGACTGTGCCCTGTCGGATACCGAATCGCCGGATGTTGCGGAGAAGATTCACTGGCTGACCAAAGCCGCCGATCTCGGTTATGTCAACGCCATGATGATCCTTGGCGAACTCTATTCCAACAAAGAACCCCGGAATTATGAGGAAGCCATCAAATGGTTCACCAGAGCCGCTACGCAGGGAGAGGCCGAGGCCCAATTGCTGCTCGGGATGTATTACTATTACGGCGACGATGTAAAAAAGAATCGTGCCGAGGCGGCCAAATGGTTCAGGTTGGCGGCCGAGCAGGGGGCGGCGGACGCCCAGATTACCCTCGGTCTGATGTACTCGACCGGTGACGGCGTGGAAAAAAATCACCTTGAAGCGGTCAAGTGGCTGCAGCAGGCGTCCGACCGGGGGCTGCCCAAAGCGAAATGCGCACTTGGAGTGATGTACAACTATGGCCTCGGTGTCCCTCAGGATTCGGCCAAGGCGTTCAGGTTGTTCGAGGAAGCCGCCGCTAAGGGTGACGCCAACGCCAAATATCACCTGGCCCTGTTCTATGTGCAGGGGACGGTGGTCGGCAAGGATCAGAAAAAGGCCAGCGAACTGCTGGCCGATGCCGAAAAGCAAGGGTCTCTCGAAGCCCGGGCCTTGCGCGAATCGTTATACCGTTAACCTGTTTCGCGCCGGGGCCTGTGGCGCCGCGGTGAACACCTCCTTGTGACAGTCTCCCTCGCGATCCGCCCTCCTTCAGCTCCGCACCTTCGTGAATATGTCAACGATTCTGGTGCCTGCCGGCATTCTGGACGGGAAGCCATGGTGAAAGGGGTGCCGAGCCTGGCCCTGGCACAGTTCAGCGGCGCAGGACGGTGATCCGGCCGCTGGCGAGTTGTTTTGTAAACCATGCCGTCAGGGCCCAGCGCCAGAAGCGGCGCGTAATCGGCAGGAGCATGGTGAAGCCGAACAGGTCGGTGCAGAACCCCGGCGTCAACAGCAGCAGCCCTCCGGCGAAGACCAGCAGCCCGTCGGCCAGCACCCCGGTCGGCAGCTGGCCCTGGGCCAGCTCCGCCTGTACGCGGCCAAGCAGACGGAAGCCCTGCTGGCGCATCAGCCAGCTCCCGGCCACACTGGTGGCAACCACGAGAATAATCGTCGGCAGCACACCGATCAGTCGCCCGCTTTCGATCAGCAGGTAAATCTCGGCAATCGGCAGAAAAATCACCAAAAAACACAGGATTATGAACATCGTTGGCTCCGGACGGGCGCTTAAGGCCGATTCATGAATGTTTTGACTGTGTATACTGGGTTGCGAACTGTAAAAATATGTAACACATCGAAATTATTACAGAAAAAATGTGCATAAATATTAGGCAATATGTGAAAGCTCGCCGAAATCTCTTGGACTGCAAAGTTACTCACATGGTTATCAACAGGCTGTCCACGTATTTTGTGGACAATCCCTCAACCGCCTTGAAACAACGGGTTTTTTTATTTCTCAGCAGCGTGCGTTCCGTTTTTTCTGCTCAGATTTCTGTTAGAAATCCACTGTGGACTCCACCGGCGTTGATCCCTGAGAATGGGTTTCGGCAAGGACACGGTGCACGGTTCGACGCAGGGCACTCTCGGCGTCCACACCGAGCTTCTCGGCGTCAGCCGCCAGGGCGAATAACTGCCTCCCCAGTTCTTCTTCGCAGTCAGGTCTGTGTTGTGCTGCAGCGGCGGGCATTACAGGCAGGGGGATGCCTTTGCGACGAGCCCTGGCGATCAGCTTCTGGGCCCGCTGCAGGGCCGGCAATCGCCCGGGAATGACGCCGAGCGGGTGCTGGACTGAATCGGCATGTGCTGAGCGTTCCAGTTGCTTGAGTCGATCCCATTGCTGGCTGACCTCGGCCGGGCTCAGGGGGGGGGGGTTCTCTTTCGCCGTAAAAACATGGGGATGACGATGGAGCAGTTTGCGGTTGATGGCCCGGGCCACGTCGGCAAAGTCGAAGAATCCTCGTTCTGAAAAGATTTCCGCCTGAAAGACGATCTGCAGGAGCAGATCGCCGAGTTCGTCGATGATTGCCCCGATTTCGCCGGTTTCGATGGCCTCGATGGCCTCACAGGCTTCCTCCATCAGGTAGGGGAGCAGGCTTTCCGGAGTTTGTTCGGCATCCCAGGCACATCCTTGTGGTCCGCGCAGGCGGTGCATGGTGGACAATAGCTCCAGGATGGCCTGGCACGGTTCGGATTCTTGCATTGAAAGCAAGCCTTTCGCAGCTGGTTTGAGCACTCTTCTAGCGCAGCTTTTCGGCAAATGCAACGCCTGCGGAAACGGCGGATTATGGGCTTGCAAAAATGCAGCTGATAAGCTAATACAGGGTTTCCCGTGCTCCAGATTCTACTTGACAGAGGGCGCCGGAGCGGCTATTTACGCATGCCGACAAGGCACTCATCACTGATGGGACCGCATGGAAATCCGGGTTGACAAGTTGCAGGAGAGCCCGCTTCGCCTGGTGTTCGAGGAGCCGCTTGAGAACCTGACGCTGCTGGCCGAAACGGTTGCGGCGGAAGGACTGGCGATCGAAGGCCCGCTCACCGGCGAACTCCTGGTCAGGCGGGCAGGAAACGTGGTTGAGGTCGAGGGCGCTCTGGCCTGCACGGTCACACTGGGGTGCAGTCGCTGTTTGCAGCCGTTGACCCAGCGTCTGAGTATTCCTGTTGCCCTGTCTTTCGAGCGTCTGCAGACGGTTGATGACGCTGAGTCGGATCGCGAACTGAGTGAAGAGGATCTCGGCCTGATCCCTTTTGCCGGTGATCTTCTTGACCTGCGTGAAGTTCTGGAACAGGAAGTGCTGATGGCGATTCCGCAGCACCCGCTCTGTCGCGACGAGTGTGCCGGTCTTTGTCCGGTGTGTGGCGGCGATCGCAATCGTCAGCCCTGCCATTGTACCCCGCCGGTTTTCCACGGAGGGTTCGCGGCCCTCGAAGGGCTGAAACTGAAGCGCTGAACAGTTAAAGTGCCCCGCGGATACCGCGGCAGTCCTAGTGTCTAGCGAAAAAGCGCCGGTTCCGCCGGCAGAGGAGAGTAAATATCCATGGCCGTTCCTAAGAAGAAAACGTCGAAATCGAAGCGCGACATGCGGCGTGCCCACGATGCCCTGAAAGCCCCGGGGGTTTCGATCTGCCCGCAGTGTAAAGAGCCGAAGCAGTCCCATCGTGCCTGCCCGGCTTGCGGTACCTACAAGGGCAAGGAAATCCTGGCGACTGAAAAATAGGGGATTCCCTTCATTGAACAGACGCATTGTCGTCGCCGTTGACGTTATGGGTGGTGATCATGCGCCCGGCCCTGAAGTGGCCGGAGCGGTGATGGCCGCTCGTGCCTGGCAAATTCCGGTGGTGCTGGTCGGTCAGCAGGAACGGATCGCCGCCGAATTGGCTGCACACAAGGCCGACGACCTCGACATAACCATTCACCACGCCAGCGAGGTCGTGGGGATGCACGATTCGGCATCTGATGCCGTTCGCAAGAAGAAGGACTCCTCCGTTCGTGTCGCCTTCGAGCTGGTTCGCGACGGGGCGGCCTCTGCGGTGGTCAGTACCGGAAATTCCGGAGCGACCATGGCCGCGGGGATGTTCATCCTCAAGCGCATCCCCGGGATCGACCGCCCGGCGATTGCCACGGTTATCCCCAATCTCAAAGGTCAGACGCTGGTTCTCGATGTCGGCGGTAATGTCGATTGCAAGCCGCAGCATCTGGTGCAGTTCGCCCTGATGGGGAGCGTTTATGTCCGGCAAATGTTCGGACTGGACAGCCCACGCATCGGGGTGCTCTCCAATGGTGAAGAGGAGAGCAAGGGCAATGATCTGACCCGTGAAACCCATCGCCTCATCAAGGAGACTCCGCTCAACTATCTTGGCTATGTCGAGGGTGGTGACATATTCAAGGGGACGGTTGACGTGGTGGTCTGTGATGGTTTTGCCGGCAATATCGTTCTCAAGACCGCTGAGGGTCTTGCTGATGCCATGAGCAAGATGCTCAAGGCCGAATTCAATAGCCGGTTGTTCTCAAAGCTTGGGTATCTTCTGGCCCGCCCCGCTTTTCAGGGTTTTCGTAAACGGGTTGATTATGCCGAATACGGGGGGGCCCCGTTGCTCGGGATTCAGGGGACAGGCATGATCTGCCATGGCAAGTCGAGTGCCAAAGCCGTGATGAATGCCATCCGCCTCGCCCATGCCTTTGAGGAACGTCAGGTGAATGCCAATCTGGTGGACAGTCTGTCTTTTCTTGCCTCCAGCGGTTCCTCCATCCTTGCGGATGACAACCCTCCCGCAGCCATCCTCTCTCAAGGAGCCTGATCGTGATTCGTGCACGCATCACCGGTACCGGTTCGTATGCCCCCGCCAAAGTCGTTACCAATCACGATTTGGAGAAGTTCCTTGACACCAATGACGAGTGGATTCGTACCCGTACCGGCATCGTCGAACGTCACCAGGTCGAAGATGGCGAGAACAACTCTGATCTGGCAACCAAGGCGGCAAGAAACGCCATGGAAATGGCCGGCGCCACGCCTGAGGAAATCGATCTGATCATCCTGGCCACGGTGACCGGTGATTACCCATGGCCGGCGACAGCCTGCGTGGTGCAGAACAATCTTGGTGCGGTCAATGCCGGGGCCGTCGATCTTTCTGCCGCCTGCAGCGGTTTCCTCTACGCCTTGAGCTTGGCGTCCGACCGGATCATGGCCGGGAATGCCAAAAAGGTGCTGGTCATCGGTTCCGAGGTGTTCTCGCGGATTGTTGACTGGAGCGATCGCAACACCTGCGTGTTGTTCGGCGATGGTGCCGGAGCTGTGGTGCTGGAGGCCTGCGACGGTGATCAGGGGATTCTGTCGACCCATCTGTATGCCGACGGCTCCCAGATGGAATTGTTGTATCAACCCGGTTTCGGTACACGGATACCGCCATCGGCCGAGGCCATGGCCCGTGGCGACCATTTTCTGAAAATGCAGGGAAATGAAGTCTTTAAGGTTGCGGTCCGTTCTATGGCCGAAGTTGCCAATATCGCCCTGGATGCCAATGGCATGACCGTCGAGGATGTCGACCTGTTCATTCCCCATCAGGCCAACGTGAGGATTCTTGATGCCACCGCCAAGCGCATCGGCCTGCGCGATGATCAGGTCTACGTCAACGTCGACCGTTTCGGCAACACCTCGGCGGCAACCATTCCGATCGCCCTTGATGAAGTCGTGCGCGCCGGTCGGCTCAAGGAGGGTGACATCCTGCTGCTGGATGCATTCGGCGGCGGTTTTACCTGGGCGTCAGCCCTGATCCGCTGGTAGGAGTGACGTGATGCTGGCTTTTATCTTTCCTGGGCAGGGTTCCCAGTTCGCCGGAATGGGCAAGGATCTGGCCGACAACTTCGTGGCCGCCCGCCAGGTGTTTGCCGAGGCCAACGATGCCCTTGGCTTCGACCTGACCAAGCTCTGCTTCGAAGGGCCGGAGGAAGATCTCAAGCTGACCGCAAACACCCAGCCGGCAATTCTGACGGCCAGTATCGCCGCCTTGCGTGTGGTGCAGGCCGAAACCGGTCTGCAGCCGGCCTTCACCGCCGGACATTCGCTCGGTGAGTACTCGGCGCTGGTCTGCGCCGGTGCTCTGGGATTTGCCGATGCCGTGCGCACGGTGCGTCAGCGCGGCACCTTCATGCAGGAGGCGGTGCCGGTCGGCACGGGCGCGATGGCTGCCATGCTCGGCATCGAACGAGACGAACTGGCGGCGATCTGTGCCGAGGCGGCTCAGGGCGAGGTGGTCTCTCCGGCCAACTTCAATTCTCCCGGGCAGATCGTAATCGCCGGGGCTGCCGGCGCGGTTGCCCGTGCCATCGAAATCGCCAAGGGGCGCGGCTACCGCAAGGCCATGCTGCTGCCGGTCAGCGCACCGTTCCATTGCGCGCTGATGCAGCCGGCGGCCGAACGCCTGCGTACGGTGCTTGACGGGGTTGCCGTATCGGCGCCGCAGATGCCGGTCATCAGCAATGTCGAGGCCCAGCCCAACAGTGACGGCAATCGGGTGCGCGAGTTGCTGGTCACCCAGGTGTGTGCGCCGGTGCGCTGGGACGAATCGGTAGAGAAAATGGTCGTGCTGGGTGTGACGCGTTTCATCGAGATCGGTCCGGGTAAAGTCCTGAGCGGCCTGGTCAAGCGGATCACCAAGGATGCCGAAGTTACCAACGTTGAGATCCCGGCCAATCTTGACATCTTGAAGCAATAGGCCCATATCTTATCACTTAAAGATTTTGTAGCGGAGGAACGAGCTCATGTTGAAAGACAAAATTGCCGTAGTCACTGGAGCGTCGCGCGGGATTGGCAAGAGCATCTCGCTGGCTCTGGCCAAGCAGGGGGCCAAGATCGTGGCTGTCGACATCACCCTTAAAGGGATGGACGAACTGCTGGCCGAAATCAAAGCCCTGGGAAGCGACGGGATTGCCGTCGAGGGGAATGTCACCGTTGCTGCCGATACCGAGAAAATGATCGAGCAGGCGGTTGCGACTTACGGTCGGGTTGATATTCTGGTCAACAATGCCGGCATCACCCGTGACGGGCTGCTGATGCGCATGAAGGACGAGGACTGGGATGCGGTTCTGAGTGTCAATCTCAAGGGAGCGTTCCTTTGTACCCGCGCAGTCTCCAAGGTCATGACCAAGCAGCGTTACGGCCGGATCATCAATATCGCGTCGGTCGTCGGCCAGATGGGCAACGCCGGCCAGGCCAACTACTGCGCCAGCAAAGCCGGTCTGATGGGCTTGACCCGTTCCAACGCGCGTGAGCTCGCCAAGCGCAACATCACTGTCAATGCCGTCGCTCCTGGTTTCATCGTCTCGGACATGACGGAGGCGCTGCCGGAGAAGGTCAAGCAGGAAATGGCCGCGCAGATCCCTCTGGAGCGCTTCGGCACCGCCGACGATATCGCCAACGCCGTGGTGTTTCTGGCCTGTGATGCCTCGGAATACATCACCGGTCAGGTTCTGGCGGTCAACGGCGGCATGTACATGTAAGTGGCACATTCAAGTTAGTTTCGTATAGTTCAAGGCAGCACCCAACCCAACTGGACCGGCCATGATCGGTCCACACATCGCAAGGAGGAATTCAAATGGCTTCGATTGCAGAACGTGTCAAACAGATTGTCGCCGAGCAGCTTGGCGTCGATGAGGATCAGGTGACCACGGAAGCTTCCTTCATGGAAGATCTTGGCGCCGACTCCCTGGACACGGTAGAACTGGTCATGGCGCTCGAGGAAGAGTTCGATATCGAAATTTCCGATGAGGACGCCGAGAAGATTCAGACTGTTCAGGACGCTATCGATTACATCACCGAAAACTCCTGAGAGTTTAACGTGGGGAGCTGAACCCTCCCCACTTCAACATTAATCCGAAGTGGCATCCGATCGGCATCTGCCGGTCGGTGTTGCTTGGGGGAGGAGGATTGTTCCTCATGCGCAGAGTCGTTGCGACCGGGGTCGGTGTGATTTCACCGCTGGGCACCGGCACCGATAAGAACTGGTCTGCTCTGGTTAACGGACAGTCGGGAATCGGCCCGATCACCCGTTTTGATGCCAGCGAGTGCCCGGTGAAATTTGCCGGCGAGGTCCGTGATTTCGAGACGGATCTTTACGTGGACAAGAAGGAGGCCAAGAAAATGGACCTCTTCATCCACTATGCCCTCGCCGCCGCCGATATGGCGCTGGCCGATTCCGGCTTTCAGATCACCGATGAAAATGCCGAGCGTGTCGGCGTGGTGGTCGGTTCGGGGATGGGCGGACTGCCGGCGATCGAACGTTATCACTCCGCTTTCATGGAGGGTGGCTATCGCAAGATCGGTCCATTCTTCGTGCCGATGTCGATCATCAACCTTGCCCCCGGGCACATCTCCATCAAACATGGGGCCAAGGGGCCGAACATCTCGCCGGTTTCCGCCTGTGCCACCGGGACTCATTCGATCGGCGACGCGTTTCGCATGATCCAGCGCGGCGATGCCGACATGGTGATCGCCGGCGGCTGCGAGTCGACTGTCTGCCACATGGGCGTCGGCGGTTTTGCCGTGATGAAGGCGCTTTCCGAGCGCAATGATGATCCGCAGGCGGCCAGTCGCCCCTTCGAGAAAAACCGGGATGGCTTCGTACTGTCTGAAGGTGCGGGGATCGTTGTCCTCGAAGAGTATGAGAGTGCGAAGAAACGCGGTGCGAAGATTTACGGCGAAGTGGCCGGCTACGGCCTGACCGGTGATGCCTACCACCTGACGGCGCCGGCGCCGAACGGGGAAGGGGCCGGGCGTTGCATGAAGATGGCGCTGCGCACTGCCGGCGTCAATCCTGAAGAAGTCGATTACATCAATGCTCACGGAACGTCGACCCCGTTCAACGACCTGTACGAGACGCTCGCGATCAAGGGTGTGTTCGGCGACCATGCCCGCAAGGTCATGGTCAGCTCGACCAAGAGCATGACCGGACACATGCTTGGGGCTGCCGGTGGGGTTGAGGCGGTGTTCTCGCTCCTGTCGATCAGCAACGGCATAGTACCGCCGACCATCAACTATCATGAACCGGATCCGGAGTGCGACCTGGATTATGTGCCGAACCAGGCCCGCCAGGCGCAGGTGCGCGTGGCCATTTCCAACTCCTTCGGCTTCGGTGGCACCAACGCCACGCTGCTGTTCCGCAAGGTCTGATGGCCATGGTGGCGCTTGGCAGCGATCATGGCGGTTTGCAACTCAAGGCGGTTCTTGCCGAGGCCCTGCGACAGCGCGGTCTCGACGTACGTGACATGGGAACGGATAACGACGATTCCGTCGACTATCCCGACTTCGCCGAAAAGGTGGCTGGTGCCGTGTCGCGCGGCGAGGCCCGGCAGGGCATTTTGATCTGCGGCACCGGCATCGGCATGTCGATTGTCGCCAATAAGTTCCCCGGTGTACGCGCAGCCCTGGTGACAGATGACTTCATGGCGCAGATGGCCAAGGAGCACAACAACGCCAATGTGCTGGTCCTCGGTGGCCGGGTGCTGGATGCTCCGACGGCCTGCCGGTTGGTCGGTATCTGGCTGGATGCCGCTTTTGAGGGCGGCCGCCACCAGCGGCGGCTCGACAAAATTGCCGAACTTGAAGCAGATATGCGAGCCGGCCGGATCTGACCGGCATTCAATTCGGGCAGGCCGCAGGTCTGCCCGTTTTGTTTCATCCATTTTCACCCCGTATGAAGGAGATAAGTGTCATGAGCCAGAACCTGGCCTTGTTCGACCCTGAAATCAGTGCGGCGATCCGGAGCGAGACCGAGCGCCAGGAATACAGTCTCGAATTCATCGCCTCGGAAAACTTTGTCAGCGAACGGGTTCTTGAAGCGCAAGGGTCGGTGTTGACCAACAAGTATGCTGAAGGCTATCCGGGAAAGCGTTACTACGGCGGCTGCCAGTGTGTTGACGTGGCCGAACAGTTGGCGATCGACCGGGCCAAACAGCTGTTCGGCGCCGAACATGCCAACGTCCAGCCGCATTCCGGTTCCCAGGCCAACATGGCGGTCTACTTTTCGGTCTGCAAACCCGGCGATACCATTCTCGGCATGAACCTGGCCCACGGTGGGCACCTCACTCACGGTTCTCCGGTCAACTTCTCCGGCAAGCTCTTCAATATCGTCCCTTACGGCGTTCGCAAGGAAACCGGGCGGATCGATTACGACGAAGTCGAGCGCCTGGCTCTCGAACACAAACCGAAGCTGATCGTGGTCGGTGCCAGCGCCTATCCGCGCGTCATCGATTTCGAAGCGTTCCGCAGGGTCGCCGACAGGGTCGGGGCACCGGTGATGGTCGATATGGCCCATTTCGCCGGGTTGGTTGCTGCCGGTGTCCACCCGACACCGGTCCCCCATGCCGAATATGTCACCACCACCACCCACAAGACGCTGCGCGGGCCGCGCGGCGGGATGATTCTCTGCCGCGAGGAATTCGCAAAGCCGCTGAACAGCAACATTTTCCCCGGAATCCAGGGCGGACCGTTGATGCACGTGATCGCCGCCAAGGCGGTGGCATTCAAGGAAGCCCTGCAACCGGAATTCAAAATTTATGCGCAGCAGGTGGTCAATAACGCCCGGGTACTGGCGGAGAGTCTGATCGAGCACGGTTACAACCTGGTTTCAGGGGGGACCGACAATCATCTGATGCTGGTTGACCTCTCGGGGAGTGAGCTGACCGGGAAACTCGCCGAGGAGACGCTGGAGCACGCCGGCATCACGGTCAACAAGAATGCGGTTCCCTTCGACACCCGGTCTCCTTTCGTGACCAGCGGATTCCGTATCGGCACCCCGGCGACCACTTCGCGGGGCCTGAAGGAAAACGAAATGCGCCAGGTTGCGGCCTGGATCGACCGGGCCCTCAAGAACGTCGGCAATGCCGGAGAGTTGGAGCAGATTCGCGGGGAAGTGCGTGAACTGTGTCGACAGTTCCCGCTGTACGCTCATCGCCTGGCGTGAGTTGATGGGGGAACATCGCGACGAGCGTCCCTCCTGGGACGAATACTTCATGGACATCGCCCGGCTGGTGGCGCGGCGCTCAACCTGCCTGCGCCGCCAGGTCGGGGCGGTCATGGTCAAGGACAAGAACATCCTGGCCACCGGTTACAATGGTACGCCAAGCGGCATCACCCACTGTGCCGAAACCGGTTGTCTGCGCGACCAGCTCAAGGTACCATCGGGTGAGCGCCACGAACTGTGCCGTGGTCTGCATGCCGAGCAGAATGCCATCATTCAGGCGGCGCGCCACGGCGTGAATATTGCCGGAGCGACTCTGTACTGCACCAACTCGCCCTGTATCATCTGCACCAAGATGCTGATCAATGCCGGTGTCCAGCAGGTCGTCTACCTGGATGGCTACCCGGACAGCCTGTCCCTTGATATGTTGCGTGAAAGCGGTATCACGGTCCGGGTTTTTTCCGTGCCGAACCGATCGTCCGTCGGAGGTGATGCATGAACTGTCCATTCTGCAGCCATGTCGATACCAGAGTCGTCGATTCCCGCCTCGGTCGCGAAGGGAATAACATCCGTCGCCGGCGGGAATGTGAGGATTGCGGCAAGCGCTTCACCACCTATGAACGGGTTGAAGAGATGCTGCCGCTGGTGGTCAAGAAAGACGGCCGGCGGGAGAGTTTTGACCGCCAAAAAATCGTCGCCGGGATGCAACGGGCCTGCGAGAAACGCCCGGTATCGATTGCTTTGATTGAACAGTTTGTCGATCGTCTGGAACATCAGCTCCAGGAAAGTGGTGACAAGGAGATCCCTTCCAGCCGGGTCGGCGAGGCGGTAATGACGGCACTGCACGAGATCGATCAGGTTGCCTATGTGCGCTTCGCCTCGGTTTACCGTGAATTTCGCGACATCAATGAGTTCATGTCCGAGCTGACCGAGATTCTGGCCCGCGGGCCGGGCAAGTCGTAAACGCTTCATTTCCCTGTGGCGCCGGTCATGAGCGCACTCCCCGCACCTGCCGATAAATATATGGCCCGGGCCCTTGAACTGGCGCTCAGGGGCGAAGGGCGCACGGCCCCCAATCCGCCGGTCGGAGCCGTACTGGTGCGTGACGGGTTGGTCGTCGGTGAAGGTTTCCATCCGGCTGCCGGAGAGCCGCACGCCGAGATTTTTGCCCTGCGGGCAGCCGGTGAACTGGCGCGCGGTGCCGAACTGTTCGTCACTCTCGAGCCCTGCTGCCATCAGGGGCGCACGGGCCCGTGCTGCGAGGCGCTGATCGCCGCCGGTGTTCGCCGGGTCTGCTATGGGACGGTGGATCCTAATCCGCGGGTGGCAGGGCAGGGGCTTGCCAGACTGCAGGCGGCGGGTGTCGAGGTGATTCCGGGCCCGATGGTCGAGGCCTGCCGGCGTCTGATCGCCCCCTTTGCCAAGCTCCTGCTGACCGGGACGCCCTACCTGATACTCAAGGCTGCGATGACTCTTGATGGTCAGTTGGCGACAGCCGGCGGCGAGTCGCAGTGGATCTCATGTGAAGCCAGCCGGATGCTGGGACATCAGCTGCGCAACCGGGTCGACGCAATTCTGACCGGGGCAGGGACGGTGCTGGCCGATGATCCGCAACTGACCGTACGTTTGAGCGATGGGCGTAATCCGGCCCGGGTGGTGCTCGACAGCCGCCTGCGTACGCCGCTGACGGCCAGGGTTTTTGCCGATGTGCCGGGTCGACGGCTGCTCATGACCGGGGATGATGTTGCCGGGGAACGTCTGCAGCCGTATGTCGCTTCCGGCATCGAAGTCATTCGAATCCCCCGGCTGGGAGATCATCTTGATCTCTCTGCGGCCATGCATGAGCTGGGCCGGCGCAACCTGATGTGTCTGCTGATCGAGGGGGGGGGCGCGCTGAATGGTGCCCTGCTGCGGGCCGGACTGGTCGATCGCCTGATGCTCTTCATCGCGCCGCTGCTCTTTGGGGGGGGGGCCGGCATACCGCTTTTTTCGGGGAACGGCTGCCGTCGACTGGATGAGGCGATACGGCTGCGCGACTTGCAGATCAGTCGCAGCGGCGCGGATCTGCTCGTGGAAGGGGAGGTGGCCGCATGTTCACCGGATTGATTGAATCAGTCGGCAGTGTACATGAATTACAGCGCAGCGACTTTGGCGGCAGGATCACAATCACGACCGGACTGCCCCTCGATGAGGTCAAGGTCGGTGACAGCATAGCCGTCAACGGCGCCTGTCTGACGGTCACCACTCTCGGCTCCGGCCGATTCAGTGCCGACGTTTCTGTGGAGACGCTCGAGCGGACCACCCTTGGAAGTTTGTCCCAGGGTGCGAGGGTCAATCTGGAGCGGGCTCTGCGTGTGGGTGATCGGCTTGGCGGTCATCTGGTCACCGGCCACGTCGACGGGGTCGCCCAGTTGTTCGCGCGTATTCAGCAGGGCAATGCCTGGCGTCTCTCGTTCAGGGTCGTTCCTGCCCTGGCCCGCCTGCTGGTGGCCAAGGGATCGGTGGCGGTCGACGGCATCAGCCTCACGGTTAACACGGCAGGCGGAGACGAATTCAGTGTGATGGTCATTCCACATACCCTGCAGCAGACCACGCTGTCGCAATGCCAAGCCGGCACCCGCGCCAATATCGAAACCGATCTGATTGGCAAATACGTTGAGCGCCTGCTGGGGACCGCACGGGAGGCGGGGGGTGGAGTGACGATGGACTTGCTTGCAAAAAGCGGGTTTTTGTGAGAAATTATAAAGTCTTATCAATCCGGGAGCCATCATGCCGCTGCAACGCATAGAAGAAGCCATTGAAGAGATTCGCCAGGGGCGCATGGTCATCCTGGTTGATGATGAAGACCGTGAAAACGAAGGAGACCTCTGCCTGGCGGCGGAACTGGTGACCCCAGAAGCCGTCAACTTCATGGCGCGCGAAGGACGCGGTCTGATCTGTCTGTCGCTGACCGAGGAACGGGCCGATGAACTCGACCTGCCACTCATGGTCCGCGAAAACAGTTCCTCCTTTGGTACGGCCTTCACGGTCTCCATCGAAGCGCGGCGTGGCGTGACCACCGGAATTTCCGCGGCGGATAGGGCGCATACCATTCGGGTGGCGATTGCCGACGAGTCTACGGCACGCGATCTGGCCCGCCCTGGCCATGTTTTCCCACTGCGTGCCCGTAAGGGCGGGGTTCTGGTGAGAACCGGGCAGACCGAGGGGTCCGTCGACCTGGCCCGCCTGGCAGGGCTCAAGCCGGCCGGGGTGATCTGCGAGATCATGAACGATGACGGCACCATGGCGCGCATGCCGCAACTCAGGGAATTCGCAGCGCGCCATCAGCTGAAGATCGTCACAATCGCCGATCTGGTCGCCTACCGGATGCGCACCGAGATGCTGGTGCGTCGTGCCGCCGAAACCCGTCTGCCCACCACGTTTGGTGAATTCAGGGCAATCGTTTATGAAAATGAAGTTGATCGAGCCCAGCATGTCGCCCTGGTGATGGGGACGATCAACCCGTCCGGACCGGTTCTCGTCAGGGTCCACTCGGAGTGTCTGACCGGCGATGTGTTCGGTTCGCAGCGTTGTGATTGTGGTGAGCAGTTGCATGAGGCGATGCGTATGATTGCCGAGCATGGCAGCGGGGTGGTCCTCTACATGCGCCAGGAAGGACGTGGCATCGGTCTGATCAACAAGCTCAAGGCCTATACGCTGCAGGATGAGGGCCACGATACCGTGGAGGCCAACGAAGCCCTCGGTTTTCAGGCCGACCTGCGCGATTATGGCATCGGTGCGCAAATTCTGGCGGAGTTGGGGGTGCGCAAGATACACCTGTTGACCAATAACCCGCGCAAGATCATCGGCCTTGAGGGTTACGGGCTGGAAATACTCGAGCGTGTTCCGATTCAGATGCCGGCCACGCGCAGCAACATCCAATATCTGCGGGCCAAGCAGCAGAAACTTGGCCATCTGCTCGAAAATCTTTAAGGCTGCCCTTAAGCGGCCCGAGAAGGAGATCTGCCATGCCGAAGATCATCGAAGGACGTTTGCAGGCCCAGGGGCTCAAGGTCGGCATCCTGGTCAGCCGTTTCAACAGCTTTATCGGGGATCGTCTGGTTGAAGGGGCCCTAGATGCCCTGTTGCGCCATGGCGCCTCGGAAGACGACCTGGTCGTGGTGCGGGTGCCGGGAGCCTTTGAACTCCCTCCGGCGGCACAAAAGCTCGCGGCCACCGGCAGCTATGATGCCCTGGTCTGTTTGGGGGCGGTGATCCGCGGTGCGACACCACACTTCGATTATGTCAGCGCCGAGGTTTCCAAAGGGATTGCCGCAGTCTCGATGGACGCCGGTATCCCGGTGACCTTTGGGGTGCTGACCACCGACACTCTGGAGCAGGCGATCGAGCGGGCCGGGAGCAAGGCCGGCAACAAGGGGTTTGACGCTGCCATGGCCGCCATCGAGATGGCCAATCTTTACAAGGCTCTGTAATCGGTATGTCCAAAGGGATTCGCCGACAGGGCCGCGAGCTGGCCCTGAAAATTCTCTATAGCCTCCCTGATCATGAAGGGGGTGCGCTGGAACAGGTGTTTGCCGATTTCTGGCGCAACTTCCGTTTTCGTGATGACCTTGTCGGCGATATCTCCGAAGAAACCGAGGAGTTCCCCCCCGAAGCTTCGCGGCAATTCGCCGAGACCCTGGTCAACGGTGTCGCCGAATATCTGGAGCGGATCGACCAGTTGATCGGCGAGCATTCCAGCAACTGGACGCTGGAACGGATGGCGCGGGTTGACCTGGCGCTACTGCGCATGGCGACCTTTGAACTGCTGTATGCCCTCGATGTCCCTCACAACGTGGTCATCAACGAGGCGGTCGAGATCGGCAAGCGTTTCGGTAGCAAGGAGACGCCGGCCTTCATCAACGGCATCCTTGATCAGGTGGCTCGCAAGGCGCGTCCGTAGCATCTCTCTTCTCAATTCCACGGAAGGAACTTGTTCCATGCAAACGATCAAAGTCGGGCTCCTTGGTTTTGGCACGGTCGGTGCCGGGGTCGTCAAGGCTTTTCAGAATAACGGGGACCTGCTCGCCCGGCGGCTGGGCGGGCCGGTGGAATTGGTGCGCATCGCCGACCTGGACATCGAAACAAAGCGTCCGGTCGAGGTTTCTCCGCAGCTACTGACGACCGATGCCGGTGCTGTGCTCGACGATCCGCAGATCAGCATTGTCATCGAACTGATCGGTGGTTATGAACCGGCCCGCAGTTTCGTGCTGCGCGCCATCGCCAACGGCAAGCACGTGGTGACGGCCAACAAGGCCCTGCTGGCACTGCATGGGGAGGAGATCTTTCAGGCTGCGGAACGGGCCGGGGTGGATGTCCTGTTCGAGGCTTCGGTCGGCGGCGGTATCCCGGTCATCAGCGCCATCAAGGAAAATCTCGGAGCCAATCGTTTTCAGAGCGCCTTCGGCATCCTCAATGGAACCTGCAACTATATCCTCACCCGGATGACCGAAGAGGGGGCCGATTTCGCCACGGTGCTCGCCGATGCCCAGGCCAAGGGATATGCCGAGGCCGATCCGACCTTTGACGTCGAAGGGATCGATACCGCCCATAAGCTGGCGCTGCTCTGTTCGCTGTGCTTCGGAACACGCGTCGATTTCAAATCGATCTATACCGAGGGGATTACGCGGATTAACGCCCTTGACATCCAGTTCGCCCGCGAGTTCGGCTACAAGCTCAAGCTGCTGGCGATCGGCAAGCGTGACGGTGACCAGATCGAGCTCCGTGTTCATCCGACCATGCTCGATCTCGATCATCCCCTGGCCAAGGTCGATGGCGCCTTCAACGGTGTGCGCCTGGTGGGTGATTTCGTCGGACCGGTGATGTTCTATGGCTACGGTGCCGGCATGGAGGCCACTGCCAGTGCCGTGATGGGAGACGTGATGGCCCTGGTGCGCAACCTGCGCTCCGGCGCCGGAGTCCGGACCCCGGCTCTGGGCTGTCCCCAGTCGGCGATCGAGCGCCTGACAGTCAAGCCGATGGCAGATCTGGTCAGCTCTTACTACCTGCGGGTCTTCGTCAAGGATCAGCCGGGGGTTCTGGCGCAGATTGCCGGGGTACTCGGCCGTCATCGCATCAGCATCGAATCGATGCTGCAGCCGCATCGTCACGAGGCCGATGCCGTACCGATCGTGATGATGACTCATGAGGCCGTGGAGCGTGACGTGCGCGCCGCTCTGGCTGAAATCGACGCCCTGGATTCTGTCAAGGGCGAGAGCCTGTTCATCCGCATCGAAGAACAGGCCGATTAAGCTAACGAGAAGATTCGGGGAGAGCAACGGCGCCTGCAGGCGCCGTTGCT
>CAZRTZ010000011.1:16513-51672 GCA_964603155.1 uncultured Geobacteraceae bacterium | reverse complement strand
ATTGTAGCCGAAAAACTAATGGTCCCAATGGCTCAATTTTCGGGTAGCAGGTCAGTGAGAGGTGGCCTTTTTTTCATAAATACCTCCTTGTGTTTTTGCTTGGTTGTTTTGTGTTACGTGTTACTTGATTATTTGGTGGCAAGTAACACGTAACAGGTATCAAGCAGATGCTTGTCAGGCAACCGGGAGAGAATCCGCCCACGCCTTGATTTCATGTTTCAGCCAGCCTTTTGTTGAGTTGGAAAACCTCCGCCGTGCTGGGAATTCAGGGGTCTTCCTGAGCCGCTGAACGGTCGTCACTGAGAGTCCAAGAAACCTTGCGACATCTCGTTGTGATAGCATTTCATAGTCTCCACACCGTGACCAATTGCTCATCATGTCTCCTTCTTTCATTTGATGTGTTGCTTTGCTTTCATATATGTCAATAATACACCTTAGAAATGCTTTTTCAAGGGTCTTTTCGGGCTTACTCAACATGTCTTAAGTTATTTTATTGTTTAACTTCGAGTAGTTATCGATTTCTCTACTTTAATTAAGTTTTTATAATTTATTTTAAATGCATTTTATTTTGCTACGGCCACCTATCAAGGTAGTATTAATATAAATTTGACACAGGAGGTGCTGCAGAGGTGATTACCCAACTCGACAAAGCCGATATCGGCAAGAGATGCAAAGAAGCCAGGAAGCGAGCGGGATTGACACTAAAAGCAGTGGCCAATGAACTGGGCTACAAAAGTGGCGCAGCAGTGGCGAACAAAGAGAATGGGCTTGCGTACCCATCCGTCGAAGATATTTTCTTTCTTTCGCAGAGGTCCGGCTACTCAATCGAATATATAATTACAGGAGAGGGAGCCATTGATGGCCGCGGAGCACCAGTGGATGAGTTTGAAGAGCGACTTTTGGCGGACCTCAGAATTCTAGATGACGAGCGCAGAGAAAGGTTATTGATTTATCTCACGAAACTGAAGTACGGACTCGCCAATACGGCAGAATCGAGAAGATTGGGCCTGGTGATGGATCCGGGTTAACCGCTCCTAGCCAATTTGCGATTGACCGAAACAGGTCTCGAATCATCACGACGACGCATATCGTTTCACCTCGCATGCACTGACATTGTCCCAAAAATCTGGTTATTGCACGCTGCATACATTGCCCGATACTCGTCACCAGAAAAGGTGAACGCCCCCCAAAACTGGGGGGCGTTCACCTTTGAGCACCTCTGCCTACTTTTGATTTCGACTGCCTAGCTGAAGATTTTTGGCCAACAAATAAGCCAATAAAATTTTAATTTATTATATTTCAACGTCTTACGCGATATATGCCTTACCGCTTGGCGACACCCCAAGGGAGAACGTGTTTATAATCAGACTCGGGCCGTGAGTCAAGCAGTTTTTATTGCCGCCCTGAACACGTTCAACGCCCCGGCCAGTCGTGCGACGGTTTCGGCGGGTCCGAGTACTGCCACCACATCGTAGAGGCTTGGGCTGACCGTACCTCCGGTCAGAGCAATACGCACGGCCGGACCGAGCTTGCCAAGCTTCAAACCGGTCGTACTCAGTACTTGCTGGAACACCGCTTCGACCGTAGCGTGGTCGGCACCCTGCCCCAATCCGCTCAACCCTTCACGCAACTGCTCCAGAGCAGCAATCTGCTCCGGTCCGACCTGACGCTCAAGCGCCTCGGCGTCGTAACTTTCCGGTCGGCGATAATAAAAAGTTGCCCCATCGGCCATTTCCACCAGAGTCTTGGCACGATCCTGCAGGGTGCGAACCACTGCCGCCAACTCGGGACCGCCTGAGGTGATCACGCCGCGCGTCGCCAGAATCTCATCGAGCAGGCCACCAAGTCGCCCGGAATCACCGGTCTTGATGTAGTGCTCGTTGAGCCAGAGCAGCTTGTCCGGGTTGAATACCCCGGCAGCCCGACCGACGCTGTCCAAATTGAACTTTTCGATCAATTCCTGTTTTGAAAAGATCTCCTGATCGCCATGGGACCAGCCGAGACGGACAAGGTAGTTGACAAGTGCCTCAGGGAGATAGCCCATCTCCCTGTAGGCCATGACCGAAGTGGCCCCGTGGCGCTTTGACAACCGCTTCTTGTCGGCCCCCAGGATCATCGGCACATGGGCAAACTCCGGCACAGGCACGCCAAGGGCTTCGTAAATATGAATCTGCCGCGGCGTGTTGTTGATGTGGTCGTCACCGCGTATGACCAGGGTGATGGCCATCTCGGCGTCATCGACCACCACGACAAAATTGTAGGTCGGTGTACCATCGGTGCGCTGGATGATCAGATCGTCGAGTTCTTCGTTGTTGAAGGCGATCGGCCCCTTGATGCGATCATGAAACACCGTCGTACCGGTCTGCGGCGTACGGAAACGCACCACGAACGGAGCCCCGTCGGGATGGTCGGTGCGGCTGCGGCAGGTGCCGTCGTATCCGAGCCGGCTGGAGCCTGCGGCAACGGCGGCCTCGCGCTTCTTCTCAAGCTCCTCGGCACCGCAGTAACAGCGATAGGCTTTCCCGTCAGCCAGCAACTGGGCAACCTTGGCCTTGTAAAGATCAAAGCGCTCCGACTGGAAAAAAGGGCCCGCATCGTAATCAAGTCCCAGCCATTCCATAGCCTGAAGGATGGCGTCGGTCGACTCCTGGGTCGAGCGTTCGACATCGGTATCTTCGATGCGCAGGATGAAGACGCCACCCTGCTGGCGGGCCAGAAGATAATTGAACAGGGCGGTGCGAGCCCCGCCGACGTGCAGATAACCGGTCGGACTCGGGGCAAAACGAACGCGCAACTGACTCATGGGACATCTCTCCGGAAAGGAATCCGTTACAGGAAACGCCCCGCTTTATAGCGGAAAGCGGCAGGGATGACAAGTTTATCGGGCGATGACGCGGAAAAACTTGATCAGGTAGTCGAACCCGGACCAGAGGGTCAGGATCAGGGCGATGACAAAAAAGAACATCCCGAAATTGTGCATGTCAACATGCAAAAGATCGTGCCGCACCCCGAAAAACCAGTAATAGTCGTAGTGGAGGAGCAGACCGGGAATCGCCACCATCTGGTAGATGGTCTTGACCTTGCCTAGATCGCTGGCATCGATGACGATCCCCTCGGATGAGGCGATGGAACGCAAACCGGTGATGATCACCTCGCGAGCCAGCAGCAGAAAAACTGCCCAGGCAGGCACCCTCCCGTATGGGATCAGCATGATCAGGGCAGCCATAACGATCAGCTTGTCGGCAAGAGGATCGAGAAACTTGCCGAGGACCGTGACCACTCCCCACTTGCGTGCCAGCCAGCCGTCGATGAAATCGGTCACCGCGGCAGCGCCGAACAAAGCCGCCGCCCAGAATCCGGCTTCCCGGGAATCGGAGAGCATGATCACCACCAAAAGCGGGATCACGGCAACCCGGCCCAGAGTCAAAAGATTGGGGAGATTGAGCCGCCCGGAACGAAGGTTCATAGCACGGCGTCGCCGGCCCGGCGGTATAAATCCAGGTAACGGCGCACCCGCTGCACGTAAGTTTGGGTTTCTTCGAAGGGGGGGATGCCGCCATGGCGCTGCACGGCGGTGGGTCCGGCATTGTAGGCCGCAATGGCCAGGTCCAGATTGCCGTTGAACTGGTCAAGCATCAGGCGCAGGTAGTTGCTGCCGCCCCGGATGTTCTGCATCGGATCGAAGGGGTCGTTGACGCGCATCAGGCGCGCGGTTTCCGGGATCAACTGCATCAGGCCGCGCGCCCCCTTGTTCGACACCGCCGTGGGGTTATAGTTGCTTTCGGCCTTGATCACCGCCTTGACCAGGGCTTCCTCGAGACGATAGGAACTGGCGTAGTGGCGGATGATATCCTTGTAGGCATGGGGGAGATTGACGCCGCCGGACACTGGCTCGCTAGCACGGCGCTCGGCACGGTAAAATGACCAGTCGCGCTTGTTGGTCATCTTGGTATACTGCGGAGCGTTGGTGAAGTGCACAACCCCATTGGCATCCACATGACGATAAATGTCAGCATGCGCCGGCGAAATCACCGCCCCGCATACTGCCACCGTCAACGCCGACACGGTTATGAGCAGACGAAAAGTCATCCGATCAACATCCTCCAATATAATTCTATATAACGAAAAAACCCTGTATTTCAAGAAATTTAGTAAAAGCAAACAACTTGACACGACTCTCGCCCCCCCGGATAATGCCGGAGGCGTCAGGGGACAACTGTCAACTGATCGTTTTGCAAACCCCGTTCCAAGGGAGTTGTCATGAAATACACCAGTGATTTTCTGGTGATAGGCAGTGGTATCGCCGGGCTCTCCTACGCCCTGAAAGTTGCAGCCCACGGTCAGGTCGCCCTGGTTACCAAAAGGGATATCGCCACCACCGCCACGGGACTGGCCCAGGGGGGGATTGCCGCCGTCGCTTCCAGCAGCGACTCCTTCGCAGAGCACATTCGCGACACCATGGAAGCGGGAGCGTGGCTCTCCGACCAGGAAATCGTGCGCCTGGTGGTCGAAAGCGGTCCGGCCGCCATCGAGGAGCTGATCCGGATCGGGGTGCGCTTCACCCGCGGCGAAAACGGTGACTACGATCTGACCCGTGAAGGCGGACACAGCCAGCGGCGCATCTACCACGCCAAGGACGAAACCGGCAAGGAGATCGAACGTGCTTTGGTGGAGGCCGTCAAGTCCAACCCGAACATCACCATCTACGAGCAGCACATCGCCGTCGACCTGATTACCGAAGCAAAAATCGCCCGGCGCAGAATCACCCCCAACCGCTGTCTGGGCGCCTATATCCTCAATACCTTGAGTGGCGAAGTCGAAACCTTCGGTGCACCGATCACCGTGCTGGCCACCGGTGGCGCCGGCAAGGTCTATCTTTACACCTGCAATCCTGATGTGGCCACCGGCGACGGCATCGCCATGGCCTACCGGGCCGGCGCGACCATCGCCAACATGGAATTTATGCAGTTCCACCCGACTACCCTCTATCATCCGCATGCCAAGAGTTTTCTGATCTCCGAAGCGGTGCGCGGCGAGGGGGCGATCCTGCGTCGGCGTGACGGCACGGCCTTCATGGAGAGCTATCACCCGCTGAAAGACCTGGCCCCGCGCGACATCGTGGCCCGCGCCATCGACAACGAGATGAAAGTCCACGGCGACGACTGCGTCTTTCTCGACATCACCCACAAGGATGCGGATTTCATCTGTGATCACTTCCCCTATATCCACGCAACCTGCCTGGAGTTCGGCATCGACATGACCCGCGAGCCGATCCCGGTCGTCCCGGCCACGCACTACCTTTGTGGCGGGATCAAAACCGACAGTTGGGGGGAAACCGACATCACCAACCTCTTCGCCATCGGCGAGGTTGCCTGCACCGGCTTGCACGGCGCCAACCGGCTTGCCAGCAACAGCCTGATCGAAGGGGCGGTCTTCGGCGCGCGGGCCGCCCAGCGTTCACTGGCCCTGCTGCGCGAACCGCACCCGCCCCTTCCGGCAATTACCCCCTGGGACACCTGCAGCGCCCGCAACAGCGACGAAGAAGTGGTAGTGGCCCACAACTGGGACGAAATCCGCCGTTGCATGTGGAATTACGTCGGCATCGTCCGCTCAACCAAAAGACTGGTGCGCGCCTTGCGCCGGGTGCAGATGATTCAGGAGGAAATTGCCGATTATTACTGGGATTTCTACGTGACATCGGACCTGATCGAGTTGCGCAACATCGCCACGGTTGCCGAACTGATCATCCGCTGTGCGCTCAAGCGCCAGGAAAGTCGCGGCCTGCATTATACCATCGATTACCCGCAGACGGACGACGTGCACTGGAAGAAGGACACGATCATCCGCAAGACATTTTGAAAACCGAAACCGTGACGCGTAACCAGTGACCGTGAACGCAATGGAGGGATTGTGACCATCGACGACTACCGGCAGGAAATCGACCGGCTTGACCGCGAACTGCTGCGCATCTTCAACGAGCGCGCAGCCCTGGCGCTGCACATCGGGGAGATCAAGAAAGAGCGCGGGCTGGCGGTCTACGATCCGGACCGGGAGCGCCGTATTTTCGAGGCGATGAAGGCAGCCAATCCGGGCCCGCTCGAAGACGACGCCATCATCCGCCTGTTTGAACGCGTCATCGATGAATCGCGCCGACTCGAGCGCATCCGCACCAAGGGGAGCTGATCATGCTGATCATCATGAGAAAAGGGGCCAGCGAGGAACAGAAGCAACTGGTTAAGCAGTACCTGGTCGAGCACGATTTCGATTTTCACCAGTCAACCGGCGCCAACCGCACCATCATCGGGGTCATCGGCGACACCAACAGCATCGACCGCCAGGAAGTTGAAGGGCTGCCCGGGGTGCATGTCATCTTCAAGATTCCGGAGGAATGACGGCGCAGCCGAGAAGCTCAGGATGAACCTTGCACATCAGCTGGCAGAAATTTTCCGCCAGCAGGGGGTGCAGCTGGGTCCCCTTGAGTTTTTGAATCTCCTTTAACACCATGTCAACACTGAGCGGCTCACGATAAGGCCGCCTGGTTCGCAGTGCATCGTAGATATCGGATATCGTCGTCATCTGACTGACAAGATTCTGCTGCCAGCCCGCTTTCATCTGCGGGTATCCACCGAGATCGTGACGCAGATGATGTTCGTAGGCGTTGATCACCGCCAGTCGGGGCACACCGGGATTTGCCAGCAGATACTCGGCCCCCTTGACCGGGTGGGATTGCATCAGTTGCCATTCTGCATCGGTCAGTTTGCCCGGCTTGTTGAGTAACTCAACCGGGAGGAATAACTTGCCGATATCGTGAAGCATCGCTGCCAGACCAATATCGTTGAGCATTTCCCCCCTGATTCCCAAAGAACTCGCCTGGGAGAGGTTGAGCAGACAGACATTGAGCGAGTGGGTAAAGGTATACTCATCCATATCGCGCAGCGGCACCAATGCCAGGAGTGGATCGGCATGCCGTGCGAATACATCGATAAACTTGGCAATGATTTCTGACAGACCGACCACCTGCAGTTTGCGGCCGCGGCGTACTTCCTCGTAGACCTCCATGACCCTGGCCAGTTCTTCCTGACCGACCGCACCGATACTTGCCGTGATTTCAGCCGCTTGCTGGCTGTAGTCTTCGAGGGCATCCTGACGGTGGCGAACCTCGACCTGACCCAGCCGCAGGTGCCGGCTCGACTGCATCCCCAACTGGGAACCAAACAGCCCGCCGGCGAGCGCTTGCAGTTCCTCCACCTCGATACCGCTGACGAACTTGACATGACCGACACCGCGTCGTTTAAGCAATTGGGCCAAACGTTCGGTGTAAAGATTGCGTTCCAGAGGTTGCCCGTCGACGGCTAACTGGTCGTCTACTCGCAGCAGGGAGAGTTCTGCTTTTTCGGCCATGCCACGCACCAATTCAGCATGTGCCTGCTGACACAGCCTCACCACCTGCGGATGACCCGGCGCATAAAGACCAGCGGTCGAAGTCGCCGTGGTCAGATGGCGAAGACACTGAGTGATCGCCTGGAACTGCTCGCCGCTCATGATATCGCTCCCTGCAGTTTGAGGAGTACCCTTTCCGCGGCCACGGCAATCTCTCCGGACGATTTCTGCTGCAGGCGTATCGCAATGTCAGCCGCGTCAGGAGAGTTGAAGCGTTCGAGCGAGGCAATCGCCTCAAGTTTGAGGCGCTGCAAGGCTCTGGACATGAAGAGGGTGCGGCTTTCCATGAACTGCGCCAGCATCGGCAGTGCCTGAACGCAGCCCATCTCGGCAAGACTGCTGACGACAATCCCTTTCAATACGAGTTCCGGCTCGCTATTCCCCCGCGAGTTGAGCAATCCGGCCAGCTTCACCCCCACCTCCGGACTGCGGCTGCCAGCTGCAAGCCGGACAACCCCTGCCAGAAATCCGGGATCGGTTTTGTCGAGTTCATGCAGCAGATAACGGTTCGCGCGCGGGTCGTTGTAGTGCAAACAGGTTCGTATCACCTCGTACTGGACCTTGGGATGAGGGTGGGTAAAAAGCCTTCCCAACGGTCGCAATATCTCGGGATTGTCGATTTCGCGCAGCAGTATGACCAGATTGCGCACCACGTACCAGCGCGTGTCACTCAGACGACCGACAATGAAGCCACAGGCCGGAAGACCGATGCATTTCAGACACTCCATATACAGCCGCCGGCGGGCGATGAGCGGTTCCTCGGCCAGTCGGTCGAGCAAAGGATCGACAAAAGGGATTCCGACCCTGCTGATCAACTCCCTGATGGCCGGGTATTGATCCTTCCCCCACTCGTCGAGCCCGTCGAGAACCTGACTGGTAAAAATTTCTCCGGCAAAAATGTCGAGGGATTTGTGAACCGCGGTCTCGAAGGAAGGAGTCGGCACTTCGCGCAGGCGCAGCAGGTGAATATGGATTTCGCTCAATGCCTGGAAATCCCCGGCTGCCAGAAAGTACGGGATCAACTCATCAAGATTGCGCGTGATCGTATCGACCGACCGGTTCTCGACATCCTGCGCCATCAGTTCCAGAGTGATCGCGCAGAACTGCCTTTCGAGAGTGTGGCCGTTGAGGTTGTCCAGCAGGCCTTCGATCTGCCCATGGTCAAGTATGGTCGCAATGTCCGCAGCGGCCAGCACCGACAGTGCATCGGAGTAGTCTTGCGGGATATAACTTTCGATATTGCCATCGTGAAAGAGCCGGCTGAGGAGTTCCGCCGTCTGCCGTTGATCACGCTGCGCAGGGACCGAGAGCTGACGCTGGCTTGCTGTCCCAGACAACCCTCCGTCGAACTTGCCAAGAATATCCAGAAGCAGTTGAGGAACCTGCAACTGGCCGGTTTCGGCCAGTTCGATGGCCTCGACAATCGTGGCGTGCGACCAGTTTGCCAGCATCGCCCCGGTCGCATCCTCAGTTGCAGCCAGCCCTTGCAGCGTACTGTTGAGCATTCTGCGGCGCAATTCGGGCGAGAGCTTATCGATCAAGGTCCCCATGCGGTCGAACAGTTCACTTCGCGACCGATGGTCGATCTGATTGCCGGCTGAATTTTTGACAAACTCGGCGATGGCATGCTCGTAGCTTTCGGTTACATGCTCTTTGCCAGACTGATGCTCCCGATTCAGGATCTCGGCAAGCAGAACTGGATCAAGCTGCACCTGGGGCAGATGTCTGACGCCGTCGGGATCAATGGTGCCACTGACCACCCCGCCGACAAAGGCCTTCCATAGTACGGCCGATTCCTCATTGACACCTGATATTGAAGGGGCACTGAGCGAATCAACCTCGGTTGCATGAAAAGATCGGTAATCAATCTCTTTGGCCTTGAAACCGCGTACACCGGAGGATGAAAGCAACGCAGACAGGCCGCCGGCAGCACTGATTCTCTCGGTCGGATAGGCCATGATCTCGAAAAAGATCCGGACATCATCGACCGTGGATCCAGCCATGACCGTCAGAGAGGCCACTCTGGCGCCGAACAGGCTCACGGCCAGGTCACGGTAGACCGGGTTGCGCGGATCGAGTTGCTTGTCATCGATGAGGAGGGTGTCGCGGGCAATGCCGATGGTAAGTTCGGGGCGAAATTCGAGGAGTTTTTCCTTGAGGGCAAGGAGCTTTTCCGCAGCGGAAAGGATCATCGGATGACCCGGCGGATAGGCGGCAACCTGCTTGCGCGCTATATTGAGCGCATAGATGAATTCCGACAGCTGCCTGGTATCAAGATCGAGATTGCCGCTGGGCATTGTGACCCCGGTGAGATTTCGGAGATTAAGAACTTACGGGATAGTTATACACCAAATGATTTCTTCTTCAAACCGGCCTTGATTTCGCGATATATAACCAGCGCATCACTCTTCTCCATCATAAAACGAGGATCCCATGTCAGTACAAACCACGCTACTCGAACAGTTGCGCCCGCAATTCGGCAGCGAAATCGCCGTCGGCGACTGGCTGACCATCGACCAGTCCCGCATCGACGCCTTTGCCGCCGCCACCGGCGACACCCAGTGGATTCACATCGATCCGCTCCGCGCCGCCAAGGAGTCGCCGTACGGCACGACCGTGGCCCACGGCTTCCTGACCCTCTCCCTCCTCCCCTTTCTGACCGCCAGCAACACCCCTGACTACCTGCAGCGGCATTTTCCCGGGATGCGCCTGCGCGTCAACTACGGCCTGAACAAGCTGCGCTTCCCGGCACCGGTCAAGTGCGGCGACCGCGTGCGCGCCCGGACCACGCTCAAAGAGGCAACCGCCCTCGACCAGGGATTGGAAGCGATCTACCTGTTTACCGTGGACATCGACGGGGGGAGCAAGCCGGCGCTGATTGCCGAGCAGGTGGTAAGGGTCTATCCGTAAGCGAAAGGCCCGCCAATCTGGCGGGCCTTTCGCGTTTATTGAATGGTTGAACAGCTGCATTGCGCTGCGCGCTTTGAATCCACTTAACGATTCAACAGGGGCAGCTCCTTTCAACGGCGCCACAGACGCCAATCCGACGGTTTACTTGCCGACCACCTGGGTGCGGGTAAAGACCGACCGCAACACCTGCCCTGCCCCCTCGATATTCTCCCTGGCCCCTTCCTCACGATCGACCAGAGTGACGATGCCGACCACGTCCAGCCCTTCGAGCTGAGCGCGCTCAACGGCCTTCATCGAGGAACCGCCGGTGGTGGTCACGTCCTCGACGATGACGACCCGCGACCCGTTGGGAAGGTTCTTGCGCCCTTCCAGCCACTGACCGGTGCCGTGCCCTTTGGGCTCCTTGCGGATGATGAAGGCGTGCACGGCCTGGCCGTCAAGGGCGGCGGCAATGGAGGTCGCGGTGGCGATCGGATCGGCACCGAGGGTCAGCCCGCCGACCCCGTGAATCGGGCCGGGCAGTTGCTTGACCTCCTCCCAAAAGGCCTTGCCGACCAGCAGCCCCCCCTTGGCGTGCAGGCAGGTCTGCTTGCCGTCGAAGTAGAAGTTGCTCTTGCGCCCGGAGGCCAGCGTGACTTCACGCTCCTCGTAGGACAGTTCGCGGATGATCTGCATCAGTTCGTTGCGTTCGGCTGCGGTCATTTACCTTCTCCTTGCAAGCTATTTAAATGCGAATCCAGAATCCAGGAGTCAGAATAAAAACTGGGAAACCATGACGCACATATTCTGTATTCACGGGTTAGAAAAGTCCCAGCTGCGTATCGTCCTTAAGACGCGGGAATTTGACCGGATAGTGCCCGCTGAAACAGGCGTCGCAGAAAGGGATCGAGGTGGTGTCGACCTTCTCCCCGGCGGCAGCCAGCATCCCTTCACGGCTGAGGTAGCCAAGGGTGTCGGAGGTGATGTAGCGGTTGATTTCCTCGACGGAGTGCGACGAGGAAATCAGTTCCTTGCGGGTCGGCGTGTCGATCCCGTAGTAACAGGGGAAGCTGGTCGGCGGGCTGGAGATGCGAACGTGCACCTCCCTCGCCCCGGCGTTGCGGATCATCTTGATGATCTTGCGCGCCGTGGTGCCGCGTACGATCGAGTCGTCGACCACCACCACCCGTTTCCCCTCGATGATCGAACGGATCGGGTTGAGCTTGAGCTTGACGCCGAAATGCCGGATCGACTGCTGCGGCTCAATGAAGGTGCGACCGACGTAGTGATTGCGGATCAGGCCCAGCTCGAACGGAATCCCGGCCTGCTCGGCATAGCCGATCGCCGCCGGCATTCCGGAATCGGGGACCGCCACCACCAGGTCGGCCTCGACCGGATGCTCGATCGCCAGCTGCCGGCCGAACTGTTTGCGGATCTGATAAACCTGGCGCCCAAAGATGGTGCTGTCGGGACGGGCGAAGTAGATGAATTCGAAGATGCACGGGGTTGGCTGCGCCGGGGCGAAGGGGCGGTACGACTTCATCCCGTCCTTGTTGATGACAATCATCTCCCCCGGTTCGATTTCGCGGATGAACTCGGCCTCGATGAGGTCGAAGGCGCAGGTTTCCGAGGCAACCACGTAGGCTTCGTTGAGACGGCCGAGAACCAGCGGCCGGAAGCCGTTGGGATCGCGCACCGCCACCATGCGGGTCTCGGTAAGAAACACCGCGCTGTAAGCGCCCTTGACCGTGGACAGGGCCTCGGTCAGCCGGTCCGGCAGCAGGTCGCACTGGCTGCGGGCCAACAGGTGGATGATGACCTCGGTATCGGAGGTGGTGGAAAAGATCGAGCCGGCCTGCTCCAGTTCGTTACGGAGCTCGCGGGCATTGACCAGGTTACCGTTGTGCGCGACGGCGATGCTGCCACGGTGATAGTCGACCATGATCGGCTGCACGTTCTTCAGATCGTTGCCGCCGGCAGTGGAATAGCGTACGTGGCCGATGGCGTTGCGCCCGGGAAGCCGGGAGAAGGTTCGGTCCTTCTTGAAGACGTCGGAGACCAGCCCCATGCCGCGCCAGGCATAAAGATTCTGCCCATCGGAAGAGACAATCCCGCACCCTTCCTGACCACGGTGCTGCAGGGCGTACAGGCCGAGGTAAGTCAGGTTGGCGGCTTCTTCATGGCCGAAGATGCCGAAGACGCCGCATTCATCGTTGAACTTGTCGAACATTCGCTGAAAATCTCCAGAAATCTGGGGGCGGGGTGCAGGGTACGGGGTCCGGGTTGCGTGGTTACAACCTCGGACCTCGATTCCCGGACCTCGAACCTGTGTTAAAGCAGCTCTTTCTCGATGAAGTCCACCGCATTCCGGTAAAGCCACAATCCCATCCCCTCTTCCGGCAGGCCGGGCTCGCGGGTCCAGCGCGGATGATGGGTACGATGCACGTAGGCCTCGGGATGCGGCATCAGGCCGAACAAACGGCCGGTCGCGTCGCAGACCCCGGCGATCGCCGCCGTCGAACCGTTGGGGTTGGCCGGGTAATCCATGGTCGGCGCACCGTCGGGACCGCAATATCTTACCGCCGCCAGATGTTGCGAGTCGATGGCCGCAAGAACCTCGTCGGAAGCAGGCACGAACTTCCCCTCGCCGTGACGCACCGGGAAATAGAGCCGATCGAGCCCTTTGGTGAAGACGCACGGCGAGGCCGGGTCGACAACCAGCCCGCACCAGCGGTCCTCGAAGTGGCCGCTGTCGTTGAAGGTCAGGGTGGCGCTCTGGGTACGGTAGTCGCCGCCGAGGGCCGGCAGCAACCCCATCTTCACCATCAGCTGGAAACCGTTGCACACCCCCATGACCAGTTTGCCGGCGGCGATGAAGCGCTGCAACTGATCGGCCAGCGTCTCCTTGCTGCCCGCCACACGCGCATATTGCATGCGGTTGGCGCCGGCCTTGGCGCTGCCAAGGTCATCGCCATCGAGAAAACCTCCGGCCAGGTTGAGAAAGTGGTACCCGTCGAGCCGCTGCCGACCGGCCAGCAGTTCGGCGATATGAACGATATCACACTCGGCACCGGCCAGACGACAGGCCGTGGCGACTTCGCGCTCGCAGTTGGTGCCGTTGCCGGTAATGACGATGGCGCGCACACTTTTCATATTACATCTCCCGCAGCGGGCTTTGCCACGCCGCCTTGAGATCGTCGATGTTGCTGACCAGCACTGCGCCGTTGTGCCCGGTGATGCGCAACTCCCGCTCAGCCGTCACCGTGCCGAGACAAGAGCATGCCTGACCGGCAAAGAGAGCCTCGAAGCGCTCACGGTGCTCTGGACGCACGGTGACCAGCAGGCGACTGGCCGATTCGCTGAACAGCAGCACATCGTCGCCAAGAGAACCTTCGGCCGGCACCCGGCCGAGATCGATCCTCAGCCCCAGCCCGCCGGCAAAAGCCGTTTCAGCCAGTGCCACACCCAAACCGCCGTCGGAGAGGTCGTGGCAGGAGGCCAGCAGCCCCACGGCCTGAGCGGCATTGACGCTACGGTAGCGGCGCATGGCAGTGTCTGCATCGACTTGCGGAACGTTGCGGCCGGTGTGGCCGTACAGCGCGTAGTACTCCGAACCACCGAGTTCGTTGCGGGTGATTCCGAGCAGATAGACCAGGTCACCGGCGGATTTGGCATCCATGGTCGTCGCCCGGCGCACGTCGTGGATCTTGCCGATGACCGAAAAAAGCAGCGTCGGCGGAATAGAGATCTTGGTGTCGCCGATCTGGTAGTCGTTCTTCATCGAATCCTTGCCGGAGATCAGCGGCACGCCATAAGCCATGCAGTAGTCGAAGAGGGCCCGGTTGGAGCGCACCAGCTGGGCGGCCTTGTATTCGCCGTCAGGGGTTTTGTCACTCTTGACCGGATCGCACCAGCAGAAGTTGTCCAGGCCGGCGACGTGGTCGATGTCACCGCCGACCGCCACGTAGTTGCGCAGCGCCTCGTCAATGGCATTGGCGGTCATGTGATAGGTATCGATGTCCGAATAGCGCGGGCAGATGCCGTGCGCCACCACGACGCCGGCAAAGGAATCGGGGAGCGGGCGGACCACGGCGGCATCGGAAGGGCCGTCGTTGACCACGCCGGTGAGCGGCTTGACCACGGTGCCGGCCTGTACTTCGTGGTCATAACGACGAACCACGCTCTCTTTCGAACAGACATTAAGACTGGCAAGTAAACTCTTCAGAGTTGCGTCACAATCCGTCTTTGCCTCCAGCTTCGGCTCGGCGACTGCAGGCGGCACCCAGCGTGCCGGGATACGCAGCTGCGGCACCCCGTCGTGGAGGAACGCCATCGGCAGCCAGGTGACAGTCTTCCCCTGGTAGAGGCAGTGGTAATAGCCGGAATCGGTGAAGAAGCCGAGATCGGTGGCCTCGACATCCATCTCCCTGGCCAGCGTGAGAAACGCCTCGAGATGCTGCGGCGGCACCGCCAGGGTCATGCGCTCCTGGGCTTCGGAGATGAGAATCTCCCACGGCTGCAGGCCGGGGTACTTGAGCGGCGCACGGTCGAGGTGCATCTCGAAACCGCCGGTATCCTGCGACATTTCGCCGACCGAGGAGGAGAGCCCCCCGGCGCCGTTATCGGTGATGGAGCTGTACAGACCACGGTCGCGGGCGATGATCAAAAAGTCGAACATTCGCTTCTGGGTGATCGGATCGCCGATCTGTACCGCCGTCACCGGTGAGCCCTCGTGCAACTCCTCCGAGGAGAAGGTGGCGCCGTGGATGCCGTCCTTGCCGATGCGACCACCGACCATGACGATGCGGTCGCCGACGTTGGCCTGTTTTTCATGCCCGGGTTTGCCGTTGACTATCGACGGCATGATCGCCCCGGTCCCGCAGTAGACCAGAGGCTTGCCGGCGAAGCGCTCGTCGAAGACGATGGAACCGTTGACCGTAGGGATGCCGCTCTTGTTGCCCCCGTGCTCGACCCCTTCGACCACCCCCTCGAAGATCCGGCGCGGATGAAGCAGGCGCGGCGGCAGCGGCTTGTCATAAAACGGCGAGGCAAAGCAGAAGACATCGGTATTGAACAGCAGCTTCGCCCCCTGTCCCGTCCCGAAGGAGTCGCGGTTGACGCCGACGATGCCGGTCAAGGCCCCGCCGTAGGGGTCGAGAGCGCTCGGCGAGTTGTGAGTCTCGACCTTGAAGACCAGGCTCCAGTCATCGGTGAAGCGGATGACTCCGGCGTTGTCCTTGAAGACCGACAGGCAGATATCCTTCTCCCCTGCCCGCTCGCGCAGCTCTTTGGTGGCGCGGACGATATAACTTTTGAACAGCGAATTGATTTCGCTGTTCTCGCCGGTGACCGTGTCCTCGTAATCGATGCGCGCGGCAAAGATCTTGTGCTTGCAGTGCTCGCTCCAAGTCTGGGCCAGCGCTTCCAGTTCACAGTCTGTCAGTTTCGTGCCGAGACCGGCCTTGCGGCGCTCGGCCTGCACCACCGGATCGGCGGCATGACCCTGGATGACCTTCATCTCCTCCAGGGTCAAGGCCAGCATCCCGGCCTTGCTGATCTGCAGCAACTCTTCGTCGCTGACGTCGAGGTCGATCTCCTGTACGGCAACGCTATGGGCACCCATGGCAACCTTCGGTACGGCAACCGGCAGCCCTTTTGCGGAATCAAACTCGCTCGCGGCAACGATGGTCCAGCGCTGGATCAGGCCGTTGGCCAGGAAACCGGCGGCGATCCGCTCCGCCGCCACGGCATCCACCCGACCCTTGAGCAGATATTGCACCGAGGTGTAGACCGCCTCGCCGGCGGCAAAGGGACGCCCGGTCAGGTACTGGATCGCCTCCTTCGCCGTACGCCCGACGTTGTCGGTCACGCCGGGGCGAAAGCCCACTTCGATGAGGACGTCGAAGTCGCGGGGCAGCGGTCGATCGATCACCACATCCTGCACCACCGGGTCGCAGAACGGACCGAAGGCCGCCGCATGGAGTTCCGCGTCGGTCAATTGCGTGTCGACGGTGTAAACATCGATGGTGCGAACACTTTCCAGGGCAATCCCCAGATGTTCGCGAATCTCGCGACACACCCGCTCACCGCGTGCGTCGCGAATCCCGTCCTTCAGTCCCGCCAGAATTCGCCAAGCCATATCGTTAATCCTTGGACATCAATAAACGTAGGGGCGTGATTTATCACGCCCAGGGCGCCATAAATGGCGCCCCTACACAAGTAATCAACCTTCTCCGAACACCCGTTTGAAGATGGTGTCAACGTGCTTGAGGTGATAGTTCAAATCGAAAGACTCGCGGATCTTCGCCTCCCCAAGGGCCCCGACCACCTCCTGATCGGCCAGCAACTCCGCAAGGAAATCCGCGCCCTGCTCCCAGACCTTCATGGCGTTGCGCTGCACCAGGCGATAGGAATCCTCGCGCGACACCCCGGCCTGGGTCAGGTCGAGGAGAATCTTCTGCGAGTAGACCAGCCCCTTCATCTGGTCGAGGTTCTTCTGCATGTTCTCGGGATAGACCACCAGGTTCTTGATCAGCCCGTTGAGGCGGCGCAGGGAGAAATCGAGGGCCACCGTGGCATCGGGACCGATGTAGCGCTCCACCGAGGAGTGCGAGATGTCGCGCTCGTGCCACAAGGCGACATTTTCCATGGCCGGGATGCACAGACCGCGGATGTAGCGGGCCTGGCCGGTCAGGTTCTCGGAGAGGATCGGGTTGCGCTTGTGCGGCATGGCGCTCGACCCCTTCTGCCCCTTGCTGAAGAACTCCTCTGCTTCGAGTACCTCGGTGCGCTGCAGATGGCGGATTTCGACGGCGATCCGCTCCATCGACGAAGCGATCACCGCAAGAACACAGAAATACTCGGCATGACGGTCGCGCGGGATCACCTGGGTGGAAACCGGTTCGGGCTTGAGCCCCATGCGGGCGCAGACATATTCCTCGACGTAAGGGTCGATGTTGGCGAACGTGCCGACTGCGCCGGAGATCGCCCCGGTGGCGATATTCTCGCGCGCCGCCCTGAGGCGGGTGCGGTTACGGTCCATCTCGGCATACCATGAGGCCAGCTTCAAGCCGAACGTCACCGGCTCGGCGTGAATGCCGTGAGAGCGTCCGATGCACACCGTGTTTTTATGCTCCTTGGCCCGCAGCCGGATTGAGGCAAGGACCAGGTCGAGGTCTTCGAGAAGCAAATCGGCAGCCTGCATCAACTGCACCGACAGGCAGGTGTCGAGGACATCCGAGGAGGTCATCCCCTGGTGGATGAAACGCGCTTCCGGGCCAACGAACTCGGCCACCGAGGTCAGGAAGGCGATGACGTCGTGTTTGACTTCAAGTTCGATGGCATCGATGCGCGGGATGTCGAAATTCCCTTTCTCGCGAATCACCCTGACGGCTTCCCGGGGGATCACCCCGAGTTCGGCCTGGGCCTCGCAGGCCAGAGTCTCGATTTCCAGCCAGATGCGAAAGCGGTTCTCGGGCTCCCAGATGCGGGCCATTTCGGCACGGGTATAACGAGGAATCATGCTGTCGTGCTCCTTTGCTACGGGTCAGATTGGCCGATTGTCCAGGCGACCGGCCGGTCTTGCCGGCCGAGCAAGAGGCCAGGATGACAACCATCCTGACGGTCAAGCACTGCGCGTGCGGCGCTGACGGCCAATTCGGGGTGGTTGTTGGTATCGCTCAGGTGTGCCAGACAAACCGTTTCCAGACCGGTCCAGCACAAATTTTCCAGAAGGGCGGCACTGTCGCGATTCGACAGGTGCCCGTGGCTGCTTTTGATGCGTTGTTTGATCGGCCAGGGATAAGGGCCCTCGCGCAACAGCTCCTCATCGTGGTTCGATTCCAGAACCAGCGCCCGGCAATGACGCAGCTCCTCGGCAACCAGTCGCGTAGCCACACCGAGATCTGTGGCCACACCGAGTTTACCGCACAAACCGGTCACTGTGAAGCCGACCGTCGCGACAGCATCGTGAGTCACCGGGAAGGCCCGCAGCAGGAAATCCTGAAACTGTAGATCGTGCCCGCTGTCGAATTCGACAACCCGCGCCGGACGCTCGCTGTCCGCCAAAGACCCGGCCACGGCGTGATGCAGATAAACCGGAAGGCTGTAACGACGGCTCAACAGACCGAGCCCGCGGACATGATCGACATGCTCATGGGTGATGGCCACCCCGGTCAACTCCTGCGGAGAGATCCCCACCGAGTCGAGGCGGCGGCACAACTCCCGAGCCGACAGCCCGGCATCGATCAGCAGGCAGGTCCGGCCGCTGGCGACCAGCAGTGCATTCCCCTTGCTGCCACTGGCCAGCAGACAAACATTCATAAATCCTCAATCACGGCAGGCGGGGATTAGATAGCGCAAGGCGCCGCTGACCGCAAGAGAGAAAACTCCAATCTTTGCCGGTCACGATCCCGGCATCTCCATTACGGAATGCGCAGTACCGGGGAGGAGGATAAAGAACGTGCTCCCGGGGAACTTTTCGGGATCATAACCCGGGCTTTCCACCCAAACGGCACCACCATGCAGGGCGATCACCCCCTTGGCGATCGTCAGACCAAGTCCGGCACCGCGCCCCTTGAAGGAAACCTTGTCGGAGGTGTGCTCCTCGACGGGACCAACTTCGTAGAACTTCTCGAAGATCGTCTCCAAATCTTCCCGGGCGATGCCGATACCGCTATCAATTATCGCGATTTCCACGTAGGGATGCATGACGCCGTTCGTCGCACAAACCTTGTCAGTCATCTCCCCGGAAAACTTCTCGGGGAGGCGGGTGCGGAACACCTGCCGGGAACAGATCCGGATCAGTCCATAGTCCGGCGTGAACTTGATCGCGTTGCCGATGATGTTGCTGAGGGCCTGCACCATGCGCTCCTGGTCGCAACGCACCAGGGCCGTTTCCTCGCACAGATCAAGATGCAGCTTCTGCCGGCGGCGCTGGAGTGCCGGCTGAGCGCGCTCCACCGCGGTGCGCACCACCAGGTTGATATCGGTATCCTGGCTGACCAACTCCAGGTGGCGGTTGTCGAGCATCGAGACGTCCACCATGTCACGCACGATTTCCGAAAGTCGATCACCGGCCCTGGCGATGTGCTGCAACAGGTCCCTGCTGGTCTGATCCATGGAGGTATTCATCTCATTCAACAGCAGATCGACGTAACCGATGATGATCGTAAGAGGCGTTTTCAGCTCATGCGAAGCCAGACCCAGGAATGAATTCTTCATTTGGTTGAGGCGTTCCAATTCAAGAGCCGCCCGCTCCAACTGGTGGCGAATCTCCTCTTCGCGCGTCGCGTCACGAATAATCAGCTGCACCAGGCGCTTGCGGTTTTCGCCCAAAATCACCGTGCTGCGCGTCCACCCGACCAGAGACCGGCGCTCCAGCGGATGCTGGAAGCGCAACTCGGCGTCCCCGGTCTGTCCCGGCTGGGCATTGACGAGCCAGGAAGAAAATTCCTTCGGGTTGCTGCAGTGGATGTCCTCGAGAAAAACCTGCAGCGGCTTCCCTTCGACACGCACCCGAGCCAAACCGAAAAAGCTTTCCGCTGACTTGTTGGCAAGCAGAATCGCATGGTTTTCATCGCAGACCAGAATGGCATCGCTCGCATCGTCAAGCAGCGAGCGGTACATTTCGCGGCTGTTTTCCAGCTCGGAGCTTAATCCGGCGAGCTTTTCGTAGGAGTACAGCAGCTCATGGTTGGCAGCCTCCAGTTCATGGTAACGGTTGCGCAGCTCGCCCTCGCGCTCTTGCAGGGCCGCGGCCATGCGGCTCAAAGCTTCCCCGAGAGAAGACAGCTCGCTGGTTTCCATCTCAGGGAGGGCGACATTGAAATCGCCGGCGGCCAGATTGCTCGCCACGCCGCACAGGCGCCGAACCGGCTTCATGAGATAGCGCCGGATGGAAAGAATCATCAACAGGAAGACGATCGTGGAGACTCCGCCCAGAACGAACAAGGACCAAAGGAGATGGCGACCCGTCAAAACGGAGAGAATTTTCTCCTGAAAACCGATGCGGATGCGCCCGGTCAGTTTATCGTTGTAATCGTAAAGCGGCAGAGTCAGATCGTAAACACGGCCCAGCTCCGGGCTGTCGAGCACGGAAACTTCCTTGGACAGTTGCCCGGCCAGTTTTGCGGTCCCTGGATTGAACTTGCTGTCCCCGGGGGGGAAGAGAACCTTCCCCTCGGAATTTTCGATCAGGCAGTAGGCTATTTCCGGATCGTTTGCGGAGATGGCCAGACAGCGTTCGGAAAGCCCCCCGATTTCTGCCAGCGTCAGTCCGAGACCGAGAACCTTTTCGACCTGCGACTTCAGGCCGGCAGCCAGCGTCTGACAGCGACGCAGCACCCCTTCACGGTACTGTTGACGAAAACTCTCGACGCTGAACCCGGTATTGATCGCGACAGTTACGACCAGGGCCAGAAAGCAGAGGATCAGGAGACGTCTTTCCAGCGTACCCTTCATTGATGAAAGACGCTACCTCCCTTGAGGTGAGAATGGGGCGGAGATTTTTGCCGGCTATAGGTGTAAATGTGTAAAGCGTTTTTTTACCATATCAACCAGCAAAGGACAATCGTCTAAGTCGGCCCATGCAAGCACCGGTTTTATTGGCAAATTGGCTGCGCATGGGTTGACCGTTAAGCATTGATCGGCTATAGTTCCGGCGCTTTATGCTCTGGCCCAAACCGCCCGTATCTCTGTGCGGCAGACGACCTGCAGTACCCCTATCCCACATTATTGATTTCGGAGGATAACGACCATGGCTGTCAAAATTGCGATCAATGGCTTCGGCCGCATCGGCCGCAACGTGTTTCGCGCCGCACAGGGTGCCAAAGGGATCGACATCGTTGCCGTCAACGACCTGACCGATCCGAAGACCCTCGCCCACCTGCTCAAGTACGACTCGGTGCACGGCATCTTCGACGGCGAAGTCAGTGCGACCGACAGCGCCATCGTGGTCAACGGCAAGTCAATCCAGGTCTGCAAGGAAAAGGATCCGGCCGCCCTCCCCTGGAAAGCCCTCGGGGTGGACGTGGTGATCGAATCGACCGGGCGTTTCACCGACCGGGCCGACGCCCAGAAGCATATCGATGCCGGCGCCAAGAAAGTCATCATCAGCGCCCCGGCCAAGGGCGAAGATCTGACCGTGGTCATGGGTGTCAACGAAAACGCCTATCAGCCGGCCAGCCATCACATCCTCTCCAATGCGTCCTGCACCACCAACTGCCTGGCCCCGGTGGCCAAGGTCATCCTCGAGCAATTCGGCATCGTCAAGGGGCTGATGACCACCGTGCATGCCTATACCAATGACCAGATGATCCTCGACCTGCCGCACAAGGATCTGCGCCGCGCCCGCGCCGCCGCCATGTCGATGATCCCGACCACCACCGGAGCCGCCAAGGCCGTGTCACTGGTGCTGCCGCAACTGAAGGGGAAACTCGACGGTCTGGCCGTGCGCGTCCCCACCCCCAACGTCTCCCTGGTCGACCTGGTGGTGACCACCGAAAAGGAAACGACCGTCGCCGAAGTCAACGCCGCCCTGAAAGCCGCGGCCGAAGGGCCGCTCAAGGGGGTGCTGGTCTTCTGCGAAGAGCCGCTGGTATCCAAGGATTTCAACGGCAATCCCGCCTCGTCGATCGTCGACGGGCTGACCACTGCAGTGATCGGCGGCAACATGGTCAAGGTCATGTCCTGGTACGACAACGAATGGGGTTATTCGAACCGGATCGTCGACCTGGTCGACTACCTGATCGCCAAAGGGCTCTGAGCCCCGCGCAGCCATAACCGACAAAGGGCAGGCTGAAAACCTGCCCTTTGTCGTGTCCGCCAACGGAGGTGCCCGATGTTCAACAAACTTTCCCTCAAGGATGTCGACGTACGCGGCAAACGGGTTTTCTGCCGGGTCGACTTCAACGTTCCCCTCGACGCGGTCGGCAACGTCACCGACGACAACCGCATTACCGCGGCCCTGCCAACCATCCGCCATCTGGTCGAAAATGGGGCCCGGCTGATCCTCGCTTCGCACCTGGGGCGTCCCAAGGAGGGTCCGGAGCCGAAGTACAGTCTGGCCCCGGCGGCCAAGTGCCTGGCTGCCCACCTTGGTCGTCCGGTGGCGATGGCCCCGGACTGCGTCGGCCCTGAAGTCGAAGCCATGGTGGCCAAACTTGGCGACGGCGACGTGCTCCTGCTCGAGAACGTGCGCTTCCACAAGGGAGAGACAAAGAACGATCCGGCGCTGGCGGCACAGATGGCCAGGCTGGCCGACCTCTACGTCAATGACGCCTTCGGCACCGCCCATCGCGCCCACGCCTCCACCGAAGGGGTCGCCCGGCTCCTGCAGCCGGCGGTTGCCGGCTTCCTGCTGGAGAAGGAATTGCTCTACCTCGGCCAGGCCCTTGCCTACCCCGACCACCCGTTCGTGGCGGTACTCGGCGGCGCCAAGGTCAGCGACAAGATCGCGGTGATCGAGAACCTGCTGGAAAAGGTCGACACGCTGATCATCGGCGGCGGCATGGCCTACACGTTCCTCAAGGCCCAGGGCCGGCCGATCGGCAAATCGTTGGTCGAGGAGGACCGCCTGGAATTGGCCAACGTTTTGCTCACCAAGGCCCGGGAACGCGGTGTCACGGTCATGCTCCCCAAGGACCATGTGGTAGCCCGCGAGTTCAAGGCCGATGCCGACCACAAGGTCTGCTGCGACGCCGACTTCCCCGCCGACTGGATGGCCCTCGACATCGGCCCGGAAACCTGCTCCGCCTACAACCGCGTCCTGCGTGAAGCCCGCATGGTCATTTGGAACGGGCCGATGGGGGTGTTCGAGTTCGATGCCTTCGCCACCGGCACCATGGCCGTGGCCCGGACGCTGGCGGAGTCGAAGGCCCGCACCATTATCGGTGGCGGCGACTCTGTAGCTGCGGTCAAAAAAGCCGGGGTCGAGTCGCAGATGACCCACATCTCCACCGGCGGCGGTGCCTCCCTCGAATTCCTCGAAGGGAAGGAACTACCCGGGGTGACGGCGCTGACGGACAAATCCGCCTGACCCTTAACCTTAAACTTTATCCTCAATCTAGGATTAAAGCCTATGCGCAAACCGATGATTGCCGGCAACTGGAAACTCCACAAGACCAGAGCGGAGGCGACCGCGCTGCTTGCAGAACTCAAGGCGGCCCTGACTGGGCTTGCCAGCGTCGAGGTGGTGGTGGCTCCGCCGTTCACCGCCCTCGCTGCCGCCGCAGAAGAAATTTCCGGCAGCAGTCTCCTGCTGGCCGCACAGAACTGCTATCCGGCCAGCACCGGCGCCTTCACCGGCGAAGTGTCACCGCTGCTGCTCAAGGATATCGGCTGCAGCTACGTGATCGTCGGGCATTCCGAGCGCCGCCAGCTGTTCGGCGAGAGCGACGAGTTCATCAACGAGAAGGTGCATGCCCTGGTCGAAACCGGACTCGGTGTCATCTTCTGCATCGGCGAGACCCTGGAGGAGCGCGAGAGCGGGCAGATGTACGACGTGCTGCGCCGCCAGGTACGCCTCGGGCTCAAGGGGTTGAGTGCTGCGGCGATGGCCGGCGTGGTCGTGGCCTACGAACCGGTCTGGGCCATCGGTACCGGCAAGACGGCCTCGAATGAGCAGGCTCAGGAAGCGCATGCCTTTATCCGCGCCCTGCTCAAGGAGCAGTTCGGCCAGGAGATCGCCATCTCAACACGCATCCTTTATGGCGGCAGCGTCAAGCCCGGCAACATCGATGGCCTGATGGCGCAGGCGGACGTCGATGGCGCCCTGGTCGGCGGCGCCAGCCTCAAGGCTGAAGAATTCGTCCGCATCGCGCGTTTCAACCCGGCATAAAAGGACTTTCCTTGGCGTGGTTTTTCGTGCTAGAAATTATTTTTTAAAGTTCAAGCCAAAGGTGAACCGATGGACATCCTGCTTCTAATCATCCATATCGTAGTCTGCCTGCTTCTGGTCGGCATCGTGCTGCTGCAGGGCGGCAAGGGCGCAGAAGTCGGGGCGACCTTCGGCGCCGGTGCCAGCCAGACAATCTTCGGGGCTTCCGGTGGTCAGACCTTTCTCGGCAAGATGACCACCGGCGCGGCCATCATCTTCATGCTGACCAGCCTGGCCCTCGCCTTCTTCTGGGGGCGCCCCGGCGGCAGCAGCGTCATGCCCGAGCAGGTTGCCCCGAGCGCTCCACCGGCCCAGTCGATGCCCGCAGCCCCTCCGGCCGCCCCCGCCATGCCGGCCCCGGCGCCAACTCAGGGGACGCAGCCAAAATAAAGGCCGATCCGTTACGACGCCAACACAAGAGCCGCATCCCTTCAAGGATGCGGCTCTTGCTGTTCCAGCTCAAAAGTGCACATGAGCGGCCGCGAAACGCGGACCGTCACCCCGCAAAACGATTGATCAGGGGTGGTCGATGTTGCACCGTACGCGCGTAACGGTGACCCGGCCAGCCGAAGGAGATGGCATAGCCGAACTGATGATCGGCGGGGATGCCCAGCCGCCGGCACGCCTCAGGAAGAAGGTCGCTCAGCGCCCATTTAACGAGGCCGTTCCATACCGTCCCGACACCATTGGCCTGCGCGTAAAGCTCGAAATAACTCAACGCAATCAGGCAGTCCTGCTGCGGCGTGGCCACCTGCTGCGGGGCTGTGGCGATCAGCAGGTGCGGAGCCTTGCGAAAGATGATGTCCTGCCCTTTTTCTTCCCAGACCCTGACGAAATCGGCATAAAAAGCCAGCTTTTCCGGCAAGGCGTTATCCCTGACCAGCCGGCCCAGCCCGTCCAGCACCTCGGCACGCAGCACCGCAAGCTTCTCTTTGTCATCCACGACCGTGAACAGGACCTGGCGGGAATTGATTCCGGTGGGGGCGTGCCAGGCCACCTCCAGCAACTGCTGCAGCAATTCGGCCGGCAGGTTCTCGTCGCGATAGCGCCTGAACGATCGGCGCCCCTTGATCAGCGTTTCGAGTCGCTGCGGCTCTGGCAGGTTGCCGGCCAGCAGCCTGCTGTCGCGGGGGTTGAGGCCGAGAATCGACACCGCTCCCGGCGGGCAGATGGCCAGGCAGTGCTGGCAGCGGTAGCAGCTGCTCTCCCTGTCGCGGGGGATTTTCGGGTAGCCGTCTTCTGGCAGGGTGATGATGCGCGCCGGGCAGTCGCTCACGCACAGGCCGCAACGCGTGCAGTGTTGCATGTCGACGATGAAGTCCAGCATGACTGTGCACCTCCTCCATTTTCCTGTTCGTCCCTAAAACTATCATGCCTCATCGGGTTGTCCAGAACGACGGGACGAGCGTCGTCCTTCCCCCGCGGCACCAAACTGGTGTATTCAGGAGCGAGGAGAATGACCACGCCATGTTCCAGCACATCCCGCGCCTGCTCAAACTTGCCGGCCCGCTGATCCTCTCCTCGTCGGCCGTAACGATGATGCAGCTCATCGATGCCTTCGTACTCTCGCACCATTCCAGCGAGGCGGTGGCGGCCATCGGGCCGTCAAGTCTGGCGGTCATTCTCTTCCAGGGTTTTCTGTTCGGCACAGCCGGCTATGCCGGAACCTTCGTGGCCCACAACCACGGCCGCGCCGATGAGCCCGGGGTGCGCAAATCGGCCTGGCTCGGCATCCACGCCTCGCTGATCGCCGGCCTTTTGGCGCTGTTGTTCGCCTGGCCGCTCGGCCAGCTGTTTTTCTTCACCGGTCACCAGGCACAGGTTGCCACAGATGAAGCGCACTATTTCACGATCTGCATGGCCGGCTCGCTCTTTCCGGTCCTCTCTTCGGCACTGGCCGGATGGTTGTCCGGCATCGGCCGCACCGTGACCGTCACCTGGGTCACCTTCATTTCGTTTGCCGTCAACGCACTCCTGGCCTGGGCCCTGGTGCTCGGGACCTGGGGTTGTCCGCGCCTGGGAATCACCGGCGCCGCCCTCGCCACGGTGCTGGCCCAATTGCTTGCCGCCCTTCTCTATCTGCTGATCTTTGCCAGGTCCGGCGGATTGACCGATACAAAAGCCCGGCGCTTTGACCACGCCGAATTCCGCCGTTTCCTCGCCCTTGCCGCACCCTTGGGTCTGCGCATCAGCGGAGAGCTGGTGGCATGGACATTGTTCCTGATCATCATCGGCCGCCTTGGTACCGTGGAACTGGCGGCCTCCAGCATCGCCTTCCGCATCAATGGCATGGCCTTCTTTCCGGCGCTCGGTCTGGGGCAGGCGGCGGGGATTCTGGTAGGACAGGCTCGTGGAGCCGGCCGTGACGCCGATGTGCCGGCGATCGGCTGGCAGTCGCTGGCGGTGTGTGAAATCTGGATGGTGGGGATGGCCGGGGGATTTGTTTTCGCCGCCGAGCCGCTGGTCGCCATCTTCGCCGGCAGCGGCGCCGACGCGCCGCACATCATTGCCACCGGGGCTTTGCTGATGAAGTTCGTCGCCCTCTATTGCCTGGTCGATGCCGCCAATATCGTGATCGGCTGCGTGCTGGCGGCCGCCGGCGACACCCGCTGGCTGGCCCGCGCCTTCATCAGCGCGTCCGCAGTGTTTCTGGGGTTGTTGTGGCTGATCGACCGGCTCAGCCCCTCACTGGTCACAGAGTGGATTCTGGCCACAACCTTTGTCGGCGTCACCGCGCTGGTCTGGACGCTGCGCTTCCATGCCGGTGGCTGGAGAGCTGTCCGCGTGCTGAATGAAAAGGCTGAAGCGGCAGACTAGATTTCCGAAGCCAGTACGATCTGGTTTTTCCCCTGCCGCTTGGCCTCGCGCATGGCGCGGTTGGCCAGATCGACCAGCTGGTCGAAATCGGCCAGATTCCCCCGATCAAAGGTCGAAATCCCGGTACTGATGGTAATTTTCTCCCCCTCCAGCCCCTTGTGGCGCCCCCCCCGGACCGTTGAACTCAGTCGTTTGGCCAGCTCGTAGGCTCCCTGGGTAGCGGTATTCGGCAGCAGCAGCACGAATTCCTCGCCGCCGTAACGTGCTGCGACGTCACTTTCCCGCACGACCTCCTTCAGCGCGTAGCCGATCTGCCTGAGCACTTCGTCGCCGCGCAAGTGCCCGTACTTATCGTTGATTTTCTTGAAGTCGTCGATATCGAAGAAAATCAACGACAGCGTCTCCTGGTGGCGCACTGCCCGGGAGAATTCGATTTCGAGACAGTCATAGAAGTGCCGGTGGGTGTAGAGCCGGGTCAGACCGTCGCGAATCGCCATCTCCTCGAAAAATTCCTTGGCGGAGGTCACCGATTCGAACAGCGAAGCGTTTTCCAACGCGTTGGCCGAAATATTGGCCACCAGGTGACAGAGCTTGAATATCCGGTCGGAAATGCCGTCCTTCAGGGAGGTGGCCGTACCGAGAAACAGCGTGCCGATGACGCTCTCCTTCTTGATGATCGGAACCACGATGATCGAGTTGAGATTGAGCCCGGACACGTAGGGGCGCGCCGAAGCCATGAGGGGATCGTTCTTGATGTCGTTGACCACCACGGCGCTGCGTGTCTCCAGCGCCTTGAGAATCTCCGGGTAGCGGGCCATGTCCAGCCGGATTTCGACATTCTCGGCCAGATCGTTGCTGGCCTTGACGACGAATTCGCCATCACTGTCCAGCCCGACGATGGAACAGCGCTCCACCCCCAGCAGGTCAGCGAACTTCTCGACGATCACGCGCAGGATCTTCATGGGGTTGCGCAGCACCGAAACGGAATCGGCCAACTCCAGCAACATCTGCAAATCGTCGCGTTCGAGGTCGTCGTAGTAGCTGCGGTAGCGCAGATGCGCGTCGACCCGGGCCAGGATCTCGGGAGGATAAATCGGCTTCGACAGGTAATCGTCGGCTCCGGCCTGCAGGCCGAGAATCACCTCATCCTTGCTGTGACAGGAAGAAATCAGCATGACCGGAATCCGCTTGGTGCGCGGACTGGCCTTGAGCTGTTTGCAGACCTCGATGCCGTTGAGGCCGGGCATTTCGACATCGAGAATGATCAGGTCCGGAGGCGACTGGTTGGCCATGTCGATGGCGGCGGCACCGCATTCGGCTTCAATGGCGACATAGCGGCCGACCAGCGTGTCCTTGAGCGTGCTGCGGATCGATGGTTCGTCATCGACGATTAACACCGTGCTCAGCTTGATCATCTGCATACAGACAACTCCCCCTGCCCCGTTTGACGACACCCGACAGCAATGACCGATCAGCTAAAAATAGCGCATTAATTTAGCAGATCGATTACTAATTGGCAAAGGCAAATCTGTTTCAGGAAGAGCCCCCTCGAACCGTCAGGCGCTGCCGCCATGACGATCAGGCCGCGGTTTTGGGCCAGACGACAAGAAGTCTGCTATTATGGATAACAAGATGTTCCGGGAGGCATCATGCGTTTACACCCCTGTCTGATCGTGCTTCTGCTCTTCACCCTGTCCGCGCTGCCGGTCTCTGCCAGTGCCGACGACAATAACCCGGGGGTGCGCCTGACAGGTGAGGACTTGCGCTACGGCATCGATTTCCTGGTGTTCCGCAACCTTGCCGAAGGAAGCTTGCGCTTTGCCCGGGACAGCACCCCCGGCCACTACCGTGCCGACTTGGAAGCGAAAACCCTGGGGGTCGCCGCCTGGCTGACGGGCGACCGGACCCAGCGCTACTCGGCGATCATGGAGCAGACCGCTGACGGCAGCCTGCGCAGCGTCACCTATGAATCGACGGTGATCAAACGCAAGCACGGCGAATGGACGCATCGCGGCAAACGTTATCGCTTCGACTACCGGGCCGGCAAAGTTCTTTACGACGAAAGCGACGGCGGGCCCTTCCGCCAGAAGCACGAATACCCTCTCCCCGCGGGGCAGACTCCGGTCGACATCCTCACCGGTTTTTACAACCTGCGTCTCGGCATTTACGGTGCGCTGCTATCGGGGGCCAAACTGCAGATCCCGACCTTCACCAGCCGCGGGATATCGACGATAGAAGTCGAGGTGCTGCCGGCCTCTGCGCTCGCAGCGCACAGCTTTTTCCCGCAGTCCGGAACCCTGCTGCGTGTCACGGTCGATCCGGAAGTATTTCAGACCGGGGGCGCGGCCCTGTATGCCTTTCTCGACGGCAGCGGGCGGCCGGCCCGCGGCATCGTCGAGGATGTCATCGGCATGGGTGATGTCTACGGCTATCTCCAGGAGCCTGCAGCAGAAAACACTATGGCCGGGGTTCGCTAAGGCAACCCGGGCAAGACTCTTTTTGACCGCTTTGAGGAGGGAACGTGTCCGGCTTTTCCAAACCCAGGACCTTCGATTACAACCTGATCGTCATCGGTGCCGGCTCGGCCGGACTGGTTGCCAGCTACATTGCCGCGGCGCTCAAAGCCAGGGTGGCTCTGATCGAGAAGCACCGCATGGGTGGCGACTGCCTGAACACAGGCTGTGTCCCGAGCAAGGCGCTGATCCGCTCGGCGAAGATCCTCTCCTATGCGCGCCGCGCGGCGGAATTCGGGGGGACCGGCGGCGAACCCCGAGTCGACTTTGCCGCGGTGATGGAGCGGGTACGGCAGGTCGTCGCCCGGGTCGAGCCGCACGACTCGGTCGAGCGTTACCGCAGCCTCGGCGTCGACTGTTATGCCGGCGAAGCCAGGCTCACCTCCCCCTACTCCGTTACCGTCAACGACCGGACACTGACCACCCGCAGCATTATCATCGCCACCGGCGCCTCCCCCTTGATTCCCGCCATCCACGGGCTTGAGGAAACGGATTACCTGACCTCTGACAACCTTTGGGATTTGCGAGAAAAACCAGGGCGTCTCGTGGTTCTCGGCGGCGGGCCGATCGGTGCGGAGTTGTCCCAGGCCTTTGCCCGCCTCGAGTGCCGGGTCACCCAGGTGGAGATGGCGCCGCGCATCATGGGACGCGAAGACCCGGAGGTCTCCGCTTTCATTCAGCAGCGCTTCGAGGCCGAAGGGATTCGCGTCCTGACCCGTCATGCAGCCACGAAGGTGGAAAGACGCGGCGAGGAGCAGGTCCTGCTCTGTGAACATGGCGGCAGCGAGGTCGCCATCCCCTTCGACCGCATCATCGTCGCCGTCGGGCGCAAGCCCAACGTGAGCGGCTTCGGCCTCGAGGAACTGGGCGTGCGCATCGGCGAGCGCGGCACGGTGGAAAGCGACCTGTTTCAGCGCACCAACTTCCCCAACATTTACTGCGCCGGCGATGTTGCCGGCCCCTACCAGTTCACCCATACCGCCGGGCACCAGGCCTGGTACGCGGCGGTGAACGCCCTGTTCCGTCCCTTCAAATCGTTCAGAATCGACAACCGGGCGGTTCCCTGGTGCACCTTCACCGACCCGGAGGTGGCCCGGGTCGGACTCAGCGAAGAGGACGCCCGGCAGCAGCAGATCCCCTACGAGACAACCCACTATCCTCTAGATGACCTCGATCGCGCCATTGCCGACGGCGAGGCTCACGGCTGGATCAAGATCCTCACCATTCCCGGCAGGGACAGGATTCTGGGGGTCACCATCGTCGGCCCCCATGCCGGCGACCTGCTGGCCGAATACGTACTGGCCATGCAGCACGGCCTCGGCCTGAACCGGATTCTTGGCACGATCCACATTTATCCAACCCTGGCCGAAGCCAACAAGCTCGCGGCAGGGGCCTGGAAACGCAATCATGTGCCGCAGCGACTGCTGGCCTGGGTTGAACGATATCACGCCTGGCGCCGGGGGGAATGAAGCGATCGTGGCAGGACGGGGCAGCGCTTGCCGGCGCCGCCGCAGAGGGAAAAACCAGTGTATCCAGGAAGGCCGGGAGATTATCCTTCGGCAGGTTGAAGGGAATGCAGCGATGGCAGCTTGGAGGCGAGATCGCTCATCACCTCGTTCAATGTCGCCTCGAACTGGTGCAGCAGGGTGTCGAGCTCAAAGCTCTGGGTCGTGATGGCCCACTCCAGGGCGGCGGCGCTTTCCTGCAGGACATTGGCGCCGATGCAGGCGCAGACCCCCTTGGTGTTGTGCACCATCAGTTTAGCGACATCCCACTCGCCGGCGGCCAGCGCTCGCCTGACTGCGCTGGAGACATCCCTGTGGCCATCCAGGAACTTGTGGAGCAGGTCGAGGTAGAGCGCGCGGTTGCCAGAGAGCAGTTCCAGACCGGAGAGGAGATCGATCCCGGCGAGTTGCTCGGGAAATTTTCCTTCCAGAGATGTCCGTTTATAACAAGACGGCATAGGTTGACCGGTTCGTCAGGATGAAGTCTCGCCATTAAAGCGAATCTGCAGGAGGAAAGCAAGTTTTGCGGGCATTCTCTCACTGTCTGAGTGGGTAATTCCTGTTTTTTCGGCCAGGCAATGCCAGTCTCACAGCATTTGACATGCAAAAAATTTGCGCTAGCTTATTAGCAGAAACATAAAAACGGCCAAACTCTGAGCAATCAGAGGACGGAAAGCCAACGGGGCTGTGCGTCTCAATAGATTAGGTTATTGCGATGCCATAGTCGGCCGGGTTGCCGGATGCCTCTTCCGCATAGGGAGGCACGGTGCAACCCGGCCTTTTTAATTATAGAATTGAACTTTACTGCCTGCTGAATTGACAGACTGGGCCTGCCGTTGGCGAGGAGAAAGGGGGACACCATGCAACTCACCTTTAACCACATTCTGCATCATCACAATTCGCTACATGGCCACACGCATCTCGTTCACGAAGACGGCCGCATGCTGCTACGCATTTACGGGGTACGCCTGGAAGCCCTGGTCATTGCCACCTGTCTTTGGGTGATGCTAACTCTGCTTTCGAACAACTTCAACGTGGCGATGGTTATTCTCATCGGGGCTGCGGTCGGCAACGCCCACCACCTCCTGGCTAACAAGCCTCGCCGAGCTCATCATTTCAGCGCCATTGCTTTGACGCTGTGCGGGGGGATCGTCGCCAACGTACTGGCGGGCCTGGCCTTGTTCAGCAACAGGATGGGCGTTACTTACGGGGAGGTGCTGACCTCGCGGCGATTCCCCGAGGATGTGCCAGTGCTGGCCAATGCCTTTGCCGAATCGTTCCGCCCTGAAGACGGACTGTTCTACGCATTGGCCATCGTTGTCGCCATGATTTCCGCACGACACCTGCGGCCATAGAGAAAGCGCCGGGCAGAAGACCCGACTGCGGCGAATTGAGAAGCTGACCGCCGCTTCACTGACATGACTGCTTGACGCGGTGGAAGACCGAAACCTGCGCACCTGTTTCAGAGACCTTGTACATGACCTCGACCATCGTCTCCTTATCGGTCCAGGCGAATGAAACCGCGTCGGCATCGGCCGTCAAATCACCCTTGGCAGGAATCACCCTGGCGGAAACAGGTCCTCCCAGGGACTTGCGCTTCTCTTCGACAAGTTGCACGAACCTGCTGAATTTCGGCTCATAGTCGTTGCGAATCTGCACGAGCCGGTCGGAGCAAAATTCGGCGGTAATCATACGTGAAGCATCCTGCCTGTTTCTGGCGACGATATCCCCGTCCTCCTGGATGGTCACGATCTCGTAGCCGAACTTTTCGAGTATTTTCTGTGCGGTCGTCGAGGACATCCCCGACATCAGCCCCTCGACGTAGAACGCCGCGGCATCACCGGTAAAAACCGGCACCATCAGCAGCGAAAGAAACATGCCGCCTGCGATGAAACGTTTCATGACTCCCCCCGGCGCGAAGAAAGTGGACCCCTGGAAGCAATCGCCATGCGTCATTCTAATTCAAGTGGCCAAAGGCGCAAGCCAAATCGATAATGGGGACATATGCAGAGCGTCCTCGAAGGACCGATCCTGCAACACAACCGCCAGAAACAAAAAAAGAGGCCACCGACGTCAGCCGGGGCCTCTTTTGCATGTCGTCGAACAGGTGGCTGCCCTTGGGGCGCCGGCGTCACGGCCGACGCTTATTTGGCAGCTTTCACCTGACTGGAGAGTTGTTCCACCAGCGCTTCAAGCCGCTCGATGCGGTTCTTCAGCTCGTTGAACGTGCAAAATCCCTCGATTTTCGCATCCCCGGTAATGTACTTGGGGTAGATGCTCTCCCGGGTTTCCGAAAACCCGTCCATGGTCCCTTGCAAATCCAGAATATCCTTCATTCGTCACCTCTCCCCGGCGCAGTCATCATTGAGCGCAGAATATACCTTATCTGCGCTCAGGCGGGCAAAGAAAAACCGCCCCCCTTAACGCACACGGTTTTCTCTCAACGGGTCAGCGCGCCACTAGATGGGCCGCCAAGGGTGAAGTAAAAGGTTGCGCCCACGCCGGGAGTCGCCTCGGCCCAGATCTCGCCGCCATGGCGATGGATGACGCGCTGGGCGGTGGTCAGGCCGATCCCGAAACCCGGGAAGGCGCGGGCGCCGGCAAGCCGCTGGAAGGGCTGGAACAGCCTTTCTGCTTCGGCCATCTCGAAACCGATGCCGTTGTCGCTGACCGTGAGCAGCAGACGGCCGTCTGCCTTCGACGCGGCATGCAGGCCGATGCGGGCTTCCTCCCGGCCCTTGGTGTATTTGCAGGCATTGCCGAGCAGGTTTTCCAGCACCACCTGAAGCAGATGAGGATCCGCTTCAACGCGGATTCCCGGGGAAATGTCGAAGGAAAACCTGCGCCCAGGCTCGGCCTTGGCCAGTTCGCCGCAGATGTTTTCAGCAAGAACGCTCAGATCAATCTCCTGGATCTGCAATACTTCTCTGGAGATATGGGCCAGGGTCAGCATCGTGGCGATGAGGTCATCCATGCTCTGGCAGGTGGCAAGGATCGTCTCGAGGAAATACTGCCCCTCCTCGTCGAGCCGCGCCCCCTGCAGTTGTTGCAGCGATTCTCCTGCCAGGGCAATCCGTGCCAGGTAGGCACGCAGGTCGTGCGACAGGGTATAGCTGAAGGCCTCCAATTCCTGGTTGGACTGCTCCAGTTCCGAGCTCTTGAGTCGAAGAATCTCTTCGGCCTGCTTGCGCGCGGTAATATCACGCACCGACTCGATGCCGGCAAATACCTCGCCGGCGGAATTGAGCAGGGGGGTCGAAACGATCTGGAAATGACGCAGTTCGCCGGCCGGAGAAGCGGTCGTTTCGCGAACATGAACCTTGCCGTCGGCAAACGACTGCACCAGATGACAGCCGGGACAGACTTCACTGCGATTCTGATAGGCCCGATAACAGAATTCGCCGAGATGGCTCCCCATGCGGTCGCGATGAGCCGCGTTCTGATACAGAACCCGCAGCTCGAGATCCTGGATGCTGATGCCATCCCCGATGTTTTCCAGGATCGCCAGCGTCTTGTCCCGCTCGAACCGGGCTGTCTCCAAGGCTTCGGCCAAGCGGCGCTGGGCTTCCCGCAACTCCTCCTCGGCAGTTTTGCGGTCGGTAATGTCCAGCCAGGAGCCGACGATTTCCTCTTCCCCCGTTGCCGGATTGCGCACCAGCCGGGCCTCATCGCGCATCCACCGGTATTCGCCGGTGCCAGCCCTGAAGCGGTATTCAAGGATATGATGACGGTTTTTGAAAAGACCGGCCAGTTCCGCAAAGACCCGGTCAACGTCGTCGGGATGGAGATTATCTCTCCAGAAGGAGGGATTGCCGACGAACTGCTCAGGAGAATAACCCAGTTGGTCGGCCATATTGCCACTGACATAGGTCGCCACGTAATCGCCGCTTGCCTGGCATACATAGATGACTGCCGGCGACGATTTCAGGACATGGCGGAAATCTCTATTCATCAGGGTTTTGTTCCTTGTTCGCCCCTGCAAAGCATACTGGCTTCAGCTGCAGAACAAACATATGTGTCATTTTATCGCATTTCTCGTCGCGGCAAACAGAATTATCGTCGGCAACAGAATTATCGTCGGCAACAGAATTATCGTCGGCAACAGAATTATCGTCGGCA
>CAZRTZ010000011.1:0-16413 GCA_964603155.1 uncultured Geobacteraceae bacterium | reverse complement strand
ACCTGCATATTTGCACTCCGGGCACAGGGGACCGGTCGGATAGAGCCAAAAATCTGTTATGATTTCAAGCAGCCATCTCAACCGAGGAGTTTGTCATGGCTACCTTGTTCGACCCCATTGCTGCTGGAGGTGACCGATGCCGTGGCCGAAGTCTGGGGGGGTCGACCGGGTCGGCATGCACCTCGCTCCGCGCGCGGACCGGCATGACATGGGCGATTCCGACCGGCTCGCCACCTTTACCTACCTGGCAAGGGAACTCGGCCGGCGCGGTCTCGCTTTTCTCTGCGCCCGCGAGGCCCGGCGCGAAGACAGTATCGGTCCGCAGATCCGGGAGGCCTTTGGCGGGGTCTACATAACCAACGAGGAGTTCACCTGCGCGTCGGCCGCAGAAGCTCTTGCAGACGGGGTCGCCGATGCGGTGGCCTTCGGCAGGGCATTCATCGCCAACCCCGATCTGGTCGCACGGTTTGCTGCGAACGACCCTTTGAATGCCTGGGATGAGCGGACCTTTTACAGCGGCGGAGCCAGGGGATACATCGACTACCCAACTTTGGCGCCGGTGCCAGGATAGACCACGAGGGCGCGGGGAGCGCAACTCCCGGCAGATTCAGGCACCGTCATCCCAAGCCGGAGAAACAAAGTTTTTGACTTGTTGTCTCAACGCCAAGCTGTATTGCTAAACGGCTTTTCCTTTGCATTAATTTTACGCATTGCTGCGAACCGGGGGGTTGCCAATGCTGGTTTTTGAGAAAGAAGGGTTCCTCGAAATTGAGGATTCCCTGATTGAGGAGCTTTACCAATCCCGCGCAAGCGTCACCTGGCAAATCGCCGGTGTCACCGACCTGCAACTGCGGGCTGTGCTCTGCCGTCATAAAACTGCTGATGCAAAGGTTTTCCACGTAGCCTTCTACTGCCGGCAGGTCAAAAGAGCCTTCATCTACGGCGTGGCACCGTCTGCTGCTTCAGCGACGACCGAAGCGCTCCTGCACTTCGTGCAAAGCCTCGGATTCCAACTCGAACCGGTCAATCTCAACCTCAACCCCGCCCTGCGCCAGGTCATCCTCAAGGACGTCGGCGGCCTGTTGTCTCCCGCCGAGGCGGCGCGCCAGCATGCGGAGAAGGAAGCCACCCTTGCTGAACTTAACGCGACCATAAAAAAGGGCCCTGCGGAAAGCGCGGAGGTGAAGCGCGCAGCTCTCAAGTTGAACGCCGAACGTCACCTGGACAACCAGTCCGTCCTGCTTCGCACCGCACTGGAAAGCCGCATGCCGGCACCTGACAACGCTTCACGGGACATCCGCGACCTGACCCAGAAAGTCGCAACCCTGAGCAGCCAACTGCAACAGGCCCTGACTCTGGCGGAAGAAGAGCGCCTCCAGCGCGAGCAGGCCGACACGATCAGGGTCGCGGTGGAGAACAGACTCCAGCACCTGGAAGCCGAGCTTGTCGTCGCCGAGACCAGGACGTCAGCCCTTCAGAAGAAAGTCACGCAACTCGAAAGGAAACTCGGCAAAGAAGAGAAAAAGTTCTTCGAGGCAGAAGCCGCTCTGAAGTCGGCCCTGGCGAAGGAAAAGGAGCTGGTGGCGGCAAGCACCCGCTTGCAGGAGGAGGCGCAGCGTTTGCGCAGCGAGTTGAACAGCTCGACTTCGCGCATCACGGCGGCTGAAAAAACCCTGGGCAGCGCCGAGAAACAGGCTGAGCAGGAAAAGCAGGCCGCCGCCAAGGAAATTGACAGGTTAAAAGAGTGCGCTCGCACGCTTGAGCAGGCCCTGAAGTCAGCGGCCGCTGAACGGGATGAGATCAAGGCGGCCCATGCCCGACTGGCGAAATCGGCAGAGTGTGCCAACAGCCGCATCGGTGAGCTGGAAGCCGCCCTCGCCGACTCGCTCCAAAAGCGCGCCGATCTTGAGGCTGGCGAGAAGGCTGCCGATCTTTCCGGGGAGCGCCGCCACCTGGAAGCTGCCCTGGGAAAAGCCAGGAATGCGGCGCACGCGGAAAAGACCGCCAGAGCAAAAGCCGAAAAGGCGCTTCAGCAGGCCCAGTCCACGATCAGCGATCTGCAACAGACCGTAACCTCCTTGCAGGCAAGTGACGACGACCGGCGTGGCGCCGACCTGACGCCTCGCGATTCGCAGGGTGAAGCGCGGCTGCGCGATCAGGTGCGGGAACTGGAGGAGCAGCTCGAAAGGGAGCGTCAGGAAGTCAACTCTCTTCTGAATGCTCTCAATTTGGCCATGAAGAAGACCATCGAACTGGAGGGGCGACTGCTGGCCAGTGACCGGCCGGCACCGCTGCCTGCCCGCCAGCCTTCCCTTGAGCCGGTTCAACAGATGGCGCCACCGCCCCCGCAACCGGTCAAGGCCGACGCGGCCTCCCCGGCAAATCGCAAGCCGCTCCCCCACGAAATCCGGCCGGCGCCCAAACCCGGAGCCCTCTTCCATCCCGACTGGGACCTGGCCGGTCTGCCCTGCCACTCGGCGGAGCAGATCCTGGAGGCGTGGGAATCCGTATTCAATGTCCAGCTTGCCCTGGAAGGATACCCTTCGCAGTATTGCGCAGCGTTCGTGGTGATCATCAAGGCGGGGAAAATGAAGAAGATTTTCCTGCTCTTCGAACTGAAGCAGGACAAGCACGTCCTGGTTTGCCTCCCCGGGACGCCGCCACGCAACGAGGCCGCCCTGAAGGAGCTGGTCGGTGCGGCGAAGAACTACCTGAAACTGAGCGGATTCGAAATCGAGAAGATCCCCTCCGCCAACCTGGCTTCAACCCTCGCGAAATACTTCGTTCCACCTTCTTCCGGTTAACGATAACCGGCAAAGCATCCCCGGTTTCCGTTCAGGGCTAAACTCCTTCGCCGACCAGCCGCCCCCCCAGTGCGAACGCCTTGCGGCAATCCTCCGGGAAGCTTTTTTCGTAACTCGCCCGCCGAGCGACCGGGTCAAAGTAGTCGAAGACCACTTTCCCATAGTCCTCGAACTGGAGGGTCTCGTAGGCGCAGAGCGTCTCCGCGTGGCCGAAGATCCGCCCGATGTAGTTCTGGTTCATGCCGAAGTGCACGGGGTAATGGTAGTCCGTGGCGATCTGCTCCGAAACGTTCATGGTGTAAACAAGCGCCGTCCTGATCTTCCGGCCGAACAGCGACTGCGGCGGGCGCGCGTAGACGAAATACTGGAAGAGCAGCCGCTCCATGAGCGAACGCAGTTCGCCGGTCACCGTGCCGAAGTAGATCGGCGAACCGAGCACGAAGGCATCCGCCCCGGCGAGCTTCTCCAGGACCGGGGTCAGCCCATCGTTCATCGCACACTTGCCATAGCTCCTGCCGCCCTTGAGCTTGCAGGCGAAACAGCTGGTACACCCCCGGAAGTCGATGTCGTAGAGATGGATCAGCTCGGTTGCGGCGCCCTGCGCTGCCGCGCCCCTCAAGACTTCCTCGAGCAGTTTCGCGGTGTTCCAGGATTTTCTCGGGCTGCCGTTGATGGCGTAGACTTTCACGATGATCCTCCTCAGGAGTGTGCTGCTGACTCCGCTTTCAACAGCGGACTCAGGGCGAAGTTGACGACGGCGAGCACAACGCCGAACAGCAGCGCCCACCAGAATCCTGCCACCGCGAAGCCGGGGATGATGGTGGCAGCCAGCATGATGAGCAGGGCGTTGATGACCAGAGTGAAGAGCCCAAGGGTCAGGATGTTGAGCGGCAGGGTCAACAGAATCAGGATTGGCCTGAGGATGGCGTTGATCAGGCCAAGGACAAGGGCGGTGACCAGCGCCGCAAAGAACCCCTCAACCGCCACTCCCGGCAGCAGGTAGGCCGCGATGATGATGGCCACGCCGCTGACCACCCACTGAAGCAAAAAACGCATCGTTCTGGTTCCTTTCCATAGTGGTTACTCGTATCCAACAACCGGCGGAAATCCCAGGCGGCAGATTGTGCGGGGATTCACCTTGCGGACGCTATCCAGGCATTCCGCTCAACGCGAATGCCGGGACATGCGCGGCAACTGCCTAGGGAGCGGCGGCCGGTGACGCATACCACTGGTCACGCGGCACGATCTTAGGTATCTCCGGATCGGCCATGTACGACGGCGTCATGATCTGCACGCCGTATTCGTTGAAAACATCCTGAATATTGCGATGCAGTTGACTGTAGAGTCTGCTCATCGCCTTGGCGTCGACGCAGTAGACATTCAGCTCGTAATTGACGGCGAAATCGGCCAGATTCTTCTGAAGCACAAACGGCGGCGGATTTTGCAGCAACCCCCCGGTGCGCCCAGCCGCCTCCAGCAACATCGCCTCCACCTGCCGCCATGGCACCTCGTAGCCGATGCCGACCGTCGTGTAGAGGATCAGGCCATCTCTTGCAGCAAGCGAGCTGTAGTTGACCACCTCGGCGTTGAGAAGCTGTGAGTTCGGAAAGATCACTTCCTCGTTTTTCAGCGTCCTGAGTCGTGTCACCTGCACGTGCATCTCCATAACGTCGCCGGTTGTTGAGCCGATCTTTATCCGGTCGCCGACTTTGAAGGCCCGACGGTAAAGGATCATGTAGCCCGCTATCATATTGGAGACTGCGGAAGATGAGCCGAGCGAGAGCATGACACCGAAAAAGATGGAGATCCCCTTGAAGGCATCGGAGTCGGACCCGGGGATGTACGGATAAGACACCACCAGGGCAAAGAAGATGATCACCAGGCGGGCCAGGTTGTAGGTCGGTCGCGCCCATTCGGGCTCAAACCCCATAAAGGTTACCGTCCTCTGGGCGACAGCTTCGCTCAGCAGGCGCAGCCCCTTTAAGGCAAAGCGCACCAGCAGGAAGAGCACCGCAAGGAAAAGCAGTGCGGGAATTTCGGCGACGAACGCCCGCCCCATGGTGCGCAGGGGCTCCATGAGCAGGGAGAAGAAGCGAATACCGAGCGGGCGGGTCGCGGGGAATTGTTCCAGCAGGTAGCCGGCGAAGGTGGCCAACAGGGCGAGGAAGCAGACCGTGCCGAGCAGTCGCCAACCCAGACGCAAGTAGCCGCCGATGCGGTCGGCGCGCATCTCCCGGAGAGACCTTTCCTCAAAAGAGCGCGATAGCCGTTCCGTCCGCTCCCCGATGCGCATATCCACATAACGCCAAAGTCGCACCAGGAGCAGCAGCACCAGACCGAACACAAGGGTGGCCGCTGCCGCTCTGCCGAAGTTTTTGGCCATGGTCTCACTGCTGCGGGCCTGGCGATAGCTCTCGATCGCGGCGCGCATCTTCTCCGCATGGGCATTGGCCAGACGATCCCGGGTACTCCCCGCGAACTGGGCATCGTCTTCGGATACGCCCATGAGAATCCGGTCGCCGGCCATGATCGCGGCATAAGGCCCGGTCGTCACCACATGAAGGGACGCTGTCGCCAGGGCGTCATCGGCTGCGGCCGTCTCGATCCGCTCCCGGATGATGTTGGCGCGGAGGTCCGCCGGGTAGGTCCAGGCACCACGTACCGTAAACAGGATCTGCCCATCGACTGTCACCGGGGCAGCGGCGATCTCGACATCCGCCGGGGCGGGCGGTGGGTCGATCGCTGCCATCGATGAGAAAGGCTGCGTCGTAGCAATCAACAACCAGACAACAAGCGATAGGGCTACCTGGAAAGCTTTGTTCAATGTCCTGCTCCTTGCTGAAGAGTTGGCACCTGGCTTTAGCCCCCCAGAACGACAGCATCCGGAATCTCATAGCGTTCGGTGCCGATGCGAATCAGGTTCAGGTCCCCCTCTTTGGTGGCGCGAAACTCCGGGTAGCCGTCGGCCTGACTGGTGTCGGCGCCAAGCGGCCGGCCCATGCGGAAGAAGATGACCCGCTGGCGGCCGTCCGGACGCTTGACGACCACCGTAGAATAGCCGCCGCCGGCCCGGGCCACGCCGAATTCACATTGGCCCAGCGGTTGCCCCGAATACTGGGCGCAGGGGAGCGACCCGTTGGCATCGAACTGCCCCTGCCCGGCGCGCAGGGCCGAGTCGTCGGGGCCCATAGCGGCGCTGCCGTCCGGCGAGACGGCGGGCTTGAGGAACTCGGCGGCCACGTAACCGCGCGGGCCGCCGCCCAGCTGCTGGACATCGCACCAGAACTTGCCCTGCACCTGCCGGCAGCCCAGGTTGTCGAGAATCGTCCCGGGGCGGTAGCGCGCCAGGATTGGCGCGGTGGCGGACGGTTGCTCACGCAGGTTCAGGGCGCCGGAGACGCCGCTGACCTCCCAGTTGCGCGGGCCGCCGGCTTCCGGAGCGGCCGGCACGAGCGTGGCGGCGGTATCCTCCTTGAGCGGTTCCCAGGCGTAGATGCCGCCATCGGCCATCAGGCTCAGGTAAAGCCGCCCGTCTTTCAGCAGGTAGGAGCGGATGTACTGAGCCTGCGCGGCGAAGCTCTCGTCCATGCTCGGCGGCGGGCACAGGGCGCGGGTCATGGCCAGCGGCCCGAATTCGAAGTTGCCATTGCTCCCCTCGCTGGACGGCACCGCCGTCCAGGAGCCGTTGGCCAGGTTGCAGTTGAGCCGCAGGTTGACAGTGCCGTCGCCGTGCAGGCGCATGGTGTAGAGTGCGGAGGGCTCCGGACGGACGGTGCCGGTGGCATCGTCCATCGACTGGAACTCGATCAGGCGCCAGGCCGTTCCGGCAAGGATCGGCGGGGCCTGGCGATCGGTCGATTCAGCGGTTGCAAGGGAGGCGGAGACGCCCCCCCATAGCAACAGTGCGATGGCAAAAATCAGTCCCCTGCCCGTGAGGCGAATGTTTCCGGTCATTTTGTCCTCCCCCCCCCCCAACGTTTCTATACATCATCCTACATGCCATGCCACTGTCAATGCGGGACGCTCGGCCAAACCGTTTCCGAAAACCGCAGGAAACTGCCAACAGCAGAGAATTCGATTTGAAAGTCCCAAGGTAACCCAAGAGACAGCAATTAGAAGCGATTTCTTAGACGTAATACGACCGGCCTCGCGGCCGGTCGTATTTATCTGTGTTCAGTTAGACTGCGGTTCTTCCTGAGAACTCGTAATTTCTTTCAGAATCTCTTTCTCGACTGTCAACTGGAGATCATCCGCTCTCTTTGTTCCTGTAGAGTTCCAACTGTGCCTTTAAGTTTTTTTCCCGTTCCCACTGCTCGGTCACGTCACGCAATAATGCGGCAACACCGGTCACCGCCCCCGATTTGTCCTTAAGCATGACGATAGAAAATTCAGCGGAAAATCTGGACCCATCTGCACGGATGGCGGGGACCCTAAGGTATTCATCTGCGCCGTAGCGGCTTTCGCCGGTGCGCATCACCTTGCCCCAGCCTTCCCAGTGACGCTGTCGCAGATTTTCAGGGATGATCAGATCAAGCGACTGGCCGATGGCCTTGCCGGCAGAGATACCGAAAATTCTTTCTGCTCCTTGATTCCAGAGCCGGATCACCCCTGTCTGATCCGCCGCAAGAACTGCATCCGGGGATCGGATGACAATAGATCTGTACCAATCGTCTAATTGAGTCGGGGTTGGCGGGTTTTTTCTGGGGCCAAATGCTTTCTCAACCCCTTGAGTAACGAGAATTGCCCCATAGTGACCAAGCAGGATCACACAAGCCAGCATCCCGAGAACAGTGAGAAGGTATAACCAAAACCTCCAACCGCCATCCATGACTAAGGCGGAGTGTCCCCAGCGCAAGGTTATTCCAACGATACCAAGACTCAGCAGTGTGATCCCCAAACCGATCTTTTTATAGAAAATGGCCGCCCTTCGAGCTGAGTGGTGGTGCTTCCAATCATAAAGGCCCGAGGCGATAGACACGGGAACAACCAGTGTTGCGATAACGACCAGCCAGAATGCGGTGGCTTCAAATTCGGGTCTGCCGAGAATGGCGAAAAGTCCCCAAAAGAATGCTGCGGTTGGCAGCAGCCCTCCGGGGAAATGCGCGGCAACCGGGTGAACCTTGAAGGTTGACAGCAGACTGAAATTTTTCGCTTTGCCCTCCTCCTCAAGCAGAACGAATTTCGTACGCTCTGCGCCACAAACAGGACAAAATTCCGGTGGTTCTTCGCCGTCATGGACATAGCCACAGACTGAGCATTGCCAGCGTCTGGACACAGCTAGAAAAGCCCCCTAACGAGATTGAATCTGCTCTTGCACGAATCATTTCGCATCGGAGATCCTTTGTCTTAGCGTTGCCGTATAAAATCGGTGTCGACAACCGTAATGACCATTTCTGCCTGGAAGCTTGACCGGTCCTTGCGTAATCCGTGAATCAGGTGAACCTGTCTGAACCAGGTATCATCCGCTTCCACCAGAGTGGCGGACAACCCCATGGGCAAGAGATCGTTCCTTGGTGCGAACAGAAGATCAACAGGCTCTGTACGTCGTCAGACCCTTTGGGACACATGAGCTTCAAAGCTAAGAGACACTTTCCCGAAGCAGTTGCGGTTTGAGCATTGCCCTTTTCTGGGGCGGAAGTCCAAGGTTTTCCCTCCTCCTGCGATGCAGGGTTTGCTCCTTGAGGGCATTCCGCAGCGACTGTATCTCTCTCGCCCTTCCGTGATAGACATCCGCCGGGGTCAGATTATTCAGTGACTCGTGGACGCGCTGGTGGTTGTAATAATCGACGAACGCGCGGATCTCTTCTTCCAACGCCCCCGGCAGATAGTAGTGCTGGAGCTTGATGACGTTTTTCATGGTCCGGTGGTAGCGCTCGATCTTCCCTTGGGTCATCGGATGATAGGGCTTGCCGCGGGTGTGGCTCATCCCTCGGTCGGACAGGTATTCCTGCAAATCCCTGGCAAGGTAGCAGGCGCCGTTATCCGACAGTAGCCGGGGACGGTGGCGAACCTTGGGCGTATCGACACCGCTGGCCTCGATGGCCAGATCCAGGGTTTCTTTGACATCCTCTGACGACATGCTGGTGAACAGCTTCCAGGAGACGATGTAGCGGCTGTAATCGTCCAGCACGGTTGAGAGGTAGTACCAGCCCCAACCGGTCACTTTCAGATAGGTGAAGTCCGTTTGCCAGAGTTCATGGACCCGCTTGGTCTTGTGCTGGAACTCATCGGTCGCCGCCAGCACGATATAGGCCGGGCTGGTCACCAGGTCGTAGCTCTTCAGGATGCGATAGACGCTGGACTCGCTGGTGAACGTCCCCTCGCTGTCGGTCATCTTCCAAGCTAACTCGCGCGGGCTCAAGTCAGGGTAGTCCAGGGCGACCTCAACGACCTTTTTCTTCTCCTGCTCCGGGATCCGGTTCCAGAAGCGATTGGCGTTGGGCGGCCGGCTGGCCAGCCCATCGTAGCCGTCCTCTTCGTATTGCCGATACCAGCGATAGAACGTGCTCTTCGGGATGTCCAGTTCATCCAGGGTCCGCTTGACCGGCAGGTCGGATTCCTCGACCAAGCGGATGATCTCCATCTTCTCGGACTGGCTGTAACGCATCACTCGTCCCGCCCCGAACCACCCAAGCTTTTTTTAAGCACGACATTCTTCAGCGACAGGTCGGCCACCAGCTCTTTGAGCTGCTGATTTTCCCGGCGTAGGGTGGTGACTTCCGAGCTGGTGGCTTGGCGCTTGAGATCGCCGACCAGGCGTTGCTTGCCGGCTTCCAGGAACTCCTTGCTCCACTTGTAATACAGGTTGGTGTGGATGCCTTCGCGGCGGCACAACTCGGTGATGCCGTCCTCGCCACGAAGTCCTTCCAGGACAATACGGATTTTCTCTTCGGCGGTGTACTTCTTGCGGGTTTTGCGGCGAATCTCTCGGACGATCGATTCTGGACGTTTCTTCTCTGTCATGGCACACTCCTTTGGGTTGAATTCTACCCCGGAGTGTCTCTTAACTTTTAGCTGATTATTGTCCCATGAGGTCTGACGTTAAACACCCTTTCATCCTGACACCTCCTGTCGGTCTGTTTTACCACAGTTGGTGTCCACTTTTTCCAGCCTACCTCAAGCGTTTTGCTCTTTCCATTGCCGCCTCCTTTGGCGCTATGCCTTCCCAAACTCAAGAGGCGGTCTCCCGACCGCCTCTTTGCACGCAGCACCTGTCCCCATCTTGCTGCCCGGCACCCTTGCGGGTCTCAGAATTACCCGGTCATCAAAGGCGTACAGAGCAACCCGGCCTGTTTTGCCGGCCGGCCACAACTGCCACACACGTAGGCTGACTGCGCCTTCAGCTCTTCGCACATCTCGCCTGTTTCAGGGGTTGTGCCGCAATAGGTTGTTTTATCCTCAACCTGGCGGGGGTCGCAAAGCTGCTCGCGCACTTCTGTCACCACACCGCACTTTCGACATTCATAAATATCTGTCATGACTCTTCTCCTCTCCGGAAAACGCAGGAGAATTGTTGCTGTCTCGTTTAACACCTCCACCTCTTTTATTATTATAACACTTCGTGAATATGGCGATTTAACGGGAGTATCCGCCCTGTTCAGAGAAGTTTTTCTGGGTGTTCAAGAAGGCCTTTAAGTGTATGAAGGAATTCTGCCACATAGACCCCGTCTACAATGCGGTGGTCGGCAGAAAGAGTGAGTGACATTACACGGCCAACAGCAGGGTGCCCCGCCTCCACGATCATCGCATCACGAATGGAACCGACTGCCAGCATCGCTGCCATCGGTGGCAGAATCAGGGCCGAAAATGAATGAACATCGTGCATCCCCAGATTGGAGATGACGAACGTCCCCCCATTCAGCTCCGCCACAGTCAGTTGACCATGGCGCGCCCGCTCGATCAATTGTGCCGATTGCTGCGCAATTTCTATTAGGTTGTACCTGGTGCAGTCGTGAAGAACCGGTACCAGCAATCCCTCATCACGGCGCACCACGATGCCAAGGTTGACTTTTGGATGCATAGCAAGGCACTCCCTTTGCAGCGAAGCATTCAAACGGGGAAATTCGGTGAGAGCCTGTGCCGCTGCCTTGACCAATAGTGCCGTCAGCGAAACGGCAGACCCATCCTGCTTAAGTTGTGCCTTCAGGAGTTCCGCGGCATTCATGCGCACTTCAATGGTGACGGTAAAATGCGGAATGCTTCGCCACGATTCGCTGACCGTGCGGGCAATCACCAGACGCATACGTGATAGCGGCTCCCCTTCCGGAGCAGGCGTTGCTGCTGGCACCAAAGCCGAGGTCTCTGCGCCTGGCGTTACCGACATCGGGCAACCCTGATCTCCTTCCGCTCCGGAGCGAGTCCCCTCGAGATCCTCAAGCAAAAGCCGTCCCCCAGGACCACTGCCTTTTATGGTGGATAAATCAATACCGAGTTCCTGGGCGCGACGCCGGACGATCGGAGCCGCCAGGATTTCGGCTGGGGCTCCTGGTTTGATGGAATCCAACTCTGCCGGATGGGCTGGCGTTACAGACGCTTCAGCCGGGAGTTCTGTCAGAGGAGGTTCCGCTGCGACAGGTTGACGAATCTCGGGTCGTTCGCCCACTTTACCAATCAAACCGATGACGGTGCCGACGGGGACTGTCTCACCGGCCGGCACGCGAATGTCGATCAAAACGCCGGAAGCGAAGGCCTCCAGTTCCATGGTGGCCTTATCGGTTTCCACCTCGGCAATCACCTCACCGCGTTCGATCGCTGCACCGACCGCCTTGCGCCAAGTCACAACCGTCCCCTCGGTCATAGTGTCCGAAAGTTTCGGCATGAGAATCTCTTTCATCGTGCCCTCTCAGAATCTGGCGGCCAACACGTCCCGGACGGCAGCGACGATCGACTCGACCCGCGGAATGCAATACTTCTCGATTTCACGCGAATACGGCATCGGGACATCCAGTCCGGCGACCCGCTTGACTGGGGCCAGCAGCGTGTCAAAGCATGCTTCATGAATGCGATGGGCAAGATCACCGCCAAGGCCGGCACTGCGCCAACACTCTTCCACGACCACGGCCCGCCCGGTTTTGCGAACCGAGGCAATCATGCTGTCGGCATCGAGGGGGTTGAAGGTTCGCAGGTCGATCACTTCGCAGGAAATCCCGTCATCTTCGAGTGCGGTCGCGGCCTGGTGCGCGAGGATCGCCATCCGTGCATAGGCGACGATGGTCACGTCCGTCCCCTCGCGCAGGACGTTGGCTTTGCCGAACGGGACCAGAAATTCCGGGTCATCCGGCACCTCGCCCTTGCTGTTGTAGAGCAGTTCATGTTCAAGAAAGACGACCGGATTCGGGTCGCGGATCGCGGTCTTGAGCAACCCTTTGGCATCGGCCGGCGTCGCGGGATAGGCAACGCGGATTCCGGGGCAATGCATGAAATAGCTCTCCAGTGACTGCGAATGCTGGGCGGCCAATTGGCTGCCACCACCGCCCGGCATGCGCACCACCATTGGCAGGTTCGTCTGTCCGCCGAACATTGAACGAACCTTGGCCATATGGTTGACGATTTGATCCATCGCCAGCAGGGCGAAATTGACCGTCATCAGTTCCGCGACAGGCCGCAATCCGCCCATGGCAGCGCCAACCGCCACGCCGACGATGGTGTTTTCTGAGATCGGGGTATCCTTAACGCGTTCCTCCCCGAATTCGGCCAACAGCCCGCGGGTGACCTTGAAGGAGCCTTCATAAAGTGCTACGTCCTCTCCCCAGACGACTACCGAGGGATCTCGACGCATCTCTTCCTTGATCGCCAGATTGAGCGCTTCTCGGTAGCTCATCTCAGACATAGATATCCTCCCAAATTTCCCGTTCCTCCGGCCAAGGGGACTCTTTGGCAAAACGGACCGCTTCCTCCACGATTGCTGTGCAGAGCTGAAGAATTCCCTCCAATTGGGCTTCGGTGGCGATCCCCTCGGCCAGCAACCGTCTGGCATAGTTGGGAAGCGGATCACGGGCCTTCCAGACGTCATGTTCGGCAGCCGAACGATATTTGGCCGGATCGGCCATGGAGTGCCCCCGGAACCGATAGGTCACCGCCTCTATGAACAGCGGGCGTCCGGTTTCACGAATCTTTTCGGCGGCATATTTCACCGCTTTGTAAACAGCGATGACATCCATGCCGTCGACTTTCTCCGATGGGATATCATAGCCGCAGGTCCGCTTGTGCACGGTTGGCAATGCCGACGAGCGGTGCACCTCGGTACCGATACCATAAAAATTGTTTTCACAGATAAAAAGGACCGGCAGTTCCCACAATTTGGCCCAGTTGAGCGATTCGTGAAAGGTCCCCTGGTTGACGGCACCATCCCCGAAAAAGCACGCTGTGATCCGGTCCTCCTGCCGGTATTTGGCACTGAAGGCCAGTCCGCAGGCAATCGGCAACTGGCCGCCAACGATGGCATATCCCCCCATGAAATTGAGATCGGCAGAGAACAGGTGCATTGAACCTCCCTTCCCCTTGCACAACCCCGTCGCCTTGCCGAACAGTTCCGCCATCACCAACTTCGGGTCACCCCCTCGCACGATTGCCTGTGCATGCTCACGATAGGCGGAAAGGATGTAATCATCTTTGTGTAGGGCCGCAGTCGCCCCGACCGCCACAGCTTCCTGGCCGCTGTACAAATGTAGAAAACCCGTGATGTGGCCGTTGGTATATTGTTCAGCACACGACTCTTCAAATTCCCGGCTGAGCAGCATCTGTTCGTAGAGTTTTAACAGGTCATGGTCGGGCAGAACCGCTCTGAGTTTGGTTTCCATGGCAAGACCTCGTTGTTTCGGTGGGGAGTGTCTGTTGTGTGGACTATACCAAAGGCTGCTCGACTCGCCAGTTTACTGGTATCGTTGTTATACTTGCAGCAGAGCAATTAACCCACTCCAGGCAAAAACAGGCAAGGAGACTGGCCATGGGTTCCGTAGAAAACAATCATATCCTTCAAGAGAAACACTGCCGCCCTTGCGAGAGCGGAATGCCGCCACTCGCTAAGGACGAGGTTTCGGCACTGCTTCAACGTCTCGATGGCTGGCAACAGTCAGGAACCCGTATTTTCAAGACGTACCAGTTCAAGAATTTTTATCAGACCATGGCATTCGTGAATGCCTTAGCGTGGATTGCCCATCGAGAGGGACATCACCCTGATCTGCACATTGTCTTTAATCGCTGTGAGATAAGTTACACAACCCACGCCATTGACGGATTGTCGGAAAATGATTTCATCTGCGCGGCCAAGGTCGATGCACTGCTGGTAGGATAGGCTGTTTGACAAGTCCCTGAATACCCTTGCGCCGGGTGGTGATTCATCCCGCTTTTTGCATTGTGTTAAACTGGAGGTGAAGGGAGATGTGTCATGACACACCAGGAATACGTGAAAGCCTGTCAAAGGACAGAACATAAGGACTTGCCAGCACATCTGCTTAATCACAAGACCGGAGAAACCGGCATATTGCAGCAATGTGTGTGGCTGGAGGTCCCTGAGGCGATGCTCGTGAGGGTGGGAAATGAAATCACCACATGGTGGCCGGATGATGTGGTGGATATTTCCGAAGAACTCTAGGTGGTGAGGAGAAAGGATAGAGGATCATGGAACGCAAGCGTTTTGAGTTTGTCTGTTCGGAAAGCGTAGAAGGCCGCGACGCCGAAGTTCTCCACGGCGAGGAGCGCGGTTTTGTTGATCACTGTTCTGGAGATCATTTGCTGGTGAAAACTCCAGATGCCGGAAAACGCTGTTGGGATTACCGCGAATGTGAAGAGTTGTATCGGACCAAGGAAGAGTTCCCTTGGCGCTGATTGCAGACCTGCCAATAGTTACGGCCACTCGGAAGCATGAGTGGCCGCTTTCATTAGCGTCAATTACAACCGCAAAGTGAACTCAACATTTTTGACACACAATGCGTTTCCTTTCAGGGATTAAAGTTGTATGCCGTCTTCCTGCTGAGGGTTAACGCAAGTAGTGCATTAAGCTTCACACAAGTTGTCTCTCGAAGACTGCTTGGTTACCAAACCCTCAAGATGATTGCGGGTCGATTGGCAACCGTTTTGGTAATGATATATAATGGGGTCGTGAGGTGATCCCTCAGGAAAGGAGTAACCGTTATGAGACGCTTAATCAATCTCTTGCTGGCCACTTTGGTCGCACTGACACTTTCTGGTTGCGCCGCCGCTACCAACCCTGTCATTGATCATGGCGCGCCTATCGGAGCAGAAAATCTGGGCCCGGGATGACCGAGCCAAAACACTAACCCCCAACGAAGAAAGGGCTGTAAATTCAGCCCTTTCTTCGTTAAGCACCCGTATTTACTTGTTTGTGTTTTAGTAATTGCTTTTATTTCTTGGATTTTTCCATTTCTTCTGTGCACGCCGTTTTGATCTCTATAATCCCATATTCTTTGAGTTGCGCAGTCCGCTCTATTACCGGTAGTTTGGCTAGTCGCCCGACTTCCTCATAAAAAGCTTTCAGTTCTCCTCCATGCACCTCTAGTATAGCTTGAAATGTCGGGATCTGATCATAGTAGGTCGCTATCGAAGTCAATCGGGCATTGTTCAGATTTCGTTCCAGCCACTTGTCAATCGCCGAAGGGTTTGGCCATTTATCACCCTGATGGCGCAGAGTCTTTTCAAGGCTGGCCAGAATCTCGCGTTTGCCCAACTTTTTTTGCTCGTCTGATACGGGCTGGGAATAGAGATTCGCCAACTGTTCTCTGCTGCTCTTCAGCAATGCAAGAAACTCTTTACTTCGGAATTCCCTGGCAAGGTATTCTTGCCACTCCCTGCCATTGACATTTGCACGTAGCCAGCGACGCAAACCCTCCATCTCAACGGTTTTCGCAAAAGCCTCATTGAAAGAACAATCATCAGCCACGTACACGACCTGATGGGCAAGTTCATGAAAAATCAGGCCCGCTAGCTGACTGTCAGCCCCGTCAAGAAAAGTATTCAGCACGGGATCATCAAACCACTTCAAGGTCGAATAGGCTTTGACACCATAGACATCAACGTCATAACCTTGGGCAGCGAGTTCATCCCCTTTCGTTTTGGCAGTTTCCTCATCAAAATAACCCTGATAGGCCAAACAACCGACAATTGGGTAGCACCATTGCTTGGGAGTAAGGGAAAATTCCGGGGTGGCAACAACATTCCATACGACGTAGGGGCGACCGATATTGGCATATAGTCGATAGCTATCGTTATCGGGAAGATCTAATTCTTTAACCGCAAACGTGCGAATATCAATGACCTTGGCTAGTTGCTTTCTCTCCGCCTCAGGTACCGACGAATCGAGAAGCACATCCGCAATAGGTCTTCGACGGGACATTACGTCAAAATGGCCAGCGATGCACTGCGCGCAATAACTGGCCTGACTACAAGCAACTAGCAGAACAATGGGAGCGGCCCCAAATATCAATTTAATCCATGCATTCTTCATGCATATAATATTATCACAAGCTGGATTTTGCCGTCATACAGCACCAATTTAAAAGTGTGGACGATTATCAAACATGCATGAAGTGAGGTCGGTCGGCAATAGTGGACACCAAACCTCTTACGCCGCCTGTTTCAAATAGAACTGCCG
>CAZRTZ010000010.1:6296-52388 GCA_964603155.1 uncultured Geobacteraceae bacterium | reverse complement strand
AGGGGATGGAGGTGACCGTCGTCACCGGCGACAAGGACCTGATGCAGATCGTCTCGGAGCGCGTTCGCCTGCTCGATACCATGAAGGACCAGGTCTCGGGACTTGCCGAGGTTGCGGCCCGCTTCGGCGGTACCCCGGCGCAGGTGATCGAGGTGCAGGCCCTGGCCGGCGACAGCTCCGACAACGTCCCCGGCGTGCCGGGGATCGGTGAGAAGACCGCGGTGGAGCTGATCCGCGAATTCGGCAGCGTCGAGAGCCTTTTGGCCAGTCTTGACCGGGTCAAGGGGAAACGCCGCGAGAACCTGGAAGCCTTCGCCGACCAGGCGCGCCTCTCCTGGCAGCTGGTCCAGTTGCGCGACGATGTCCCCCTCGATCTCGACTACGCCAGTTTTACCCTTTCGCCGCCGGATCGCGCGGCGCTGACCGCCCTTTTCAAGGAGCTGGAGTTCCACAAGCTGCTGCAGGAGTTTTCCGCGGAAGCCCAGGCCAGCGGCGAAGGCTACCGCTGCGTGCTGGGCGAGGCCGACCTGACCGGTTTGGTCGCCGAGTTGCGCGCCGCCGGACGCTTCGCCTTCGACACCGAGACCACCGGCCTCGACCCTTTGCGGGCCGACCTGGTCGGACTTTCCTTCGCGGTCAGGGCCGGCGAGGGGTGGTATGTCCCGGTGGGGCATCACTACCTGGGGGTGCCGGAGCAGTTGCCGCGCACCGTGGTCCTCGCGGCCCTGCGGCCGCTCCTTGAAGACCCGGCGCTGAAGAAGGTCGGCCAGAACGTCAAGTTCGACGCCTTGGTGCTGGCCCGGGCCGGGATCGAGTTGCAGGGGGTCGAGACCGACACCATGCTGGCAAGCTACTTGTCCCGTCCCGAGGCCAAGTCTCACGGCATGGACGCCATGGCCAGCGAACTGCTCGGCTACCGGACCATCACCTACGGCGAGGTTGCCGGCAGCGGCCGCAACCAGGTCACGTTCGACCAGGTAGCCGTTGAGAAGGCCACGATCTATGCCGCCGAGGATGCCGACATCACCCTGCGCCTGGCGGATAAGCTTCTGCCGATGGTGGCGGAAACCGGTCAGGAACGGCTGTTTCTCGAGGTGGAGATGCCTCTGGTCGGGGTGCTCACGGCCATGGAGCGCACCGGCGTACGCATCGACGCGGCTTTTCTGGGCAGCCTGTCGAAGGAGTTCGAGGGGAAGCTGGCGACGCTGGAACAGCAGATCTTTCAGCTGGCCGGCGGGCCGTTCAACGTCGCCTCCCCCAAGCAGCTCGGCGAAATTCTCTTCGAACGGCTGAAGCTGCCGCGCGGGCGCAAGACCAAGACCGGCTGGTCCACCGACAGCGATGTGCTGGCCAGTCTGGCCGAGGAGCACCCGGTGGCGGCGCTGATCCTTGACCACCGCTCGCTGGCCAAGCTCAAGGGGACCTATACCGACGCCCTGCCCAAGCTGATCAACCCCGACACGGGACGCATCCATACCTCCTTCAACCAGGCGGTGACGGCCACCGGGCGGCTCTCCTCCAGCGAACCGAATTTACAGAACATCCCGATTCGCACCGAGGAGGGACGGCGTATCCGCGAGGGGTTCGTCCCGGCCGACGGCTGCGTGCTCCTTTCCGCCGACTACTCGCAGGTGGAGCTGCGCATCCTGGCGCACATGGCCGATGTACCGGCCCTCAAGGACGCCTTCGCCCGCGGCGAGGATATCCACCGGCGCACGGCCAGCGAGGTGTTCGGCGTCTTTCCGGAAATGGTTTCGGACGAGCAGCGCCGTCAGGCCAAGACCATCAACTTCGGGGTGATCTACGGCATGAGCGCCTTTGGCCTGGCTGCCCAGCTGGGGATCGGGCGCCGCGAGGCGCAGGCCTTCATCGATGCCTACTTCGCCCACTATCCGGGGATTCAGGCGTTCATGGAGACGAAGATCGCCGAGGCGCGCGAGAAGCAGTACGTGACCACGCTCCTCGGCCGGCGCTGCGCCGTTCCCGAGATTCACAGCCAGAACGGAGCGGTGCGCGGCTACGCCGAGCGCAACGCCATCAACTACCCGGTGCAGGGGTCGGCGGCCGACATCATAAAAGTGGCCATGGTCGACATTTACCGGCAGCTGGCGGAGCGTCGCCTGGCATCACGCATGGTCCTGCAGGTGCATGACGAACTGGTGTTCGAGGTGCCGGAGAGCGAACTCGACACGGTTCGCGAACTGGTGCGCGACGGCATGGAGGGGGCGGTACCGCTGGCGGTGCCGCTGGCGGTGGAGATCGGGGTGGGGGGCAACTGGCGCGAGGCGCATTGAGGATAACAGCCGGGGCTAAACTGGTTCACCCCGGCTTTTTTTTATTGCCCGCTAGAAATCAAGGCGTTTCGCTGACAACCTCTTCGACATCGGAGCCGTCGTCAAACTGCATCAGACCGGGAAGTTCGAGGCCGGCGAGGATGACCGAGCAGTTTCTGATCCCTGAACGGCAGCCGTCGACGATTCGTGCCGCCCAGGTCCTGACGGCACCATAGGCGGAAGCCGGACGCTTGGTTCTGGCGACTGCTTTGGCGACGCTCGACTGGCGCTTGCTGCGCAACAGGGAGTGAATCTGCGGGTTGTTTGTGCGGTTGCGCAATTCCTTCACCATTGCCTTGTCGGCGACGAAGCTGGCGGCGGCAATTCTTTCGGGGTGCTTATCGAGCAGCTCGATGAGGGTGTGGTTAGCCCTGCCGATGGCAATGACCACGGCCCGCCCGACGCCGAGCTGCTTGAGCAGGGTGATGACTGCCACGCTGTCACCGTCGGCTTCGGTGAGCAGGGCAACGATCACGCGCAGTTTGGACGCAACCAGCGGGGCGCAGTCCTTGAGCAGGGTTGCTTGCCTGGCCGGATCGTCATGGAGGAACAGTACCGTCGGTCCTGTCCCGACCTGGTCGAAAACCAGTTCCTGCTTCTGATGATGGGTATGCATGCAAAGGACTCCTTTCGGGCAAAGACGGATGGCCTTGTCCCAAGCAAACGGTATACCAATGTTTTACATTCCTTGTTTTATGGAAATTATAACCGTTATTTCAATGTGTTAAACGCAGAGAGCCGTCGCTGTCGCCACGCGGTGGTTTTTGCGAGACTGCAAAATTAATCCATGACCACAAAGTGTAGCGGTGGCAGCTATTGGTGTTTTGCTGCGCAAAATCGATGGGTTGCATGATTGAAAAGGCAGTAGACAGCCGTTTTGCAGTTTTGCGAAAGGCGAAATTGAGAAGTACACGCCGGTTTGGATGGCCCTTGCGTGATCTCTTCGAGAAAGTCGGCAGCCCTCTTGCCGGGGCCCGGCTTGCCGACTTGCATGTGGCAGGCAGGTTCTGCAAGGCAGGATGACGGGGTGGGTCGGAGCGGAAAATGTCGGCAACCGGCGCCATGAATTTGGCAATCTGCCGGGGGACCGGTGCGGAGCAGTCGAGCGAATTAGAGCAGGACTCCCCGCTGTTCACCTTTTCGGAGCGGACCTTTTGCTAATGCTTGATGGCTAACAGATTGTTCTGTCTGGGGTCCGGGCTTCATGAGAGGTATTTATGTTGCCGCAGCGGACTGCCTCCCCGACAATCGGAACATCTTTTGCTTCGTGCAACGGCAGTCAGGCGGAAAATGAAGGAAAAGAGGCTCGTCTCTATGCAGGCTCCGCTCAAAACCACGTGCGAATTCCTCTCGGCCGTCATACCGACGCGGCGTCAATTTCTTCAGGCCGGTTTGGCGGCGTCGGCGATCCTGCTGACGCCATGGCAACTCTGGGCCAAGGTTGGCAAGTCGCTGGCCGACCTTCCCGAGCGAGCGGTCAGCCTCTACAATACCAACACTGGCGAATTGCTGTCGAAATTCATCTACTGGCAGGACGGCAACTACATCAAGGAAGCCCTTGGCGAGATCAGCTACCTGTTGCGCGATCACCGCACCGATGAGGTCTGTCTGTTCAACCCCGCCGTCATCGACCAGGTCTGTGTCATCGGCCGGCAGTTTGAAAGCGGCAGGCCGTTCGAGATCATTTCCGGATATCGCAGCGTGGAGACCAATCGTGAACTGCGCCTGCACAGCAAGCGGGTCGCCCGCCACAGTCTGCACGTCGAAGCCCGGGCGATCGACCTGCGTCTTCCCGGGGTGCCGCTCGGGGACCTGCGGACCGCGGCCCTGGCACTGAGAAGCGGCGGCGTCGGTTATTACCCGAAGAAAGGCTTCGTTCACCTCGACAACGGTCCGCTGCGGCGCTGGTAGGGAAAGATTGTGGCCGTGCGACATTGACGCCGAAGGCATAAGCGCGACGTGCCTGCCTGACCAGCTCTTCGGCAGAAGGTGCCGGCTGTGCCTGCCCTAGCCGCGGCGAGGCCCTTGCTCTCGCGCGGAACCCATGGCATGATGCGCCCCTTCGCTTCGACAGGAAAGGGCAGCAATGGTCAACGAACACGATTACGTCGCTATCTTTCACTCGATTCACCGGGTTTTGCGCGCGGAGAAGCTGCTCAAGCAACAGCAGGCGGAATTCCTGCTGATCCCGGTGCCGCGCAAGCTCACCTCCGATTGCGGCCTGGCCCTGCGCATCGCCCCGGACCAGCTGCCGGCGGTGTTCGCCGTACTGAGCGCCGCCGACCTGCTTCCTCCCGAACTCTACCAGTTGGAGAGTGGAGAGTACGCCGCCATCGACCCTGCTGACGTCGCCGATCCGGACGAAACGGCTTGATTTCGCCGCGTTTTCCTCTTGACATCCCTTGACGTGCTTCACTAAAGTGCTCCTTCTGTCAAGGAGCCGCCGCTTTACGCCATGTTTGATTCCTTAAGCGAAAAACTCGACGCGGTTTTCAAGAAGCTGCGCGGGCGTGGGCGGCTGACCGAAGAGGACGTTCAGGCGGCGATGCGCGAGGTGCGCCTGGCGCTGCTGGAAGCCGACGTCAACTTCAAGGTCGTCAAGGATTTTATCGCCGCGGTACGCGAAAAAGCCGTTGGCCAGGACGTGCTGCAAAGCCTCACGCCCGGACAGCAGGTCATCCGCGTGGTGCGCGACGAACTGGCGTCGTTGATGGGTTCGGGCGACGAGAGCCGCCTCGATCTGGCCGCCCGTCCGCCGGTCGGTATCATGCTGTGCGGGTTGCAGGGCGCCGGCAAGACCACCACCTGTGGCAAGCTGGCGCTCAAGCTGCGCAAGGAGAAGCGCTCGCCGCTCCTGGTGCCCGCCGATGTCTACCGGCCTGCGGCGATCGAGCAGCTCAAGGTGCTCGGCCGGCAGCTGAACATCCCGGTGTTCGACAGCCGGGCCGACCAGAACCCGGTGGCGATCTGTCGCGAGGCGCATGCCTTTGCCGATCGCAACGGCTATGACACGCTGATTCTCGATACCGCCGGCCGCCTGCACATCGATGATGCGCTGATGCAGGAGTTGGAGCGGATCAAGGCCGAACTCGATCCGCGCGAGATCCTGCTGGTCGCCGATGCCATGACCGGTCAGGACGCGGTCAACGTCGCCACGGCGTTCAATGAGCGGCTGGGTTTGACCGGAGTGATCCTCACCAAGCTGGACGGCGATGCCCGCGGCGGTGCGGCCCTGTCGGTCCGCTCGGTGACCGGCAAGCCGATCAAGCTGGTCGGTATGGGCGAAAAGCTCGACGCCCTGGAGACGTTCCACCCCGAGCGGATGGCCCAGCGCATCCTCGGCATGGGTGATGTGTTGTCGCTGATCGAGAAGGCGGAAGCCACCATCGATCGCGAGCAGGCAACCCAGATGGCCCAGCAGCTGCGCAAGGAGGGGTTCACCCTGGAAACCTTCCGCGACCAGCTGAAAGCGGTCAAGAAGATGGGGTCGATGGAGTCGATCCTGGGCATGATCCCCGGTGCCGGAAAGGCGCTCAAGCAGATGCAGGGAGCGCAGCTGCCGGAGAAGGAGTTGGCCAAGATCGAGGCGATCATCAATTCGATGACGCCGCAGGAACGGCGCGATCACCGCATCCTCAACGGCTCGCGGCGACTGCGCATCGCCAAGGGGAGCGGCACCCGCGTCCAGGACGTGAACCAGCTGCTCAAGCAGTTCACCGAGGCGCAGACCATGATGAAGCGGATGCAGAAGCTCGGGCCGAAAGGTCTGCGCAATCTGATGGGCAAGGGCGGCGGCCTGCCGTTCTGATAAACGAAACCGGGGCTATCCCGATCAAGCGTCAAGCATGACGAACAAGGAGCAGGAATCATGGCAGTGAAAATCAGGCTCGCCCGTGGGGGCGCCAAGAAGAAGCCCTTCTACCAGGTGGTGGTGGCCGACGAGCGTTATCCCCGCGACGGCCGTTTCATCGAGAACCTCGGCCAGTACGATCCGAAGCAGAATCCGCCGCTGGTCAACCTCAAGGAAGAGCTGACCGTCGCCTGGCTGAAGAAGGGCGCCCAGCCGACCGATACGGTGCGCACTCTGCTGCGCGACAAGGGACTGCTGGCCAAGGCCAAGCAGGGCTGATTCACCGCGCCGCGCTGGTCGCGGCGCAGCCGCTGTCATGACGATGCCATCGGCTGATGAATTCATGGCCGTCGCCGTGGTGGCCGGAACCCACGGGTTGCGCGGCGACCTGAAGCTGCGGCCGTTGCCGACCGCAGCCAAGGCTCTGCCCCGGTTGCGCGAGGTCTACCTGCAGGCTCCCGACGGGACCCGCGTGCAACATCGCATTCTGCAGGGGAAGCCTCATAAACAGCATCTGCTGGTCCGCCTGGCCGGCCTGGAGAGCCTGGATCTTGTCCAGCCCCTGGTCGGCCGGACTGTTCTGGCTCGCTGTTGTGACCTGCCGGAACTTGCTGCGGATGAGCATTACTGGCATGAGCTCGAGGGGCTGGCGGTCATCGACCGCCGCCGCGGTCCTTTGGGAGAGGTCAGCGGCCTGTTCGCTACCGGCGCCCACGACATCCTGACCGTCGACGGCGCGCGCGGCGAAATCCTGATCCCGTACATCCCCCAATTTGTCATCTCGATCGATCTGTCCGCCAATCAGGTGCAGGTTGACCTCCCCGATGGTCTGGTCCCCGGCGACGATGCGCTTTGACGTCCTGACCCTCTTCCCTGCCATGCTCCAGGCGCCTTTAGGCGAGAGCATTCTTGGCAAGGCGCAAGGAGCAGGGCTGATCGAGGTCGGCATCCACAACCTGCGCGACTGGGCGGAGGGCCGCCATCAGGTCACCGACGACACCCCGTGCGGCGGCGGCGACGGCATGGTGATGAAGGTCGAGCCGATTGCCCGGGCCGTGCGGATGCTGCGCGAGCGCTCCCCCGGTGCGCGGGTGCTGCTGATGTCGCCGCAGGGGAAGCCGTTTCGCCAGGCCGATGCGGTGCGCCTGAGTCGTGAGCCTGGATTGATCCTGGTCTGCGGGCGCTACGAGGGGTTCGACGAACGGGTACGTCCTCTGGTTGATGAGGAACTGTCGCTGGGGGACTTCGTCCTCACCGGCGGCGAGCCGGCGGCGCTGGCGATGATCGATGCCGTGGCCAGGCTGGTACCGGGGGTGCTTGGTGCCGCCGGCAGCGCCGAGTACGACAGCTTCAGTGACGGTCTGCTCGAGTACCCGCAGTACACCCGCCCGATCGAGTTCGAGGGGATGTGTGTCCCCGACGTGCTCCTCTCCGGCAATCACAAGGCCGTCGCCGCCTGGCGCCGCCGCGAGCAGCTGCGCCGCACGCTGGCAAGACGTCCCGACCTGCTGGAGCACGTCGTCCTGAGCAAGGCCGATCAGAAGATGCTGGAAGAATTGCGGCGGGAGCAAGAAGGGAAATGATTTTACCCTTGACTTGCGCCGCACCCTGTAGTAATTAGGCGATTCGCTGAATTTGAGGAGGATACCACGATGAATATCGTTGACATGATTGGCATGGAGCAGATGCGCAAGGACATTCCCCAGTTCAAGGCCGGGGATACCCTGAAAGTGCACGTGAAAATTGTCGAAGGTGACAAGCAGCGCATCCAGGTGTTCCAGGGTGTCTGCATCGCCCGTCACAACAAGGGGGTTGGCTCCTCCTTCATGGTCCGCAAGATTTCCAACGGTGTCGGCGTCGAGCGCGTTTTCCCGCTGCATGCCCCGACTGTTGACAAGATCGAAGTCGTGACCGTCGGCCGTGTGCGCCGCGCCAAGCTTTACTACCTGCGCAACCTGCAGGGCAAGGCTGCCCGCATCCGCGAACTGCGCAAGGGCCACTAAACCGTTCCGTTTTACGAGAGTTCAAAGCCCCGGCGAATTGGCCGGGGCTTTTTTCGTGAAGACGCAATCGGGCGCGTGCGGTGTTGGCTGCGTCATCGGCGCCTCGACATACCTTCGGATATGCCGGCGTCAATTCTTCCTTGCCGTCTTGCGATCATTCCGATTTTTACTTCACGGAATCAATGCCCCGTGCAATCTGACTAGGCGTCATTCCGGAGCAATGGCATAATGCCGGCCATGCCCGTTCAACCCGATCTCTTCGCCAGCGAGCCCCTTTCCCCGTTGCACTTCGAGCAGCAGGCGCGTTCGCGTGGCTACCGCACCGTGGCCGGGATCGACGAGGCCGGTCGGGGCCCTTTGGCCGGGCCGGTGGTGGCCGCCGCCGTCATCCTCCCCGAAGTCTTTGATCTCCCCGGGCTGACCGATTCCAAACAGCTTTCCGAAAAACATCGCGAGCGTCTCTACCCGCTGATCCGCGCCCAGGCCCTGGCGGTGGGGATCGGCGTGGCCCGCCCCGAGGAGATCGACCGGGTCAACATCCTCCAGGCGACCCTGCGCAGCATGCAGCGGGCGGTCGGCCGGCTCAACGTCCCCCCGGACTTTCTACTGATCGACGGCAACGTGCCGGTGCCGCTCAGCCTCCCGCAGCAGACGCTGGTCAAAGGGGACTCCCGCTCCCTTTCCATCGCCGCCGCCTCGGTGGTGGCCAAGGTGGTGCGCGACCGCATCATGGTGGCTCTCGACCGCCTCCACCCCGGCTATGGCCTGGCCGGCCACAAGGGCTACGGCAGCGCTGCGCACCTGGCCGCCATCGCTGCCCTCGGCCCGTCCCCCTGCCACCGCCGCAGCTTCGGCGGAGTACGCGAGCACTGCGGCGCGCCATGACCCAGGCGCGTTTAAGTCTCGGCAAGCAGGGGGAGGATCTCGCCGCCCGTCACCTGCAAACCCGTGGTTTCACGGTCCTCGCCCGTAATTACCGTACCCCGGTCGGCGAACTCGATATCATCGCCCGCGATCGCCGCCATCTCCTCTTCGTCGAAGTCAAGACCCGTAAAGGGATGGCCTTCGGTGCCCCGGCCGAGGCGGTCGGCGCCCACAAGCAGCGCCAGATCGTGCGTGCCGCCCAGTGGTATCTGGCGTCCGGGGGGCATGCGGAGTTGCAGCCGCGCTTCGACGTGATCTCCGTTCTGATCGGCGGCGGCGAGCCGGCCATCACCCATATCCCAAATGCGTTTAGCCTCTGAAATCCACGAACAAATGTGACGCGGAGGCGCGGAGGCGCGGAGAAATTGTCCGGGTTTTCTTGCCTTTCTCAGCTTTTTGCTTTTTTCTCTGCGTCTCTGCGTTAAAATAGCTTTGCTTTTGAACTTTTTGTTGAGGAGGTCGAGGTGTCCGTTTCGTTGCGGAGCCTGGGGATGCTGCGCGTCGCCGCCGCTACCCCTGAACTGAAAGTCGCGGATGTCGCCTTCAACGTGGCGGCCATCGAGGCGGCCGCGGAGCAGGCCGCAGCTCAAGGGGCCCGCCTGGCGGTCTTCCCTGAACTGGCGGTGACCGGCTACAGTTGCGGCGACCTGTTCGGCCAGTCCCTCCTGCTCGACCACGCCGAAGCCGCCCTGGCACGGCTGGCCAAAGCCAGTGCCAGGTTGGGTGTGGTCCTGGTGGTCGGGGTACCCCTGCGCCATACGGGCCGGCTGTTTAACTGCGCCGTGGTCCTGAGCGGGGGGCAGATTTGCGGCGCGGTCCCCAAGACCTACCTCCCCAACAGCCAGGAGTTCTACGAGCGGCGCTGGTTCGCCGCGGCCGGCGAGGCGCCTGCCGACAGCATCGAACTGAATGGCCGACCGGTGCCGTTCGGCAGCGATCTGCTCTTCCATACCGTTGACCTCCCGGCGTGCGTGCTCGGTATCGAAATCTGCGAGGATGCCTGGGTCGCCAACCCCCCGAGCGGCGATCTGGCGGCGGCAGGGGCCACCGTGCTGGTCAACCTGTCGGCCAGCCCGGAAATCCTCGGCAAGTGCGCCTATCGCCGCGCCCTGGTCGAGTCCCAATCGGCCCGCTGCCTGGCGGCTTATCTCTATGCATCGGCTGGCCCCGGCGAATCGAGCACCGACCTGGTTTTTTCCGGGCATTCGCTGGTCGCCGAGTTCGGACAGGTGCTGGCCGAGACCGAGCGTTTCCGCTTCGACAGCACCCTGGCTGTGGCCGATATCGACCTGGAGCGCCTGAGTGGCGAGCGTCTGCGCAGCAGCAGCTTTGCCGCGGTTCTTCCGCAGCGGCGCTATCGGCCGGTGTCGATCATCGTGGCCGACAGCGTGGCCAGGGAACTGCTGCGTCCGGTGCCGCGCACCCCCTTCGTCCCGGGCGGTGAAGCGGAACGCAGCGCCCGCTGCCGAGAGATTTTCGCCATCCAGACCACCGGCTTGATGACCAGGCTGCGCCATACCGGCAGCCGGCAGGTGGTGCTCGGCATTTCCGGCGGCCTCGATTCGACTCTGGCCCTTTTGGTGACGGTGAGGGCGTTCGACGGTCTCGGCCTGCCGCGCAGCGGCATCGTGGCGGTGACCATGCCCGGTTTCGGTACTACCGCCCGGACCCGCGGCAATGCCGAAACGCTGGCCGAGGAACTCGGCGTCACTTTGCGGACCGTACCGATTGCCGCGGCGGTCAGTCAGCACTTCCGCGATATCGGGCACGACCCGATGCAGCATGACGTGACCTTCGAGAATGCCCAGGCCCGCGAGCGGACCCAGATTCTCATGGATATCGCCAACCAGGTGAACGGTCTGGTCATCGGCACCGGTGACCTGTCGGAACTGGCTCTCGGCTGGTGCACCTACAACGGCGATCACATGGCGATGTACGCCGTGAATGCCGGGGTGCCCAAGACCCTGGTGCGCTACCTGATCAAGTGGTGTGCCGACGAGCAGTTCAGCAACCGGGCTGCGGAGGTGCTGCGCGACATCTGCAACACCCCGGTCTCCCCCGAACTGCTGCCGCCGCATCCCGACGGCAGTATCAGCCAGGAGACCGAGACCCATCTTGGGCCCTACGAACTCCACGATTTTTTCCTCTTCCAGGTGGTACGTTGCCACTACGCCCCCCGCAAGGTTCTGCACCTGGCCAGTCAGGCCTTCGGTGCCGACTATGCACCGGAAGAGCTGCGCCGCTGGCTGACCCTTTTCTACCGGCGCTTCTTCGCCCATCAGTTCAAGCGCTCCTGCCTCCCCGACGGGCCGAAGGTCGGCAGCGTGGCCCTGTCGCCGCGCGGCGACTGGCGCATGCCGAGCGACTCCAGCGTGGCGATGTGGCTGGCGGAGCTGGAGGCGAATAATTAACGGAATCAGTAAGGCTGACTCTCGCAGAGACCGCAGAGGGCGCTGAGAAGAGCTACGATTTGTTGCCTCTCCTCTGTGATCTCTGCGCGAGACCAAGTTTTGTCGTTTTGTACGTTCTGTTAGACTTGTCAGACAATTACGGAAAGCCATGCCCGGCACTCTCTACGTCGTCGCCACGCCGATCGGCAATCTCGAGGACATCACCGCCCGCGCCCTGCGCATCCTGCGCGAGGTGGTGCTGATTGCCGCCGAGGATACCCGCCACAGCCGCAAACTGCTCAATCACTTCGGCATCAGGACCGCACTGATCTCCTGTCACGAGCACAACGAGCAGCAACGTCAGGAGCAACTCGTAGGACGCCTGTTGACCGGTGAGAGCATCGCCCTGATCAGCGATGCCGGCACGCCGGCCATCGCCGATCCCGGCTACCGCCTGGTGCGGGCCTGCCACGCCGCCGGGGTGACAGTGGTACCGGTCCCCGGGGCTTCGGCGATCATCACGGCACTGAGTGCTTCCGGCGAGCCGACCGACCGTTTCGTCTTCGAGGGTTTTTTGCCGGCCAAGGCGGCCGCCCGCGAGAGCGCGCTGCGCGCCGTACGCGACGAGCCGCGCACGGTGGTCTGCTACGAAGCACCGCACCGGCTGACGGCGACGCTGCAGACGATGGCGGCTGTGTGGGGGGAGGGGCGGGCGCTGGTGGTGGCCAGGGAATTGACCAAACTGCACGAGGAGCTGTTTCGCGGCACGGTGGCGGAGGCCTTGGCCCATTTCGGTACGGCCCGTATCCGCGGGGAACTGGTGCTGATCCTGCCGCCCTATGTGGCGGCGCCGCCGGAGCGCGATCTCGTGACGGTGCTGCGGGAGAGGCTGGCGGAAGGGACGCTGTCACGCAAGGCGGCGGTCAAGCAGGTCGCCAGGGAATTCGGCGTGGCGAGCGATGAGGTCTACCGGCTCAGCCTGATGCTCGACACCTGATCGTTACGCTTTTTTCACTGCGGCGTTCCATCGTTCCAGCAACGTTTCGCGCCACGCCGCATCTGCCCGGGGGGTGAAGCGTTTTTCCTCGCGCCAGCTGCCGGCCAGTTCGTCCTGCCCCTGCCAGAAGTCGACGGCCAGTCCGGCCAGCATCGCCGCGCCGAGCGCCGTGGTCTCCACGGTCTGCGGCCGGGAGACCGGCACCTCAAGCAGGTCGGCCTGCAACTGCATGAGCAGGTCGTTCTGGGCGGCGCCGCCATCGACCTTGAGGGCCGCCAGCGCTTCCCCCTTGTCATCGGCCATGGCCCGGCACAGGTCATGGATCTGCAGGGCGATCCCCTCCAGGGTGGCGCGGGCCAGGTGGGCGGCGCCGGTGCCGCGGGTGATGCCGCTGATCAGTCCGCGGGCGGAACTGTTCCAGTGCGGGGCGCCCAGACCGGTGAGGGCCGGGACGAAGACCACGCCGCCGCTGTCCGGGACCTGGCGGGCGAGAGTCTCGATCTCGGCCGCGGTGTGCACCAGCCCCAGCCCGTCACGCAGCCACTGCACCGCCGCCCCGGCGATGAACGAACTCCCCTCCAGGGCATAGCTGGTTTTGCCGTCCACCTGCCAGGCCACGGTGGTGAGCAGGCCGCTGCGGCTGGTCAGCGGCTTCGCCCCGATATTTTCCAGCAGGAAGGCGCCGGTGCCGTAGGTGCACTTCGATTCGCCTGGTTTGAAGCAGGCCTGGCCGAACAGGGCGGCCTGCTGGTCGCCGGCCATCCCGGCCACCGGGATGCCGTCGGGGAGGAAATCGAGCCCGGTGGTTCGGCCGTAGACCGCCGATGACGGGGCGATCTCCGGCAGCAGCTGGGCCGGAATACCGAAGGCGGCGAGCAGGTCGTCGTCGAAGCGAAGCGACTCAAGGCCCATCAGCAGGGTGCGCGAGGCATTGGAAACATCGGTGACGTGCGCCTTGCCGCCGGTCAGCCGCCAGGCCAGGAAGGTGTCGATGGTACCGAAGGCGAGATGGCCGTCGCTGGCGCGCTGCCGCAGCGCTGGCTGCTCGCGCAGCAGCCAGGTCAGTTTGGTTCCGGAGAAATACGGGTCGAGGACCAGACCGGTTTTGGCCTGCACGGCCGCTTCCAGCCCGGCTTCTTTGAACTCGGCGCAGATGTCGGCGCTGCGCCGGCACTGCCAGACGATGGCGTTGTGCACCGGACGGCCGTCGGCGCGTTCCCACAACAGGGTGGTTTCCCGCTGGTTGGTGAGACCGATGGCGGCGATCCGGTTTGGCGGCGTGCCGGTCGCTTCCAACAGTTCGCGCACGGCGCGGCGCACCGAGTGCCAGATCTCGGCGGGATCGTGTTCGACCCAGCCGGGGCGGGGATAGTACTGGGGAAAGTCGACGGTTTGCTTGCCGTGTACGGCCAGGTCGTGGCCGACCAGCAGGGCGGTGGTGCCGGTTGTCCCCTGGTCGATGGCAAGGATGAACTCGGGCATGGCAGACCTCCCCGCGATACCGGTTTCTCAGCACTTAACAACAAGGAGCGGCAAACGAAACAGGTCTCACGCCAGGCCGCAGAGAACGCAAAGGAAAAGACTGTGCTTTGAATAAAGACGGGCCTTGCGACTTGGCGTCTTTGCGTGAGAGAAGAATTTGCCCTTCTTATCTCAATGCCCAGTATCGGCGAGGTGGCTGTACTCGTCAAGGTGGCATGATTGTTGCTCAAATTTGAAATGTTTCAGTGAGGCAGTCAAATTTTTTCTGAACGGATTCGGTCCATGCACAGACGTTTGAAGAACCTCTTTTATGAAGTCCGCGACCCGCTCCTTGGCTGGGATGACATCGGCGGCTATGCCGACGTTAAGGAGACCCTCAAGGAGATGGTCTGCCTGCCGCTGAAGAAACCGGAGATGATCAGTCACCACGGTCTCGGCCTGCCGGCCGGGGTGATGCTGTGGGGGCCGCTGGGGACGGGGATCACCATGCTCGCCGAGGCCTGCGCCAGGGAGGCCGGCGTGAGCTTCGTCTACGTTTCCGGACAGGAGATGCTTGGCAAGGGGGAGGAGTTGGTCGAAGCGTTCGACTGCGCCATCCACGAGGCTCCGTGCGTGCTCTTCATCTCCGACTGCGAGTGGCTCTGCCCGCGCGCCGGCTGCGACTACGAGTGGAGCCCGGGGAACCGCCGCGCTGTGCCGCCGACCTTCGCCTCTAAGGAACTGTCCAAGCTGTTCATCGAGCAGGTCGATCGCATCAACCAGGTCAAGGGGGTGGCGCTGCTCGGCTCCTGCTACCGCATCGACACCGTCGACCAGGCGCTGATCAAGGAGAAGAAGCGCTTCAACCGCAAGGTCTTCGTCCACCCGCCGACCGCCGTCGATCGGCGCGGCATGCTCGACATCTACATGGACAGGATGCCCAACCTCGCCCCCGGCATCGACCGCGACGAACTGGCGCGGCTGGCGGAAGGGTACGTGGGGTGGGACATCGAGAGCCTGTGCAAACGGGCCACGGTCAACGCCATCAAGGCCGACTCGGAGATCGTCACCGCCGAGCACTTCCACCGCGCGCTCAAGGAAGTGCGGCAGTTCCTGACCCCGGATATGGTCGCCAAATACCATGAGATTCGCGATACCGACTGCCCGCACCACTATGAATTTTAGTTTGGCTCCTGTCGGGGCGGCCGGCTACAGCGACCCTTCCTTGGGCGGTCAGAAACTTGCTGCGCTTCGGACATCTGACCGCACCTGCGGAACGCCAGCCGCATCCGGCCTGAAGATCGGAACTGTCTGACCATGACCGAGTCCACCGACATCTTTCTCCGCATCCATGCCCGCCACGGCCACTACTGCGCCATGAGCACCCTCGGCGGCCGGCTCGGTCTGGCGGCGCTTGCCGCGCTGGGGGAAGGGGACGGGGCGTTGTCGGCGACCTACCTGATCGAAACCTGCGCAGCGGACGGCATTGCCGAGGCGACCGGCTGTCTCCCCGAGGTGAAGAACGCAGGGCGCCACCGGCTGGAGCTGCGCAGCACGGATGGGCGTGGTATGGCCGCCGAGCTGACGGCGATGGCCCTGGAGCTGGCGGCCGCCTGTCGCCATCGGCTCGACTCCGGGGAGGATGCTGACGCGGTGCTGGCGCAGCTGCGCTCCGCTCCGATTGGGGAACTGGTGACGCTGACAGCGTTGGCCGGCGAGGAAAACGATGCCTGAATCGCTACTTGGCCAAATGCTGCAGGTGGTCTGGATGGAAGTCGCCAAGATGTGGTGGTTCTTCCTGCTGGCCTGCCTGCTGGTCGGCATTATCAAAGGGTACAAACTCGACCTGAAAATCCGCGATCTGCTGCGTCGTTCCGGTGTCTGGGGCGTCGTGCTGGGAACCGGCGTCGGCCTGGTCTCCCCTCTGTGCGCCTGCGGCATCCTGCCGGTGGCGATCTCCCTGGCCATGGTGGAAACCCCGCTGGCGCCACTGATCGCCCTGCTGGTCGCGTCACCGACCATGGCGCCGGACGCCTTTGTCCTGACCTGGCGCGGGCTGGGGAGCGAGTGGGCCTGGCTCAAGCTCGGCGGGGCGACGATCCTCGGCCTCAGCGCCGGCTTCATCACCTTGCTGCTGGAAAAACAGGGCTATCTGGCCGGCAACCAGGTGCGGCTCAAGCCGATCCATAACCCCGACGGCACCTTGGCGCCGGCACGGGTGATCGGTGCCGCCGCCGGGATCAAGGTCAAGAGCATGGTGATCATCCCTCGCGACAGCCGGCTGCACTTCATCCTCGACCGCACCCTCGATGCGGTCCAGTTCACCGGCAAGTTCCTGCTGCTCGCCATCGTCCTCGAAGCGGTCATCGTCACCCTGGTGCCGGCCTCGTGGATTCTCGGCCTGGTCGGTGCCAAAAATCTCAGCTCGGTGGTGGTCGCCGGCCTGATCGGGCTGCCGCTGCCGGTCAACCAGATCCCTCTGATCCCGATCCTTGCCGGACTTTTGCAGCGTGGCATGGATCCCGGCGCCGCCCTGACCCTGCTGCTGGCCGGGCCGGTCAGCAGCATCCCGGCGATGACAGCGCTCTATGGCCTGTTCCGTCCGCGGGTGGTCGGCGTCTTCCTGGCTGTCAGCCTGGGGGTGTCGATTCTGCTCGGTGCCATCTGGCAACTGCTGACGTGATGAAGTTCCGCCCCTTTTTCCTGCTGCTGCTGACGGCAATCTGCCACATTTACGGCTGCGTCGCCGTTTCTCCGCCTGTGCCGGTCCCGTCCGAGGTGCGCTATCGGGGAGAACTGCTGACTGCCGACACGGTCTGGTCGGGACGGGTGCTGATCGACGGTTCGGTGAAGATCGCGAAAAATGCCACGCTGACCATCACCCCCGGCACCGAGGTCGCCTTCGTGCGCCGTGACGATGACGGTGACGGCCTCGGTGACGGCACGCTGATCGTCGAGGGGCGGCTGGTGGCGGCCGGCACCCGGCTGGCACCGATCGTCTTTCGCAGCGCCGCACCGGATCCACAGCCCGGCGACTGGCTGGAACTGCGGGTCGACTTCTCCCGCGAGGTGCTGCTGAGCTTCTGCGAAATCCGCGATTCCGCCTACACCCTGCATGCCCACTTTACTCGCGGAACGGTCGAGGACTGCACCATCCGCCACAACTTCGACGGCTCGCGCCTCGGTCAGGCGACCTTCGCCTTCCGGCGCAATCTGATCGAGCACAACCGCGGCAAGGGGATCAACTTCCGCAACTCGCAGGTGACGATCGAGCAAAATATTATTCGTCACAACGAGGCCGGAATCTTTCTGTTCGAAAACGACCGTCCGGTACTGATCCGCGACAACAATTTTTACGACAACCTCGATAACCTGCGTCTCGGCGATTTTTATGCCGGTGACGTGACGGTCGGCAAAAACTGGTGGGGGACGGCCGATCCGGTTGCGGCCAATGCCACGATCTTCGACAAAAAGCGTGATCCGGGGATCGGCACCGTCACCATCGCGGTCGCTCCCGGGTGGATTCCCGAGACCGGGCCGCGTGACACTCTCGCGTTGCAGCCGGCCTGGACCCTGGCGACGGAAGGCTACCTCGATGCCGACCCGGTTGTCGCCGGCGACCTCCTGTACCTTGCCGGCTGGGATGGCCGGTTGCGTGCGGTTGCGCCGGATGGCCGGGAAGTCTGGCAGCGTGATCTGGGGCAGACCCTCGACAGCGCCCCCTTGCTTGACGGCGACCTGGTGATCGTCCAGGGGTGGGAGCGGCAGGTTGTCGCCCTCGACCGGGCCACAGGCCGCGAACGCTGGCGCTTCGTCTATCCGTCTTCGCCGGCCGACGACCATCGCCAGGGCGGACTGCTGGCGGTTGGCGAGCTGGTGCTGGTGCCGGCCTGGAACGGCACGCTGTATGCCCTGGAGGCGACGACCGGCACGCCGCGCTGGCAAGTGGCGTGCGGCCAACCCCTGCGCGCCCGCCCGGCTTTCGACGGGTCCCGCATCTATCAGCCGGCCGGCGATGGCAAGCTAACGGCCCTGACGACGGCAGGGGAGGTGCTCTGGCGGCGGGATCTGGCTGCACCTTTGCTCAGCGAACCGGTTCTTGTCCCCGGCGGGGTCGCGGTGCTGACCCGGGCTGGACTGCTGGCCGCCTTTGCCGTCGACGGCCGCGAACTGTGGCGGCGCGATCTGGCCGAAACCTGCTACTACGGGGCGCCGGTGCCGGTCGAAGGCGCACTGTTCGTCCCCACTGCCGTCGGTGCCCTGTGGAAGATTGCCAATAATAATGGCGCGGTCATCTGGCGCGCGGCGACCTCCGGGCCGGTCTACGCCACCCCCCTGGTCAGCGCTGGCCGCGTGTATCTCGGCGACAACGCCGGCACCCTGCAGGTCTTCGGTGCCGAGAGCGCGGCACTGCTGGCGAGCCACAAAGCCGGCGACGCCATCCAGTCACGACCGCTGCTCTGGGCCGGGCGGCTTCTGTTCGCCAGCCGCGATCATCGCCTGCACGCCCTGGCCGTCAGCACCGGAGCCGGGCCATGACCTCCCCTCTGCTTCCGTCTGTGGAGTTGCGCCGGGTGGGGGGCGGAATCTTCCTGCTCTGCCTGGCAACCCTGATGTACGAGCTGATCCTGACAAGGATCTTCTCGGTGCTGATGTGGTATCACTTCGCGTCGATGGCCATCTCCCTGGCGCTGTTCGGCATGGGGGCGGCGGCGCTGGCGGTCCAGCTGCGGCCACAGTGGTTCGCCGGCGAGGTGCGTTTCGTCGCCGCGCGCTGGGCGGTGCTGACCGGTGTCACCGTGGCCCTGTTTTTCGGAGTCTTCGTGCTCTTCCGCCTGCAGCCGCACGTTGGCTTCCAGGTGCTCTCCTTCTTCCATCAGCCATTCTTCCAGCCGTTCCAGCAGGGGTTCCAGGATCCCGGCGTACCGGCGGGGATGCTGCTGACCCTGACCATCCTCTACCTGGTCACCGCGCTGCCGTTCTTCTGTGCCGGGGTCACGCTGAGCCTGCTCTTCTCCTGTTATCACCGCGACTTCTCGCGCCTTTACTGCTGGGACCTGGCCGGAGCGGGTGCCGGGTGCCTGCTGGTCATCCTGCTCCTCAAGCTGCTCGGCGGTATCACCGCCATTCTTGCCATCGCCGCGGTGGCGGTGACCGGCGGGCTGCTGCTTCTCCCCGAGGAGCTGCCCCGCATCCACCGGCGGGGAGCCCAGGCGCTACTGTTGCTGCTGCTGGCGACGGGGGTGGCCCATCACCTGACCGGTTTCGCCGAGATCCGCTTCGTGCGGGGCCGGTTCGAGCCCAACCTGCTGTGGAGCGAATGGAACTCCTTTTCACGCGTGGCGGTCTATCCCGCCGAAGGGCAGAACCTCGACCAGGCCTGGGGATTGTCGCGCAGCTACCGGGGCCCGATTCCGGAGCAGTTGGGGATGGTGGTCGATGACACCGGCTATACCACCATGTATCGCTGGGACCGGCAGGGCGATCTCGGCTTTTTCCGCAGCAACGTCATCGGCCTGGCCTATCGCCTCAAGCCGGGGGCCAGGGCGCTGATCATCGGCCCCGGCGGCGGCAAGGACGTCCTGACCGCGCTGTCGCTGGAGGCTGCACACATTACGGCCGTAGAGCTCAATCCGCTGATTGTCGAGGCCGTCAACGACCGCTTCGGCGCCTTCACCGGGGAGCTCTACCGCCACCCGAAGGTGACGGCGGTGGTCGATGAGGGGCGCAGTTTCGTGCGCCGCGACCGCAACAGCTACGACGTCATCCAGGCTTCGGCGGTCTTCGGCCGGCAGGCGCCGGCGGCCGGTGCCTTCACCCTCTCCGAGGATCATCTCTATACCCGCGAAGCTTTCGCCGACTACTGGGACCACCTCACGGATGACGGGATTCTGACCATCTCCCGCTTCATCTTCGAGCGGGAAACGCTGCGTCTGGTCTCCCTCGGCCTTGACTTGCTCAAGGAACGCGGAGTGAAGGATCCGGCTGCCCACATCGCCGTCATCCGCGAGCGCGGTTTGGCCAATTTCATGCTCAAGCGCACGCCGTTCACGGCCGAAGAGTTGGCCCGGTTGCGCGAGTTGGTGCACGAGCACGAGTATCAGGTGGTGACCCTTCCCGACCATCGTGAGGGGGAGGGGGTGTTCCAGCGCCTGATCGCATCCCGTGGGGCGGCCGACTTCTATGCCGGTTTCCCGTTCGACATTGCCCCGGTCGACGACGACCGGCCGTTCTTCTACTACATGCTCAAGCCGGTCGACTTCCTCAGCCTGTTCCGTTTCCCCGAGCAGGCCAAGTTCGAGGACCGGGCGATCCTGACGCTGCGCAACCTGCTCGTGGTCGTCACGGTCTGCGTGACGGTCTTTCTCCTTTTGCCGCTGCTTTTGTGGCAGCGCCGCGACTTGCGCACCTTTGGCGCCGGCTGGCGGATCGGCTACTTCACCTGCCTGGGGCTGGGTTTCATGTTCGTCGAGATCGGCCTGCTGCGGCGCTTCAGCATCTTTCTCGGCCCACCCATCTATGCTCTGGCGGTGATCCTCTGCGCGCTGCTGATCAGCTCGGGAGTCGGTGCTCTCCTTAGCGGGAAACTCGCCGAGACGCGTTTGCGCAAGGGCTTGCCCCTGGTCCTGTTGGCACTGGTTTTGCTCAGTCTCTGCTACGGATTCGCCCTGCCGCCGCTGCTGGAGCGCTGGCTTGGCCTGGCGCTGCCGCTGCGCTGCCTGATCGCCGGAATTCTGCTCTTTCCGCTCGGGCTGCTGATGGGGATGCCGCTCCCCCTGGGAATGCGCCTCTTCCATCGCGATGGCAGCGCGGTGCCATGGAGCTGGGGGGTGAACAGCGCCACCAGTGTGCTCGGGGCCATCCTTGCCGTGGCGGTGGCGATGAACGCCGGCTTCACCCTGACCCTGCTGACCGGCACCCTGCTTTACCTGCTGGCGCTGCTGCCGGTGGCGAATTTCAAGGTGCAATGATGAACAGGCCCACAGTAAAAATTTTTTCCTGGTGCTCGGCGCTTGGCGTTTGGCTCCTGGCGCTTGGTTTGCTTGCCGGCTGCACCCAGGAGTCCGGCAGCGGCTTGGCCGGGCAGCTGCTTTTCCAGGATCGCCCGCTGGTGCAGGCCCAGGTTGAGATTTACCTCAAGGCCGACAAGGACCGTTCGATCCAGCCTTTCGCCGTGGCCACCACCGATGCCGGGGGGAATTACCGGATCGAACTGCCGCCGGGCCGTTACTTCGTCATCGGCAAACAGCGCGGCGAGGGGGCGGATGGACGCCCGCGCATGCTGATGGCCGATGCCCCCGGCAACCCCTATGCCGTGGAGCGCGGTATCGCGGCGGTGCCACCGTTCAACCTGCGCGAGATGGGGCGCGAAGGCGGGTTGTCGAGCGCCGCCGACAGCGGTGTCAGTGGCCGTCTCACTGCCGACGGCCGGCCGGTCGGTCGGGCCTTCGTCTACGTCTACACCGATACCGGCGCGGGGCTGATGGGGCCCTCCTACGGCGAGGCGGTGCAGGTCGATGCCGATGGGGCGTTCCGCATCGACCTGCCGGCGGGACGTTACCACCTGGTGGCCCGGCGCCGCGCCGACGGCAGCCGCGCCGGCGAACTGGTGCCCGGCGACCTCAACGGTAACTATCCGGGGAACCCGGTGGAGGTTCACCGCAGCGAACGCCTTGAACTGGGGACCTTTCCGTTGACGCTGATCGATCCGCAGGTGCATGCCAGGCGTCAGGCACAAGGAACCTTTACGGCAACCGGTACGACCCTCACCGGCAAAGTGCTCGACCCGCAGGGGGAGCCGGTCAGTGGAGTGCATGTCTTCGCCTATCTCGACCGGCGCATGGTCGGCAAACCGGTCCATATTTCGACACCGACCGGTGCCGATGGCCGCTTTCAACTGCACCTCGGTGACGGCGGGACCTACTTCGTCGGGGCGCGCAGCAAATTCGGCGGTCCCTTGGAGCCGGGGGAGTGGGTTGGCACTTACGATGGTCGCCCCGATCACGCGGTGACCGTGGTCAAGGGGCAAAACCAGGCCCTTGGCCCTTTGACGGTGCGGGAGGTGTGGTGAGAGTTCTGCTCCCCCTGCTGATGCTGCTCAGTGCCGGCTATGCCGAGGCTCTGACCCTGACGCGTGACACACGCTGGGGCGGCGAATTGCGTTTCGCCGAAACGGTCAGTGTTCCGGCCGGGGTCACCTTGACCATTGCCCCGGGGACCAGGGTCCAATTCCAGGGGGGCGGGCTGGAGGTGGCCGGGCGGCTCACGGCCGAAAGGGCCGATCTCGCTGGCGACAAGTGGGCAGGGGTGACCCTCAAGGGGTGCGATGAGCGGACCCGGCTTGCCGACGTCACCGTGCGCGGGGCGAAAACCGGCATTCTGGTCCAGGGCGGGGCGCCACACATCGAGCGGGCCTTGTTCGACGGCAACGAAACCGGCCTGGAGTTACGCGGGAAGGCGGCCGGGAGCGTGCGCGACAGCCTGTTTCGCGGCAACCGCAAGGTCGGCCTGTTCGTCAAGGACGACAGCGTGGCGCAGGTCACCGGCTGCCGCTTCGAGGAGCAGGGGAAGTACGGTGCCTACATCTACCGGGCCAAACCGGCCCGGTTTACGCAGAATCGTTTCGAGCGCAACCCGGTCGGGCTGATGGTCGCCTACTACGGCAGCGACCCGCTCATCGAGGAGAACGACTTTGCCGACAACGAGACCGCCGTCGAAGTCGACCGGGCCGCTCAGCCCGAGTTGCGCGGCAACCGGCTGCACGGCAACCGGATCGGGCTGTCCCTGCAGCGCCGGGCGGATCCGCTGGTGACCGGCAACCGCTTTGCCGGCAACGACGTGGCGATCAAACTGGCATTCTCCTCCTATCCGCGCATCACCGGCAACGACTTTGCCGGCAACAGGCTGGCGCTCAAACTGGAATTCCAGTCGACGACCTGGGAGCGTGAGCAGGGGGCGGCGGCGCGGGCCGGCGAGGTGGCTGCCGCCGGTGCCTTCGGCACCGGCCAGGGGGCCAGGACCGTGACCGAGGTGGAGCGGCGGCCTGAGGAACTCGACGGCACCATCGACGCTCGCGGCAACTGGTGGGGGACGGAAGGGACTGCCGAGCTGATGCGGCTCGGTGCAGAGGGGAATCCGGGTTTCATCTTCGACGGCCGGGACCAGCCGACGTTCGTGGAAAAAGGCAAGAACTATCCGCTCGATACGGTACGCTTTGTGCCGTGGAGCGATGCCCCGCATCTCAAGGAGGCCGCCAGATGATCCTGCGCCTGTTCCTGGCTCTCGGCGGCTTGCTGCTGCTGAGCGGTCCCGCCCTGGGCGCCTCCGGCATCCAGGGGCGTGCCGCCTGGCGCGGTGAACTGATCCCCGGCATCGTGGTCCGTGCCTACCGCAGCATCGGTGACATCGCAGCCGGCAGGCTCGTGGCCGAATCCGCCCCGGTCGGTCTCGACGGCACCTACAAGCTTGAGCTTCCCCCCGGCAGCTACTATCTCACGGCCCGTGACGGCAGCGGACCGCTGCGCGCCGGCAATTATTTCTGTTACTACAGCGGAGCCCCGGTCCAGGTGAATGCCGGCAGTTACCGCAACGTCGGTTTCAACCTGGTGCGCGTCCCGAACGAGTCCGTTCCGGAAAAGGCGCCGCGCTCTGGAGTTCGCGGAACCATCAGCTATCAGGACGCGCCGCTGGAGCGTTCCTATCTCTACGTCTACCAGGACGCGGAGAAGGGCTTCAAGGGGCCGGCCTACCTGATCCAGCCGGTGGAGAAGGGGAGCTTCCGGGTCAACCTCCCGCCGGGGAAATACTGGCTGCTGGCGCGCAAGCGCCTGCGCGGCGGCCAGTACGGGCCGATCGAGACCGGAGACTACTTCAACTTCTATCATGGCAACCCGGTGACGATCAGCGCCGGCGAGGTGCGCGAGGTCAGGATCGAGACGATCACCCGCCTGTCGATGCTCGAAGACGATTCCGGCGCCCCCTTTGTCGGTGTGCGCGGCAGCATCGTCGATGCCGCCGGCAAGCCGGTGGCCAGGTTGCATGTGTTCGCCTATCGCAGCCCGGAGATGACCGGGACCCCCGAGTTTTTCTCGGCGCCGACCGGCGCCGACGGCAGGTTCGACCTCTCCCTGCCTGAAGGGGGACCGTTCTACTTGCTGGCCCGCCAGGAATTCGGCGGCCCGGCCGGAGAAGTCGAGCTTTACGGCCGGCATGGCATAGCCGTGCAGGTCGACCCGAAAAAACCGCCGATGGAGGTGACCATCCATGTGGCCCCGAAAAATTAGCCTTATCCTGCTGGTGACCGCGCTGGCCATGCTGCCGCAGGCGGTGGCGGCCAAGACCCTTTCCGGGACGACGCGCTGGTCCGGGACGGTCAATCTCGATGAAGCCGTGACCGTGCCGCGCGGCGCAACCCTAATTGTTACCGCGGGGACCACGGTGGTGCCGAAGAATGCCGATGCCCTGATCAACGTCAGCGGCAAACTGCTGGTCGAGGGGACGGCCGCGGCCCCGGTGGTCTTCAAGGGGAAGGGCGATTGGCGGGGGATCGAGTTTTTCGAAGGGGAGAACGGCAGCCGCATCCGTTTTGCCCGCTTCAGCGGGGCTTCAGCGGCGCTCAGTACCATCGCCACGCCGTTCGCGGTGAGCGACAGTCACTTCGAGAAGTGCGAATTCGCCATCAAACTGGTGCGCGAGGGTTCCCCGACCATCGAAAACAATACCTTTGCCGATAACGGCATCGGTGTTTCCAGCGAGATGAAATCGAACCCGCGCATCCGCGGCAATCGCTTCAACAAGCACAGCAAGTCGGCGATCGTGGCCTCCCATGGCAGCCGCGGCGACATCACCGACAACCAGTTCACCGACAACCAGCAGGGGATCGCACTGATCCAGCGCTACGAAGGGCGGCTGGCCAACAATCAGTTCGTTGGCAACGAGACAGCGGTTTTCTGCAACCAGACGCAGAGCACGCCGGTCATCGACAAAAACCGCTTCGAGAAGAACAAGCTGGCGATCGTCAATTTCTCCTTCTCCTACCCGGTGGTCAGCAATAATCAGTTTCTGAACAACGGCAAGGCGTTGCAGAACGATCAGTACGGATCGCCTGTCGTCGAGAACAATCTTTTTAACGGCAACGCGACGGCGCTTTACAATAACAAGAAGTCCAATCCCAAGGTTCGCCTCAACCAGTTCGACAACAATGAGCTGGCGCTGTTCTGCGATTTTTCCTCCTACCCGGAGGTCAGGCAAAACAACTTCAGTGGCAACAAGATGGGGGTGAAACTCGGCATTTACCAGAGCGCCGACTGGGAGCGCCGTTCCGGATCGCGGGGGATCATGCAGCGTGAGGCCGAGGCCCGTCAGAGCCAGAACCCGCTGCTGGCCAAGGCGCCGACGCAGTTCAACGACATCGTCGACGTCAGTGGCAACTGGTGGGGGAAGGACACGGCCTTGCTGACCGCCGCCGGAGACAAGGGGAACGTCGCGATTTTTCACGACCGTCTCGATCAGCCCGAAGTCAGCTACGAGAAGGAAGGGTTCGGCCCCGGCAAGTTCAAGCTCGACCGGATCCAGTTCGCCCCCTGGCTGAAGGATGCAGTCGCCGGAACCGGGCCGAAGGGAAAGCCGTGAGACGCTGGCCTGGACTGCTCGCCCTCTTGCTGCTGCCGTTTTCTCTGCAGGCAGCGGTGATCGAGGGGAGGGTGGTGCGTGACGACCGCCCGCAGCCCGGGGTCATCGTTCAGGCCTTTGCCGGACTTGACTTCACGGCAAAATCGCTGGCGACCTCCAGCCCGAGCAGCGAAGACGGCCGTTACCGGTTGGAGCTCCCCGCAGGGAGTTATGCGTTGTTCGGCTGGTCGGCCGATCGCAGCCTGTTCGCGTTCTGCGGCCGCAATCCACTGACCGTGCCCGCTTCTGGCGAGCCCCTGTGGGCGGGGCTGCAGGCGGTGGCGGTCGAGGCGCCGCAGCGGGATTCCTATGCCGACCAGTACAGCGCCGGCATCGAGGGGCGCGTGCTGCTTGCCGGCAAGCCGGTGGCCGATGCTCATGTTTACCTGTACCTCGACCCGGGCGAGGATTTGAAGGGGCAGGGGTACCGGATGTCAGCGCCGACCGACGCGGACGGTTACTTTGCCTTTGACGGACTCCCCGAGAGCGGCTACTTTCTGGCGGCGCGCAAGCGCCTCGACGGCCAGCGCGTCGGTCCGGTGCGTGAGGGCGATCTCTACGGCATCTATCCCGGCAACCCGTTCACCGCCCGGTCCGGCGAACTCGCACGGGTCACCGTGCATCTGGCGGCCAAGGTCAAGGAGGCCGTAGAGGCGGAAAGTTTCGGGCGCGGCGGCGGCCCGGAATTGCGCGGTGTCGTGACCGATGCGCAGGGGAAGGGGGTGGCAGGCGTCCATGTCTTCGCCTACACCGATCGGGTCATCGGCCATCAGCGCCCGGCGGCGCTCTCCCCCCCGACCGGACCCGACGGCGCTTTCGTGGTGCGCCTGCCTGCCTCCGACACCTATTATGTCGGGGCGCGCGAGTTGTACGGCGATTCACCGGCGCCGGGGGAGTTGTTCGGCATGTACGACGCGAGTGCCGACCACGGCGTGACGGTAAAGGACGGCGAAGCGCCCGGAGCAATCACCATCGTGGTCGAGCCGATCAGGCTGTGAACCAGACACAAGCCGCAAGGCACCACAAACGACGGTTTGTCCGTCGTGGAGTTATCTGGAACATTCAAGGTTTTTTTCAAAGGATGTTCGCTCATGGTTCGACAAGCTCACCACGAGCGGAGTTTCCAAAGAGTAGACGTTCTAGAGACCGTTCACCCTGAGCCTGTCGAAGGGTGAAAATGATTTTTTTGCGAGAGGTTCTTGCCGAAAGGGGTTTTTATTATGAACGATGCCAATACCAAGGAAATCAAGCTGGAGATTCAGCTTGACGAGGAGATGGCCCAGGGGGTCTACGCCAATCTGGCGGTCGTCAACCACAGCGATACCGAGTTCGTCCTCGATTTCATCTTCGTGCAGCCGCAGGCGCCGCGTGCCAAGGTGCGCAGCCGGGTGATCACCTCACCGAGCCATGCCAAGCGCATGCTGCTGGCCCTGCAGGAGAACGTGGCGCGGTATGAGAAGATGTTCGGGGCGATCGAGCCGGCGATGCAGCGGGTGGATGAAGCTGAGGGGCATTACCACTAACCTTCGGGGGCCCGATGAAAAACCCCCGCCTGCGTTGTTGCCCTTGCCCTCGTCGTTGCGACGTCCCTACGGGTACGCCTCGCTCCTCGGACATCGGGCGCCGAGCACTCGGGCATTTTTGATCGGCTTGGTTTTGGAAGGTAAATAATGCGTTCCGCACTTTTTTTGATCCTCATACCGCTTCTCACCGCCTGCGCGGTCGCCCGGCCGCCGCTGGAACTGGCCGATGCGGTGATCAGCGATCGCCAGGTGTGGTCGGGAGAGGTGCGCATCCGCGGGGTGGTGACGGTGAAAAAGGACGGCCACCTGACGATCCTGCCGGGAACCCGGGTGGTCTTCGAACCGCTCGATCGCGACAAGGACGGCATCGGCGACGGCGAACTGCTCGTCGAAGGCGGGCTGGTGGCGCGCGGCACGGCCGAGGCGCCGATCGTCTTCACCAGTGGCGCGGCTCAGCCGAAAGCCGCCGACTGGAAGTATCTCTATCTCGATTTCGCCCGCGAGGGAGAGCTCGCCCACCTCGTCAGCGAATACGCTTACAGCGGGGTGCAGATCCACTTCTGCAAGGCGACGGTGACCGATTCGGAGTTCCGCTACAACGTCGACGGCCTGCGCTTCTCCACGGTCAACCTGCTGGCGGCGGGGAACCGGATGCATCATAATACCCACGGGGTGCGTTTTGAAGAGCGGCGCAGCCAGGCGCACCTGCATCATAACGACATCCGCGACAACGACATCGGGGTGTTCGTGGTGACCCGCTCGGACGATGCCGCGCGGATCGAATTCAACAACATTGCCGGCAACCGGCAATACAACGTGAAGATGGGGTTGGAACAGCCGGGGGACGTCACCCTGCCGCGCAACTGGTGGGGGAGTGCCGATCCCGAGATCGTCGTCAGGGGTTTTTTCGATGACCGCCAGGACCCTGCCCTTGGCCGGGTCCTGGCCCCGCAAGCTTTGTCCGGACCGGTCGCTCCTGCCGACTGGCTCAAGCATCAAGGAGATGTGCGATGAAAATCCTCAAACTGGTTCTGCTGGCCTTTCTGCTGGCTCCGTTGACGTTGCCGGTTCCGGCTGTGGCCTGCGTCGGCAAGACTATCGTAGTCGGTGCCCTCGACACCCCGCAGCAGCAGTTGCTGGCCAACATGCTCGCCGTCCTGATCGGCGAGCGCACCGGCACAACCGTCAAGGTGGTTCCGGCAGCGACGCATGAAGCCGCTCACCAGGCGCTGCTCAAGGCGGAGCTCGACATGTACGTCGGCTATACCGGGGTTGCCCAGGTCAAGCTGCTCGGTGCGCCACCGCTGGCTGATCAGGCGGCTCTTTACAAGGCGGTCAAGGATCGATTCAACCAGGAGTTGAATCTGGTCTGGCTGGAGCCGTTCGGCTTTGCCGACCCCAGGCTTGCTCCCAGCGGCACGGTGGCCGAAGCCGCCCCGGTGGTGCGCAAGGATACCCTCAAAAAATTTCCGGCCCTGGCCCGTCTGATCAACAAGCTGGGCGGAACCATCAGCCTGGAAACCATGCAGAAACTGGAGGCCGGCGTGAAGGGCGACAACGCCAAGGATGTGGCGCGCAAGTTTTTGAAGGAAAATCGGCTTATTTAGAAGCAGGTTGAGGTTAAGGCTGAGGTTGAGGTTCAAAGGATGATCGCTTATGAGCCAACTTGATCGCCGCACCTTTGTCAAGGCCGCGCTCGCCGCTGCCGCCGTCGGCAGTGTGCCGGTCATCGACCTGCTTGCCGCCCCGGTCATGGCGGCGGAGATGCCAGCGCTGGCGGTGCGCAAGGGCACCGACATCCCCATGCTGGTGCGCGACACCCTAGGCGCTTTGGGCGGAATGGGGAAGTTCGTCAAGGCCGGCCAGACGGTGGTGGTCAAACCGAATATTGGCTGGGACCGCACCGTGGAGTTGGCCGCCAACACCCACCCCGAGGTGGTGCGCGTCCTGGTGGAGTTGTGCCTCGAGGCCGGGGCGAAAAAGGTGCGCCTCTTCGACCGCACCTGCAACGACCCGCGCCGCTGCTACACCCAGAGCGGCATCGCGGCGGCGATTGCCAACGTCAAATCCGACCGCGTCGAACTGGAGCACATGGACCCGCGCGGCTATCGCGAGGTGGCGATCCAGGGGGGGAGGTTTTTCGATCGCTGGGAGTTCTACCAGCCGGCCCTGGAAGCGGATGTCTTCATCAACGTGCCGATTGCCAAGCACCACTCGATCTCGCGCCTGACCCTGGCGATGAAAAACCTGATGGGGGTGATCGGCGGCAGTCGCGGCAAGCTGCACACCGATATCGCCGAGTCTCTGACCGACATCAACAGCGTCCTTCCCTCGACCCTGACGGTGATCGACGCCACCCGCATCCTGGTGGCCAACGGCCCTCAGGGGGGGCGGCCTGAGGACGTCCGGCGTCTCGACACCCTGATCGCCTCCCCCGACATCGTGGCCGCCGATGCCTATGCAGCCACCCTGTTCAGCCTCAAGCCCGAAGAGGTGCCGAGCATTGTCGCCGGCGCCCGCCGCGGCTTGGGGGTCATGGATCTCAAGCGCGTGCGCATGGTGTGAAGAACCTTTCCTGGACATATGCCCGCCGTGCCAGCCAGATTCTCTGCCTGACCGGCTTCCTCTGGCTGTTTGTGCAGACCGAGTATCGCGGGGTCGACAACCTGCCGTACCCGGTCGGCCTGCTCTTCCGTCTCGATCCGCTGGCCGCCCTGGCCGATGCGCTGGCTTCCGGCCCCTTCGGCTGGGGTCTGCTCTGGCCGGCCTTGCTGGTCCTGCTGCTGACCGCCGTCTTCGGCCGCTTCTTCTGCGGCTGGATCTGCCCGCTCGGAGCCACCCTCGACGGTCTTGGCCGCCTGCTCGGCCGCGGCCGCCGGGCGTTCTCCCCCTCCTTGCGGCGGGTCAAGTACTACCTGCTCTTCGCCCTCTCCGCAGCAGCCCTCGGCGGTGTGCAACTGCTCGGCCTTTTCGACCCGCTGGCCATTTTCCTGCGCTCTCTGGCGCTGGCGCTCTACCCGGCCTACAACTACGGGGTCAACCGCACGTTTGACGTCCTCTACGCCGTCGACCTGCCGGTCGTCACCCCGGCCGCGCAGGCCGTCTTCCCCTGGTGGCGCGACCACCTGATGGCGTTTCACCAGCCGTATTTCGCCCTGAGTTTCTTCACTTTGCTGGTGTTTCTCGTCATCGTCCTGCTGGAGAAGTTCGAACACCGCTTCTGGTGCAAGCACCTCTGCCCCCTCGGCGCCCTGCTCGGAGTCTGCTCCCGCCATGCCCTGTTGCAGCGGACCCCGAAAACCCTCTGCGCCGACTGTCAAAAGTGCGACGTTCTCTGCCGTTCCGGGGCGGTGCACGCGGACGGCCACCGGCGCAGCGAGTGCCTTTTGTGCCTGGACTGCACCGGCTTCTGCCCGGAGGAGCGCGTCCGCTTCGGGCTGTACGCGCCGCGGCGCAGCGGTCCCGGTATCGACCTCGAGCGCCGCGGGGTGGTCACGGCCCTGGCCTGCGGCGTTCTCGCCGCCCCGGTCGTGCGCATCGCGCCATCGGCGGAACGCACCAACCCCTACCTGATCCGCCCCCCGGGGGCGGTGGCGGAAGCCGAGTTTCTGGATCGCTGCGTACGCTGCGGCGAGTGCATGAAAGTCTGCATCGGCGGCGCCTTGCATCCCGCCTGGCTGGAGGCGGGCCCGGTGGGGCTGTGGACCCCCCTGCTGGTGGCGCGGGTCGGCTACTGCGAGTACAACTGCACCTTGTGCGGACAGGTCTGCCCCACCGGAGCGATCAAACGCCTGCCCCTGGAGCCGAAGCGCAAGACCGTCATCGGCCGGGCGGTCTTCGACAAGGACCGCTGCCTCCCCTTCGCCAAGGGGGTCGAGTGCCTGGTTTGCGAGGAGCATTGCCCGACCGGCGAGAAGGCCATCGTCTTCGAGGAAAAGGACGTCATCGTTGACGGTGCCGCCCGCCGCCTGAAATTTCCCAAGGTGGTCGACAAACTCTGCATCGGCTGCGGCATCTGCGAAACCAAGTGCCCTCTGGAAGGAGCCAGCGCGATCCGCATCATCAGCGAGGGGGAGAGCCGGCGCGAGCGCAAGGGACTGCCGGCCGGACCGTACGGCTGATGCGTCACACCCTGCCTTGCGTCGCCCTGTTTCTGCTCTCGGCCACAGCTTTTGCCGCCGGAGCAGGTCCGCTCGTTATCGACGATTTCGAGCGGGGACTCTCTCCGGCATGGACGGTCAAATCGTTCAAGGGAGAGACCGCTTACCGGGTCGTCACCGACCATGGCAGCCAGGTCCTGCAGGCCGACAGCCGCGGCAGCGCTTCTGGTCTGGTGCATAAGGTTGACATCAATCCCCGTGAATGGCCGGTCCTCACCTGGCGCTGGAAGGTGGCCGGCACCATCCCGCAGGGCGATGAGAAAAGCAAGGCGGGCGACGATTACGCCGCCCGCATCTACGTCATCTTCCCCCACTGGTTCTTCCCCAAGACGCGCACCCTCAACTACATCTGGGCCAACCGCCTGCCGCAGGGGGAGTTCCTCGCCAACGCCTACTCCGGCAACGCCATGATGATTGCTGTGCGCAGCGGCCCGGAGCAGGCCGGCCAGTGGCTCGGCGAGCGTCGCGACATCGTCGCCGACTATCGCCGGGCCTTCGGCGAGGAGCCGTCGCGCATCGGTGCGATCGCCATCATGACCGACACCGACAACACCGGGGCCCGGGCCTTGGCCTGGTACGATGATCTGGTGTTGCTGGGCAATAATCGAGCGCCCTGATGATGCATTACGACCGCTATTTCAAGCCGGGTCAGAAAGTGGTGCTGCGCCGGGTTGTCGTTCCCCAGGGCGAGGCCGCCTGTCTCGACAGCCTGACCGGCTGGCTGGCTTCGTGTGATGCGGCCGGCTTTGTGATCAGGCCCCAGGATGCGGGGGCGGGTGACGAGATCTTGCCGGGAACGCTCTTCGAGCTTCTGGGCGACATCTACGATTTCGGCATGCGCCTGACGGCAGGCTTCGACAGGGTTCTCGAAGACGGGACGATCCGCCTTTTGCCCGAGGGCGATCTGGAATTCTTCTTCCGGCGCCAGTATCTGCGGGCAGACTGCTCGCTTTGGCTAGGCTATCGGCGCGGGGCTTCCCTGCGCCCCCTGCGCGGTTTCTGGCAGGGCTGGTCGAAAGATCCGGCGGCCGTCAAGGCCGCCGCCCTCCCGCCGTTTGCCCTGCACAAGCTCTCGCTTGGCGCAGGGGGGGTGGGACTTGCCGTTCCCGCCCCGGCCAGCGAGGGGGAGTCATTCCTGCTCTTTCTGGCACTGGACGATGACAAGCCGCTGATATGCGCCGTTGCCGAGGTGGTACGGGTCGAGACTTCGGGTAGCGCCGGGCTGCAGAACGTAGGTCTTCAGTTCCGCAATCTTCTGGAGAATGACCGGCGCAGGATCGAACTGTACGTCAGGCGAATGCTGTGGGTGCAGAAAAGCGAAAGCGAGGTTTCATAGGGACGGGATCGAGGACTCGACCCGGTTGCGGCCGGCGTGCTTGGCCCGGTAAAGGGCGTCGTCAGCCTCACGGATCAGGGTGTCGACGCTGACGATTTCGGAGCCTGGACGGCTGGATACGCCGAGACTGATGGTCAGGCAGAGCGGGTTCATCGAGCCGCCGAGCTTGATGCCGTCAACCGCCTCGCGAATCCGCTCGGCGACCAGCAAGGCGCCGGAAAGGTCGGTTGCGGGGAGGATCACGGCGAACTCCTCGCCGCCGAAGCGGGCGGCGATATCGTAGTCGCGCAACTGGTTGCGCACGACCCCGGCCACGACCTTGAGGACCACATCGCCCTGCTGGTGGCCATAGGTGTCGTTGATCTGCTTGAAATGATCGATGTCGGCCATGATCAGGGAAAGGTTTTGCCCGGTTCGCGTGCTGCGCTGGAACTCCTTCTCGAGGGCGTCCATCAGCGCCCGGCGGTTGGCCAGCGAAGTCAGGGCATCGGTATTGGAAAGCTCCTCGAGCTTGCGGTTCTGCTCCTTGAGGTGGTCCTGCAGCCGCTTGATCTTCAGCTGAACCTTCACCCGGGCGATCAGCTCGTCGGGGTCGAAGGGCTTGATCACGTAATCGCTCGCTCCCCTCTCCAGCCCCTTGACCTTCTGAGTGGACCCCTCGCGACCGGTCAAGAGGATCACCGGGATATCGCGCACCTCCGCCCGGCTCCGGTGCAGGTCGAGAAATTTCAAGCCGTCCATCCCCGGCATTTCCAGGTCGCAAAGGACAACGTCGACCGGTTCCGCGAGCAGCAGCTTGAAGCCCTCGAGGCCGTTTTCCGCTTCGAGATAGCGGCCGAACAGCCGTGCCGGCTGGAGGATGTCGACCACCTGGCGGCGCATGGTCTTGGAGTCGTCGATGATGAGCAGGGTTCTGGGCACGGGGCTGTCTCCACCGCGATAATAAAGCGATTCCGCTGGAAAATGTAAAGGGCTGATTTGTCGCCGCGGGGAAGAGGGGCGGCTGCGCTCCGGCCGTGACCAGGACGGGGAGCTAAGAAGCCGCGGCGGCCACGACCCGGTTGCGGCCGCCGTGTTTGGCCCGGTAGAGGGCATCGTCGGCTTCGCGGATCAACTGGGTGAGCGTCTCGACCTCCCTGTGGGGGATGGCTGCGACACCGAAGCTGGCGGTCAGCTTCAGGTCGGCCAGGCCCCCGTCGAAGGTGAGCTCCTCAATCTGCTGGCGCAACTGCTCGGCAACCCGCACCGCCTCGCCGAGCGATCTCTCCATCAGGACGATGGCGAACTCCTCGCCGCCGTAACGGGCCGCGAAGCCGTCCCCTTCCAGCAGCAGGTCGCCGATCTTGGCCAGAACGGTGTCGCCGGCCTGGTGGCCACGGGTGTCGTTGAGCCGCTTGAAGTGGTCGATATCCAGCATGACCAGAGCGAGTGGCGTCCCTTCGCCGGTGGCGGCCGTAAAGGCTTCCTGGAGCACCTCCAGGAAATGACGGCGATTGGCCAGGCCGGTGAGCGGGTCGGTGCGCGACAGCTGCTCCAGGCGGCGGTTGCTCTCGCGCAGCCGGTCCTGGAGCGACTTGATCTTGAGCTGCACGTTGACGCGGGCGATCAACTCCCCGGCATCGAACGGCTTGGTGACGTAGTCGCAGGCGCCGCGCTCCAGGCCGCGGATCTTCTCTTCGCTGGTTTCATGGCCGGTGAGGATGATGACCGGAATCTCCCGCCAAAGCTCGCTGGCACTGAGCCGGTCGAGGAGACCGAGACCATCGATGCCGGGCATCTCCAGGTCGCACAGCACCAGATCGACCCTTTGTCGCTCCAAAAGGGCGAGGGCCTCCTCCCCGTTTGCCGCGGCCAGGAGGGTAACGTCCAGTTGCGCCTGGCGCAGGGCGTCGAGGATGACTTCCCTGGCGACTGCGGAGTCGTCGATGACGAGGATGACCGGTTGCAGCTGCTCCATGACAAAGCCCCTTTAATCAGAAGCATACGTCATCGCCAGCGGTTAAGCAAAAATATCCGGTGTTTTTTCGCCGGCGCCGGTTAAATCAGGTATACTTGGCAGCAGAGGAGAACTTAGGACAGGAGGCTGTCATGTCATTGGGCAAAACCTGGTACGCGCCGGAAGCTGCGGCCGAACAGTTCGGCATCACCGTCGGCCAGATTCTCGAGTGGGTCACGGAGGGGCTGGTGCGCGCCGAGCAGGAGGGCGAGAAAGTCACCTTGGTCAACATCGATGATGTCCGCCTCGAAGTCCAGGCGATGGTCGACCGCTCCTGAGCGCAGATGGCCGTGCCGACACATTATGATGCGGTGGTGGCCGGCGGCGGCATTGTCGGCTGTGCCACCGCCCTGGCCCTGACCGCGAACCATCCCGGCCTTAAACTCCTGCTGCTCGAAAAAGAAACCCGTCTCGCCGCCCACCAGACCGGGCACAACAGCGGTGTGATCCATGCCGGCCTCTACTACAAGCCCGGCTCGCTGAAGGCCGCCAACTGTACGGCCGGGCGCGAGGCGCTTTACGCCTTTTGCGCCGAGCACGGCATCCCCCATGAAAACTGCGGCAAGGTCGTGATCGCCGTCGACGAGCGAGAATTGCCGGCGTTGGATGAGTTGGAGCGCCGTGGCCGTGCCAACGGCCTGGCCGGCCTGGAGCGGCTCGATGCCGCCCAGGTGAGGGAACGGGAACCCCATGCGGCGGCGCTGGGCGGACTGTTCGTGCCGCAGACGGGAATCGTCGATTACACGCGGGTCACCGAAGTGATGGGAGAGCTGGTGCGGCGTCGTGGAGGAGAAGTCCGTCTCGGTACGCGGCTCGACGCGGCACGGGGAACGCCCGACGGGGTGCGCCTGTCGACCTCCGCCGGCGAGGTGAAAGCCAGCGTCCTGGTCAACTGCACCGGGCTGCATTGCGACCAGGTGGCACGGCGCTGTGGCGTCGAGCCGGGGGTGCGCATCGTGCCGTTCCGCGGCGAGTACTATCTGGTGCGCCCCGAACGGCGCGAACTGGTCAGGAACCTGATCTACCCGGTCCCCGATCCGACCCTGCCGTTCCTCGGCGTCCACTTCACGCGCATGATCGACGGCTCCCTGGAGGCCGGGCCGAACGCGGTGCTGGCTTTCAAGCGCGAAGGCTACCGCTGGCATGATGTCTCGCCGGCAGACCTGTTCGATACCCTGGCCTTCCCCGGTTTCTGGAAGCTGGCCGGGCGCCTGTGGAAGATCGGTGCGGGCGAATATCGCCGCTCCTTCTCCAAGCGGGTTTTTGTCAGCAGCCTGCAGCGGTTGGTTCCGGAGATTGCCATGGCAGACGTGACACGCGGCGGGGCGGGGGTGCGGGCCCAGGCGGTCGATGGCGACGGCAAACTGGTGGATGACTTCCGCATCATCGCCAGCGAGCGGATGGTCCACGTCCTCAACGCGCCGTCGCCGGCGGCCACGGCTTCGCTGAGCATCGGCCGCACCATTGCCGCCGAGGTCGGTCAATTGCTGCAAGGCTAGGTTGTTGCGATAAAGGCCGGCACAGCGGGTGCGGGCCTTTGGAATCAGTAGCGGATTGCAAACTCCCCGGACGCTCCCGGCCCGTCCAGCCACTCCACGGTCAGTTCGTCGACCGCCGCTCGCGGCGGGCCCTGCCGGCACCAGGCGATGGCCCGCTCGACCAACTCCCGTTCCCCCTCGAACAACGCCTGCACGCTGCCGTCGGGCAGGTTGCGCACCCAGCCGCGCAAACCCAGCCCTTCGGCCATTTCCCGCGTCGACTGCCGGTAAAAGACCCCCTGTACCCGCCCCGTCACCCGCACCTGTGCCCGTACCGTCATTCCTGCTCTCCGCGGATCATGGTGAAAAACTGTCGTTCGTCGAGGATTTTCACTCCTAAAGCCCGGGCCTTGTCCAGCTTGCTGCCGGCATTCTCGCCGGCCACCAGGTAGTCGGTCTTCTTGCTGACCGAGCCGGCCGCCCGGCCGCCGAGCTGTTCGACCAGCGCTTCGGCTTCGCTGCGGCCCATGCCGGCGAGCGTGCCGGTGATGACGAAGGTCAGCCCGCTCAAGGCGCCGTCGCGCTGCACAGTCGCTTCGGCGGCAGGACTGACGCCAAGCTCGTCGAGTTTGGCCAGCAGCTGTTGAGTGGCGGGGTCGGCAAAATAATCGGCCAGCGCCTCGGCGACCTTGGGGCCAATCTCGTGGATCTGCTTGAGCTGCTCCATGTCGGTGGCTGCCAGCTCTGCCAGGGAGGGGAAGCGCTTGGCCAGAATCTTGGCCGTATGCACGCCGACGTGGCGGATGCCGAGAGCGAAAAGCAGGCGCGACAGTGGGCGGGTACGGCTGGCGTCGATCGCCTGCAGCAGTTTCCCTGCCAGCACCTCGCCCATGCGCTCCATAGCGAACAGGTCCTCCTGGGTCAGCCGGTAAAGGTCGGCGACATCCTCGATGCGCCCGCGATCAAGGAGCTGCTGGAGCTGCTTCTCGCCGAGCCCCTCGATATCCATGGCGTTGCGACTGACGAAATGCTTCAGGCGCTGCAGCAGCCGCGCCGGGCAGAGCGGGTCGGTGCAGCGCGGCACGACCTCGCCGGGCTGTCTCTTCACCACGCCGCCGCATTCGGGGCAGCTCTCCGGCAACGGCACCGGCTGTTCCGTGCCGCGCCGCTCCTCCGTCAGCACCTTGACCACGTCGGGAATGACGTCGCCGGCCCGCTCGACGATCACCTGGTCGCCGACGCGTACATCGAGCCGGACGATTTCGTCCCAGTTGTGCAGACTCGCCCGGGAGACCATGACGCCGCTGACCTCGACGGGCCTTAAGTGGGCGACGGGGGTGATCGCTCCGGTGCGGCCGACCTGCAAGCCGACGGCTTCGACCACGGTGCGGGCCTGCCGCGGCGGAAATTTGAAGGCCACCGCCCAGCGTGGTGAGCGGCTGACCTCGCCGAGTTCACGCTGCAGGGCCAGGTCGTTGACCTTGGCCACGACACCGTCGATCTCCATCGCCAGGCGGTCGCGCCGTTCCTGTAGCTGCTGGTAGTAGGCGACGACCCCCTCGCTCCCGTGCACCACGGCGGTATCGACCAGATTCACCGGCAGCCCCCATGACTGCAACCTCTCCAGAAGTTGCCGCTGACTGAGCGGGGCCACCCCTTCGAGACGTCCGACTCCGTAGCTGCAGAATTTTAGGGGGCGGGCGGCGGTGACGCCGGCGTCGAGCTGGCGCAGGCTGCCGGCAGCGGCGTTGCGCGGATTGGCGAAGGTCTTCTCGCCGGCGGCCTCCTGGCGGCGGTTGAGCTGGCGGAAGTCGGCCAGTTCCATGAACACCTCGCCACGGACATCGAGCAGGGATGGGCAAGGGGGAACCAGCTGCTGCGGGATGCCGGCGATGGTGCGCAGGTTGTCGAGAATGTTCTCGCCGGTGATGCCGTCGCCACGGGTACTGCCGGCAATGAGCCGGCCGTTCGCGTAGGTCAGCTCGACGGCGAGGCCGTCGAGCTTCGGCTCGCAGGCGTACTCGATGGAGTCGCTGCGGGCCAGGAACGTGGTCCGCAGGCTTTGGTCGAACTCCTCGAACTCGCCGGCATTTTTGACGTTCCTCAGCGAGAGCATCGGCAGGGCATGCGGCACCGGGGCGAACTTTGCCAGCGCTGCGGCCCCGACCTTCTGGCTTGGCGAAGCCTGGTCGATCAGCTCCGGGTGTGCCGCCTCCAGGGCCAGCAGCTCACGGAACAGCGCGTCGTATTCGGCGTCGGAGATCTCCGGGGCATCCTCCTGATAATAGAGGCGATTATGCCGTTCGATCTCGGCGCAGAGTTCGGCGTAACGCTGGAGAGTGAAGAGGTCGGCCATGACAAGCGGACTCCGGTCGCAATTGAGTTGCGCAGATTTTATAGCCTGAATCGGCAAATAAGGAAAGATTTTGGGAACTTCTCCCGCGGGTTCGGCGCAACCCTGACAACTCTTCCTAACGCCTGAAAAATAAGAATATTTTCTAAGTTTTCGGTTGACACGCCGCAAGCTCGGCGATATATTCTGCCCAATTGGTGGTGAATCGTGTAATTTTAGGCCAAAAGGGGCCAAAATGGGTTTTCAGGGTGTCTACTATAACGCGATCGACGCCAAGGGGCGGGTCAGTATCCCGGCGCGCTTCCGGGAGCTCCTTGCGACCGGCGACGATGCCCTGGTGGTCACCCAGGATCGTGGCGGCATCGTCGCCTATCCGGTTGCCGAGTGGGATGCCTTCATGCGCAACTTTGCGGCGCTCCCCTACGACGAGTTCCGTGAAGCCCTCTATTTTGCCACTGTCACTCCCGCGACCCGCTGCACGTTCGACAAGCAGGGGCGCATCCAGATTCCTCAATCCTTGAGGGAAAACTGCCAGCTTGATACCGACGGCGAGCGTGACGCGGTCATCGTCGGTGCCGACCGTTCGATCCAGGTGTGGAACAAGGGGAAGTACGCGGCGATGCTGGCCGAGGCCGAGCAGCGCCTGGCCCAGATGCGTCAGCGCAGGCTGGAACTGGGATTGTAGCCCTTGGCCACCGACTCCTTTCGGCATCTGTCGGTGATGCCCCGGGAGGTGGTGGAACTTCTGGCCCCCCGTCCGGGTGGTCTCTATCTCGACGGCACCCTTGGCGGCGGAGGTCATGCGCGCCTGATTCTGGAGGCAAGTTCGCCGGACGGCCGGTTGATCGGCCTCGATCACGATCCTGCCGCGCTGCAGGCGGCGGGGGCGTTGCTGGCCCCGTTCGGGGCGCGGGTCACCTTGCGGCGCGGCAGCTTCGCCGAGATGGCCGAAGTTGTTGCTGGGCTCGGGGAAAGCCGGCTCGACGGGATTCTGTTGGACCTGGGGGTTTCCTCGCATCAGCTGGATACCCCGGAGCGCGGGTTCTCGTTTCGGGAAGAAGGGCCGCTCGACATGCGCATGGACCCTGCCGGTCCGGAGACGGCCGCCGATCTTCTGGCAACGGCCGAGGCCGGCGAACTCAAGCGGATCTTTCGCGACTACGGCGAGGAGCGCTGGGCTGCCTTGATCGCCAGGGAGATTGTGAGGATGCGCGACCGCGAGCCGTTGACCACCACCCGCCAGCTGGCCGAACTGGTCTCCCGGGTGGTCCCCGGCGGGAGGGTGCCGCAGCGCATTCATCCGGCGACCCGGGTTTTTCAGGCCCTGCGCATCGCGGTCAACCGGGAGTTGGAAGCCCTGCAGGCCGGCCTGGATGCGGCGTTGCGGTTGCTGGGTCCCGGCGGGCGCCTGGCGGTGATCAGCTTCCATTCGCTGGAAGATCGTCTGGTCAAACAGACCCTACGGGCGGCCGCCGGTCCCTGCACCTGCCCGCCGCGGCTGCCGGTCTGTGTCTGCGGTCAAACAGCCCAGGTCAAAGTTCTTACCCCGCGCGGGTTGACCGCCGGCGCGGCTGAAATCGAGGCCAATCCCCGCGCCCGCAGCGCTGTGCTGCGCGGCGCCGAGCGATTGGCCGCCTGAAGGAGGCAAGCATGTCGAATTCATCCATCGCGCTACCCAAAATCAACGGTTTTGCCCTGCGCCGGCCGCGCCTGCTGCCGGTGCTCGGCTTTATCGTACTGCTGAGCATGGTTTCCATCTTCTTTGTCTGGTGCCGGGTGCAGGCAACCAGCCTCAGCTACGAGATTTCCAGCCTCGAGAGCAGCGTACGCAAGGCCAACCAGGAGACCGTGGCCCTGCGCCTGGAAATCGCCACCATGAGCACGCCGCAGCGCCTCGAGCAGGTCGCCGTAAGAGATCTGGGCTTGCGCTTCCCGGCGGCGGCACAGGTTCATACCGTCGACTGAGCGATGAAGAACCTGGAGCGCGGCATCGCCATCCGCATCCGCCTGCTGGGGATTCTGTTCCTGGTCGGGTTTGCCCTGGTGGTGTGGCGCGCCTTCAGTCTCCAGGTGCTGCAACAGCGCAACTGGGTCGAAATGGCTGAACGCCAGCATCAGAAAACCATCCCGCTGATCCCCCAGCGCGGCACCATCTACGATTGCAACGGTGAAGCGCTGGCGATGAGCATGGAAGTCGACTCGATCTTTGCCGAGCCGCGCAAAATGCAGAACCGCGACGAGGCCGCCCGGCTGCTGGCGCCGATTCTCAACCTCCCCGTTTCCACCCTGCACGCCAAATTGGCAACCGACAAGGGGTTCGTCTGGCTGAAGCGCCAGGTTCCGCCGGACCAGAGCCAGCGCGTGCGCAATCTCAAGATCGAATCGGTCGGCGTGGTCAAGGAGCATCAGCGCTTTTATCCGAACTCCACCGTCGGGGCGCAGGTCATCGGCTTTACCGGCCTCGACCCGAACGGGCTCTCGGGGCTGGAGGCCACTTACGACAAGACGCTGCTCGGCCGCGGCGGCTACCTGATAACGGAGCGCGACGCGCTTGGCCGGGGGATCGGCGCCGGGGAGCCGGTGATCGAGGGGGCGACGCGCGGCCACGACCTGCACCTGACCATCGACGAGAACATCCAGTATATCGTCGAAAAAGAGCTGGCGGCCGGGGTCGAGGAGTTCCGCGCGGCCGCCGGTGCCGTGATCGTCATGGAGCCGGACAGCGGCCGGATTCTGGCCATGGCCAACCAGCCGACCTTCAATCCCAACGCCTTTGCCAAGTACCGCCCGGCCGAGTGGCGCAACCGGGCGATTACCGATACCTTCGAGCCCGGTTCGACCATGAAGGTTTTCGTCATGGCTGCAGGCTTGAACGAAAAGGTGGTGACGCCCACCCAGTTGATCAACTGCGAGGGTGGCTCCTGGAAGGTAGGCGGCCGCGTCATTCATGACAGCCATCCGCACGGGGTTTTGACCGCCGAAGATGTTCTCAAGGTCAGCTCCAATATCGGCTCGGCCAAGATCGGCCGGATGTTGCAAAAGGAGCGGCTGAACAAGTATCTTCGTGATTTCGGTTTTGGTCAGAAGGCTGGCATCGAACTCTCCGGAGAAGAGAACGGCATCCTGCGCGACCCGAGCCGCTGGTTCGAGATCGACCTGGCTACCATCTCCTTCGGTCAGGGGGTGAGCGTAACGCCCTTGCAGTTGACCACCGCGACCGCCGCCATCGCCAACGGCGGCTACCTGATGGAACCCTATCTGGTCGAGAAGGAAACCGACAGCGAAGGGCAGGTCATCAAGGAGCGCCAGCCCAAGGTGGTCCGGCAGGTGGTTAGCAGCGAAGTGGCTTCCCGCGTGGCGCGCATGATGGAGAGCGTTACTGCCGATGACGGCGGAACCGGGGGGAAGGCGCGGGTGCCGGGGTTCCGCGTGGCCGGCAAGACCGGGACCGCGCAGAAGGTTGACCCGGTGACCCGCGGTTACTCGGCGGACAAGCGCATCGCTTCTTTCGTTGGCTTCGTGCCGGTGGAGGATCCGCGCCTGGCGATCATGGTGATGATCGACGAGCCGCGCGGCCAGGTGTATGGGGGTCTGGTGGCCGCGCCGGTGTTCGCCAAGATAGCCACCCAGTCCCTGCACTATCTGAAAGTCAAGCCGAGCGAACCGCTTCAGCCCGGCGATTCGCTGCCGTCGACCGAGGAGATCCTTGCCCTGCTCAAGAAGGAGAAGGAGGAGGAGGCCAAGGCCATGGCAGCGGAAGCCAAGAAGACCGAGGCGAAAAAGGCTGACACCAAGGTGGCGGCGAAAGGGCAGGAAGAGGCTGCCGAGAGCGATCCCGGGACGACCCCCGAAGCCGCGGAGGGCGAGGTCTCGTCCGTTCCGGCCGGGCCGCAGATGCCTGACTTCAAGGGGATGAGCTATCGGCAGGTTCTCGATGTCATGCAGGCCAGCGGGCTCAACATCAGCCTGCGCGGCCACGGGCGGGTGGTCGAACAGTCACCGCCGGCCGGTGAACCGGTCCGCTATGGGACGCCGGTTTGGGTGAGGCTCGAACCCCCCGGACAAACCAACGCCGCGACCCAGGGAGTTCCACGCGGATGAACAAGACGTTGCAACAACTGCTGGACGGAATTGAAATCAAGGCGCTGCGCGGGTCGACAGACGTCGTGGTGCGCGGCCTGTGTTACGATTCGCGCCGAGTGCAGCCTGGCGATGTCTTCTTTGCCTGGCGCGGCCGGCAGCAGGATGGCCACCGCTATCTGGCCGATGCGGTCAGGGGCGGAGCCGCTGTGCTGGTGGTTGAGGAGGCTCCGGCCGAGGCGGGGGCGGCAACCGTTGTCGTGGTCGCCGATTCGCGCCGGGCCATGGCGCTGATGGCCCGCACCTTCCACGAGGATCCGTCCCAGGGGCTGGCCGTGGTCGGTGTGACCGGCACCAACGGCAAGACCACCACCACCTACCTGCTCGAAGCGATCCTGCAGGAGGCGAGTCTGGCACCGGCGGTGATCGGCACGGTCAACTACCGTTTCGGCGGCGAAATTCACAATGCGCCGCACACCACCCCCGAGGCAGTCGAACTGCTCGCGACGGTCGCCGGGTTCAGGCATCAGGGGGCCCGTTCGCTGGTCATGGAGGTGTCCTCCCATGCCCTCGACCAGTATCGTGCCGATGGCATCCGCTTCGGGGTGGGCGTCTTCACCAACCTGACCCCTGAGCATCTCGACTACCATGGCGACATGGACAGCTACTTCGCCAGCAAGCTACGGTTGTTTGCCGAACTGCTGCCGCAAAGCGGCGGCCGGCCGGTCGCAAACATCGACGATTCCTACGGGCGGCGCCTGGCGGCCATGCTGCCCAACGTACTGACCTGCGGGCGCAGCCCGGAGGCCCATGTCCGTCCTGAGCAACTGTCCGTGACGCTGCACGGTATTCACGGGACGGTCCACACCCCTGTCGGGACGGTAAGCGTCGCCAGTCGCCTGGTCGGCGATTACAATGTTGAAAATCTGCTTGGCGCCATCGGCGCGGCTGTCGCCCTCAACCTGCCGCCTGCCGTGATCGAGCGTGGGATCGCCGGTGCCGTGGCCGTTCCCGGACGCCTCGAGCCGGTGGAGAATGACCGCGGTGCGGTCTTGCTGGTCGATTACGCCCATACCGGCGATGCCCTCGATCGGGTGTTGCAGGCTCTGCAGGCGCTCAGCCCCAAGCGCATCCTGACCGTGTTCGGCTGCGGAGGCGATCGCGACCCGCGCAAGCGCCCGGTGATGGGGGAAGTCACGGCTCGTCGCTCCGATATCGCCATCGTCACCTCCGACAACCCGCGCACCGAGGACCCCCTGGCGATCATCGACATGATCCGTGGCGGCGTTGCAGCGATTCACCCCCGCGAATGGACCCGCCAGGAAGCGTCTGCAGCGGCCGGGCGCGGCTACGTGGTCATCCCTGACCGGCGCGAGGCGATCCGTTTCGCGGTCGATCTGCTGCGCCCGGGAGACGTGCTGCTGGTGGCCGGGAAGGGGCATGAGGACTACCAGATTCTCGGTACCACCCGGATTCATTTCGACGACCGCGAGGAGTTGCGCGCGGCCCTTGCCGCCGGAGGAACACTGTGAACGCCATGGATGTGCGGACCATTGCCGCGGTGACCGGTGGCCAGATTCTGCACAACGGCGCCGATGTGGTGGTCAGCGGCTATTCCACCGACAGCCGCACCCTGCAGCCGGGCGACCTGTTCGTGCCGCTGCGCGGCGAGCGCTTCGACGGTCACGACTACCTGGCTCAGGCCGTGCGCAACGGGGCCGCGGCCTGCCTCAGCGAAGAGGTGGTGGCCGGGCTGACCATCCCGGTGGTGCAGGTGCGCGATACGCTCAAGGCCCTGGGGGATCTGGCTCAGGCCGTGCGCCAGCGTTTTGCCGGCCCGGTGATCGGAGTGACCGGCACTTCGGGGAAGACCACCACCAAGGAGATGCTGGCGGCAATCCTGGCGCGTACGGGACCCGGCCTGAAATCCGCGGGGAACTTCAACAATCTGATCGGTGTGCCGCTGACCTTGTTTGGCCTGTGCGAGGACCATCGCTGGGCAGTGATCGAGATGGGGATGAGCGCCCGCGGCGAGATTGCGCGCCTGGCACAGGTGGCCGCACCGCAGCTTGGCGTGATCACCAATGTCGGTGCGGGCCATCTGGAGAACCTGGGCGGACTCTCCGGGGTCGCACGGGCCAAAGGGGAGCTGTTCATTGCCCTGCCCCCCGGCGGCACCGCCCTGGTCAACGCTGACGATCCGCAGGTCAGTCAGCTGCCGCTGGCCAACGGGGTGCGGCGGGTGCTGTTCGGCGTCCATCCCGAAGCGCAGGTGCGCGCCAGCGACATCCTTGCCATCGATGGTGGCGTGCGCTTTACCCTGCATCTGCCGGAGACCGCGCTGCCGGTGCAGCTGCCGGTCCCCGGCCGCCACAACGTGCAGAACGCTCTGGCCGCGGCGGCTGCAGCCTGGGTCCTGGAGGTTTCTACCGCCGACATCGCCGCCGGATTGGCGGAGTTTCGCCCGTGCCCCGGGAGGATGGAGCTGTTGCACCTCCCCGGGGAACTGCTGGTCCTTGAGGACAGCTACAATGCCAACCCCCTGTCGATGGGGGCGGCTCTCGACGCACTTGACGATCTTGGCCGGACGGGACGCCGCCTGGCGGTGCTTGGCGATATGCTCGAACTCGGTCCGGCAGCGCGCGATCTGCATCGCGAGGTCGGCACCTTGGTCGCCGAACGGGCCGACTGGCTCTTTACGCTTGGCGAGATGGCGCGCGAGATTGCCGCCGGAGCCGAAGCGGGCGGTCTGCCCCCCGGGCGGATCTTCTGCGCCGCGACCGTCGACGAGTTGGTCGGCCGGTTGCGCGAAGTGCTGCACCCCGGGGACCGGCTTCTGGTCAAGGGGTCGCGCGGCATGCGCATGGAGCGGGTTACCGCATGTTTGCGCGGTGAAGAACCGCCAGCCGGCCACTAGGGGGACGACCGATGCTCTACCACCTGCTCTATCCCCTGCACACCAAGTTTTCGGTGCTGTTCGTTTTCAAGTACATCACCTTCCGGACCATTTATGCCACCATCACCGCCCTGGTCATCAGCTTTCTGCTCGGCCCGTGGATGATTGCCAAACTGCAGGAACTGCAGATGGGGCAGAGCATCCGCAAGCTCGGTCCTGAGTCGCACTTCAAGAAGGAGGGGACACCGACCATGGGGGGGGCGCTGATTCTTACCGCCATTGTCATCCCCACCCTGCTCTGGGCTGATCTGACCAATATTTACGTCTGGCTGACCCTGCTGGTGACGGTCGGTTACGGCATCATCGGCTTCACCGACGACCTGCTCAAGGTCCGCAAGAAGAACAGTGACGGCCTGTCGGCACGGCAGAAGATGTTCTGGCAGATGTTGCTGGCCATGGCTGTCGGCGTGGCGCTCTGCAAGTTTTCGACCTTTCCGACGACGCTGACCGTTCCGTTTTTCAAGACCCTGCGCCCGGATCTCGGCCTGCTCTACATCCCCTTTGCCATGCTGGTGATCGTCGGGGCGAGCAACGCCGTCAACCTGACCGATGGCCTCGATGGCCTGGCCATCGGCCCGGTGA
>CAZRTZ010000010.1:0-6286 GCA_964603155.1 uncultured Geobacteraceae bacterium | reverse complement strand
GAGAGGCGAAACGCAGATAGGTGCCGGCGGCGATGATCACCGGGCCGATGGCCAGGCCATCGGCCCGGTGATCATCGCCGCCGGCACCTATCTGCTTTTCGCCTATCTGGCCGGGCATGCCAACCTGGCCAACTATCTGCAGATCACCGGGGTCTCCGGAGCCGGGGAGCTGGCGATTCTCTGCGGCGCCATGGTGGGGGCCGGCCTCGGTTTCCTCTGGTTCAACAGTTACCCGGCCCAGGTGTTCATGGGAGATGTCGGCAGCCTGTCCCTCGGCGGGGCGATCGGCACCATCGCCGTCATCACCAAGCAGGAGATCGTGCTGGTCATCGTCGGCGGGATCTTCGTGATGGAGGCCCTGTCGGTCATCGCCCAGGTGACCTCGTTTCGTCTTTACGGCAAGCGCATCTTCCGCATGGCGCCGATCCATCACCACTTCGAGCTCAAGGGGTGGCCGGAACCGAAGATCATCGTGCGCTTCTGGATCATCAGTATCATTCTCGCCCTGATCGGGCTGTCGACCTTGAAACTGCGCTGATGATGACGGACTACCGAAATAAACGGATTGTCGTGGTCGGTGCCGGGCGTTCCGGGATCGGGCTGGCTCGTTACTTCAATGAGCGTGGGGCGCACGTCACTCTCTCCGACCGGCGCCCCCCCGAGCAGCTGGCGGGACTCGAGCCGCTCGTCGCCTTGCAGGTCTGGCTCGATCTTGGCGGTCATACGGAGGCGCTGTTCGGCGCTGCCGACCTGATCGCATTGAGCCCCGGCGTCCCCCTGGAGATACCGGCGATTGCCGGGGCGCTGGCCAAAGGAATCCCGGTTCTCGGCGAGATCGAGATCGCCTGGCGTGAATTGCCCCAGCCGATGGCGGCGATTACCGGGACCAACGGCAAGTCGACGGTGACCACGGTCATGGGCGAAGTCTTCCGTGCCTGGGGGAAACGGACCTTCGTCGGCGGCAACCTCGGGACGCCGCTGATCGAGGCGGTCGGTACCCCCTGGGATTGGCTGGTGGTGGAGCTTTCCTCCTTCCAGCTGGAGACGATCGAACATTTTCGTCCGCGCTGGGCGGTGCTGCTCAACATCACCGAGGATCACCTTGACCGCTATCCCGACATGGCCAGCTATCAGGCGGCCAAGGCCCGGCTGTTCGAGAACCTGGACGCCGGCGACTGGATGGTGCTCAACATCGACGATCCGCGGGTCATGCAGGCGGCCGCGTCATCGCCAGCCGGCTGCGTGCCGTTCAGCGGCAGCCGGCCCCTGCAGGAAGGGATGAGCCTGCAGGGCGACGATCTGGTCTGGCGCTGGAATGGTGCCGAGACGCGCTTTGCCGCCAATGAACTGCGCATCGGCGGCCAGCACAACCTGGAGAACGTCATGGCCGCCCTGATCCCCCCGCTGGTCGAGGGCTGCCCGCCGGAAGTCGCCTGGCGCGCAGCCACCGCCTTCGCCGGCCTTCCGCATCGGATGGAACTGGTGGCCGAGATCGGCGGGGTGCGCTGGTACGACGATTCCAAGGGGACCAATGTCGGCAGCGTGGTCAAAAGCTTGGCCGGCCTCAAGGCTCCGGTCACGCTGATCGCCGGCGGCAAGGACAAGCAAGGCGACCTTGCCCCGTTGAACGCCTTGATCGCCGAACGCGTGCGGGAACTGATCCTCATCGGCGAGGCAGCGCCGCGCATGGCGTCCGCCTTTGCCGGCCTGACCAGCATCCGCCGCGCCCAGAGCATGGACGAGGCGGTGCAGATGGCGGCGCAGCTGACCCCGGCCGGGGGGACGGTGCTGCTCTCGCCCGGCTGTTCGAGTTTCGACATGTTCAAGAGCTACGAGGACCGCGGCCGGGTATTTGCCGCGGCGGTGAAGGCTTTGACCGGATCGGGGGAGGGCAGACATGGAGCTTAGGAAGGGGCACGATCAGTCGCTGCTGCTGATGGCTATCGGCCTGACCTGCCTGGGGATCGTCATGGTTTTCTCCTCATCGTCGATCATGGCGATGCGCGAACACGGGGACAGCCTCTATTTCCTCAAGCGCCAGGGGATCTACGCCCTGGCCGGCTTCAGCCTGATGGCGGTCATGATGCACTTCAACTACCAGCACCTGCGCAAGCTGGCGGTGCCGATCCTGCTACTGTGCATTTTTCTGCTCGTCCTGGTGCTGATTCCGGGGATCGGTGCGCGGATCGGCGGGGCCAAGCGCTGGATCCGCCTGTTCGGTTTCTCCCTGCAACCGGCCGAGTTCGCCAAACTCGGGCTGATCATCTTCATGGCCCACTCCCTGGCGCGCAAGCAGGACAAGATGCGGAGCTTCAAGCTCGGCTTCGTCCCCTACATGGGACTGCTCGCCATTCTCCTCGGCCTGATGCTGATGCAGCCCGACCTGGGGAGCGCCCTGACCCTGGCACTGGTGGCGATGGTCATGATGTTCATTGCCGGCACGCGCCTGGCCTACATCGCCGGCCTGGGCGTGCTCTCCCTGCCGTTCCTCTACTTCCTGGTGATGAACGTCGATTACCGGCGCAAGCGCATCATGGCCTTCCTCAACCCCTGGGAAGATCCCAGCAATACCGGGTTCCAGATCATCCAGAGCTGGATCGCCTTCGGCTCCGGCGGCTCCCTTGGCAACGGCCTCGGCGAGAGCAAGCAGAAGCTGTTCTTCCTTCCCGAGGCTCACACCGATTTCATCTTTGCCGTGGTGGGCGAGGAACTCGGCTTCATCGGGGTCATCATCATTGCCTCGATGTTTCTGCTGCTGGTGCTGCGCGGTTTCCGCGCGGCGATCCACGCACCGGACAACTTCGGCTGCTACCTGGCCTTCGGCATGAGCCTGTTGATCGGAATCGAGGCCTTCGTCAATATGGCCGTGGTCATGGGGCTGGTGCCGACCAAGGGGCTGGCCCTGCCGTTCCTCTCCTACGGCGGCTCAAGCCTGATGGCTTCGCTGATGGCGGTGGGGATTCTCCTCAACGTCTCCAGCAAGACCCCCGGCGAGGTCCGATGAGGCTGCTGCTGGCCGGCGGTGGGACCGGCGGGCATCTTTTCCCGGCGGTAGCGCTGGCCGAACAGCTCAAAAAGGAAGAGCCGCACGCCGAAGTGCTCTTTGTCGGCACCGAGCGCGGCCTGGAGTACCGGCTGCTTCCGCCCCTGGGCTGGCCGCTGCGCACCATCTCCATGAGCGGCTGGGCCGGTTTGGGGGTCGCGGCACGCTGCAAGGCCTTGGCCGGGCTGGCTAGGAGCCTTGGCGAGTCGCGGCGCATTCTCAAGGAGTTCCGCCCCGACGTGGTCGTCGGCGTCGGCGGCTATGCGTCGGTACCGGTGCTGCTGGCCGCCAGGCTGGCCGGGGTGCCCTGCCTGATCCACGAACAGAATGCCTGGCCGGGGCTGGCCAATCGGCTGCTCGGCCGCTGGGCCCGGCGCATCTGCCTGTCGTTCCCCGATGCGGCCCGCGGCTTTCGGGGCGGGCGTACGGTGGTGACCGGCAATCCGGTGCGGTCGGCGATGGAAGCATGCCCGGAACTGCCGGGAGGGGAGACGCTGCTGCTGGTTTTCGGCGGCAGTCATGGCGCCCGGGCGATCAATCGCGCGATGCTGGCTGCCCTGCCGCAACTGGACGCGTGGCGCGGCAGCCTGCAGATTGTCCATCAGACTGGTGCCAGCGAGGTCGACGGCGTGCGCGCCGGCTATCTCCAGGCCGGGTGGAACGACGTCAAGGTGGAGCCGTTTATCGACGACATGGCCGCCGCCTACAGTCGGGCCTGGCTGGTGGTCTGCCGGGCCGGGGCCACGACGCTGGCCGAGTTGAGCGCCTGTGGCCGCCCGGCAGTGCTGATCCCTTATCCGCATGCCGCCAACAATCACCAGGTGGCGAATGCCGCGGCGCTGGCCGCCAAAGGGGCGGCGATCATGATCGAGGAGCGTGACCTCAAACCCGAGGAACTTGGCACCCTGATCGGTGGGTTGCTCGCCGACCGGGCGCGCCTCGCACAAATGGCCGGTACTGCCCGCAGCCTGGCCCGACAGGGTGCCGCGGCGCGACTGCTGGCCGAATGCCGTGCCGTGGCCAAGGTCCCCTGAGGAGGAAGCATGTACGGCAGAATCCGTAAAATTCACTTCGTTGGCATCGGCGGCATCGGCATGAGCGGTATTGCCGAGGTGCTGCTCAATCTCGGCTACCAGGTCTCCGGTTCCGATCTCAAGGAGAGCGATATCACCCGGCGCCTCGCCGCCCTCGGCGGCGAGATCGCCTACGGGCATCGCGCCGAGAATCTGAGCGAGGTCGATGTGGTGGTCACCTCCACCGCGGTGCGTGCCGACAACCCTGAGGTTCTCGAAGCGCATCGCCTGCTGGTGCCGGTCATCCCGCGTGCCGAGATGCTCGCCGAACTGATGCGCATGAAGTACGGGGTGGCCATCGCCGGTACCCACGGCAAGACGACCACCACCAGCATGGTCGCGACCGTCCTCACCCACGGCGGCATCGACCCGACCGTGGTCATCGGCGGTCGCCTCGATCTGTTCGAATCCAACGCCAAACTCGGCCAGGGGAAGTTCCTGGTTGCCGAGGCCGACGAGTCGGACGGCTCGTTTCTCAAGCTGTCGCCGACCATCGCCGTGGTCACCAACATCGATGCCGATCACCTCGACTACTATCGCGATCTCGACCAGATCAAGGAGACCTTCGTCGATTTTATCAATAAGGTGCCATTCTACGGGCTGGCGGTGCTGTGTCTCGACGACCCCAACCTGCAGGCGCTCATCCCGCAGGTCAAAAAGCGCTTCGTCACCTACGGTCTGGCCAACCAGGCCGACTTTTACGCCACCGCCATCGAGCATCGCGCCGACCGCACCGCCTTCACCGTGCACTATCGCGGTGAAGAGCTCGGTCGCGTCGGCTTTCGCATGCCGGGGCGGCACAATGTGCTCAACGCTCTGGCCGCTGTCGCCGTGGGGATGGAGTTGGGACTCGATTTTCCGGCCATTGCCGATGGCTTCAAGGACTTCGGCGGGGTCGGGCGACGTTTTCAGATCAAGGGGGAAATCAACGATATCATGGTGGTCGATGATTACGGCCACCATCCGGCCGAAATCAAGGCCACGCTTTCCGCCGCCCGCAGCGGCTGGCAGAGACGGGTGGTGGTGGTCTTCCAGCCGCACCGCTACAGCCGCACCAAGGCGCTGTTCGATGAATTCGTCACCGCCTTCTATCAGGCCGATCACCTGGTGATCATGGATGTCTATTCCGCCGGCGAGGATCCGATCCCGGGGGTTGCGGCCAGCGATCTGGCCAGGGGGGTCAGCGGCCATGGCCACCGCTCCTGCGTCTATGCGGCTGATCGTGCCGCGGTCCTGAGCCATTTGCACGAGGCGGTCCTGCCGGGCGATCTGGTGATCACCCTCGGGGCCGGCAACGTCTGGCAGGTCGGCGAGGAGTTTCTGGCCGGGCTCAAGGCGCAGGGAGCCAATGGATCCGGCGGTGCTTGAGGAACTGGGCCGGCGCTGCCGCGGCGAATTGCTGCGTGACGAGCCGCTGTGGCGTCACACGACCTGGCAGGTCGGCGGTCCGGCGGCCGCCCTGTTCCGTCCCGCCAATCAGGTCGACCTGGTCAGGGCGGTCCGTCTGCTGGCCACGTCGGGCGTGCCGTGGTTGGTCCTCGGCGGCGGCAGCAACCTTCTGGTGCGCGACGGTGGTTTCGCTGGCGTGGTGCTGGATCTTAAAGGGCTGGCGGACGTGCGCTTCGGGGCCGATGGCCTGGTCGAAGCCGGTGCCGGCGCCCGCCTGAACACTCTGGTCAAGCAGCTGGTCGCGGCCGGGTTGGGTGGCCTTGAGGCCTTGGCCGGCATCCCGGGGACTGTCGGCGGTGCGGTGGTGATGAATGCAGGGGCCGGCGGTCAAAGTCTCGGTCAGGTGGTGACCGAGGTGGAAGTGCTGTCCGGCGAGACCTTCGCCTGGCGTCCGGCGCCGGAACTCGGCTTCGCCTACCGCCACAGTGCCCTGACCGCCAGCGAAGTGGTCACGGCCGTGCGGATGCAGCTGCGGCCGGAAGATCCGGAACTGCTCTCCGCTACCTATGCCGAGGCCCTGGCTCACCGCCGCCAGGCGCACGCGGTGGGTGGCCCGAGCGCGGGGTCGGTGTTCAAGAACCCGCCGGGGCAAAAAGCCTGGGAGCTGATCGACAAAAGCGGCTGGCGCGGGCGCGGCATCGGCGGAGCGCAGGTGGCCGATCGCCATGCCAATTTCATCATCAATGCCGGCGGAGCCATGGCGGCAGACATCGAAGCGCTG
>CAZRTZ010000009.1:0-56165 GCA_964603155.1 uncultured Geobacteraceae bacterium | reverse complement strand
CATCCACGGAATGGCGCGCAAATCGTCGAGGCTCTGCGTGGCCCGCCGGCGGGCCGGGCGGGAGCCGATCCGGGCCAGTTCGAACTCGTTGACCGGGGTGGACTGGGCGAAGTACGCCAGAACCTCCGGGTTGTCGGCGATCCCCTGGCGGTAGTGCTCGAAGGCCAGCGCGGCCAGCTCTTCGACGGCGGCTTCCCAGGAACTCATGACCTGGGTCTCCACCAGCCCTGGGCGGGCCAGCGCCTCGAGGGCGGCCGCCACCATCAGTTCGAGGTTGCGCATGGCCAGGACCGGGTCGGCGTATTTGAAGCTGATCACCTCCCCCTGCTCGGTCAGACGCAGGTGGCCGGCAAAGGCCGGCTGGGCGATCATGGCCCGGTGGGTCGGGCCGCCGCCGCGGCCGACGGTGCCGCCGCGGCCGTGGAAGAGGCTCAGCTCGACGCGGCACTCCGCAGCCACCCGGTGCAGGTCGCGATGGGCCTTGAACAGCTCCCAGGAACTGGTCAGCATGCCGCCGTCCTTGTTCGAGTCGGAATAGCCGAGCATGACCTGCTGTCTGCGTCCCCAGCTGTCGAGGTAGGGCTGCCAGGCGGGATCGGACCAGAGCCGGCGACAGGTCTCCGGGGCCTGCCGCAGATCGGCGATCGACTCGAACAGGGGGACCGGCATCAGCCCCGGGTCGAGCGGCGCGCTCCGCCCCATCACCTGGATTCCGGCCAGTTCCATGAGCCAGATCAGCTGGTGGATGTCGCGCACCGAGGAGGCCCCGCTGATGATGTAGTAGTGCAGCGCCTCCGCCGGGAACTGCCTCTTCAGCTCGGCAAGGGCGCGGAGGGTGTCAAGCAGTTCGCGGGTTTGCGCCGAGGGCGGCGCGCCGAGCTTTTTGCCGCTGCGGGTGAGTTCGGCAACTGCCTGCTGGTGGATCTTGGCGTGCTGGCGGATGTCGAGGCTGTGCAGGTGAAAGCCGAAGGTCTGGGCCTGGCGCAGCAGCGGCACCAGCCACTGGGCGGCCAGTTCCCCGCCGCGTTGCCCCTCCAGGCTGGCGCGCATGATTTCCAGGTCGGCACGGAACGCCGCCGCATCAGGATAGCCGTCACGTCCCGGCGGAGCGTGGCGCGTCGCCTCAAGCCGGTGCAGGACGAAACCGCACAGCTGCCGGTAATCTTCACACTCCGGCAGATGGGCCAGCTGCGCCGCAGCTTCCGACAACTGCTCGCGATAGTGACACAGCCGCTCCTTAAGGGCCGGCGAGGGCGGCACCCGGCAGGACGAGACCGTCAGGATGCGGCGCAGCGCCTTCAGCCGGCCGATGTAGTGGGAGAGAATGGTCTCGCGGGCTTCGTGCAGGGCGGTGCGCGTGCAGGCCGAGGTCACGAAGGGATTGCCGTCGCGGTCGCCGCCGATCCAGGAGCCGAAGCGGACCACGGTCGGCAGGGCGGCCGGCTCCATGGCCTCGTCGAACACGTCCCGCCAGATTTCGGCGAACTCCCGGTAAAAACCGTCGAGCGGTTCGATCAGCGATTCCTGGTAGTGATCAAGGCCGGTAACGATTTCATCGCGTACCGACGGTTGATTGCGCCGGACCTCGTCGCTCTGCCAGATCCCGGTGATCTCCGCCTGGATCGAACGTTCCGCCGCGGCCGCCTCCCCCTCGGGGAGCGGCAGCCGGTCGAACACTTCGAGCCAGCGGGCGATGCGCTGGCGCTTGAAACGGATGACACGGCGGGCCACCTCGGTGGGGTGGGCGGTAAAGACCGGGACGACTTCGATCCGCTGCAGCATCTCCAGGGCGCGGCCGCTGTCGAACCCGGCCGTTCGCATCCGCTCCAGGGTGGCGCGAAGCGACCCGGCCTTGTCGGGGGCGCCGGCCTTGAGGCGCTGGATTCTGAGGCGCCGCTTGCGATGATTGGACTCGGCCAGGTTGGTCAGTTCGAAGAAGGTGGCGAAGGCCTTGACCACCAGGTAGGCTTGCGGCAGCGGTAGCTGTGCCACCAGCTGTCGCGATTCTTCGAGGAGGGCACAGGCGGCTGCGACCTCCCCGGCGGCCAGCTGTTCGCGGTGGCGGATCGCCAGCTGGCGCAGCGTCTCTTCGGTGGCGAACAGAGGGCTGCCGGATTGGGCGCGCAGGATGCGGCCAAGCAGCAGGCCGAGATTGCGCACGTCGCGGCGCAGCGGCTGCTCGCGGGCGGTGGCGTCCGTGCCGAGCAGTTCGTCGAGGCGGGCCGCCTGATCCTCCGGCAACCAGAGGGGTCGCTCGACGGATCCGCTCCCCACCTCACATCTCCACGAAATAGTTCTCGCAGGCCCGGTCGAGCGCTTCGCGCGACAGCTGCGGCGGTTGGCCGGCGTAGCGGGAGTGGTCGAGAATGTGGCCGACCAGGTCGCGGGGGTGGCAGGCGTTCAGCGGCAGGCCGTGCCGCCGGTACCAGTGCTCGATCAGGTAATCGCAGAGCGCGTCCTCGTAATCGATGCTGTTCGCTGCGCAGACCCGCTGAAAAATCCTGCGGAACTCGCTGTCGGTGGGGTGGTCGATCTTGATTTTGTAGCGCATGCGGCGCAGGAAGGCTTCGTCGACCAGGGTGCGCGGCTCGAGGTTGGTGGCAAATATCACCAACTGGTCGAAGGGAATTTCAAATTTCATCCCGGTGTGCAGGGCGAGGAAGTCGATCTGCCGGTCGAGGTTGACGATCCAGCGGTTCAGCAGCTGCTGCGGGCTGATTTGCTGGCGGCCGAAGTCGTCGACGATGAACAGGCCGTTGTTGGCCTTCATCTGCAGGGGGGCCTGGTAGAATTTAGCGATCGGGTTGAACTCCAGGTCGAGCATGCGCATGGTCAGCTCCCCGCCGGTGATGATCACCGGCCGGCGGATCTTGACCCAGCGCCGGTCGATCGCTTCCTGCGAGCTGTCGCTGCCGTTCTGGCCGGCCGCCGGCTCCTTGACCGGAGAGTGGTTGACCGGGTCGAAAACCGCCACGATCTCCCCCTCGATCTGGACAGCATAAGGGATGTAGATCGTCTCCGGCAGGGCGTTGCCGATCGCCTCGGAGATGGTGGTCTTGCCGTTGCCGGGGGGTCCGTAGACGAAGATCGGCGCCCCGGAGCTGATCGCCGGGCCGAGCCGATGAACCATGTGGTCGCTGATGACGATCTCGGCGAAGGCCGCGCGGGCCGCCTCCTCGTCGACGAAGATGTTGCGGATCGACTGTCCCTCGACCATCTCGCGATAGGCATCGAGGGTCACCGGGGCGCGCCCCGCATAGTGGCAGATCTCCAGCAGTTCGCCGGCCCGGATCTTGCCGGTTTCGGTGATGATGAAGCGGAAGGAGGACTTGACGAACTGGGAGGCGCTGCGTACCTCGACCAGCTTTTCGCGGCGCAAAAATTCGATGACCTCGTCAAGCATGGAAGCCGGCAGGCCGATGCGCTCCGCCAGGTCGGACAGGCGGAACTCGCCGATGTGCAGGATGTGCTTGAGGGCAAGGTCGGCGATGAATTCAAAATTCAGCCCGGTGGCGGCGAGGCTGTCCGGCGCCGGCGGGATGTGGTGGAAGAATTTGCTGAGTTGATCTTCGGAGAGGTAGCCGAGGGCCACCAGGTTCTGGCCGAGGCGCCCGCCGTGGAGGCGCTGGCGGCCGAGGGCCTCGCGCAGCTGCTGCTTGGTGACCACCTGCTCGGCCACCATCTTTTCACCCAGAAGTTTGCTGGTCATGGTATCAAACTCTCCTCACCCTTTAATCCTCACGGTCCTGAAGTCCCAACTCCGGGAGCATGCGTTTGACGAAGTTCTTGGCCCGCCCCGCCGGGGCGATCATGCCGTAGGCCATGGCTTCGCGCAGTTCGTCGTCGGTGGCCCCGGCCTGCCTCGCGACCGCGAGGTGCTTGTGCAGTCAGTCCGGGCAGCCGACCGCCACGGCGCAGCCGACCCGGATCAGTTCACGGGTCTTGACGTCGAGAACCTCGGCATAGGTGTAGTCGAGAAATTTGCTGCGGGTTTTCATGACGGCCCTCCCGGCAGGAAATGGAGATCACTTTCCGCAAAACTATAGCAGAAGAATCGCCTTGTGCACCTGACAAGGGGTGCCTAAGGACTGACGATGCGGGTCAGGGAGAGTTTGGCCAGGCAGTGTAGGGGTGGCGGGCCAGGTAGGCGTTGTAGTAGCGGGGGTCGCCGGTGACTTCCCTGCCGGCCCAGGGAGGAAGTGGCACCGGCTGGTCGATCCGCTCCAACTCCACCTCGGCCAGCAGTAGCCCGGCATTGGCACCGAGAAATTCGTCGATCTCCCAGGTCAGCCCGGCGAAGGGGACGAGGTAGCGGTATTTCTCCACCAGCGGCTTGAGGCACAGGGTGTCGAGCAGATGGGTGGCATCCGCGAGCGGAAGCGGATATTCGAATTCGGGACGGGCCACGCCGTTGCCCGCACCCTTGATGGCCAGGATCCCCGTGTCGCCGCCGATGCGCACGCGCACGGTACGCTCCGGATCGGTGCACAGATAGCCCTGGCGGTAGAGGATGCCGGTTGCCCCTTCACGCCAGGCGTCGCTCTTGAGGAGAAACTTGCGTTCGATCTCGATCTTCATGGCCGTCATCTTCGCGCGTTGCGGCGGGGAAGGCAAGTACTGAAAACCGGCGTCAGCGCGTCAGCTCGTAGAGGAACAGGACGATTTCGGCCAGAATGAGGATGACGATGTACCACTCGACCCGCAGGGTGCGTTGGCCGTTGATCAGGTCGAGATAGGTCTGGGCGGCGATCTGGATCAGCTGCAGCTTGCGGGTCAGGGCCTGCTCGCGGTCACGCAGTTCGAACTCCGCGGCGAGCCGCTCGTAGAGGCGGTCGAGTTCCGGCCGCTCCCAGGTGATGTCCGGTTTTTCGCTGATCTCGGCACGGCCGACCATGCGCGACTGGATCAGCAGCACGTCGCCGAGTTCCTTGAGCAGCGCTTTGCTGCTGCGCGGCAGGCGGGACTGCCGCAGCTGCGCGGCAAACGGTTCGATCCGCTCGAAAACCGCCGCCACTTCCCCCTCGTAATCGCTTAAAACCGCGCTTTTCGCCAGGACGCTGGCCACGATCTGCGCCCGCCCGGCCGAGAATTCGCGCAACACGATCCGGCCCTCGGTGTCGATCCCCTCCTCGCCTCCGGGGCGGATCAGCAGCTCCGCATCCTCGCTCCCCCCCTGGGTGCGCGGCTCGACCGCCAACTCCCTGACCTGCAGCAGCCGGTTTGTCTCTTCGGCCGGCAGCCCCACCGCGCAGACTACGCCGAAGCGAAACAGCACGGCAAAGCCGCCGTCCGGACCGGGGATTGTCAGGGGCGTGGTCGCCACCGGTGCCGGCCAACCGTCCAGATGCCGGACCGTCAGCCGGCCGCCGATCGAAACGGCGCTGGCGCGAAGCGTGTCCATGCATAGCTCCCGGGCGTGGTTGGATCAAAGCTCTTTTTACGAGCTTAGCCGCCCGCGGCGAAGTTGCAACTGGTCACCATTCTAATAATTTTCTGACAATTATTTCACCTGTGCCAAACCCGGGGGGCTTTAGCTTTGCACCGGAAATCAAAGACCAAAGTGCCGAACGAGGATGAACCGTATGAATGGCCTCAGCATTACTCATAACGCCAGGACTTCGCCAGTTTTGATGGATTCGATCAACCCACTCAAACACAACAGTTCACCCAGGTTCGGCGCCAACAAACGTCGTCGGCACCTGACCATCGGTCTGCGCCTGATGCTCGGCTCGCTGGCCGTCGTCATCCTGGTAGCCTTGATGGCCGGCCTCAACATCTGGTCGACCGGCAGCATTGTGGCCGCGAATAGCGGCGCCCGCGACGCCTTCGACCGGGCGGCTGCGGTCCAGGAGGAGGCGACGCTGCTCGCCGGTGCGCTGCAATCGCTCAACCGGACCCAGGCGGAGATCAATTTGGTGCAACGCGGCATGGTCGAGGCGATGATCGCCAACCAGGCCGAGATCCCCGGTTTTGTGACAGGAAGCCGTGACCCCTTGGGCGACTTTCTGGCCGGCGAGGAAGCACGTCGGATGCGCGAACTGCTCCCTGGCTCCGGCGCCGAATTCACAACCCTTGAGCAGGCACACCGGCAGCTCTTGACTTCAAGCCAGACGGTGCAGGAAGCCTGGCGGCCGCGTCACGGCGAACTGGCAGTTTCGCTGCAGGAGCTCAAGCGCACCCTCCTCTACTGGAATCTGCAGGTTGCCAACAACATCTTCATCCAAAGCGGAATCGGTGAGTTGTCCTGGGAAGAGGTAACGGATACCCCCCTGGAAGAATTCCGGCGCAGCGTGCTCTACACCCGCTATGCCGGAGAGTTTCCTGAACTGGTCCGCAACCTCGACAATGCGGCAAAAACCAATCGTGCTCTGTTCGACGCCACGGGCAAGCTCGGCGTGCTGATGTTGACTGGCAAGTGGGAGCAGGTCCGCACCCATTACCGGGACAGTTTTCCGACGGCAATCAAGTCGATGGCCATCGATATCGACAATATCCTCGCCGTCGAGAACGTTGCCGTCGCGGCACAGGAAAAGGCCATGGCGGCCATGAACAGTGAGCTAAGGGCCGCAGCGCAGGCTGCTTCAGCCGCCTTGGGCGCCCTGCAGGGGGCTTTCGAACAGCATGTCGAAGCCAGGAGAGCCGAGTCCGCTGCGGTCACCGAGGCCTTCCTGGAGAAGAAGGCCGATCTTTCCGGCGCGGCACGCGTCCGCACCCTCAACCTGGCGCTTTCCGGCGGCATCATCGCCGCACTGCTCATCGGCGGAACCATCATTACCCGGTCGGTCACCCGGCCGCTCAAGCATGCGGTGAGCCGCCTCGATGAAATTGCAGAGGGCGCCGGGGATCTGACCCAGGAACTGCCGATCCGCTCCGGGGACGAAGTCGGCCAGCTTTCGCACAGTTTCAACCGGTTCGTGAGGCGCCAGCGGGACATGGTCGGCAAGATCGGCAGCGTGACCGGGGAACTGGTTGATGCCACGGTGCTGATTCAGCAGGCCTCCAGGGAGGTCGGCAGCGGTGCCAAGGAGCAGCGGTTGGCGCTGGAAAGTGCCGATGACGATCTCCGCGGGATTGTCGAGGATGTTCAGGGAATCGCTGAAAGCACCAGCCAGTTGGTGGATGTCAGCCGGCAGTGCACATCGGCGACCATGGAACTGGGCGCAACCATCGAGGAGATCGCTGAACAGATGGATTACCTGTTCGGCTCGGTCGATCTGGTCTCCTCCTCATCCCAGGAGATGTCAGCGGCCAGTGGAGAGATTGATGGCAGCGTCGGTCAGTTGGTAGCGCTCACCCAGCAAACCGCGCAGGCGGTCACCACGCTTGACCAGAGACTTTCCGAAATCGAACGGAGTGCCGAGCAGACCGGAGATCTTGCCAGTATGGCCGCACTGGATGCCCAGACGGGGATGACCGCGGTCGGGGCTTCGGTCGAGGGCGTGGCCGCCCTCAATCATGTGATTGACCGGGCCGGTGCGGCAATCCGCGATCTTGGCAGAAAGTCCGAGGCGATTGGACAGATCCTGACGGTCATCGACAACGTCGCCGACCAGACCAGTCTCTTGGCGCTGAATGCCACCATTATCGCCGCCCAGGCCGGTGAACACGGTCGCGGTTTTGCCGTGGTGGCCGACGAGATTCGCGAACTGGCCGAGCGCACGGCCATTTCAACCAAGGAGATAGACGGCATCATTCGCAATCTGCAGGAAGCGACGGGAGAGGCGGTTCGCGTCATGGAAACCGGCCAACAGCGGGCGGCGGAAGAAGTTGCCCGGGCGCGGAGCGCCGGTGAGGCGCTCGCCAAGATTCGCACCAGCACCGAAACGGCCCATAATCATGTCGAAGGGATCGTAAAATCCGCCCATGCCCAGGCCGAGGACAGCCGACAGATTACCCGGGCTGTGGAGGAAGTGACCCAGCGGCTGGCGCAGATCGCTTCGGCCGTGCAACAGATGGGGAGCGGCATTCGCCAGAGCGCCCAGGCCTCCGAGCAAATGCATGAAATCGCCGCCAGGGTCAAGTCAAGCACCGTCGAGCAGGCGGCCGGAAGCCGGCATATTGCCGAGAACATGGAGTCGATGCGGGTGATGATCGCCCGTATCGACCAGGTAACCCGGGACCAAACCCGTCGCAGTCGGCAGGCGGTGGAAGCGGTTACGAGCATTCAGCAGTTGGCAGAGAAAACCGCCGGGCGGAGCGAGGAGCTCGATCAGGTCGTCGCCCGATTGTCAACCCAGGCGGAGGCGTTGGGCAGCGAGGTTGGGGCCTTTCGCATCTGACTTCATCAGAAAAGCCAAGAGGAAGGAAGCCAATAAAACATGCAACGAGAAGCAATCAAAGACGTGACGGAATTCCTTTTCGAATCTCTCTGCAGGGGTCTGCTCAGCCTGCTTATGTTGGTTCTGATAATGGGGGTGGGGTTAGGTGTCACCCGCACCACAATCGACCTGTTTTCCGCCACTGGACATATTTTGAATGGCGCCGGCTTGCATGAAGCTCTCAAGCAACTGGTGGCCAACGTCCTTATGGTTTTGGCTGTTGTCGAGCTGTTCCGGACCGTCAAGGCCTACTTTACCGAAGGTCGTGTCAAGGTCACCTATATTATCGACACGGTGATGGTGGTCGTAATCACCGAGATCATGGGATTCTGGTACCGAGAGGTTGAGGTCGCGCGTATCGCTTTGGCGATCGCCCTGGTTGGCGCGCTGATGGGGGTGCGAATCATGGCCATTCGATTTTCGCCGAATCGCCGTGAATTGATGGACGGTTTGTAGGTTACCCCGGGTCGGGCAGCTCCTTGGGGGTCAGGTAAAGCACCGGCTCGCCGCATCCGACTTCGACCTCCCGCCAGGAGTTCAGTTCCAAATTGGCGACGACGACCCCGCAGGTCGGCAGGTTGTCGATGCCGATGGCGGTCAGCAGGTTGGCGAAATCGGTCAGGCCGGGGTTGTGACCCACCAGCATCACCTCGTTCCAGGTCTCGTCGAGGGCGCGCACCCGCTCCAGGAGGAGCCCGGCACCGGCTTCATACAGGGCCGGATCGAAGAGGATGTGTCCCCCGGCATTGGCAAGTTGTGCGGCGAGTAGTTGCGCGGTCTTGCGCGCGCGTTTGGCCGGACTGGCGAGAATGATGTCCGGCCTTACCCCCTGCCGGGCGAGATGTTCCCCCATGCACGGAGCATCGCGCTTCCCCCGCTTGCTCAGCGGCCGGTCGACATCGTGCAGGGCGACATCCTTCCAACTCGATTTGGCGTGACGCACCAGGATCAGGCGCTTCATCGCCGACCCTCCTTCAACCTTGGTGCCAGCTCCGCCCAGAGCGCTTCGAAGGCCAGCCCTCCCCGGCTGTAAGCGGCGTACTCGCCGATCGGCGCGCAGTGCACCCCCATCTGCTCGACTTCACTCGCGTAGGGGATGTGCGTGTTGCACACTTCGGGGCAGGTGGCGGCGAACTCCTCGAGGATTTCGCGGTGCAACGACTTGCGCCGGTCGACCATGGAGAAGAACGGCACCAGCTCAAGGCTCTCGAGCCCACGGTCGCTCCGGAACTGCCGCAGCTGTTCGAACGTGCGCAGCGAGAGCGTGGTCGGGATCGTCGGCACCAGCAGGATGTCGGCCGCTTCGAAAACCGCTTCCGAAACCAGGGAAATGCTGGGAGGACAGTCGAGAAACACGACGTCGTAGGTTTCGGCCAACGGCTTGAGCAGCTTGCGCAAGCGCTTGGTCGGCTTCTTCGCTTCCTCCAGGCGGATATCCATGTGCCGGTAGGAAAAATCGGCCGGCAGGATATCCAGCAGCGGGTATTCGGTGCCCCGCACTAATTCCTGCAGTTCGCGCTCTCCGCCGATCAGGGCGCGACCGCCACCTTTGACCTTCGGAACCGTGCGAAAATAGAAGCTGGCGGCGCCCTGCGGATCGAGGTCCCAGATCAGCGTGACCAACCCGGCCCGCGCCGCCATCCAGGCCAGGTTGACGGCCGTTGCGGTCTTGCCGACGCCGCCCTTGATGTTGTAGCAGGCGATGGTCTTCATGCCGCCCCTCCGGCCGGGGCGTAAAGCCTGACGAAACCACGCCGGCCGCGGCCGTGGCTGAACAGTCGGAATCGTTTCGGAAAGGCCTTGCGCATCCGCTGCTGGCGATGGCGCAAAATCTCGACCAGCCGAGCCAGGGCTGCGTGGGTTTCGTGTGCCAGCCCACCCTCCGCGGCCATCTGCCGGTCCAGTTCCGCGAGACGCTCCTGTTGGACCGTGCAGTCCTGGTAGTCGCCGAGAAAATCCTGGATCGCCTTCATCGCCTTGACCAACACCTCGATCTCCTGCGGCGGATAATGCTTGCTGAAGAATTCTACCAGGTAACGCAGCTTCTTGCCGGTAATCCGCAGGCGGTGCAGGGCGCAGTCCGGAGAACCGGCAGTAATCGCTCCCCCCTCGCGCAGGAACCTCCGGTAGAGTTTCCAGACCCGCCTGCGCGCAACCTCTCCGGCCGGCTCACCGGCAATCTCCGGCCAGGACTCGCTCCCCCCCGTATCCAGAAACCCGCGCCATTCAGCGAGAAGGCTCCGCACCCGCTTTGAGTCGAGCCGCCGGATCAGACGCCTTTGCTCCTGCCGCCGGTGCTTGCCGAGAAAACGCTGGAACGGGACAAGGGCGCCGGCGGCTTCGCCCGGCAGCAACGCCTGGTAGGCGGGAAGCCGGTCCAGGTAGACGTCGAGATCGCGGACGGGCCCGGTCACTTCCCCGAGCCAGCGAAATTCGCTGCGAAAGTGGGTGAGCGCCGCCTGCGGAAAAAAGTTGCGGAATTCGCCGAGGATACTGCGGGTGCGGCGCACCGCCACGCGCAAATCGTGGAGTTCCTCGGGATCGCGGCCCGCCCTGGCCCCCGGCCGGTGCCGTTCGATGGCGTCCAACTGCCGGCGGCAGAGCTGGCACAGGGCCTCCTTTGCCGACTGCCGCGGGGGGAACAACCCCTGCCTGGAAGGGTTGGCCATGCCTCGGTTCAGCGCAGGTTGCGGCCGACGCTCGGCTTGTTCTTGCGGCGACGCAGGCGACCGGTATTCTGGACCCGTTGCTCCGCCAGTTCGATCAGCCGCTCCTGGGCGCTGCGCGGGTCGTCGTTCGGACCGGGGCGATACTGGCGGTAGCTGCCGTCCGCCTGCAACTCCCAGGCGCTGCGCCGGTCGTGAAGCTGCACGTCGAGCATGGCCCACAGATCCCTGCGCAGTTCCGGCGCTTCGACCGGCACCAGCACCTCGACCCGATGCTCGAGGTTGCGCCGCATGGCGTCGGCCGAGCCGATGAAAAACTCCTCATCGCCGCCGTTGCGGAAGTAATAGATGCGCGAATGTTCGAGGAACCGGCCGACGATGGAAATCACCCGGATGTTCTCCGACAACCCCGGCACGCCAGGCCGCACCCGACAGCTGTCACGTACGATGAGGTCGACCCTGACCCCGGCTTTGGCCGCCGCGTAAAGAGCCAGGCAGATGTCCGTGTCCTCCAGGGCATTCATCTTGAAGACGATGTGCCCCGGGTCGTTCGCGCTGTGCCGTTCGCCTTCCCGGGCGATTTTCTCCAGCAGCGCCCGCTTGAGGATTTTCGGCGCGGGAAGCAGCTTGCGATAGCTCCGCTCCGGGGTGAAGCCGGTCGTCAGGTAGTTGAACAGTTCCGTCGCGTCCCGGCCAATGTCCTTGTCGTAGAGCAGCAGGCCGAGATCACTGTAGAGGCGGGCCGTGACCGGGTGATAGTTGCCGGTGCCGAGGTGCACGTAGCGGCGGAGCCCCTGATAGTCCTGGCGCACCACCAGGATCACCTTGCAATGGGTCTTCAGGCCGACCACGCCGTAAGTGACATGGATGCCGGCCTCTTCCATGCGGGTGGCCAGGCGGATGTTGGCCCCCTCGTCGAAACGCGCCTTCAGTTCGACCACCACCGCCACCTGCTTGCCGTTCTGAGCGGCACGGATCAGGGTGTCGACGATCGGGCTGTTCGGCGAGGTGCGGTACAGGGTCATCTTGATTGCCCGCACCTTGGGGTCCTCGGCGGCCTCGGAGAGGAAACGCTCGACCGAAGAGCTGAAGGACTCATAGGGGTGCTGCAGCAGAATCGCCCTGGCATCGCGGATGATGTGGAAGATGCTGCGCGAGTTCTGCAGAACCGGATGGTCGATCGGCTGATGGACCGGATCCTTCAGAGCCGGCAGGTCGAGGCGGGCGATTTCCCAGAGGTCGCGCATCCCCATCATGCCGTTGACCTCGAACACGTCGCTCTGCTCGTCGAGGCCGAGTTCCGCCGCCAGGCGGCCGCGGTGCAAAGAATCCAGCCCGGGGTGGACCTGCAGCCTGACGATCGGGGCGAATTTGCGGTCCTGCAGCGTCGACTCGATCAGCGCCAGCAGGTCGTCGGCGTGCTCCTCGTTGCGACTGGTGTTGGCGTTGCGCGTCACCCTGAAGATCGAGCAGCTGGTGATCTCCATGCCGGGGAAGAGCAGGTCGAGGTTTTCCGCCATCACCTCCTCGAGGAGGACGAAGCGGTGCTTTTGCCCGACCCTGACGAAGCGCGGCGCCCCGGCACTGATCGGCACCTTGACCCGGGCCAGCGCCAACTCCCGTTCCTGCGGATAGCGCAGCGACACCAGCAGGTTCAGAGACAGGTTGGAGACGAACGGGAAGGGGTGGGCCGGATCGATCGACTGCGGCGTGACCAGAGGGAAGATGTTGTCGATGTACTCCTTGCGCAACGCGCGCCGCTCCGTCTCGCTGAGCTCATCGTGTCGCAGCAGTTCGACCCCGCAGGCCCGCAACTCCTCCCACAGGGTTCGCGCCAGTCGCTCCCGATCCTGCTGGTGCGTGCGGATGAACGCCTGGCAGGCCTCCAACTGCTGGCGGGGCGTCAGTCCGTCGACGGTGGCTTCTTGGACGCCGGCGCCGATCTGCTGCTTGAGTCCGCCGATGCGCTTCATGAAGAACTCGTCGAGATTCGATCCGGCGATGGCGGCAAACTTGACCCGTTCGAGCAGCGGCAGCCGCTCGTCCAGTGCCTGGCTGAGAACGCGATGGTTGAACTCCAGCCAGGTCAGTTCGCGGTTCAGGAAGAGCTCGGGGCCATCGTCTGGAAGGTCTCCCGATGTGGTCGTTGTCGGGAGATCTTTCAAGGGCTGCACCGGAGAGAGATGGGCGGACATGTGAGGATCCTCTGCTTCTGTTCAAGGGGGAATTCTAAAGCGACTCTCCACTCCTAAAGTATAAATGTTAGAATTATGTTAAATTTCAGTCAAGGGCAGCGTTGCAACTTGAAATTGTCGGTATTTACCGGTTGAATTGTCGCGTAGGAAGATGCGTCACGATTTCAGCAAGCCCCCCTTACAGGAGACGATCATGCAAGAAGCCGTCAAGCAGCTGCAGAAAATCAAGGGGGTTGGCGAGGTATTGGCCGCCCGCCTGGTCGAGGCCGGGTTTGACACGCTGGCACGTTTTGCCGAGGCAACCGCCGAGGAGTTGGCCGGCATCAAGGGGTTGCAACCCTCAAGCCTCCCCGAGCTTCAGGCACAGGCCAGAGAACTGGCCTCAGTCAGCCAGCCGGTCGCCGACGAGAAAAGCCTTGCCGACATGCTCGACAATGCCGAGCGCCTGCGTATCGCGGTTTCCGCCCTGGTCGTGAAACTGCGCGACCAGTACGACGTGGACGACGACGGCAAGGCCCTGCGTCAGCTGCGCAAGGAAATCACCCGGGTCCTGGCAACCCTGGAAAAGGTCGAAGCCACGCTCTCCGAGCAGCTGCGCCGGCTCAGCAAGAAGCTGACGAAAGCCGATGCCCGTCTGAGCACTGTCGCCCAGGATGATCTCGAAGCCTTGACCAAAGGGCTGCGGCAGACGCGCAAGGCCATCAGCAAGGCGGTCCGCCCAAGCTGATCACTTCTTCTTGTCGCCCTTGATCTTCTCGGGCTTGCAGACGTGGGATTTTTTTTCGACCTTCGCCCCGCATTTGCCGCATTCGAATTTGGCGTCCTTTTTCTTGACTTCCGACTCGCCCTTCAGGCATTTGCCCATGACACTCTCCTCTCCGTCGTGGCGGCATGTGTTTACGAATGCGTTATACTTCTCGCAGCATTGTAGCAAATTTTTCCTGATGAGCAGAGACTCCGATGAAAAAACACCGCCTTGCCGCCATTGATATCGGCACCAACTCGATCCGCTGCATCGTGGTGGAAGCGGGGGGGAACGGGGGGTTCAGCGTCCTTGATGACGAGAAGGCCATGGTGCGCCTCGGCGAGGGGCTGAATGCCTCGGGAATCATCGCCCCGGGGGCATGGGAGCGGGCCCGCCAGGCGCTGTTGCGCATGCGCAAGATCACCGAGGGGCTCGGCTGCCGGGATATCGTGGCGGTCGCCACCAGCGCCGTGCGCAAGGCCGCCAACGGGCCGGATTTCGTTGCCGCCATGCTTAAGGAGACCGGGATCCCGATCCGGGTGATCGAGGGCGAGGAAGAGGCCGAACTGGCGGCGCTCAGCGCCCGCCATCACTTCGACATGGCTGGCAACCGCTACGGACTGGTCGATATCGGCGGCGGCAGTGTCGAGGTGGTCATCGCCACCGGCCACCATATCGAAGAGATCGTCTCCCTGGAGCTCGGCGCGGTTTTCCTCACGGAAAAATTCCTGTCCCGCGACCCGATTCCCGACAAGGATTTCGACAAGTTGCGCAAGCACCTGCGCAAGACGCTCGATGCGGCATTCGCGGGTTGCGACGCGCCCCTGCGCTGTCTGATCGGATCGGGCGGAACCATCACCAGCATTGCCGGGATGATCATGGCCCAGCGCCAGGAGAGTTACGATACCGTCCACGGGTACGAAGTCCTGCGTTCGGAGATCGTCCACCTGCTGGCCATGCTGCAGCGCAAATCGTGCAAGGAGCGGCGCGACATCCCCGGGTTGAACCCGGAGCGGGCCGACATCATCGTCGCCGGCGTGGCTGCCGTCGACAGCCTGATGCGCCGCTTCAGCACCAATGTGCTGCGCATCAACGAGCGCGGCATCCGCGAGGGGTTGATCATCCGCTCTTTGATTGAACGCGGCCTGTGGCGCGAAACCGCCAGCCGGCGTGACTGGCGCGCCTCGGTCAAGGAATTCGCCAGGTCCTGCCATGCCGACGAAGAGCACGGCGAGCAGGTGCGCAAGCTGGCTCTGGCGATCTTCGCGGCGCTGTCAGCCGATTCGCAGCTCGACGAGCGTGCCCGGCAGATGCTCGAAGCCGCGGCCCTGCTGCACGATGTCGGCTATTTCATCAGCTACGACCGCCACCACAAACACTCCTACCATCTGATCCGCCATGCCGAGCTGTTTGACTTCTCGCCGCGCGAGCGCGAGATCGTGGCGAACCTCGCCCGCTACCACCGCAAGGCGCTCCCCAAGGCCCGCCACGAGAATTTTGCCCGCCTCGGCCCTGCAGATCAGGTGTTGGTCGGTAAACTCGGCGGCATCCTGCGCCTCGCCGATGGACTGGACCGCCGTCGCAGCTGCACGGTGCAGGCCCTGACCTGCAGCGCCGCCGCCGGTTGTTTCCGCATCGATCTGCATGGCGACGGCGATCTCTCGGTCGAGATCTACGGCGGCCAGACCAAGGGCGACCTGTTCGCCTGCGCCTTCAACCTGGAACTGCTGATCCGCAGCGTGCCGATACGAACCGGCTGAGACCCCCTCCGAATCAACCGGTCACGCCGCCGGGCGGATGGCGTGACGTCCAGCGTGGGCCAGGTAAAACGCGGCCCCCTCCTTCCCCAGATAACGTTCGAGCATCTTCCTTTCGGTCCGGTCGAGGTCGACCAGGATCAGGCCGTCGACCACGTCGCTGAACTCCTCGTCGAGATTGAAGGCCAGCAACTTGCCACCGAGATTCAGATAGTGCCGCAGCAGGACCGGCAGCCCCTTGTGGTCGGCTTCGAGGTCGGCCACCACGGCATTGAGCTGCTCGATGTTGCCGGCAAAGGTCTCCGCCAGTTGGGGCGGGCACCCCCTGACCCGCGGCGCCGTCGTGGAGACCGGGGCCTTGGGCGTGACCAGGCGGGCTAGGGCCGGGATGGTCATGTGTTTCATCAGGGAACTGGCAATCAGCTGCCGGGAGAGATCCCGGTACTCCCGCGAGATGCTGACCGGGCCGAACAGCGTCCGGTAACGCGGGTTGCGCACCAAAAACGCGCCGATCCCCTGCCAGAGGAGCAGGAGCGGCGCAAAACTCTTCTGATACTCGGGACGGACGAAGGAGCGCCCCAGTTCGAGGGCCGGGCCGACCTCGGTGAAGAGCCGGCGACGGTAGTGGAACAGGGTGCTGGTATAGAGCCCCGCTACGCCATGCTCGTGAAGGATCTCGTCACAGGTGCCGATGCGGTAGGCGCCGACGATCTCCTGCTGGGCGCGGTTCCACATGAAGAGGTGGAGGTAGTGGGCATCGAAGCGGTCGAGATCGATGGGGTGGCCGGTCCCTTCGCCGTGGCCGCGGAACGTCAGTTCGCGCAGCCGGCCGATCTCGGTCAATAGATACGGCCCCTCCCCGGCACGGATCACCCAGACCTGGTAGTCGCCGTGGCTGTGCAGCAGCGCCTCGGCCGGCAGGGCGGCAATTTCGCCGGCCAGCAGCCTAGCCGGCACCTCCGGGGCCAGGGGCTCCAGCCGGACGGACCCGGACACCGCCGGCTCGCCCGGGACGGTGCCGCAGGGAACGGTCGGCTCGGCGAGCAGGCAGGTACGCAGGCGCAGATAGTCGACCAGATCCCGATCAGCAGTAAAGCTCTTGAGCCGCTTGACCGGGATCGTTTCACCGATCTTCAGGTCCAGGACTGCTCCGTGCTTGTTGAGCAGCTGTCGGGGCAGGAGCACGGTGCGCAGGCGACGGTGCAGCAGACCGGCCGCCTGGAAGGCCATGCCGTTGCTGCCGGGGAAAAACACCGGCACGACCGGAGCGCCGTTGCGCCGCACCAGGCGGGCGACGCCGGTCTGCCATTGCGGGTCCATCACCTCGCGCGCCTGCAGGTGAAAGTGGGAGACTTCGCCGGCAGGAAAAACCACCAGCATCCCCCCGGAGGCGAGCCATGCGTGGCCGGCACGCAGCGCCGTAACGTTTTGCCGTCTTGCCCGCGGAGTTTCGAACGGACTAACCGGGATGATCACCTCGGCAAGTTCCGGAAACCTTCCCAGCACCGGGTTGGCAAGGACCTTGACATCCGGACGGACCCGGCTCAACAGCGTGATCAAGACCAGGCCATCGATGCCGCCGAACGGGTGATTGGCAACGATCACGCAGGCCCCTTCACGCGGGATTCCGGCGATTTCTTCTTCACGGGCACGCCATTCGACGCCGAGCCGGTCAAGCGCCTGCGCGGCGAAGGCTCCGGCATCCAGGCCACGGCGGATAGTCTGGTACAGCCGGGCACAGCGGCGCAGACCGAGTGCCGAGGTCAGGGACAGGTCGAGGGCGCCGGCCAAAAGCGGGGCAAGCCGGGAGTGTTGCCGGGTGGGTGCGGGGAAGAGACGGAACGGCTGGGCTTCGCTCATAGTGAATCCTCCGGTTAGAGATTCACAAGCAAAGCCCGCCGGGTGTTAATTGACAATGAGCTGACGGTTATTTTTGTTTTGCTCCGCGCTTATCCGGTTGGCAATCAGCGTCGCCCGCCTCTCTCTTCACCGGGTTTTCCTGACGGCGGGATGTAGTCTCTCTGTCTGCGCGACAACCTGGCGAATCGCCTCTGTGACGGCCAGGGCGTGCTCGCGAGCAGTCACCAGCGTCACGTGGTCGGCGTTCCTGACGGCCAGATGCACGCTGTTGCCCGAAAGTGCGGCGAGTTCCCCGTGCAGTTCGGGCTGCCCTGGCAGGACATCCCGCCCTGCGCTTACCACCGCGAGAGGGAGTTCGCCAAGACGGCCTGTGTGTCGCACCTCCGCGCAGAGCGATTCCCATGCCAGGACCTCATCCCGCGTCGTTCGCAGGTGGCGGTGGCAGGAGAGAAAGGATTCGGCCTCGGCGGCTTGGCGGGGGGGGAGTCCGATCGCCCAGGAGTCGAACAGGCCGCTCAGCCTGACGTAACCCAGTCGCGCCAGAACCGGCACGTGCTTGAGAAGTTTGAAGCCAGTGCGCATGTGGTTTTGGATGGCCGGACTGCGCAGGTGCTGGTCGGGATGACAGGCATCCACCAAGACCATGCCTGACACCTCTGCCGGGTAGCAGTCGGCAAAGACCCGGATCAGAAGCCCGCCCATGGAGTGCCCGACCAGGATGTAGGGGGGTATGAGGTTTGCGGCGCGCAGGCAGTTGCGCAGGCGATGGGCGGCCTTGCGGGCACAGCGCGGCGAAGCGTCACTTCCGCTCCAGCCGAGGCCGGCGCGGTCGTAGGAGACGACCCGGCAGAATTTGGCGGTTTCCGGCTGAATCCACCCCCAGGCTGCGGACATCCCGCCGAGCCCGGTTTCCAGCACCACGGTCGGCGCGCCGGTCCCGGCAACCTGCAGGTGCAGACTAACCCCATCGATAGATACAATGTTCCCGGGAGCAGGGAAGTTGCGTCGATCACGAGATGAAGCCAAGGCCTGGTACAGACAGCCCAGACCGAAAACACAAGGAAGAGCGGCCGTTGCGAGTTTGGATGGCTTCGGGATGCTCGCGGCGATGGTCCGGTCCGTGCGGAATCGGTAGGGGATATTGGCTCCGGCATGGTGGAGGAAGTCTGGGGCCGAGATGGGCATCTCCTCCTCCGGGAGTGGGTTGGGCAGGCACATCTGTGCCGACAGGAAGGGGATCGTCAGTTGTTAACGGTCCGCGCCCACATGTTTAACAAAGCTCCAACAAAGTTCAATATGTCTAACCATAATTTAACAAAGGACCGGGGATGCCGCCCGGCACTGGACCCCTCTGAAGAGCACGGGGCGGGAATCCGTTACCCCTGTGGGGCGGGTCGCGCCAGTTCAGCGACGAAGGCGGCAGTGACAGCGCACACCTGGGCAGCGAACCCCAGGTTGAGCGTCTCGAGGGTATCGCTCGGCCGGTGATAGTGCGGATTGCGGAAGTTGGTGGTGTCGGTCAGCATGACCGCCGGGAAGCCCGCATCCCAGAACGGCGCATGGTCGGAACGGCGGGTATCCGGCAGCCTCTCCCCGTTGCCGGGAACGGTCAGGGCGAGGTGCGGGAGGTCGCTCCCCAGTCTGCAGACCGTTCGGGAGAAGCCGTCGACCAAAGCTTCTGACCGTTCGTTTCCTACCACCGCGAGGAAGTTTCCGGTCTTGGGAACCGTTATCGGCACCCCCGGCGGTGCGGTCTGGATGACATCCTCTCCGGCGAAAGCCACCGATTCAAGGACGATGACCCCCGCGATCTCCCAGCCCTGCTCCCGGGCATGAGCGGCCAGCGCCCGGCTCCCCCGCGTACCGGAGCCGTGGTCGCCGTCATGAGCGTTTTCCTCCAGGGAAACGCCGACGAAGAGGATCGTCCGTTCGAAGCTCAGCAGGGCCAGCTTTGCGGCGATTTCAAGCAGCACCGCCACGCCGCTGGCGTTGTCGTCGGCCCCCGGCGAACCGGCCACCGTATCGTAGTGGGCCATGACGATAACCTGCTCGCTTTGTTCTCCCTTGCCGGGAAGGGTGCCGATGATGTTGCGGTATGGCCGGCCGTGATCGATAAACGGCAGCTCGATGACCCGGCAGCCGACCCGGGCGAGTTCGGCGGCGACATAATCGGCGGCCCGGTCCAGAGCCGCGGGTGCCGTCAGCGGGTGCCGGACCCCTTCAAGGCTGCGGACATGGGCGCCTATCTTGTCGGCGCACTCCCGAAATTCAGGCTGTACGGTCATTTCTCGATCTCCTCGCGAATATGTCAGGCAACGCAACGTCAGCACTGAAGCTGGCAGACAGTCTATTGCAGGTACTCCTCCTCGGGCAAGGGCGGCTGCCGCTCGGCCAACGGCTCGATGATACCCTGGCCGCTGTCAGACACTATGCTGACGGCGAGAGTCTGGACGACGACATCTGTCTTCTTGGTTTGGAGTGGATACCGGTCTCACGGGAAATGCCGAACTCTATTCCTAAACCGGACACGCGCTCGAGTTGACGTCTACCCCGTTGCGGCTAGAGTCGTAGCAGCAAAACACAGAGGCCATCCTATGAGCAGTCGAGAGCTGTTGCAGGCAGAAATACTGGCCCGCCTCAATCAGTTGAGCGAGGGGGACCTCGGGAAGATTCTGTCCAGAGTGCAGGAGAAGGCCGCTTGCGGTGACAACGTAAACATCTGCAAGACTTGCGACCTGAGCGAAGCCGCGGAAATCTGCCGACTGCTGCTGTCCATGGACCGATGGGAACGCAAGGGCTACCTGCGCTGGATGAAGGCCAAGCACCCCGAGTCAGACTTGAACGGTTGACTTCCCCTCGGCGTCGCCCTCTTCCCCGGCAACGAAACCGGGGACCAACCGACCGACCGAAGCAACCAGCAAGCGGCTGACCGCATAACTTGCAGGCAGCAGCAGCGGCGCGCTTAACGCCCAGCCCCCAAGGGCAACGCCGTTGGCGGCGAGCAGGGTTTGCAGCCAGTTGCCGGAGGCAAGGTCGACCGGGCCGAGGCACGCTGTGCCGAGTTGCAGATAGGGGTAGGCGAAGAGGATCTGCAGCGGCCAGGCGGCGAAGTTACCCACCTGGGCCGCCAGCGGGTTGAGGCGCAGCAGCAGGGCGGCACCGAGACAGAGCAGGCTGGTCCCCCAGAGCAGCGGCATGCATCCCACCAGCATTCCCACCGCTAGGGCCCAGGCCAGCGCCTTCGGCGCCAGGCCGTTCCTCATGAGACCGTTGAGCGGATCGAGCAGGCGCCGTCGGCACAGGTCGCGCAGACTCATGGGCTCCCCAGCGCCAGTGCTGTGTAGATGCGCGCCGCGGCCTCGACTTCGGCCAAGCTGGTCTGCTCCTCGGCGGTGTGGGCGGTCTCGAGCGATCCAGGCCCGAGGATCAGCGGCCGGCTGCCGGCCTGGCGAAAGAGGTTGCCATCGGAGTGGGAGCGGAACGGGAGGCAGTCGAGCGGCAGGTTCAGGCGTGGATAGACCTCGTCGAGAACGTCCATCAGGGGGTTGTCAAGCTCCAGCTGATAGCCGCCGGCTTCGAAATCGAAACTGACCTCAAGGTCGAGCTCCTTGATGGTCTGGCGGGCCCGGGCGAAAAGGCTTTCGAGCTCGCTCCGGACCTCTCCGGGAGCGACCTTAGGCGGCAGGTGCAGGTCGATCAGCGTTTCACAGCGGTCCGGCACCACGAAACCGGCCCGGGCGGAACTCATCTCGCGGATCGAATAGACCAGCTGGGATGTTTCCCGGGCAAACAGCGGGGAGTTGGCCAGCAATAGCAGAACCCGCAGCATCGACTCGATGGCGTTGTGTCCCAGTTCCGGCAGGGAAGAGTGGATGCGGCGTCCTTGGGTGACCAGAGAGATCTCCATGTAGCCGAAGTGACCAAAAGCCGGCTGCAGCGAGGTCGGCTCGCCGATCACCACCCATTCCGGGCAGCTTTCCTGCAAAAAGCGCAGGCTGCCGTCGCCGTTCTCCTCCTCGCCGACCACCAGCAGCAGGCCGAGAGAGGGCCTTTCCGTCGCGGGAAGGGTCGCCAGGGCCAGCCAGGCTTCAACCATCGCCGCGCAGCCGCCCTTCATGTCCGCACTCCCCAGACCGCGCACCACCCCCCACTCTTCGATCGCGGCGTACTCCTCGATGTCCCAGGCGGCCACCGTATCGACGTGCCCGATCAGGTAGAGCGACGGCTCTCCCTCGCCCATGGTCGCCACCAGGTTGTAGCGCTCTTCCTCGACCTCCTGGCGCCGCACCGGCAGACCGGACGTTGCCAGGCGTTCCTCGAGATACAGCTGGATATCTTCTTCCTTGCCGGAGGGGGAGTAGATATCGACCATCTCCATCAGCGTTCGGCGCAGACGCTGCGGGTCGAGAGCCGCCCAGACCCGGTCGAGGCGGGAATCGGTCATCGGTCGCCCTTGTGCTTCTGCCGGGGGCGCGAGAGGTTGAGCGTCATGTAGACATGCTCCCGGACGTTGTCGAACCCCTGCTTTCTGAAGAAATTGATGCCGGCCTCGTTCTCGGCATCGGTGTCGATGACGATCATCCGCACCCCCTGCTCGACCATCCGCTTCCTGAGCTCGTTGAACAATTTGTGGCCGGCACCGCATTTCTGCAGCCCCGGCCGCACGCCGATCCACACCAGGTAGCCGTACTTCCAGGCGGAGTTCTGCTTCTCCACCGTGGTACCGAGGGCGAAGCCGACGATCTCGTCGCCGAGTTCCGCCACCAGGCAGAGCTCGCTGTCGGAGTTGAACAGGGTGGTGATTTCGTATTCATCCCAGGTCCGGTACATGGCCGGCGAAAAGTCAGAGGTGAACAGTTGCTCCCCCAGGTGGAACACCGCCGCCAGATCATCGATGGTCAACTCGCGAACCTCAACTTCCTCCGCCGTCAAATCTTTGTCCATGGTGGCAACCCCTCGGTTGCGCAGGCGAGCCGCAGAGAAGCAGGCCGCCGACGCCTACTTTCGAAAAATTTTCCATATAGTTTAGCCGCAATTTGTTAGGTTTGCATTCGGAGTGGCGAAGACTCCCCGATCGTGCCGCGAACAGGAAAAGCCCGGCAGGCGTGCGCCTCCGGGCCTTTCGGGCAATTCCTCCTGGAATTCGGTTCTTCGCGCTACTTGCAGTCCTCGCGCCACCAGCAGCCATCCTGCCCGCAACTGCGGACCTGCCCGGTCAGAAAACACGCCGTATGGCCCTCTTCTTTTTGCAGCGACCGCACCAGTTCGGTTTTGGTCATGCGTCCCGGGGACATGCCGCGTGCAACGGCAATGAGTTGGATGTCAGCGACTTTCATGGTGTTTGCCTCCCAAGGCTTATAAGTTAGCGCCCGATCCTCCGGCGTCGCTCGAGATCGCTTTGCGCCTCGACGGAGAGGCGGGCGGTCGGCATCGCCAGCAAGCGCTCGAGCCCGATCTCTTCACCGGACTCCTCGCAAAAACCGTAAGTCCCGGCCGCGATTCTGGCCAGCGCAGCATCGATCTGCCGAAGAGTGTCCACTGTACGGTCCCGCCGGGCCTGCATCAGGTGCCAGCTAGTGCTGAGCGAGGCCGAATCGATCCAGTCCGGCTGCAGCCCGGGGTCGTCGCGGTCTGCGTCGAGGCACGGCTTTTGCCGACAGAGTTCACTGCGCCAGCGCAGCAGCTTGTCGCGAAAATACTGAAGTTGCCGCGTGGTCATATAGCATTCATCGGTCAGCACTTCACGGAAGGCGACGGTGTTCACGGGCTCCCCACCTTTTGCAGTGACATTTCGGCCGACTTTTTAGGGGATGGCTGCTAGCTGCGGGTTAGCGAGCGGAAAAAATCGTGTAAACGATGCAGTCGCCCGCGAAAAAGGGCTAACCGGATTCTCACCGGGCGGCAACGCGGGGGAAACAGGTTTGTCTCAGGATGTCGCTATCCAGGATCTCCGAAAGTGGAAACGCCAATGGATAGCGAAGCGCGCCTGATCAAATTTCAAGAGGGGCCCCCGCCCCGGCAACCGACCCTTGCCGAAGCGCTGAAGCGCGCCGGCATCGACCCGAGGGATTCCGACCGTCTGCTGATGACGCTCCCCTTTGCCGGTGAAGACGCCACGGCCGGCTCGGAGACCGAACTGCAGGCCGCGGTTTGCGGAGACCGTCACCGGGTGGACCTGCCTCTGGCGATCGAGAGTTCGCGCTACATGACCAACCTGCTCAAGCGGGCCCGGTCGGGCGACAGCCCCGGCCAACTGGCGGGAGAACTGGAACGGTTTCTCGCCGACAACCCGCAGGGGGTATGGGAAAACAGTTATGTGCGCTTCCCGTTCCGCCTCCTCAATGCAGAGGCACGCCAGGTTTTCCAGGCCGACCTGCTGGCCGACAAGCGTTCCCCGGAACGGGGGCGGCGCAGCGATGCCGGCCGCTTTCTGATTGAAGTCGCCGACGGCGAGGCACAAGTCCGGGTTCCTGTCAGCTATCTGCTCAAGCTGGCCATGGCGGATGTGATCGCGGCCCGGCCGGGACTGCCGGAAAGCATCGTTGCCACCGGCCGCTCACTGATGGGTCACTACCTGAACGACAACACCTCCCCCGAAACCCACTCTTTCCACGTGGTGCCGATGCGTCCTGACGCAGGAATGGGCAAGGCACTCGCCCGTGAAACCGCCAAGCGCCATCTGCTCACCGAACTGCTGATCCGTTACGCCAACCGCCGCTTCGAACTGGGCGAATCCGGGCAGCAGGCGCGGGTCTACTTCGCCCCGCATCCGCCCCAGCGGCAGCGCGCCCTGAATGCCATCATCCCCGACAGTTTCTATCGCGAGCTGTTCATGAGCCCCTGTCTCGCCGGATGGGACGAGGGAGAGAAAAAGCACCACTACATGCACCTGTGCCACCAGACGCTGAGCCGCAGCCAGATCAACGCGGTGGCCAAGCTGCGCGAGGCCGGGATCATCGCCAACAACCTGGTGGTGCTCCCCACCCTGTCGAATACCAGTCTGGCCAACAACGGCGTGCACGTCAGCCTGGGGAGTCGCCGGCTGACGAGTCGGCTGGCCGCCCCCGGCTCGGGGTTTCATGCCGGTCATGAGAAAATCCTGGGGGATCTGGCCATCAAGATTGCCGAACACTTTTTGCCCCTGTTCGTCGGCAGCTACACGGCCGCACCCTACCGGCTCGACTTCAAGGACTTTCACCCGGAGCGGGCGCTCGGCTTCCTCCCGCATCAACTCGACTACACCCACCTGCGCATGCTCTGGCGACGCTGGCGTAAAAAGGCCCGGCTGTCGGTCTGCGGTCAGACCCTCACCCCCTTCGGGCCGGAGTGGATCGACCGGCCGGTGAGCCGGATGTTCGGCCTGCGGGGCGATTTCGTCCCGGATTTTCGACTGCTCGACTACCCGATCTGCTTCCTCTCCACCGATCGCAGCCCGGCCTTCGACGGCCGCCTCGGCAACCACGACCAGCTCAGGGAGGACCTGGCCGAAATGGGGGTGACCGACCGGCAGATGTCGCTGTATCTTTTCCTCAAACCGCGCGAATTCGCCACCATGGGCTTCAGCGGGGTCGAGGGGCGGCATTACAGTCTGTTCGAACAGTTCGGCCGCGATCTCGGCTACGCCACCAGCCTGCAGACGTTGATCATGGCCTTCGCCTACCAGTTGATCGCCACCGGAGTTGTCAGCCATGGGGACATCCCCGACGACCCGGTCACCGAGAGCGAGCGTCGACAGATCTTCTTCGGCACGGCCGTTGACCTGCCGACCTTTTTCGTCCGCGCCGACACCCCCAACCGCTTTCTCCGCCAGATTCTGGGGCGCACTTGTCAAACCCGCACCAGCCATCGCTATGCTGGATATTTACGCATTCACCACAGCGAATACCGGCAGGCACTGGTTCGCCTGCTGAAAGACCAGGCGACCGGATTGATCGAGGCCCTTCGCCTCGACACCATGATCGACGATCTCAAGCTGCGCCTGGAGCTGCCTGCGGAATGTTCTGTTGCCGGCCGATTGACCAGGGGGATTCTGGGCGAAGTCAATGCCTCTCATCCGCTGCAGGTTTCGGCCCCGGAATTCAATCAGGCCGCCGAACGCTATTACCGAGAAACTCTGGCCCGGCAGCACCTTGTCGAGGGACTTGAATATCTGGAGCGCGACCTGCAACGTCTCGACGAGGTGGCTCACCTCGATGACCCATCCATCCGCGGCGCTTTGGCCTCCACCAGCGGCGGTCAGGGAGCGGCGGCCTTTCTGCGGCGCATCAAAGCCGACCTGCTCGCGGACCGGCTCGAGACCGGGGTGTTGCTCCGGTTGATTCATCTGGTCATCTTCACGACGCATCGCGACCGGCTCCGCGCCGACTCTTTCCTGGACAAAACCCATGCCCACAATTACCCCACACCAGTATATCGAGCGGGATAGCGGCCGGGTCCTGACCGAACGGCTCTTCGGCGATCGTCTGGTCAACCTGCTCTATCACCGGCTGCGCGAGAATGCCGACGGCATGTTCCGGCTCCTGACCGGTCCGGCCTCGTCGCGGGCGCTGGCCTTTTTTAACTACGATTTGGCCCTCGGCGCGCAGCTCTCGGGCCATCGGCGACTCCTCACCGCCTACGGGGTCGATCCGGCTGAGTGCCTGGACCCGCCGGGCAGTCTCGATACTCCCCGCAAGCTCTTCGAGCGGCGCATCCGCTATTGGGAATGCCGGCCGATGCCGGCGGACCCTGCGGCCGTGACCTCGCCCGCCGATGCTCGGGTGCTGGTCGGTTCGTGCCCCGCCGCCAGCATGGTGTTCATCAAGGAAAAGTTTTTCGGTTTCAGTGAGCTGCTCGGCGGTCATCCGGTATGGCGGGAAGCTTTTGCCGGCGGAGACTATGCCGTGTTCCGCCTGACCCCCGACAAATATCACTACAACCACGTTCCCGTCAGTGGCAAGGTGCTCGATATTTATACCCTCGACGGCGATTATCACTCGTGCAACCCATCAGCAGTCGTCGCCGTGGTGACGCCCTATTCAAAAAACCGGCGCACGGTTACGGTCATTGACACCGATGTCCCCGGGGGGACCGGTGTCGGTCGTGTGGCGATGATCGAGGTGGTGGCGCTGATGATCGGTGAAGTGGTGCAATGTTACAGCCGGGAGTGTTACGACGCGCCACAGCCGGTTGAAATCGGCATGTTTCTGCGCAAGGGCCAGCCCAAGAGCCTGTACCGCCCAGGCAGCAGCACCGATGTGCTCCTGTTTCAGCGCGGCCGGGTCCGGTTTGCCGACGACCTGCTCGCCAATCAGAATCGGCAGGATGTTGACAGCCGGTTCAGCCAGGGATTTGCCCAACCGCTGGTGGAAACTGACCTCAAGGTTCGTTCTCTGATCGCGACTGCGCAACCCCGCAAAGGAGGCGACTCATGACGAAGTTCGAGTTCCTTTGGCTATTGGCCGCCGGCAGTGCTGGCTACCTGTTCTGGGGCTTCCGTACCCTCCCGCGGGAAGAGTGGCAGATCATGGCGGCACTACCGGTACGGCGGAGCCGGGGGGGAGTCTGGCAAGGGATGAATCTGACCTGGTACGGGTTCTTCTCTGCCAATGCCTACCTGGCTGCGGTGGTGCTTTTCCTGCTGCTGACCGGCGCGCTCGGCCTGCAGCCCGCAGCTCTTGGCGTTTTTGTCGCGGGATTGCTGGGAATATGCGTTCCGGCCTCGCGCTGGGTTGCACGGCTCGTTGAGGGCAAGGCTCACACCATGACCGTCGGCGGTGCCGTTTTCGTCGGACTGCTGATCAGTCCGTTTGTGCTGCTGGCCGGCAATCGGGTCGCTGCAGAGTTGGGACTGGCTCCTTTGCCGACGCTCCCCGTGCTGGCCGCCCTCGGCATCGCCTATGCCTTTGGGGAAGGGCTGGGGCGATTGGCCTGCCTGAGTTTTGGCTGCTGCTACGGCAAAGCGCTTGCCGGCAGCCCCCCCCTGTTGAGACTTATGCTGGGGCGTTTCTCCCTGCGCTTTTTCGGCGCCACCAAGAAAATTGCTTATGCCGGGGGGCTGGAGGGGGAACGGGTTCTGCCGGTGCAGGCGCTGACGGCCCTTGTCTGTGTCGTCACCGGTCTGGTCGGCAGCGCCCTGTATTTGGAGAAAAATTTCGCAACGGCTTTTCTCGTGGCCGTGGCCACCACGCAAATGTGGCGGGTGTTCTCCGAATTCCTGCGCGCCGACTTTCGCGGTTCCGGGCGCCTGACCGCCTATCAGTGGATGGCTCTGGCCGGTATCCCCTACGCGGCAGGACTGGTCAGCACCGCCGGGCCGGCTCCGATGATGGATCCGGCAATCGGTGCCGGGCTCGCCGCCCTCTGGACCCCGCAAGCTCTGCTCTGCCTGCAAGTGCTGTGGCTGCTGATCTTTTTCTGCACCGGCCGCAGCTCCGTCACCAGCGCGACCCTCGAATTCCAGGTCTGCCGGGAGCGCATCTAAGGGGACTTCAGGCACTTCTAACAAACATTGAAACGAAGGTTAACGTTTGGCGAATGCACGGGACGGATACTAGGCCATCAAGTGCCGGGAGGCAAATCATGTCCGATCTCGTTCTCAGTCTGCTGTTTCTGTTGGGGATCTCCGCCGTAGTCATTGCCGATGATCGCAAAATCCGCCGGCGTCTGCGGCAGATGCTGACTCTGGCCCGGGGGAGCCGATGAGCGAAGCCGCCCGTTTGCTGGAGACCGGCACGCAAGCCAGCCGGGGTGAGGCTCCCCGGACCAGCATCCCGGCGACGATCCTTGTCGTCGAGGATGAACCGGAAATCCGTGCTCCGCTCTGCCATGCACTCAAGCGCGCCGGATACATCGTTCACGAGGCTGAGGACGGGATGACGGCCTGCCGGATCATCGGCAGCCAGCGCCCGGACCTCATCCTCCTCGACGTCATGCTCCCCGACCTGGACGGTTGGGAGGTCTGCCGCATGCTGCGCCAGCACCCTGATCGCCTGATTGCATCAACCCCGGTGATTATGCTGACCGCTCTGAACAGCCCGGAGGATAAGCTGCACGGCCTCGAACTCGGCGCCGACGCCTACCTTGCCAAGCCCTATTCGCAGCAGGAAGTGATGCTGGTCAGCGGCCGGCTGGTCGAGCGTCACCGCCGTGAAATCCAACTGCAGCGCGAGTTCTCCCGGCTCAATCAAGCGGTCGAGGAACAGCGCAATCTGCATAGCCTGTTGTTCCATGAACTGCGCAATCAACTGGCGGCCATGCAAATCAATGCCGATCTGCTGCAGCATGCTGATAGCTCGGCGGTGACGTCCCGTCTGGCGGCGATTCATCGGAGTTCCAGCTACCTGCAATGTCTGGCTGAGGATTTTCTGCTGATCCGCCAGGTGCAGGGCGGACAGATGCAACTGCCCACAGAGCCAATTCTCGCCGAGGCGCTTGCCGCCGAAATGCTCGAACTCTATGAGACCGCTGCGCAAGCGCGCGGCATCGCACTAAAGTTGCGTGTCGAAGGAACGCCCCTCCCTCTGACGGCCAATCGCCCGGCCTTTAGAATCATCGTCTCCGCGCTCTTGGACAATGCCGTCAAGTACGGGCCGTCCGATCACCCGGTCGAGGTGGTGTGCAGGTTCGGCGAATGGCGGTTCGAACTGGATGTTTGCGATGCCGGCGAGGGTGTGCAGGTACAAGATTCCGCGAAGGTCTTCGACCGTTTTTACCGTGGAGATGGCGCCCGGTGTGTTGCCGGCAGCGGCCTCGGGCTCTTCGGAGTACGGACCCTGGCGAATGCGATGGGTGGTAACGCCGAGGTCGACGACCAGTACGGTAAAGGCAACTGTTTCCGGGTTTGGATCCCCTTTGCGGCATAAGTGCTCTGCCGGCATGAGCAAGAATCTGCGTCTCGTCCTGATCACGGAAACCTACTCTCCCCAAGTCAACGGCGTCTCCCGAACGCTCGACCGTCTCGTCCATTATTGCGCTGACCAAGGAGATGTTCTGCATTTGCTGCTGCCGCGCTACCCGGACGGAGCGGTTAATCTGCCGCGGGGAGGCAGCATGCGGGCCTGGCCGGCCATCGCCCTGCCGTTCTACCGGGAGGTGTTGCTACCGCTGGCTTCGCCGGCATCCGTCAGAGCGGAATTGGCCGGTTTTCGCCCCGACCTGGTGCATATCGCCACGGAGGGACCCCTCGGCTGGTCCGGGCTGCGCGCCGCGCGCCAGCTTGGACTCCCCGTCGTCAGCTCTTACCACACCAACTTCGCGGAATACCTGAAGAGGTACCGTGCGGGGGCTCTTGCGCCGCTGTGCTGGCGCTACCTGCGTGCATTCCACAACGCCACCCGGATGACATTCTGTCCGACGCCCTCGACACAACGCGAACTGGAAGCGCACGGGTTCCGCAACCTGGCCATCTGGAGCCGCGGCGTTGACAGCGAGCGCTTCCATCCGGCCAAGCGCGACCCGGCCCTGCGCGCAGAACTTGGAATTGCCCCGGACGAGATCGTGCTGGCTTATGCCGGTCGCCTGGCGGCGGAAAAGAACCTGGAGCTGCTGGCCGAGGCCTGGCGCGGCCTCCCCGAGCGTGAGAGGTGCCGCCTGCTGTTCATAGGCGATGGACCCCTGCGCCGGCGGCTGGAAGGGCAGGCCGGGGAGCGCTGCCTTTTTGCCGGCTACCGGCACGGCGAGGAACTGGCGCGCATGTATGCCTCCGCCGACCTGTTCATCTTTCCATCGGTCACCGAAACTTTTGGCAATGTGGTCCTCGAGGCGATGGCCTCGGGGCTGCCAGCCATCGCTTTCGCGGTGCAGGGGCCGGGAGACATCATCGCCGACGGCGTGTCCGGCCGATTGGTAGACACCATTACTGCCGGGGCCTTGCGAGGAGTCATGAGTGAAATGATCCGTAAAGATGAGCGGCGCCGTGAGATGGCGACGCAGGCCCGCTGTCATGCCGAAAGCCAGAGTTGGGGGGTCATCATGGAGGGGCTGCGCCGGGCATATGTCGACGCGGTGGGATGATTTATCGGGAAGTTAACCGGTTCACGATGATCCGCTAACAGTTTCCGGTCAACGTTGCCGCATACGCAGCGAATGGTTGCTCCCGAAAGCCGGGGAGCAGTTGTCATCCCGCGGAGTACTCATGAAATCGCTGACTTTTTACTACATGCACCATGTGACCCCCCTGGAAGTCGGCATGATGCGTCGTGTGTTTCAATTGAGACGCATTCACTGGCTGACCTGGTTGATGAAAACCGCCACCCGCCTTGGCGACTGGCCGCTCTGGGTGGTCACCGGCCTAAGCCTGCTCGCGACTGGCGAACGGCGCTGCCAACTCACCGCACTGGCGGCAGCGGCGGCCGTTGGCGCTTCGGTGCTGCTCTTCACGGGAATCAAGCACCTGGTCGGCCGGCCACGGCCGTTCGAGAGCTGGCAGGGGCTGACCTCCCTGGTCCCGGCTCCCGACAAGTTCTCCTTTCCGTCCGGGCATACCATGACCGCCTTCGCCGTCTGGGCAGTCCTGGCTCAGGGACTGCCGGTGCTCGGTCTGCCAGGTCTGGCAGTCGCTCTGTTAATCGGCTGCTCCCGGGTTTTTCTCGGGATGCACTACCCCACCGACGTGCTGGTCGGCGCCCTGCTTGGCGGCGCGATCGGTTCCGGCGCGGCAGGGTTGCTGTTATAGCGAAGCGTTACCGTTGCGAGGCAAAGCGATGAAATGCGATACCCGCCATGAGGCGGGTTTTTTTCGTCTCGGGATTTGGCAGTCATGCGGCTGCCGATCGACCAGATAACTGCGTGCAGGGTCGCCTTGTGGGCTATGCGGAGGGTTCTTTATGCAGGACCAGTCGAGCCGGCAGTGGTTCCGAATCCCAGGTAACCTCGGGATAGAGCTTTTTGTCGAGTTTCAGATATGTCCCGTCGACCCCCGACTCCGCCCACCAGCACTCGTTGCCGCGGTGGGGGAGTTCGTTGAACAGGTAGAGATCCTGATTTTTGTCTCTGGCAAGATACATGCGAACCTCCGTTCCAAGAGCGTCCAGGCGGCACCTGGGCGGATTCCTCTCCCGGATTATACCAGGTTTTTTCCGGTTATTTCTCGCAGTAGGCGGCGATGTCGCGGATATGCCCAACCGGGGCACTGCTGCGCAGAGCTTTGGCGAGAAATACCGGGCAATCGTCGTAATCGTCGCTGCAGCAGTAGTGGTAGAGCTGTCTGGAATCCGGCATGAATCTGAGCAGAGCTGCTTTGCATTGACCACAATCGTCGGCGAGGAAGGGGCATTTTTCCCGAGAGTCACAGGTTTTCTGCGTGGTTGCAATTTGCGGGACGGTCATTTGGTCTCTCCTTGTCTGGTTGTCAGAGCTTAGATGCTGACATAAATTGAAGATCCTCGTTAACAAACCGTCAGCTCTCTGTTATTTTCTCGGTAGTGGCTGCTCAACGGCGACGAAAAATTGCAGGGTTGCGGGAATGCTCACGCAATCCTAACAATTGTCCGTTATTGGTGATGACCGACATCTAGTAATGAGGACGGCACGACGACATGAGCAAAGAGAAGATTCTGGTCATCGAGGACGAAGAGGATATCCTGGCCCTGGTGCATTTCAACCTGGTGCGCGCCGGATTCCGCGTCGAGTGCGCCATGTGCGGCGAAGAGGGCTTTCAGAAAGCCCGCGACCTCCAGCCGGACGTCATTGTACTCGACCTGATGCTCCCCGGTATGGACGGCCTGGAAGTCTGCCGGCGCCTGCGCAAGTCACCGGATACCAAGAACTGCCCGGTCATCATGCTGACCGCCAAGGGCGAGGAAGCCGATATCGTGCAGGGGTTGGAACTCGGTGCCGACGACTATCTTCCCAAACCGTTCAGCCCTCAGGTGCTGCTCGCCCGGGTGCGTGCTCTGCTGCGCCGCAATGCGCGCACGGAAAGTCCGCTCGAGCAGGAGGAGCCGATCCAGATTTTCAACATTTTCATCCACCCCGGGCGAAATCGTGTGACGGTCGATGGCGAAGCGGTCGATCTGACCTATACGGAGTTTCGCATCCTGCTTCTCCTGGCCAGTCGCCCCGGCTGGGTTTTCTCCCGCACACAGATCGTCGATGCCATCCACGGTGAAGGCTATGCGGTGACTGACCGGGCCGTCGATGTCCAGATCGTCGGTCTGCGCAAAAAGCTCGGGGATGGCGGCCAGTATATCGAAACCGTGCGCGGCGTCGGCTACCGCTTCAAGGAAACCGAATAAGGTCCGAATGAGATGATGCGGCACCGACTCGTTTGGCAGTTTCTGCTGCCCTTCCTCGCCAGCACCCTCTGCGCCTTGCTGATGGTGACCTGGCTCTTCTCCCGTGCCCTCGATCAGTTCCATATTGAACAGACCCGCAAGGATCTGGAGGCGCGCGCCCGGTTGGTTGCTGCCCAGGTCGAGCAATTCCTGCATCCCGAAGAAGCTGCCCGCATCGATGAGTTATGCAAGCGCCTGGGCCCGCTTTCGTTTACCCGGCTGACCGTCATTCTCCCTGACGGCCGGGTGCTCGGCGACACCAGCGAAGACCCGCGGCGGATGGAAAACCATGCCGAGCGCCCTGAGATCTCCGCGGCGCTCGGTGGGGCCGTCGGCATGTCGACACGCTTCAGCCACACCGTGCAGCAGAAAATGATGTATGTCGCCGTTCCGGTGGTCGACAGCGGCCGGGTCACCGGCTGTGTCAGGGCCTCCCTGTCTCTGGCCAGGATCGACCGGATTAGGGAGACCGCTGCCGCACAGAGCGTCGGTATCGCTCTGGCCGTTGCTCTGGGGGCTGCCCTGATCAGCCTGTGGATAGCCCGGAAAATATCCAGCCCCCTGGCCGAAATGCGTGACGGCGCAGAACGTTTTGCGCGCGGTGAATTCGATCGCAGGCTACCGCATTATCGCAACAGGGAATTGTCCGGACTGGCCGCGTCCATGAACCAGATGGCGGCCCAGCTTGATGAGCGCATCCGTACCGTGGTCGGCCAGCGCAACGAGCAGGAGGCCGTTTTAGCCAGCATGATCGAAGGAGTGCTGGCGATCGACCGCAACGAAAAGATTCTGCGCATCAACCAGGCGGCGGCCAGCCTGCTCGACATTCAGGCCGATGCGGCCATCGGCCGGCGGATTCAGGAAGTCTCGCGGAAAACCGACCTGCAGCAGTTTATTGCCAGGGCCCTGCAGAGCAAGGTCCCGATCGAAGCCGAGATGCGCCTGACAATCCGTGGTGAGGAGCGCTTTCTGCAGACCCACGGGGCGCCGCTGCGAGATGCCCGCGGGGAGGAAATCGGTGTGCTGGTGGTGCTCAACGACATCACCAGGTTACAGCGGTTGGAGAACATTCGTCGCGATTTCGTGGCCAACGTCTCCCATGAGTTGAAGACCCCGATCACGGCCATCAAGGGCTCGGTGGAGACGCTCCTTGGCGGGGCCATGGACGAGGCCGACAGTGCGCCGCGCTTCCTCGACATCATCGCCCGCCAGGCCGACCGGCTCAACGCGATTATCGAGGATCTGCTGGCGCTGTCGCGTATCGAGCAGGATGAGGAAAAGGCCGGGATCAACATGACGCCGGTGGCTATCGGCGAGGTGATCCAGAGTGCCTTGCAGTCCTGTCAGGTCAAGGCGCGGGACAAACAGGTCCGTCTCACCATCGACTGTGACGAGCGCTTACAGTGCCCGGCCAACGCACCGCTTCTGGAACAGGCGCTGGTCAACCTGATCGACAATGCCATCAAATACAGCAACGACGGGGGAGAAGTGCAGCTTGCCGCGCACGCCGGGGCGGCCGGGCTGGAAATCACGGTGCGTGATTTCGGCTGCGGGATTGACCGGGTACACCTGCCGCGCCTGTTCGAGCGGTTCTACCGCGTAGACAAGGCCCGCAGCCGCAAGCAGGGAGGAACCGGCCTTGGTCTGGCGATCGTCAAGCACATCATCCAGGCTCACGGCGGCCAGGTCCGGGTTGACAGCACCCCCGGTGAAGGGAGTCTCTTCACCATTGTGCTGCCGGACCGGTCTAATCATTCCTGACCGCTCCCTAACCAATCCCTAACAAAAAGCAAATAATATCTTCGCCGGTCGTTCAGCACGGTTTATTGATTTCATCGGCCGGGGTTCAACATACGAACTTCTCACCGGCTGCTAACCAAATGCTAACCGACACCCCCGATGCTTCCAGCCATAAAGGAGTTCGGGTGGTCCGGATTCGCCGGAAATGACCCATACAAACCACACTCATAGAGAGAACGAAAAAAGGAGAAAGACAAAATGATCAGCAATGCAAAAAAACTGCTCGCCGGCCTGCTGGCCGTCTGCCTGCTGGCCGCCCCGGCCCTGGCCGAAGACGTCAAGGTCGATGCCAAGATCCCGGCCTATGCCAAGGTGCAGGGTGTTTCCGGCAACCTCAACAGCGTCGGCTCGGACACGCTCAACAACCTGATGACCCTGTGGGCTGAAGGGTTCCGCAAGAGCTATCCCAACGTCAACATCCAGATTGAGGGGAAAGGCTCCAGCACCGCCCCCCCCGCACTGATCGAAGGGACCTCCCAGCTCGGCCCGATGTCGCGCATGATGAAGAAGCAGGAGATCGAGGCGTTCGAAGCCAAGTTCGGCTACAAGCCGACCGCCATCGGGGTATCTCTTGACTCCCTGGCTGTTTACGTGCACAAGGACAACCCGCTGGACGAACTCTCCCTGACTCAGGTCGATGCGATCTTCTCGAAGACCCGCAAGGGCGGCGCGGCCCAGGATGTTTCCACCTGGGGACAACTCGGTCTGAAAGGGGCCCTGGCCAGCGCGCCGATCAGCCTCTACGGCCGCAACTCGGCTTCCGGGACCTACGGCTACTTCAAGGAGCACGCCCTGGCCAAGGGTGATTACAAGGACACCGTCAAGGAACAGCCCGGCTCCGCTTCGGTGGTGCTCGGCGTGACCGAGGACAAGGCCGGCATGGGCTACTCCGGGATTGGCTACAAGACCTCCGGTGTCAAGGCCCTGGCTCTGGCTAACAAGGACGGCGAGAAGGCTTATGAGCCGACCTATGAGAACGTGCTCGAAGGGAAGTACCCCTTGGGGCGCATGCTCTACATCTATGTGGCCAAGGAGCCGAACAAGCCGCTGCCGCCGGTCATCAAGGAGTTCCTGACCTTCGTGCTGTCGAAGGAAGGGCAGGAAATCGTGATCAAGGACGGCTACCTGCCGCTGACTGCCAGCGTCGCCGCCAAGCAACTCGAACTGCTCAAATAAGGGAACCCCGCCAGCTTTGCCTGGTTGAAGGCGAGGTCCCGCTCTGGCGAGAGCGGGACCTCGCTTTGTCGCATGATACGGACTTGACCGCATGAACGAACGATATCGCCGCCGCGTCAGGCGCAACGATCGCATTGCCCGCTGGGTTATCACCGGAGGCGGCATGCTGGTGATCTTCAGCGTGGTCTTCATCCTGCTGCAGATCGCCAACGTCACCCTGCCGCTGTTCAGGGGCGCGGAGGAGGAGCTTTATGCGAAGTTCCCTCTCCCCGGTGTAAGCCGGACCGAAGAGGTCCGGGCCATCGGGATCGACGAATACCTCGAAACCGGCTACTACCTCGACGCCAATGGCCGCTTTCACTTTTTTGAAACCCAGCAGGGCGCGGCCATTGATGTTTATGCGGCACCGCCGCCAGGCAATGCGGCGCAGCCGCTGCGGGCCGTTGATGCCCATGGGCGGCTGCAGTATGGGTTGCTCTGGGCTGACGGCAGCCTGACTATCGAAACAGTCGGGTTTCGCCCAACCTTCGATGCGGGGGACGGCAACCGGCGCACCATCAAACACACCGTTCAGCGTCAGGCCACTTTCGCGCCACCCGACACCGGCACTGCGGTTCGCTCGCTCGCCCGCCTTTCCGAGGACGGCCGAGGCACGCGCATCGACCTGCTTGACAATGGCCGTCTGACGGTCACCCAGCGGATCACCACGGAAACGCTTTCCGGAGAGGTCAGCGAACAGCGGCACCATCAAGTGCTTGCCATCGGCAGCTACGGGGCAGTCAAAGCCCTGGCCCTCGATAGCCGTGGCCAGACGCTCTATGCCGGTACCGAACACGGCTACCTGCTGCGCTGGAGCCTCGAGGAGCCGGGCTCCGCCGAAGCCCTCGACGAGGTGCAGGCCTTTGCCGACCGTCGCGCCATCACCGCCTTGACCCTGGTCTTCGGCGATTATTCTCTGGCCGTGGGGGATGCCTCCGGCCAGGTGAGTGTTTGGTTCCCGGTGCGCGGTGATACGACCAGCCCGCAAAAATCCCTGCAGCGGATTCACGACCTGTCGAACCACCACGCCCGGGTCGTTGCCGTGCAGCCATCGCCGCGTGACAAATCGCTGCTCAGCCTGGGGGAGGACGGCGTTCTGCACCTCGACCACATGACCAGCGAGCGGCACCTGCTCACGTTCGGCAATAACCAGCCGCTGACCCAGTATGCGCTCTCGACCCGGGGCGACGGTCTGATTGGCCTGACGACCGACAACCGTGTGATTCTCTGGAAAATCAGCAATCCCCACCCCGAGGTCAGTTGGAAGACGCTCTTCGGCAAGGTCTGGTACGAGGGGTACGATGAGCCGGCCCAAGTCTGGCAATCTTCGTCGGGGAACGACGATTTCGAGCCGAAGATGAGCCTGGCACCACTGATCTTCGGCACCCTGAAGGGGACCTTCTACGCGATGCTCTTCGCGGTGCCGCTGGCGCTGTTCGGGGCGATCTACACCAGTCAGTTCTGCCGGCCGCGGGTGCGGGCCGTGATCAAGCCGGCCATTGAGGTCATGGCGGCCATCCCGACCGTTATCATCGGTTTTTTGGCAGCGCTGTGGCTGGCGCCGATCATCGAGCGATCCCTCGGGGCGGTTTTCCTCAGCATTGTCATGGTGCCGATCTGCCTGCTCCTGGCCATCGTTCTCTGGCAGGGGCTGCGTGAGCGCACGGTGCTGAAACGGGTCGAGCGTGGCTATGAATTCCTGGCAGTGGCCCCGGTCCTGTTGCTGGCGGTGGCTGCAGCCTGCGTGCTGGGCCCGCAGCTCGAGAGCTGGTTTTTCGCCGGCAATTTCAAACAGTGGCTGTTCGAGGAGATGAACACCCGCTACGATCCGCGCAACTGCATCATCATCGCCTTCGGCATGGGCTTCGCGGTGATCCCGATCATCTTCACCATCGCCGAGGACTCCCTGTCCAACGTGCCGCCGGCCCTCAAGGCTGCTTCGCTGGCCTGCGGCGCCAGCCGCTGGCAGACCGTGTGGCGGGTGATCCTTCCTTCGGCCAGCCCCGGCATCTTCGCCGGCGCCATGATCGGTTTCGGCCGCGCCGTCGGCGAGACGATGATCGTGCTGATGGCGACCGGCAACACGCCGATCATCGACTGGAGCCCGTTCAACGGCATGCGGCCGTTGTCGGCCAACATCGCCGTAGAGATCCCCGAGGCACCGCACGGTGGCACCCTCTATCGGGTGCTGTTCCTCTCGGCGGTGATCCTCTTTCTGATGACCTTTGTGGTCAACACCGTGGCCGAACTGGTGCGCCAGCGGCTGCGCAAGAAATACGGACGGTTCTGACCATGAACAAATACTGGCGCATCGGCGAACCGTGCGTATGGGGGACGGCCGCCGCCCTGGCCACCACCCTGCTGATCGCGTTCACTCTGATTGTGGTGGTCATGGTTAACGGCCTTGGCGTGTTCTGGCCGTCCGATCTTGACCAACTCGAGCTCAAGGACGGCAGCCGGCTGGTCGGCGAACCGATCAAGCGCGAACCGGCCGCCAATGGCGAAGGCTTCCGTCGCCAGTATAAGGTTGGTAACCGCGACCTGTACGGTCTGGATTTCCGGTGGGTCGACGAAGTCGAGATCGTCAGCGAAAGCCGGCCGGCAGAGATAGTTGCACTCGAACGGATGGAGTACGGCAACTTCTTCGGCCGTCTGGTCGAGGTCAAGCTGGGCGACCTCGCCGGCCAGACGGCCGGGCTGGATCCTCTGTCGGCCATGTTGGACGCGCAAAACCGGCTGCGCGCCCTGCAGAGAACGCTTCTCGAGGCCGACGAGGAACTCTCCCTCCTCAGTTATCGTGCCGAACAGGTCCGGCACAAACTTCTCAAGTTGACCTTTGCGGGCATTGCCGCCGCCGACCCCCGAATCACCGAATTGGAACGGCAGAAAACCATCCTGGATGATGACTTCAAGCGCGTCATGGGTCGACAGGAGGCCGACAGAATCCGTCTCGGCGCCTACACGGCGGTCTTTGCCGACAGCAACGGGCGCACCAAGGAGTTCCGGTTGGCCGACATCGTCCGTGTCTACCGGCCGAACGCCATGACGGTCGGGGAGAAAATCCGGTTCTATCTGGGCAAGCTTGTGGAACTTCTCACTGAAGAACCCCGCGAGGCCAATACCGAAGGGGGCCTGTTCCCGGCGATCTTCGGCACGATCATGCTGATCTTCGTCATGAGCCTGTTCAGCTTCCCGCTCGGCGTAATTGCCGCCATCTACCTGAAAGAGTATGCCCGCGACGGCGTGATCGTCCGCCTGGTCAGGATTGCCGTCAACAACCTGGCGGGAATCCCCTCGATTGTCTACGGAATCTTCGGGCTTGGCTTCTTTGTCTATGGAGTTGGCGGGACGCTCGACAAACTCTTTTTTCCGGAACTTTTACCGACGCCGACTTTCGGGACCGGCGGCCTGCTCTGGGCCAGTCTGACCCTCGCTCTGCTGACGGTGCCGGTGGTGATCGTCGCCACAGAGGAGGCCCTTGGCGCCATCCCCCGCGAGATCCGCGAAGGGTCGCTGGCTCTCGGTTCCACCAAATTCCAGACGCTGACCCGCATCCTGTTGCCAATGGCCTCTCCCGGGATCATGACCGGACTGATTCTGGCCATGGCCCGCGCCGCCGGCGAAGTGGCGCCGCTGATGATCACCGGGGTGGTCAAACTGGCACCGTCTCTGCCGCTCGACGGTAACTTTCCGTTTCTCCATCTCGACCGCAAGTTCATGCACCTTGGCTTCCACATCTTTGACATCGGCTTTCAGTCGCCGAATGTCGAAGCCGCCAAGCCGATGGTGTTCGTGACCACCCTGCTGCTGGTGCTGATCGTCCTGATTATGAGCAGCATCGCCATCTATTTGCGCAACAAGATGAAGAAACGCTACACTTTCGGGACGTTCTGAACCCAAGAGGTTTTATCGCATGAGTGACACGGCACCCTTTCAGACCAACGATTCAATCATCGAGGTCGAAAATCTCGAGTTTTATTACGGGCAGAGCAAAGCCCTGCACGGGATCAGCATCAACTTCCCCCGGCGCAACGTGACCGCACTGATCGGTCCGTCCGGCTGTGGCAAGTCGACCCTGCTGCGCTGCTTCAACCGGATGAACGACCTGATTGACAATATCGAGGTGTGCGGCAACATCCTTCTCAACGGCGTCGACATCAATGCGCCGTCGATGGATGTGATCGATCTGCGCCGCCGGGTCGGGATGGTCTTTCAGAAATCGAACCCCTTTCCTAAATCGATCTATGAGAATGTCATCTACGGATTGCGCATCGCCGGAGTGAAGAACAAGACCGTACTCGACGAGACCGTGGAGCGCAGCCTGCGCGGTGCTGCCCTGTGGGATGAAGTCAAGGACCGCCTTCATGATTCGGCTCTCGGGCTGTCCGGCGGGCAGATGCAGCGCCTGTGCATCGCCCGGGCGATCGCCGTCAATCCGGAAGTGATCCTGATGGACGAACCGTGTAGCGCCCTCGACCCGAAATCGACGGCCCGCGTCGAAGAGTTGATCGGTGAACTGCGCAACGACTACACGATCATCATCGTCACCCACAACATGCAGCAGGCGGCAAGGGTCTCCGACTTCACCGCCTTCCTGTACGAAGGGTTCCTGGTGGAGTACGGCGTGACCCGGGAGATGTTCATCAAGCCGCAGAAGAAGCAGACCGAGGATTACATCACCGGCCGTTTCGGCTGATCATCACGTATTGGCGCAAAGGGGAATAGATCTCATGCTGAAACAGGAACTGGAACGGCTGGAAAAGCACCTTCTGACCCTGACCGCGGTGGTCGAAGAAAATGTGCAGCAGGCGGTCAAGGCTCTGGCCCTGCGTGACCCGGAATTGGCTCGCAAAGTTGTTGTCAGCGACGAGCAGGTGAATCGCATGGAGGTCGACATCGAGGAGGAGTGCCTCAAAGTGCTGGCCTTGCATCAGCCGGTCGCCCACGATCTGCGCCTGATCGTGGCGGTGATGAAGATCAACAACGACCTCGAGCGGATTGCCGACAACGCTGTGAGTATCTCCCAGCGGGCGATTGCGGCAGCGGCTTTCCCGCACCAGGCCAGACATTCGCTGGCTCTGGAAGCGATGGCCGAAAAGTCCCTCGACATGCTCGGCAAGGCTCTCGATTCGCTGGTCAACGCCGATCTAGTCCTGGCCCGCAGGATCATCGCCCTCGATGAGGAGGTCGACATTCTGCATGCCCGCAACTACGAACTGTTCAAGGAGCAGATCCGCAATGATCCGGAATCGGTCGATTATCTCCTGCACTTCCTGGTGGTTTCGCGCAACCTGGAGCGGATCGCCGACTTGGCGACCAACATCGCTGAAGATGTGATCTATCTGAATGAGGGAACGATCATTCGCCACAAGAAATCGCCCTGAACGACCGGCGAACGACCAGACCAATCAAAAGGGGACAGAATTCAATTCTGTCCCCTTGTCTTTTTTTATGTCGCCCTCTAGGACTACTGCCCGAAGAACGGCGTCAGCGTCACATAGGTGATGAAGGCGACCACCGCCGACGCGGGGATGGTCAGGATCCAGGCCCACAGGATGCGGTAGGCGACATTCCAGTTGACCGCGGTGATCCGCTTGGTGAGACCGACGCCGAGGATGCTGGAGGTGATGACGTGAGTGGTGCTGACCGGCAGACCGAGCGACGAGGCACTGAGAATGACCCCGGCGGCGGCGGTCTCCACGCAGCAGCCGTGCACCGGTTGCAGCTTGACGAAGTCCTTGCCGAGGGTCTTGATGATTCGCCACCCGCCGGCGGCGGTGCCCAGGCCCATGACGATGGCGCAGGAAAGTTTAACCCACAGCGGTACGGCAAAAACCGGAAGCGCCCCGTAGCTGACCAGCGCCAACGTGATGATCCCCATCGATTTCTGCGCATCGGCGGTACCGTGGGAGAAGGCCATGACGGCCGCGGAGAGCACCTGCAGGCGGCGGAACCCGGTATTGAGCGGCCCCGGCGCCTTGCGGCGGAATCCCCAGAGCACGGCCAGCATGATCAGGAAGCCGAGGCCGGTGCCGATGATCGGCGACAGCACCAGGGCGAGGATGATCTTCTTCAGCCCGGCCCACTGCAGGACCGCGGCGCCGGCATGCGCCACGGCCGCGCCGATGACTCCGCCGATCAGGGCATGGGAAGACGACGACGGCAATCCGAAATACCAGGTAATCAGGTTCCAGATGATCGCCCCCATCACCCCGGCAAAGATCACCATCTGCGTGACGTCCTGAGCGCTGACGATCCCCTTGCCGATGGTGGTGGCCACCTTGGTGGAGACCATGGCCCCGGCGAAGTTGAGGAAAGCCGCCATGAAGATCGCCGCCTTGACGCTCAGCGCCCGGGTCGAGACGCAGGTGGCGATGGCGTTGGCGGTGTCGTGGAAGCCGTTGATGTAGTCGAAAGCCAGCGCCGCCGTGATCACCATCAACAGCAGCAGCAGATTGGCGTCAGGCATTTTTCACCACCACGCTTTCGAGGATGTTGGCGGCGTCCTCGCACTTGTCGGTCGCCTTCTCCAGCGTTTCGTACAGTTCCTTCCACTTGATCAGCTGGATCGGATCCTTCTCCTCCTCGAACAGCTTGCTGATCGCCTCGCGGTAGACCCGGTCGGCCTCGTTCTCCAGGGAGTTGACCTCCATGCAGTACGCGGCGATCGGTTCGAGCTTGCCGCCAAGCAGGGCGACCGCCTTGTCGAGGGTCTGACACGACTTGAGGATCAGGAAGCCCAATTCCTTGGCCTCTTGGGTCGGCTTGTCGATCTTGTACATGACGAAACGCTGGGCCGAGGCGTCGATCAGGTCGAGGATGTCGTCGAGGGCGCCGGCCAGGGCATAGATATCCTCGCGATCCAGCGGCGTCACGAAGCTCGTGTTGAGCTTCTTGATGATGTCATGGGTCAGGTGGTCGGCCTTGTGCTCGATATCTTTGATCTGCTTCTGGCTTGCAGCCGGATGGTCAAAATGATCGAGCATTTCCTTGAGCGCCTCGGCGCCCTCGATGATCGTCGCGCTGAGCTCTTTGAACAATACAAAGAATTTTTCATCCTTGGGGATCAATCCGAACATGAATCCTCCGCGTTTCGGGGGTATGGTTTGCCGTTTGGGATGTGCATTCATAGCACAGGAGCTAATACCTTGTGAACATAATCCTAGCATTTCCAGGGGTGGCTTGGCAGTTTTCTTCAAGCTGTTATAATCACTCGATTAATCGAAGGAGATACGCATGCCTGACGGAACCGCGCGGCGGATCGGCCTCTCCCCCGGCACGCTGCTGCACATTGGCGCGCGCCGCCTGGACAAGCCCTGCCTCGAACTGATCAGCTATACGCCGGAGCTTTTCGGACAGAGCCTTGATCTGTCTGCACAGGCGTGCCTGGACACCTGCCGGAAGCCGGGGCTGCACTGGGTCAACCTCCTCGGCATCCACGATGTGGCGCTGGTCGAACAGCTTGGCACCGCTTTCGGCCTGAATGCCCTGGCGCTGGAGGATCTGCTCAACACCGAGCACCGGCCCAAGGCGGAAAACTTTGGTGAAAGCCTCCTGGTCATCCTCAAGGTGCTCAGCATCGACAAGGCGAGCGGGCGTCTGGCCAGCGAGCAGGTCAGCATCGCCCTGACGGAACGAACCGTGCTCTCGATTCAGGAGCAGCCCGGCGATATCTTCGACGGGGTGCGTGAACGTCTGCGCTCCCCCAAGGGCCGACACCGCCAGCGCGGCGCCGATTACCTGGCCTACTCGCTGATCGATTCGGTGGTCGACAGCTACTTCCCGGTGCTGGAGAGCCTTGGCGAACTACTCACCGACATCGAGGAGGAGCTGGCCGACCGGCCGCAGCGTGCGACGCTGCAGCGCATCCACGCCCTCAAGCGCGACCTGATGGTGGTGCGCAAGGCGGTCTGGCCGCTGCGCGAGGTGGTCTCTGGTCTGGAGCGCGAGGGGTCCGAGCTGATCGACGAGCGCACCATCCCGTTCTTGCGCGACCTCTATGAACACCTGATCCAGATCATCGACACCGTCGAGATCTACCGCGACTCGGTCTCCGGCCTGCTCGATCTCTACCTCTCGAGCGTCAGCCAGCGCACCAACGAGATCATGAAGGTGCTCACGGTCATGGCCACCATCTTCATCCCGCTGACCTTCCTGGTCGGCGTCTACGGCATGAACTTCGATTACATGCCCGAGCTGCGCTGGACCTGGGGCTATCCGGCACTGTGGGCGGTGATGCTGGCCTGCGTGTTCGTCATGCTGCTGGTGTTTCGACGCAAGAAGTGGTTGTGACGTGCCGGAAGAGGGCGTAAGGTGCGGATTCCACCCCTGGCAAAGGATGCCTGCCGAATGAATTTTGCCAACCAGTTTCACGACGCCTGCGGCATGGGTCTGCTGGCCCATCTGCGCCGGCAGCCGAGCCATCAGCTGCTGCAGGATTCGATCCGGGCCTTAAGTCGCATGATGCACCGCGGCGCCATCGCCGCCGACGGCAAGACCGGAGACGGCTGCGGCCTGCTCTGCGCCATGCCGGTGGCCTTCATGCGCCGGGTCGCCGCCGAGCAGGGGGTCTCCCTGCCGGAGAACTTTGCCGTGGCGACGCTCTTCCTCTCCGACCCGCAGGCGCAACTGGAGCAGTTTGCCGAGGCCTGCGCCCGCAACGACCTGCAGGTGGTCCTCTGCCGCGAGGTTCCAGTCGATACCGAGGTCCTCGGCGACTACGCCCTGGCCAGCCTGCCGCGCATCGTCCAGGCCTTCGTGGTGCCGAAGGAACTGATCGCCACCCGGCGTTTCGACGCCCTGATCTACCTGACCCGCAAAGAGGTCGAGCACGCCCTTAAGGATCAGCCGGCCTTCTACATCGCCGCCTTTTCGCGCGAACTCCTCCCCTACAAGGGGCTGGTCATGCCGAAGAACCTGGCGCGCCTCTACCCGGACCTGCGCCGCGAGGAGTTCGCCACCCATCTGGTCCTTTTCCACCAGCGCTTCTCGACCAACACCCTGCCGCAGTGGCGGCTGGCCCAGCCGTTCCGCAACCTGGCCCACAACGGCGAGATCAACTCGATCCGCGCCAACCGCTTCAACGCCGTGGCCAAGGCGGCAGCCATGTCCAGCCCGGTGTTTACCGACGCAGAGCTGGCGCGCATCCTGCCGATCGTCCAGCCGGTGGGGAGCGACAGCGCCAGTCTCGACAACATGTTCGAGTTCCTGCTGGTCAACGGCGTCGATTTCTTCAAGGCGGTGCGCATGCTCATTCCGCCGGCGCGCCACAACGTCGCCCACATGCCGGCCCGGCTGCGCTCCTTCTACGAGTACACCTCGGCCTCCTGGGAACCGTGGGACGGCCCGGCGGCGGTGAGCGTGACCAACGGCCGCTACGTCGGCTGCCTCCTCGACCGCAACGGCCTGCGCCCGGCCAAGTACGTGGTCACCCTGGACGACCGCCTGCTGCTGACCAGCGAGTTCGGCGTCCTCGGCCTGCCGCCGGAGCAGGTGCGCGAGTACGGCCGCCTGCAAAGCGGCGAAATGCTCGCCGCCGACCTGCAGACCGGGCAGATCTTCCGCTCCACCGACATCGACCGCTACCTCATGGACTCGCAGCCGTACAGCGAATGGCTGACCGGGCGCACCTGGTACCTGATGGAGTTCATCGAGCACCAGTTCGACGACCTCGCCGACTACCGGACTCCCGACCTGGCCAGGCTGCAGCGCTACCACAACATCACCCACGAAGCGGTGGAATACACCATCAAGCCGATGCTGCGCGAGGGGAAGGAGCCGACCGGCTCCATGGGGGACGACTCGCCGCAGGCGGCCTTTTCGGAGGTGCCGCGCAATTTCGCCGATTTTTTCCGGCAGAAGTTCGCCCAGGTCACCAACCCGCCCATCGATCCCTATCGCGAGAAGGTGGTGATGTCGACCACCATCGGCGTCGGCGAACTCGGCAACCCGCTCATCGAGACCGCCGAGCGCGCCCGGCGCCTGAAGAACATCTCGCCGATCCTCTCCTACGATATCCTCGCCGCCCTCCTCTCCTTCGGCGACCCGGAGAAGCCCCGTTTCGAGGCCTGTTACCGGCATCGCACCTTCTTCACCGGCTTCAGCGCCGATCTGCACAAGGCCCTGGCGGAACTTGGCGACCGGGTGGCCGCGGCGGTCCGCGATGACGGCGTGCGCGTGGTCGTCCTCGACGACCGCGTCCTCGACGCACAGACCCGCCTGATCCCGATGGCGATGGCGGTCGGCTATCTCAACCAGCGGTTGCTCAACGAGCGGCTGCGCCACCTGGTGTCGCTGGTCGCGGTCACCGGCGAGGTCGCCACCCCGCACCAGGCCAGCGTCCTGCTCGGTTACGGGGCGCTGGCCATTTACCCGTGGCTCCTCTACGCCACCGGCCTGCAGCTGTGCGAGCGCGAACAACTCTCGCCGCGCGAAACGCGCCTGGCTCTGAAGAACCTCTACGAGGCGCTGACCAAGGGGATTCTCAAGGTCATGTCGAAGATGGGAATCAGCACTGTCTCCAGCTATCGCAATGCGGCGCTGTTCGACCTCATCGGCCTGGGCGACGATGTGGCCGAGGCCTGCTTCCCGGCGTCGGCGCGGCTGGTCCCGGGCTTGAACTTCGCCGCCCTCGAGGGGCGGATCGCCGCCGCCCACGGCCAGCTGTTCCGCAAAAACCAGCTGGCCCCCTTCTACCCGCTGGTGATCGGCAGCGCCAACCGCGACAACCCTGGCGGCGAATACCACGATTTCAATTCCCAGGTGATCACGTCCCTGCACCGTTTCGCCGCAACCCTGGAGAGGGACGATTACCTGAAATTCCGCGCGCTGATTCACGGGCGCGGGCAGCGCTTCATCCGCGACTTCCTCACCTGGAACAGTCCGCATGCGCCGGTCCCGCTGGACGAGGTCGAGCCGGTCGAGGCGATCACCCGGCGCTTCGACTCGGCGGCCATGTCTCTCGGCTCCATCTCCCCCGAGGCCCACGAGGCGCTGGCCGAGGCCATGCACCTCCTTGGCGGGGCATCGAACAGTGGTGAGGGGGGCGAGGCGCCGGAACGGCTGAAGACGATCCGCAACAGCCGTATCAAGCAGGTCGCCTCCGGGCGTTTCGGCGTCACCCCGGCGTATCTGCGCAGCGCCGAGGAGATCCAGATCAAAGTCGCCCAGGGGGCCAAGCCCGGCGAGGGGGGGCAACTCCCCGGCGAAAAGGTCACGCCGCTGATTGCCTCCTTACGCTTCACCATCCCCGGCGTCACCCTGATCTCGCCGCCGCCGCACCACGACATCTACTCCATCGAGGATCTGGCCCAACTGATCTTCGACCTCAAGCAGGTCAACCCGCAGGCCCGCATCTCGGTCAAGCTGGTCTCCACCGCCGGGGTCGGCACCATCGCCGCCGGCGTGGCCAAGTGCTACGCCGACCGTATCGTCGTCTCCGGCTGCGAGGGGGGGACCGGCGCGGCGCCGCAAAGTTCCATCAATCATGCCGGCAACCCCTGGGAGCCGGGGCTGGCCGAAGTCCACCAGAGCCTGAAGGGGAACGGCCTGCGCGACCTGGTGGAGTTGCAGGCCGACGGCGGGTTGAAGACCGGCGCCGACGTGGTCAAGGCAGCGATCCTCGGCGCCGAGCGCTTCGGTTTCGGCACCACCCTGCTGGTCATCCTCGGCTGCAAGCTGCTGCGCGTCTGCCATCTCAACCGCTGCACCGTCGGGGTCGCCACCCAGGACCCGGCGCTGCGCGCCCACTATGTCGGCACCGTCGACAAGGTCGTGGCTTTTCTGCGCAATGTTGCCGAGGATGTCCGCGAACTCCTCGCCGCGCTCGGCTGCCGGACGCTGGACGAGGTCGTCGGTCGCACCGAACTGCTCAGGGTCATCGACGCCGAACCGGCCAAAACCTTCGACTTCTCGGCGCTGCTGCAGCGCATCGACGGGCCGGACCGCTATGCCCGCCGCAACGAGCCGTTCGACCGCAACGAATACGAGAAGGCGCTCCTCGAAGAGGTCATGCCGGTGCTGCGCAATCCCAAGGAGGAGATCGTTGTCGAGCGCGAGATCAGCAACGTCAACCGCTCGGTCGGGGCCCTGATCAGCGGCGAAATCGCCCGCTACTACGGCGACGCCGGCCTCCCCAAGGAGGCGATCACCCTCAAACTGACCGGGGTGGCCGGCCAGTCCCTCGGCGCGTTTCTGGCCGGCGGCGTCAATATCTTCCTGTTTGGTGTGGCCAACGACTACGTCGGCAAGGGGATGAGCGCCGGGCGGATTATCGTCACCCCGAAGATCTACCGCGAGGGGGCGGCTGCGGTCGGCAACACCTGCCTGTACGGCGCCACCGGTGGCAAGCTCTTTGCCGCGGGGATCGCCGGCGAGCGCTTCGCCGTGCGCAACTCGGGCGCCCTGGCAGTGGTGGAGGGGACCGGCGACCACGCCTGTGAATACATGACCGGCGGCACCGTGGTGATCCTCGGCGAGACCGGGATCAACTTCGGCGCGGGGATGACCGGCGGGGCGGCCTTCATCTACGACCGCCACAAGACCTTCATCGACAATCTCAACTCGGAGCTGGTGGCGGCGCGGCGGATCGACATCGACGACGACAACGAGGGGAAGCTGTACCTGAAGAAGATCCTGGTCAGCTACCACAACCGCACGCGCAGCCCGAAGGCGCGCTTCCTCCTCGACAACTATCGCGAGGAACTGGCCTACTTCTGGATGGTGACACCAAAAGACATGCGCGCGCCTTTGAATCCGAAGGAAGGGAACTGACCCCCCCCGTCACGCCAAGGCGTGACGTCCCCCCTGCTCCGCAAGGGGGATGATCCTCCCCTGCTAAGGAGGGGAGGTGCCCGGAGGGCGGAGGGGTCCTCAAACCTAGAGGCCACACCATGCAAACCTTTATCGAAACCAACCGCGAAGAACCCGCCAAGGAGGATGTCAGCCGGCGCATCCACACCTTCGAAGAGATCTACCGCTTCTTCTCCGACCGCAAGGTGGCGCGCCAGGCCGAGCGCTGCGTGCAGTGCGGCGACCCGTTCTGCACGACCATCGGTTGCCCGCTGCAGAATTACATCCCGCAGTGGCTCGAGGCGATCGCCGAGAAGGACCTGGAGAAGGCCTTCCTGCTCAGCAACGAGAGTTCGCCCTTTCCCGAGATTCTCGGCCGCATCTGCCCGCACAACCGCCTGTGCGAAGGGGCCTGCACCCTCGAAGACGGCTTTGGCGCCATCAGCATCGGCCCGATCGAGGCGTCGATCTCGGATCTGGCCTTTGCCGCCGGCTACACCCTGCCGTTTCCCGGGATCACCACCGACAAGAAGGTGGCGGTGATCGGTTCCGGGCCGGCCGGGATGAGCTGCGCCCACTTCCTGCTGCGTGCCGGCATCAAGGTGGAAATGTTCGAGCGGGCGGATCTCCCCGGCGGCCTGCTCGCTTACGGCATCCCCGGTTTCAAGCTCGACAAGCGCACGGTGGAGCGTCGCTTCGCTATCCTCAAGGAAGCGGGGATGACGCTGCATCTCAAGACCGAAATCGGCCAGGACCAGTCGTTCGGCCGGCTGGTCGACGGCTTTGATGCGGTCTTCATCGGCGCCGGCGCCACCAACGGCAAGCGCGCCGGCATCCCCGGCGAGGATCACGAGCACTGTTTCCTCGCCATGGAGTTCCTCACCAACGTGCAGCGCCGCTTGGCCGGCAAGGGGTGGATGGAGCGCTTCGGGGTGCTCGGCAAGCGGGTGGTGGTGGTCGGCGGCGGCGATACCGCCATGGACTGCGTGCGCACCGCCGTCCGCGAGGGGGCGCAGGAGGTCACCTGCCTCTACCGACGCGATGCCGCCAACATGCCGGGGAGCAGCAAGGAGTACCACAACGCCGTCGAGGAAGGGGTGACCTTCCTCTTTCAGGCCGCACCGCAGCGACTGGACTTCAATGAACAGGGGGCCCTGGTCGGCGTCGACGCCATCCGCACCCTCCTCGGCACACCGGACGCCGACGGCCGGCAGCAGGTGACGGAGCTGGCCGGCAGCGAACACTGCGTCCCGGCCGATGTGGTGATCATGGCCCTCGGTTTCGATGTCGCCGGGCTGCCGTGGCTGGCTGATGCCGGGATCGAACTGGGCCGCTGGGGGGAGGTCGTCATCGACCCGGCTTCTGGCCGTACTTCGCACCCGAAAGTCTTCGCCGGCGGCGACTGCCAGCGCGGCGCCGACCTGGCGGTGACCGCCGCCGCCGACGGCCGCCGCGCGGCCCTGGCGATCATCGACCAGTTGCTGGAATGAACCCGAACGGAACCGGCCCGTGCTAGAGAACTTCAGCCAACTGCACCCGATCCTCCAGGCCCTGCTTGGCACTTGCTTCACCTGGGGGATGACCGCCCTCGGCGCTGCGGCGGTCTTCCTGCGCCGCGACCCCGGCCGCCGGACTCTCGACCTGATGCTCGGCTTCGCCGCCGGGGTGATGATCGCCGCGAGCTTCTGGTCGCTGCTCGCCCCGGCCATCGCCATGGCCGAGGCCACCGGCCTCCCCAAATGGCTGCCGGCGGCGGGCGGGTTCCTGGCCGGAGCCGGTGTGCTGCGCCTGATCGACCGTTTTCTGCCGCACCTGCACATCGGTTTTCCGACCGAGGCGGCCGAGGGGATTTCGACAACCTGGAAGCGCACCACCCTGCTGGTGCTGGCGATCACCCTGCACAACATCCCCGAGGGGCTGGCGGTCGGCGTCGCCTTCGGCGCGGCGGCTTCCGGCTACCCCGAGGCGACGGTGGTCGGCGCGGTGGCGCTGGCCCTGGGGATCGGCCTGCAGAACTTCCCGGAGGGGCTGGCGGTCTCCCTGCCGCTGCGTCGCGAGGGGCTGGGGCAGTTCAAGAGCTTCTGGCTGGGGCAGCTGAGCGGGCTGGTCGAGGTCTTCGCCGGGGTGCTCGGCGCGGCGCTGGTCTTCTGGATGCAGCCGCTGTTGCCATGGGCCCTGGCCTTTGCCGCCGGGGCGATGATCTTTGTGGTCGTCGAGGAAGTTATCCCGGAATCACAAAACGGGCCACACAACGACCTGGCCACCCTCGGCACCATCCTTGGCTTTACGGTGATGATGATTCTTGACGTGGCTCTCAGTTAGCGAGCGATGGTCTTTTGGGCATGGCGATCATGGCCTTGAGCCTGATGTTGATGAAATAATCCTCGCAGCGGCCCGTGACGCATTCTCAGGCGGCGCACTTGACTTTCCGAAGGGCGATTGCTTATCTTTTAAGTATGCTTTCAACCTGGCTCCGCATCTTTGTTGTCATCATCCTCGCTCTGGCCCTGTGCAACCAGGGGGGCGTTGTCTCCGCGGCGCTGGCTTGTGACGCGCCAGCCGATTTGTGCTGTCCGTCGGAATCCGGCCCTGCTCCGGAGTCTTCCGCGGCCGATGGTTGCTGCTCGCAACCGGAATGCCAATGCCTGTCCTGCATCAACATCGTCCTGCACGATTCCCCCCTCGCCCTGACCGGGTTCGATGCGCCCGGCCAGTTTTACCATGACACCGTCTCCCCCCTGATGGGCGGCGTCTACCGAACCATCGACTACCCGCCCGAAACCGCCTGATCCACCCTGTTGCTCTTTAAGCGCTCCCCCCTGGCGGCGGCCCTTTGCCGGTGGCCGGGTCGTGCACGCGCATCCGATCCGGCATTGCTTTGCCCGCTCTGCCGGGGATGGCCGGCTCAGGCGCCTGCTCTCATCAACGGTTAACCAATGACAAACGAGGTCTATCCCCATGAAAAACATGTTGCTGGCTATTCTTCTCCTGACGTCTCTTGCTCTTGCCGGTTGCGGCGGCGACAAATATGGTGCCGGCATCGATCCCGCAGCCCAGAAGGTCAAGGTCAAGGACATCTTTCTGCAGCAGTCGCTGCTCGGCCAGAAGGTCACCCTGGAAGGGAAGATCGGTTCCCAGTGCCAGTCCAACGGCTGCTGGTTCTTCCTCCAGGATGACACCGGCCAGGTCTATATCGATCTCTCCACCAACCAGTTCTCTCTCCCGGCCATGCCCGGCAAAACGGTGATCGCCAGCGGCACGGTCGCCATGTCGAAGCAGAATATTCTGCTGGTCGCCACGGGGGTCGAGGTGAAATGAGCGGCTATCTGAAACTCTCCGTCCAGAATCTGCTGCGCCACCGCACCCGCAGCGCCCTGACCATGCTCGGCATTGCCGCGTCGGTCGGCGTGCTCTTTTCGGTTCTCTCCTTCAACCGCGGCTTCAACCAGGGGTTGGCGGCCGAACTGGACCGGACCGGACTGCACTTCATGGTCGTCCCCTCGGGGTGTGCGCACGAGGTCGCGGCCCTGGTCCTGCACGGCGCGGTCATCCCGAAATTTCTCGATACCGGGGTCATGAGCCGGCTCAAGGCCACCGACGGCATCGCGCTGGCCACGCCGATCCTGGTGGCGCAGCTGCCCGATCCGCAGCGCGGCAAGGTCGATCTCATCTACGGGGTGGATATGGCGGTTCTTGCGGCGATCAAGCCGGGCTGGCAGATCACCGGCCGCATCCCCGCCAATGACAGCGAGATCCTGCTTGGCTATGAGGTCGCCCAACACGGGAAGCTCAAGCCCGGCGACCGCTTTGCCGCTCCCGGCGGGGTGCCGCTGGTGGTTGCCGGGATTGTCGGCCTCACCGGCAGCCAGGATGACGCCTTCGTCTATCTCCCCATCGGCACCGCCCAGAAATTGCTCGGCCAGCAGGATGCGGCGACGGCCATCGGTGTAAGGGTGAGCGATCCTGAACGGATGAAGGGGATTATCGACACGCTGGCCGCAGCGGTTCCCGGCATCCAGATCGTGACCATGGGGGAGGTCATGAACTCGATCGCCAACCTGGCGGCCGCGGCGCGAGCCCTGAGCCTGGCGCTCGTCCTCATTGCCATTCTGATCAGTGCCGTGGGCGTCATGAATTCCGTCCTCATGGCGGTTTTCGAGCGCACCCAGGAGATCGGCATGATGCGTGCGGTCGGTGCGTCGCGACGCGACATCTTCCGCATCATTCTCGAAGAGACCAGCATCCTGGCGGCCTGCGGCGGTGTCTGCGGGATCGTCGTCGCAGTTCTCGGCTCGCGCCTGATCGAGACGTTCGTGCGGACGGTGATGCCCTATGTCCCCTCCGGAAAACTGATCAGCTTCGATCCGCTGCTCGCCCTTGGCAGCGTCGCCTTCATTCTGGTCATCGGCATAACGGCCGGGCTTTACCCGGCGTGGAAGGCCGCGAAGATCAACCCCATTGAGGCAATCAAAGGATGATCCATCTTAAAAACATCGAAAAAAGTTACCGGCGGGGTGCCGAAGAGGTCCGCGCCCTCAAGGGGGTCGACCTGCAGCTGCACAGCGGGGAGCTGCTGGCGATCACCGGGCCGTCCGGGGCCGGAAAGACCACGCTTCTGCATATCCTCGGCTGTCTCGACCAGCCGACCCGGGGGGAGGTGCTTATCGACGGCATCGATGCGGCGAAGATTCCGGAGCCCGACCTGGTCAGGCTGCGCCGTGAAAAGATCGGTTTCGTCTTCCAGCAGTTCTATCTGATCCCGGGGTTGAGCGTGTTCGACAACATCGCCCTGCCGCTGCTCTTCAGCAAAAAACCGCTGCAGCGCGACAAGGTCATCGCCCTGGCCGAAATGGTTGGTCTCGGCCACCGGCTTGATCATCGCCCCGCGCAGCTCAGCGGCGGCGAAATGCAGCGCACCGCCATCGCCCGCGGGCTGGTCAACGATCCGGAAATCCTCCTGGCGGATGAGCCGACCGGCAATCTCGACAGCGACAACAGCGAGAAGATCTTCGCGATCCTGCGCACCCTCACGGGCAACGGGCTGGCGACGGTCATGATCACCCACAACCCCGAGCTGGCGGCGCGGGCCGACCGGGTGGTGCAGCTCCGCGATGGCCGGCTCTCTCGTTGAGGGGTTGTCGATCCGCCCGGCTGACAGTTGACGCCGTTGCGGTCTTGCCGTAATCTTCGCGCCGCCATTCTTGACACCTAAGGAGCTTCCCCTTGGCCGGAACCAGCCTGCTTGCCCTGCTCGATGACATCGCCACCGTCCTCGACGACGTCGCCGTCCTCACCAAGGTGGCCGCCAAAAAGACCGCCGGGGTGCTCGGCGACGATCTCGCCCTCAACGCCGAGCAGGTCTGCGGCATCCGTGCCGAACGCGAACTGCCGGTGGTCTGGGCGGTGGCCAAAGGCTCCTTCAAAAACAAGCTGATCCTGGTGCCGGCGGCCCTGCTGATCAGTGCCGTCGCTCCCTGGGTCATCACCCCGCTGCTGATGCTTGGCGGCGCCTACCTCTGCTTCGAGGGGTTCGAGAAGGTGGCCCACAAGCTGCTGCACAGCCGCGCCGAGGATCGGGCCGAGCACGCCGAAATGCTCCAGGCACTTTGTGATCCCGCCGTCGATCTGGTTGCCTTCGAACAGGAGAAGATCAAGGGGGCGATCCGCACCGACTTCATCCTCTCCGCCGAGATCATCGTCATCACTCTTGGCACGGTCCAGGGGGCGGCGCTTGCCACCCGCATCGCGGTTGTGTCAGGGATCGCTCTGGTGATGACGGTCGGGGTCTATGCCTTGGTCGCCGCCATCGTCAAGCTCGATGATATGGGACTGCATCTTTTGGAAACCGCCCCGGACAAAGCGAAGCCGAGCGTTCGGCTGGTGCTTGGCCGGTTGCTGCTGCGCGCCGCGCCGGTGCTGATGAAGACGCTGGCGGTGGTCGGTACGGCGGCGATGTTCCTGGTCGGCGGCGGCATTCTTGTGCACGGTCTCCCCGGCGCCGAACCCCTGTTGCACACCTGTGCGGCAGCCGTCCGCGGCCTGCCGGGGATCGGTGCCCTGCTGGCGGCCCTGGCGCCGACCCTGGTCAATCTCCTGGTCGGGATCGTCGCCGGTGGCCTGGTGCTGGCGGTGGTCAGCGGAGTGAAGCGGTTGGTGAAAAGGTAATCAGCCCGCCGCGCTTGTGCGGAGGCAGAATTTGTAATACATTGTAATTGTGTGTATCACATGGAGGTGAATCATGCAGAAAACGGCCAGTCTCACTGTCCGGGTCAAACCGGAAACCCGTTCCCGTCTGGAAAAGCTTGCGGCATCAACCCAGCGTTCCAAGTCCTTCGTCATCGAGGACGCGCTCGAGCAGTATCTCGATGTCAACGAATGGCAGATTCAGGGGATAAGGCAAGCTCTGGCCGAAGCCGACAGCCCGGGCGCCGAATTTGTCGACCATGCTGAAGTTCTGCAGCGCTGGGAGAAGAAGGGTGCGCATTAGCTGGCTCAGACGCGCCCTGCTTGATCTCGACGCCGCCGAAACTTATATTGCCCGCGAAAATCCGCGGGCGGCATCTGCAATAGTGCTGGGGATTGTTCAGACCGTGACTTTGCTGCGGGATCAGCCGGGGCTTGGGCGACCCGGCCGGCTGCCGGGGACGAGAGAGCTGGTGGTACCGAACGCCCCCTTCATCGTTCCTTACCGGGTCCGGGGAGAGTCGGTGGAGATTCTGCGCGTCTATCATGCCTCCAGGAAGTGGCCTGAGCAGTTGTAGCTGCCTACCCCGCCTCCTTCGGCGGTTTGGGGAGGAAGACCGTCCCCACCAGGGCCACGCCGTTGAGCGCCGCGGCGACATAGTAGGGGACGCTGAAGGTGCCGGCGCTTTCCGCCATCACTCCGGCGGCGCCGGGGCCGATGGTCTGGCCGATGGCGAAGCAGAAGGTGATGATCGAGAAGGCTGCCGCCGCCCGGGCGGTGCCGAGGTAGTCGCCCACCGCCGCGGCCATGATCGCCGGCACGGCGAAGACCGCGAGGCCATAAAGGACCACCGAGCCGAACAGCGCCAGCGTGCCGAGCCTGGAGGCCACCAGCAGGTAGGCCGCCCCCTGCACCGCATAGGCCAGCATCAGTCCGCCGCGCCGTCCCAGCCGGTCCGAGAGAACTCCGAACCCCACCCCCGAAAACAGGCAGAAGAAGCCGGTCCATGACCAGAAGCTGCCGGCAGTGGCTTCGGCGAAGTGGTATTCGTCGACCATGGTGGCGACGATGAAGGTGCCGTAGACCATGTAGGTCAGGCCGAACAGCAGGTACAGCCCGCCCAGGTGCAGGAGGATGCCGCTTGCCCGGTACGGGCCGCGGGTCTCCGCCGGGTCGTAGGTCACCGGCTGCGCAGCGCCAAGGGGTTCGAGGCCGAGATCGGCCGGATCGTTGCGCAGCAGCACGCCGACCACCGAGCCCAGCACCAGGCACGCCCCGCCGAGCAGCAGCCAGCCGATCCGCCACCCCTCGCCACCGAAGGTCGCATTCAGCCACGGCACCAGGAAGCCGGTGAGGATGATCGCCGTGCCGTTCCCCATGAT
>CAZRTZ010000008.1:28224-56732 GCA_964603155.1 uncultured Geobacteraceae bacterium | reverse complement strand
CAAGCTGATGAACTGAAGCCCGGTTCGACGAGCAGGCAAAGAGGGGGACAGAATGGCATTCTGTCCCCCTCATCCATTTTATGCTGAGCATCAATAAGCAACGGCCGCCCAATCCGGGCGGCCGTTGCTTATTGATGACAGAGCGTCGGTCGCTGTTACCAGACGGTATCGAGCTGCTTGCGCACCAGCTTGAAGTCATTCTCGACGTTCTTGAGAATGGCGACTGCGTAGTCGTTATTGTGCACGCCGCGGGTGCCGTCATTGCGCACGAAACGCAGGTTCTGCAGGGCGCGCTCGTAAATCTTCCAAGCTTCACCGGTATTGCGATGGGCGGCGTCGGCGTCTTTCAGGGCGTCTTCGACTTCGATCCGCGTCTTCTGCAGCGCCTTGATGCGCTTATCGGTGTCGCTGGCCCACTCCTGGTAAAGATTGAGGTAGTCGGCGCCTTCGTGGCAATCGGCGCAGGAATTGGAGGAGGGGCGATAGATCCCCTTGCTGATCCCGGTGTGGCAGTCAGTGCAGCCGACGTTGGCGGCATACATCAGCCCGGGCTCGCCTTTGATCGTGGCGACCCCGTTCCCCTCGTTCATGGCCAGCTGCGCCTGGTGGCAGGTCTTGCAGTCGCTGATCTGCGGAGCCGAGGAGCCCTTGTTGTCGGAATGGCAGGCGACACAGAAGTTCATCCGGTCGGTCTTGCCGCCGGGGTTGTGCACTACGCCGAAATGGCAGTCGCGGCAGGTGAGGTCAAACCCGGAAATATGCATCTTGTGGTCGAAATGCGTGCCGCCGACAGACGTGCTGGTCATGATGTCAGGCAGCCCCCGGCGCTGCCGGAACTCCGGGTTGACCACATCGTCGAGCATGCGCATGTGCACCAGCTTCATCGGGCCCGTGGTCGTTTCGCGGACCTGCTTGTTCCCCTCGTCCGAGTGGCAGTACAGGCATTGCCAGTCGGGAACCAAATCCTTTTTCGGATTGGAGAGGATCTCCAGCTTATGCTCCTTGGAGATCGTCAGCTGCATGTAGGTGTCCTTCAGACCACCCATCTTGGCCTTGACGTAGCCGATGACGCCGGGACGGCCGTGGCAGTCGAGGCAGGACACGCCCGCGTCCCCGTGGGCCGAGTGTTCCCACGAATCGACCTCGGCGAGGGGGCCGTGGCCTTTGGCCGGATGGCAGAGATGGCAGAATTCCGGTTCGGAAGTCATGTGCAGAATCTGGATGTTGATGAAGCCGAACACCACGACAAACACCACGGAGAGAATGGTGAACAGGACGATATGCTTTTTGCACCAGTCAAACACGCTCTTCATCATCAAACCTCATGAAATGCTGGAGTCTTGGAGCTGCATGGCGAAGTGAAAGGCCCGTTGAACTATGGACAATCGCGCGTATGATACACATCCTGCCGGACAATGCAATGGAAAAGCGTGATATTTCAATATGTTAACTATTTCTAACTAGAGAGGTGACGTTGTTCGCAAAAAAAACGGGGCTGCCTGACTGGCAGCCCCGCTAAATTGCCCGGCTGAGCCGGTTGTTCTTTACTTAATGCCCGCCTCCGGCCATGAAGGCGAACAGCATCAGCAGCAGACAGGCCAGGCCGGTGAAGACCGCGATGTAGCCGAAAGCCTTGAGACAGAAATCATAGGCCGGGCCGCTGACCCGTTTGCAGGCGAACTGCTCGGTGATCCCGGCCTCTTCGTAGCGCTTCCACTGGTCGCCGCGCTCCTCGATGAACTCCTCCTTCGACATCTGGCCGTTGAAGATCACGAAGTCCATCGGGAACTTTTCCGGACGGCCGTGGGTGTTATAGAAGTGCACGGTGAAGATGAAGCCGGTGGCGAGCAGCGCCTCGTCGGAGTGGATGATCGTGGCCACGTTGAACATCCAGCCGGGGAGGAAGTAGGCGAAAAATTCCGGGAACCACAGCATCAGCCCCGAGCCGCCGATGGCGAACATCCCCCAGAAGACCGCCAGGAAGTCGAATTTCTCCCAGTAGGTCCAGCGTTCGAAGGTCGGCTTGGGCCCTTTGAAGAAGAACCACTTGACCATCCCGACCACGTCGCGGATGTCGCGCAGGTTCGGGCAGAGGGAGTCGGGACCGAACAGGCGCTGCAGCCACATCCCCTTGATGTCTTTGCGGATGAAGAGGAAATCGAAGCTCAGAAGCAGCGCGCCGAGGAAGTAGTAGAAGGTGATGATCGCGCAACCGCGGTGGATCAGGCCGGCATAGTGCGTGCCACCGTAGAAATCCATCATCACCTGAGCCCAATGCTGGGTGCTGAACTTCAGCGGCAGACCGGTCAGGGTCAGGCCGAGGAAACTGATGATCACGGTGAAGTGCAGGAAGATATGCCGCGGCTGGAAGCGGCGATACTGCTTGTGCGGTTCGCTGATGTGGAGCTCTTCGTGACCGGCATGCCGTGCCGCGAGCTTCTCGCGATTTTCGACGAAGCCACGGAACATCCACAGCAGCGTGTGAATCCAGAACACCGCGAAGGTACCGAGCAGCAACCCGGTCATGCTGACGAAGGTCCAGTAAAGGATCGGGTAATTCTCGCTGTCGGTCATCTCGCCGTGCGAATAGAACTTGGCGAAGAACGGTGTGGCCTTCGGATGGCACTGGGCGCAGGTCCCGACCAGGTTGGCCGGGTTGACGCTTGATTTCGGATCGTTCTTGGGGAGAACCGTGTGCGAGGTATGGCAGTCGGCGCAACCGGCCACCTTGTCAGGGAAACCGAGCCGGTAGTTCTTGCCGTGGTAGCTGTCCATGTAGGTGGCGACGGCCACGTTGAAGACGCCGTTGCGCGCCATCATCTCCTTGTCCGCATGACATTTCAGGCAGACCTCGGTATGGAACTGCCGGTTTTTATGGGTTTTCGGGTCGCCGAGTGGTTCGATCCGGTGCAGGTTGTGGCAGTCGTGGCAGGCGGCCGAATCCTTGTTCCCCTTGGCGACCGCTTTGCCGTGAACCGATCCCATATAGTCGGAGTGGCTGTCGTGGCAGGAGGTGCACTTGGCCACCACCTTGTTCTTGTCGCCCTTCCAGGCGCGATGCTTGTGGATGTCGTCGTGGCAGTCGGCGCACTTGACCTCATTCAACTGGTGGACGCTGGAAAAATGATCGGCCGACTCCACCTTGTGACAGCGCACGCATTTCGGCTCACCCGGCATCACCTCTCCGGAAATGTGCCTGGCCAGATCGGTGACCTCCACGTGGCAGCTGGTACAGGCGTTCTGCCCGTGCACCGAGGCACCGTACTCGCTGGGGGAAACCACCCCTTCGTGGCACTTCAGGCAGGTTTCCGGGGCGATGGCCATGCCGGTGTCGGCGGCGTAGAGCAGGGCCGGGGCGAGCAGCAGGGCTGCCAGTAGAGGGAGGAAGAGACGACGAAAACTCATGGGAGAAGGCCTCCTGTCAGCAAAGTGGAACCGCGTGAATCGATGCAACAAACCGTAATTGTCCTGGCATGAAAAACCCTGAACTTCAATGAATCACTGAAATTATCAAAATTTATAATGTATACAGTATAATATTAATTGCTGTTTAACATGGGGCTGGTTAAAAGTCAATCGTGAACTTTGATTAAGATTTTCACCCGTTCCGGAGGGAGAATGGCCACGGCGAGCTTGAGCCGGGGGGCGGAACCAGTTAAGATGTGCCGTAGCTAACTAGAAATGGATGGTCCGGGAGTTACGACATGAACAGGGCGCCACGTGATCTGCTGCTGGCCGGCTTGGCTTTGAGTGTCTATCTTATTGGTGGAGTTGCGGTGATGGCCGGGATGGTGCTGATCGGCATTGTCGGGGAACGAGATCTTTGGGGGTGGGGGCAGGCAAATACGATCGGCTACCTCTTCTTCGGGGTCGGTCTGTGTCTGACCATTCTCGGGGTGCTGATCATGCGGGTCATGCGTAACCGGCAGCTTGCCTGAAAGGTTTTCTCTCGCAAACCAAAAAGGGAGGGGGGTGCGGTTGCAACCGCACCCCCCTCCCTTTTTCCGTTGCTTCAGGTTTCGGTTTAGCGGCCGGCGGCGGCCAGCTGCATCACCTGGGCGGTGAACGGGTTGGCGAAGAGGATGATCATGGCGACAACGAACACGTAAATCGCCAGGGACTCGATCATCGCCAGACCGATCAGCATGATGGTCATGATTTTGCCGCTGGCGCCGGGATTGCGGGCAACCCCTTCAACGGCGCTTTTGACTGCCAGACCCTGACCGAGACCGGTCCCGAAGGACCCGATCGCCATGCCGAAACCGGCAGCGATCATACACCACGCGAAAAATTGCATTGTCCTGCTCCTTTCCTTCTGCTGCTTTGTTTTTATTGATCCTATACGTTATAGGACGCTGACCCTGTCCAGGGTCTAGTGGGCTTCTTCGAGTGCGCCGGCGATGTAGATCATGGCAAGCAACATGAACACGAACGTCTGAATGAAGGCGACCATCACCCCCATCAGCATCATCGGCAGGGGGACCAGGAACGGCACCAGGGTGAAGAAGATCATCAGGACGATCTCATGGCCGTACATGTTGCCGAACAGACGCAGCGTCAGTGACAGGGGCCGGGCGAGATGGCCGATGATTTCGATCGGCACGATCAGCGGGGCCAGCCAGATAACCGGCCCGCAGAAATGCTTGAAGTAAGCCAGACCGTGCTCCTTCACGCCGATGATGTGGGTCATGGCGAAGACCGTCAGCGCAATGGCCGCATTGGTATTGAGATTGGCCGTCGGCGGGTAGAACCCGGGGATCAGGGCAATCAGGTTCGAAGTCAGGATGAAGAAGGCGATGGCGGCGATCAGGGGGAAGTAGGCTTTGCCATGGGGCCCCATGTTCTCTTCGACCATCCCTTCGATACTGGCAACAATCGGCTCGAAGAAATTCTGCAGCCCGCTGGGAATGGTCTTGATGCTGCTCTTGACCATGCATGCCACGATAATGAGCAACAGCATGACGAGCCATGTGTACAGGACGTGTTCGCCGATATGCAGTTGCTCCGCGAGCGATTTCAGAAACAGAAACGGGTGAATCATGACGGATAAGCCTCCTCTACCGCAGCGCGCGCTGGAGTGTCAGCCAGATGATATTGATGATGACCACCGAAAGGCCGATGGCCAATCCGACAGGGTGTATTTTAACGACAGCGATCAGCAGGGCCAGCGTTGCACCGAGAATCAGCAGACGAACGACATAGTCGAACTGATAGCGGGCCCGCGCCCCTTGTGCCTGATCGGCCAGCAGTCGCTGCAGTGAGCGCTGCAGCCAGCGGAACGCCGCGATGGCAATCAGTCCGCCCGCCAGGATCCCTGCAGTCAGCGGCAGGTTGCCGAACAACAGGCTGATGCCAAGCAGTAAACCCAGGATCAACCAGTTGCGGCGGTGCAACGTTGCCGGCAACTGTTCAATGTCCATCGTCATCCTTGGGAGGCTCCTGCTCGCGCAGGGCCCGGCGGGTGAGGATGAAGATGTTGCGGAAGCCGGCGGCGATGCCGAATCCGAGCCAGATGATGGTCATCCAGGGCTTGGTGTCGAGCCACTTGTCAAGGTAAATCCCGAAGTACAGGCCGATGAACGACGCTGCCACCATGGAAATACCCAGCCCCGAAAGGAAACTCAGGGAGCGGATCAGTTGCCGTTTGTCGTCGTTAGCCATTGCCGCGGCAACCGTTAGTCACCGGCCAAAAAAGCGACTTTTGATAGCACATGGATCGGCGCCTGTCAACCTGGAACGCAGCCGCATCAAATCGCCCGGAAAGCCATGCGCGCCGCCTCGATGGTGCGGTCCAGGTCGTCCTGCGTGTGGGCGATGCTCATGAAGCCGGCCTCGAACTGACTGGGGGCAACGTTGACCCCCTGCTCCAGCAGGATCCGGAAGAACTTGCCGAAGGCGGCGGTGTCGCTTTTGGCGGCATCGGCGAAGCTGTGGACCGGCCCAGCCTGGAAATACGTGCAGAACATGCCGCCCACCCGGATCAGGCAGGTCGGTTGGCCACAGTCACCGGCCGCCTCGCGCAGACCTGTTTCCAGATAGGCGCTCTTCGCCTCGATCTGCTCATAGAAGCCTTCTGCCTGGAGCAACTTCAGGGTGGTGATGCCGGCCGCCATGGCCAAGGGATTGCCCGACAGGGTTCCTGCTTGGTAGACGCCGCCGACCGGAGAAAGCTGCTCCATGATGGCCCGCTTCCCCCCGAAGGCTCCGACCGGCAACCCTCCGCCGATGATCTTGCCGAGGCAGACCAGATCGCCATAAACCTTGAAGCGCTCCTGTGCCCCGCCATAGGCGACGCGGAAGCCGGTCATGACTTCATCGACGATCAGGACAATCCCCTCGGCGTCGCACAACTGGCGCAGCCCCTCCAGAAACCCCGGTTTCGGTACGACGCAGCCCATGTTGCCGGCCACCGGCTCAAGGATGATGCAGGCGATCTCGCCCTTGTTGGCCGCAGCCATCTGCTGGACCTCGGCAAGATCATTGTAGGTGGCGGTCAGGGTGTGCTTGGCCAGATCGGCCGGGACGCCGGGCGAGGTCGGCACGCCGAAGGTGGCGGCGCCGCTGCCGGCCTTGACCAGCAGGGAGTCGGCATGGCCGTGGTAGCAACCGTCAAATTTGAGGATCTTGTCGCGACCGGTATAGCCGCGGGCCAGGCGGATCGCGCTCATGGTCGCCTCGGTGCCGGAGGAGACCATGCGGACCATCTCCACGTTGGGATAGGCGGCGCAAACCATCTCGGCCAGTTCGATCTCGCGCTCGGTCGGTGCGCCGAAGGACGCCCCCGTGCCGGCTGCCTCACGGATAGCCTCGACCACCTTGGGGTGGCAATGCCCGAGAATCATCGGCCCCCAGGAGCCGACATAATCTATATAGGCGTTGCCGTCGACATCGTAGATTTTAGACCCTTCGGCACGGGCGATGAAAAGGGGGTCGCGTCCGACCGATTTGAACGCGCGCACCGGGCTGTTGACCCCGCCGGGGATGCGTTCCTTGGCTTTGGCAAAAAGTGCCGTGGATTTGCTGTCGTTCATATTGGCCTCCGCAGTAGATTCGTCGGGCGCGGGCGGGAGGGTCCCGACCGTCACCCAGTAGGGGAAAGACTTTGTTGGGCCGTTCTCTAAGTGACCGCCGTCTGTTAGCACAGCCGCGATTTTGGAGTCAAGCCGACGTGGGCGCTCAGTGGAGAATCAGACAGGGAACAAGCGGCGGCCAGAAACCGGATTAAGTATTTCCAAACTCAGGTCTTTCAGAAGGTTTTCATGCGATTTATTCTTTTGCCGATAAACTGGATAATGTCACGTATATAGGGCATTTGCGCCTCTGGTTTCTGTATACAGTATGCGGTATTTTTCGCTTGACAAGCCCCCTTGATTGTCCTAACGTGCACGCGGCCAAGGTACGGTCAAAACCCTTCTTGTGCCCGCTGTTTTCGATGCCTCGCACACCGGTCAGGAGGACCTCTCGATGCTGGACAGTTACCTTCCGATTCTTACGCTGATCGTCATTGCCGTGGGCTTCGCTATCGGGTCGATCGTCATGTCGCGCCTGATTGGCCAGAAGAAGCCCTCCGAGGTGAAGCTGGCCCCGTATGAGTGCGGCATGCCGCCGGTCGGCTCGGCGCGTGAGCGCTTTTCGGTCAAGTTCTACATCATCGCCATGCTCTTTATCGTTTTCGACATCGAGGTGGTCTTCATGTATCCCTGGGCGGTCATGTTCAAGCGCCTCGGGATGTTCGGCTTCATCGAGATGGGCGTGTTCATCCTGATCCTGCTGGTCGGCTACGTCTACGTCTGGAAAAAAGGAGCACTGGAATGGGAGTAGAGGAAACCCTCGGCAATAACGTCATCACCACCAGCCTCGACAAGGTTGTCAACTGGTCGCGGTCCCGTTCGCTGTGGCCGATGACTTTCGGTCTGGCCTGCTGTGCGATCGAGATGATGGCCACGGGCGCGGCCCGCTTTGACCTCGACCGATTCGGTGTGTTGTTCCGTGCCTCGCCGCGCCAGGCGGACCTCATCGTTATCGCCGGAACCGTCACCAAGAAGATGGCTCCGGTCATCAAGACGGTCTATGAGCAGATGCCGGAGCCCCGCTACGTCATTGCCATGGGCGCCTGTGCCTGCTCCGGGGGGATCTTCGATACCTACAGCACAATCCAAGGTGTGGATGAGTTCCTGCCGGTCGACGTGTATGTTCCCGGTTGCCCGCCCCGTCCCGAGGGGCTCCTTTACGGCATCATGAAGCTTCAGGAAAAGATCATGAAGGAGCGCAACTCCTTCGGTGCGGCCATTGGTATCGGCGAACGGATCAGCGAGATTTAACCAGCGGGTTCGATTTTATTTAAATCCGAGAGAGACCAGTTATGAGCGTACAGGCAGCGATTGACAAGCTGAAGGCCCAGTTCGGTGAGGCGGTGCAAGGGGTCAGCGAATTTCGCGGTGAAACCACCGTGGTCGTCAGCAAGGAGCAGATCGTCGCGATCTGTACTTTCCTGAAAAAAGACCTCGGCTACAATTTCCTGACCGATCTTTGCGCCATCGATTATCTGGGTCAGGTCCCCCGCTTCATGGTGGTTTACCAGCTGTACAATATCGGTACCCATCAGCGTCTGCGCATCAAGGCGGCGGTTGAGGAGAGCGATGCGTGCATCGATACGGTGAGCGGCGTATGGGCGACGGCCAACTGGTTGGAGCGGGAATGCTACGACCTGATGGGGATCGTCTTCAACAACCATCCCGACCCGCGCCGCATCCTTATGCCGGCGGACTGGGTCGGCCACCCGCTGCGCAAGGACTATCCCTTGCAGGGTCCCGGTCGCGAGCCTTACCAGGGGCGCCTGCAGTAAGCCGTAACGTAACCATTCCGAGTTCCTCCCATAGAGAAGAAGAGGCGGATTTTATGGCGACATTCGAAACCATGACCATCAACATGGGGCCTCAGCACCCCTCGACCCACGGGGTGTTGCAGCTGGTTCTGGAGCTGGACGGTGAAATTGTAGTCAAGGCCACGCCGCACATCGGATTTCTGCACCGCGGTGTGGAGAAACTGGCGGAGCATCGCACCTACCACCAGGTTCTGCCGCTGACCGATCGTCTCGACTACCTGGCGCCGATGCACAACAACCTCGGCTACGTGCTGGCGGTCGAAAAGCTCCTCGGGCTGACCGATGCTATCCCCGAACGTGCCCAGACGGTGCGCGTGATCATGGCGGAGCTGACCCGCATCAAGAGCCATCTGGTCTGGCTGGCCTGCCATGCTCTCGATATCGGCGCCATGACGGTCTTCCTCTACTGCTTTCGCGAGCGCGAAACGGTGATGGACTTCTACGAAAAGATCTCGGGCGCGCGTATGACCTCCAACTACTTCCGCGTCGGCGGCCTGTCGGCCGATCTTCCGGCCGGGATCGAACAGGAAATCCGCAAGTTCGCCCTCGAGATGCCGGGGCATGTCGAGACCTACGAAGGGCTCCTGACCGGGAACAAGATCTGGCAGAAGCGTATCATGGGCGTTGGCGTGATCAGCGCCGAGGACGCCATCGACCTTGGCGTGACCGGACCGTCGCTGCGCGGCTCGGGGGTCGACTGGGACCTGCGTCGCGACCAGCCGTACTGTGGTTATGAAAACTACGACTTCGAAGTTGCGGTCGGTCAGGATTGCGACACCTGGTCACGTTACCACTGCCGTCTCAAGGAATTGCGTGAGTCCTGCAAGATCATCCTGCAGGCCCTTGACCGTCTCAAGCCCGGCCCGATTCTTGCTGATGCCCCCAAGGTTGTCCTCCCGCCGAAAAAGGACGTGGTCAACTCCATCGAGGGGTTGATCCATCACTTCAAGATCATCTCCGAAGGGTTCAAACCGGAGCCCGGCGAAGTCTACGTCGGTGTCGAGAACCCCAAGGGCGAGGTCGGCTACTACCTGGTTTCCGACGGGTCGCCGCGCCCCTACCGGATGAAGATTCGCCCGGCATCGTTCATCAACCTGCAGGCTCTGCCCAAGATGTGTGAAGGCTCGCTGATTGCCGACGTTGTCGCGGTCATCGGGACCCTGGACATCGTTTTGGGCGAAATCGACCGCTAACCCGCGTTCCGTCGAGAGCAAGGTGCCAGAACTATGAGTGAAGCTGTGGAAACCAAGGTTGCGGAGAAGGAAATCGATCTGGCCGGTGCCAACGAGATCCTTGACCACTACATCGATATGCCTGGGGCGCTCATGCCGGTGTTGCAGGCGATTCAGGAACATTACGGCTACATCCCTGAGCCGACCGTGCATCTGACTGCAGAGCGTCTGAATGTCTACACCAGCCAGATCTACGGGGTGTTGACCTTCTATGCCCAGTTCCATCTCGAGCCGCGCGGCAAATACATTATCCGCGTCTGCAAGGGCACGGCCTGCCACGTCAGGGGGGCCAACCGCATCGGTGACACCATCAAGGAGCGGCTCGGTGTCGGCCATGCGGAAACTACCGAAGACCTGAAGTTCACGGCCGAGTACGTCGCCTGCATCGGTGCCTGCGGCATGGCCCCGGTGATCATGGTCAACGATGCTACTTACGGCAGCCTGACCGTGCAGAAGATGAACGAAGTCATCGACAAGTACGTCGGTATGGATTAACCGGAATACGGATCGAGGATCATATGGCCGAAACCGTGGAAAGCATCCAGGTATTGATCTGCACCGGCACCGGTGGCTATGCCTCCGGGGCCCAGAGTGTCATCGACGCCTTCGAGGCCGAGTTCGCGAAGCAGGGCGTCGAGGCCAAAGTCGGCAAGCGCTGCAATATCAAGAAGACCGGCTGTCGTGGCCTGTGCGCCAACGACGTTCTGGTCGACATCGTCCTCCCCGGCCAGGAAGCGGTGACCTACGACTTCGTCACCCCGGACCTGGTCCCGCAGATTGTCGAGGAGCATGTCCTCGCCAACCAGGTGGTCGAAAAGAAGAAGGCTGGCCCTTACTATTCCAAATTCCTCGATAAGCAGCAGCGCATCATCTTCTCGCGTTGCGGCACCATCGACGCCGAGAGCATCGAGGACTTCATCGCTCATGATGGCTTCACCGGCATCAAGAAGGCCGTCACCATGACCCCTGAGCAGGTGATCGAGGAAGTCAAGCGCTCCGGTCTGCGCGGCCGTGGGGGCGGGGGCTTCCCGACCGGGGTCAAGTGGTCGTTCTGCAAGGCCTCGCCTGGCGACAAGAAATATCTGATTTGCAATGCCGACGAGGGCGACCCCGGGGCGTTCATGGACCGCTCGGTCCTTGAAGGCGATCCCTACGGACTGATCGAGGGGATGATGATCGGCGCCTATGCCATCGGTTGTACCTTCGGTTACGTCTACTGCCGCGCCGAGTATCCGCTGGCGATCAAGCGTCTGCAGAAAGCCATCGATACCTGCTACGAGCGGGGGATTCTCGGCAAGAACTGCATGGGTTTCGGTTTCGATTTCGACATGAAGATCAAGGCCGGTGCCGGGGCGTTTGTCTGCGGCGAGGAAACCGCCCTGATGGCCTCCATCGAGGGGCAGCGAGGCATGTCCCGCCCCCGTCCGCCCTTCCCCGCGGTGCGTGGTCTGTGGGGCAAACCGACCAACATCAACAACGTCGAGACCTTCGCCAACGTCTCTTACATCTTCTATAACGGCGCCGACTGGTTTTCCTCCATCGGCACCGAGGGGACCAAGGGGACCAAGATCTTTGCGCTGACCGGCAAGATCAAGCATACCGGCCTGGTCGAAGTTCCCGCCGGCACCACCATGCGCGAGGTCATCTACGACGTCTGCGGCGGCATCCACAAGAACCGCAAGTTCAAGGCGGTGCAGGCCGGCGGCCCGTCGGGGGGGTGTCTCCCGGCCGAGGCGCTAGATGCGCAGGTCGACTACGACTCGCTGATCAAGGCCGGGGCGATGATGGGCTCCGGCGGTCTGGTCGTCATGGACGAGACCACCTGCATGGTCGACGTCGCCCGTTTCTTCCTCAACTTCACCCGCGTCGAATCGTGCGGCAAGTGCATCCCCTGCCGTATCGGCCTGAAGATCATGCTCGAAATCCTCGAGCGGATCTGTGCCGGAGAAGGGAAGGAAGGCGACATCGAGCTGCTGCAGGACATGGCCTACGACATCAAGAAGAGCTCCCTGTGTGGTCTCGGCCAGACCGCGCCCAACCCGATTCTCTCGACAATTCGCTACTTCCGCGACGAGTACGAGGCACACATCAAGGACAAGTACTGCCCGTCCCATGTGTGCAAGCCACTGCTCAAGTTCGCGGTCATCGAAGGCACCTGCAAGAAATGCGGCTTGTGCGTCAAGGCCTGTCCGGTCGATGCCATCCGCTGGGAGAAGGGGCAGGAAGCCGTTATTGAACTCGACAAATGCACCCGTTGCACTTCCTGTTACGACGCCTGCCCGTTCATGGCGATCGAGTAGTCGAACAGACCGGAAAAGGGGATAAGTGACTCCATGGTCAACCTGACGATCGACGGCAAACAGATTACGGTCTCCCGGACCGCGACGATTTACGAAGCGGCGCTCGAGGCAGGGGTTAAGATCCCGGTCCTGTGCTATGCCAAGAAACTCCTGCCCTTTGGCGCCTGCCGCGTCTGTCTGGTACAGGTGGAGCAGATGAAAGGGCGTCTCATCCCGGCCTGCACCACCCCGGTCAGCGAAGGGATGGTCGTTACCACGACCTCTGACGAAATCGTCAAGGTGCGCAAGACCGTGCTCGAGTTCCTGCTGGTCAATCACGTTATCGACTGCCCGGTCTGCGACAAGGGTGGCGAATGCGACCTGCAGGAGCTGACCTACGATCACGAAGTCGTCTGCAACCGTTTCCAGGGGGAAAAGTTCAATCTGGAAACCGACGAGGTCAATCCGCTGATCGAGCGCAACATGAACCGTTGCGTGCTGTGCGGACGCTGCGTGCGCGTTTGTGATGAAGTGGTGGCCTACGGTTCCTATTCCTTCATCAACCGTGGTTTCGAGACCAAGATCGCCACCGCCTACGACCGCGGCCTGAACTGTGAATTCTGCGGTCAGTGCGTGTCGATGTGTCCGGTCGGTGCGATCCTGCCGCGGCCCTTCAAATTCAAGGCCCGCCCCTGGCAGCTCAAAGAAGTTGACACCGTGTGCGGCTATTGTGGCAACGGTTGTACCGTGACGCTCGGCGTGCTCAACGACAAGGTCGAAACCATCCGCTTCAACGACAAGATCGGGGTCAACGACGGCAACCTGTGCATCCGCGGCCGTTTCGGCTACTCCTATGTCAACAGTGACGAGCGCCTGACCACGCCGCTGGTGCGCCGCAACGGTGAACTGGTCCCGGCCAGTTGGGAAGAAGCGCTCCAGGCCGTAAGCGACGGTTTCAAGCAGGCTGGAGCCAACCTGGGGATTCTTTCCGGCGCCCGCCTGACCAACGAAGAGCTGTTCCTCCTCAAGAATCTGGCCAACGTGGCCGGCACTGCCAATCTCGATCACTCCGGCGGCGAATGCTACAAGGGGCTCACCGAAGGGGTGGCCGGCGCTCTCGGCGTGGCGGCTTCCACCGGCACCTTCCCGCAAGTCGAGGAGTGTGAGGCGATTCTTGCCATCCGCTCCGACTTCTACGAAACCCACCCGGTGTTCGGCATGGTTGTCAACCAGGCCGTCAAGCGTAACGAAGCGCAACTTTGGCTGGTGGCCGACAAGCGCGGTAAATTCGCCAAGCTCCCCAACGCCAAGAATCTGCTGCACCGCCCCGGCATGGAACTCGATGTCCTCAATGGCCTGAGCCGGGTGCTTATCGACGAAAACCTGGCCCAGACCGAAGGCGTCGAGGGGCTGGCTGAACTGAAGCAGGCACTGGGAGCTTTTGCTGCGGAGGAGGTGGCTGCCCGCACCGGCATAGATGCCGAGGCTCTGCGCAGCGCCGCCCGGCAGCTGGCGGCCGCTAAAAAGAGCGCGATCCTGCTGGCCTACGGACTTCCCTATACCGCCTATAGCCGCGAACTCGGCGTTGCCGCCGCCAATCTGGCGATCCTACTCGGGATTCCGGGTCGGGAAGGGAGCGGTCTCTACCTGTGCGGCGAAAAGGCCAACAGTCAGGGCGCCATCGACCTTGGCGTTGTGCCTCAGGCCGGTGGTATGGGTGCCCAGGCCATGCTCGAGGCCGCGGCTGCCGGCAAACTCGGCGCCCTCTATGTTGTCGGCGAGGATCTGCTGACCTCCTACCCTGATCAAGGCAAAGTCGCCAAGGCACTGGAGGGCGTACCGTTCCTGGTGGTCCAGGACCTGTTCCTCTCCCCGACGGCGGCCAAAGCCCATGTGGTATTGCCGGCGGCTTCCTTCGCCGAAAAGGACGGGACCTTCACCAATGCCGAACGGCGCATCCAACGCGTGCGGCCGGGAATCTCCCTGCCGGGTGAGGCGCGTCCTGACGGTGCGATCTTTGCGGCTCTCACGGAAAAGCTGGGGGGGAATCTGGCGTTTACCGGCGCCGCAGCCGTTTTTGCCGAAATTGGCCGCGCCGTGCCGGCCTATGCGGGGATCGATTTCAATGGCATCGGCCCGCAAGGAGTCGTCTGGGGCGGCGATATTCTGGCCCCGCAGCGGAAACGTCTCCAGGCGGTTGGCGGAGCGGCCCCTGTGGAGGGCTCCTACCAACTGCTCACTGGCAGCGCCTTGTATCATAGCGGTACGGTTTCCACCCGCGCCAAAGGGCCGCAGGCCGCGGTTGCCGAGGCCTACGTCGAGTTCGGTCGGGATGATGCCAAGGCTCTTGGCCTGAACGATGGCGATCTGGTCAAGATCGCCGGCAATGGCAGCGAACTGCAACTCAAGGCCAAGGTGGGGAATCGCCTGCCCAAAGGGGTTCTTTTCGCCCCCTACCATTTTGCCGGGGCCGGCATCAACCGTCTTTACAAGGGTGAAGCTGCCGTCGCCGTCACGGTCAGCAAGTAGGGGAGAGACAGGGATCAAGCGATGCAATGTCCCGAGTGCCAGGCGCGCGTAGCCGCAAGCGCCAAGTTCTGTGATCAGTGTGGTTTCCACTTGGGCGAGAACGTCGATTTTCTGCATGCCAAAGCGGTGGATTTCTACCACCGTGGGCAGATCGACGAGGCGTTGGCCGTTTGGGATCGCGTTCTTGCGCTGCAGCCCGGCTTCAGCAAGGGCCACTACTATCGGGGGCTGGCCCTTTACGATCAGGGGGAGTTGGCTGGCGCGGTTGAAGCTTTTCGTCAGGCCCTTACCGACGAGAGCGAACCTTTTCGGGTCTGGTTCAAACTGGGAATGGCCCAATATGGTTTGGGCAATCTCCATGAGAGCGTGGAGTGCTTCCAGAAAGCCCATGCCATCAACCCCGGGAGCGCCGAAACCCTTTATCGCCTGGGTTTGTCCTCCCTGCGCATGTCTGAGTTGGCGGCTGCCCGTGCGGCGCTGGAGCAGGCTGTAAGCATCAACCCGAAGTATACCCGGGCCCTTTACATCCTCGGGATGGTGGTGGCCCAGCAGGGGGACCAGGGCAGCGCCATCGAGCTGTTCCGCCGCGTGGAAGAAGTCAGCCCCACTTACACGGCAGCCCGTTTCGAGCTGGGGATGGCGTTATTCCGGCAGGGGCAGCTTAAGGAGGCGATCGTGCAGTTTGCCGGGGTGGAGGAGGCCAGTTCGCGTTATGCGCCGGCCCCGTACATGCTGGGCGAGTGCCACCGCAAACTCGGCGCCTTCGGTGAAGCGGTTGCGGCCTATCAGCGCATGCTCAAGCTCAATCCCGAAGATGCCGAAGCCTGGGTCCGCATCGCCGAATGCCAAGTGCAACTCGATCTGCTCGATGCCGCCCGCGGAGCTCTCGACCAGGCCCTGGCGATCAATCCGCAGCATGTAGAGGCCGCTTATCTGAAAAAACATCTGGGCGAGATGGCAACGCCGCACAAGCCCGGGTTCTAGTGACAGAGACGTTCACAGCCCAAACGGAACGAGGAAGAGGATTGTCATGACGGAAATGTTGAGCATGTCGAACAACGCTCCGCTGTTCGTGGGAATGATGTTGCTGAAACTTCTGGTGGTCTTCGGCGTGACGATGGGAATCGTTGCCTATGCCACCTGGGTTGAGCGCAAGGTCATCGGCCATATGCAGACCCGCCTGGGCCCGATGCTCACCGGATGGCACGGTCTTCTGCAGCCGATAGCCGACGGCCTCAAGCTCTTCTTCAAGGAAGACATTATCCCGTCCCAGGCCAGCAAAGTGCCGTTCATCCTGGCACCGATGATGATCCTGATCCCGGCCCTCATCACCATCGCGGTCGTCCCTTTCGGACCGGATGTGACCGTTAGCGGCTTCACGGTGCCCCTGCAAATCACCGACCTCAACATCGGCGTGCTGTACATTCTGGCCTTCGCAGGGCTCGGCGTCTATGGCATCGTCCTCGCCGGCTGGAGCTCGAACAGCAAGTATTCGCTGATTGGTGGCGTGCGCGCTTCGGCGCAGATGATCTCCTACGAACTGGCTGCCGGCATCACCATCATTGCCGTATTCATGCTCAGCGAGACCCTGAGCCTGCGCGAAATCGTCGCCCTGCAAAGCAAGTCCGTCATCGACTGGTACGTCTTCAAGCAGCCGCTGGCGTTCGGGCTCTTCCTGATCACCGGTTTGGCCGAGATCAACCGCACGCCGTTTGACATGCCTGAAGCCGAGAGCGAATTGGTCTCGGGTTTCTGCACGGAATATTCGTCGATGAAGTATGCGCTGTTCTTCATGGCCGAATACGCCAACATGATCGTCATTGCCGCCATCGCCGCCACCCTCTTCCTCGGCGGCTGGTCAGGGCCGCTTCCGGAGAGCCTCGGCGTCGTCAATCTGCTCGCCAAGGTCTTTGCCATCATGTTCTTCTTCATCTGGCTGCGTGCCACCCTGCCGCGCGTGCGCTATGACCAGCTGATGCAGCTTGGCTGGAAGATTCTGATCCCCCTGGCCCTGGCCAACCTGGTCGTCACCGGCCTGGTGGTCGTGCTGCAGCAGTAACCGCATCCGAAAATACGAGGTCAGACCCATGTTTACAGCCATTGCCAAAGGCCTGAGCATCACCTTCAAACATATGCTGCCGGGGCATTCGACCACCGTGCAATATCCCGCGGTCAAGCTGAAGCCGTCCGACCGCTTCCGCGGCCTGCACCGTCTGGTCCCCAGTCAGGATCGCGAGAAATGCGTGGCCTGCTATCTCTGCCCGACGGTCTGCCCCGCCAAGTGCATCACCGTCGAGGCGGCCGAGAACGACAAGGGCGAGAAGTATCCGCGCGTCTACACGATCGATATTCTGCGCTGCATCTTCTGCGGCTACTGCGTAGAGGCCTGCCCGGTCGAGGCGCTCGAGATGACCGACGTCTACGAACTGGCCAATTTCCGGCGCCAAGACTTCCAATTCACCAAGGAACGGCTGCTCAAGTAAGCCGGGAGGAGCGTGTAACCCATGGAGACTCTTTTCTTTTATCTGGTTGCCTTGGTCGCTGTCGTGTCCGGATTTCTGGTCGTGCGTTGCCAGAGCCCGGTCAACAGCGCCCTTGCCCTGGTCAACACCTTCTTCTGCCTGGCGGTCTTCTACGTCATGCTGTACGCGCCGTTCATGGCGGCGATTCAGGTGATTGTCTACGCCGGTGCGATCATGGTCCTGATTCTCTTCGTCATCATGCTGCTGAATCTCGGCACCGAGGCGCGCAAGCGCTATACCCACGGCGTGGTCTGGTCGGCAATCTCCAGTTTGCTGGTTCTGCTTCTGGCGACCCGCTTCATCAAACTGGGCCGGGTGACGGGGGCGGAAGGTGAGATCACCGACTTTATGATCAAGACCGAGGGGCATACCGAACTGATCGGCAAGGCCCTTTATACCGAGTTCCTGCTCCCCTTCGAAATCGCCTCGATCCTCCTGCTGGTGGCGATTGTCGGCGCGGTGGTGCTGGCCAAGAAGGACGTCTAACCCTACACGGGAATACGGGAGAACCATACAGATGAGCGTCTACCACTACCTGACAGTCAGCGCCATTCTCTTCGCCCTTGGTACTTATGGCGTTCTGACCCGGCGCAATGCGATCGTGATTTTCATGTGCATCGAGTTGATGCTGAACTCGGTCAATCTCACCTTCATCGCCCTGTCGCGGCATCTCAACAGCCTTGACGGGCAGATCTTCGTGTTTTTCGTCATGACCGTTGCCGCGGCCGAAGCTGCCGTTGGCCTGGCGCTGATGATCGCTCTCTTCCGCAATCGTGAGACGGTTGACGTCGACCAGATCAACATACTGAAGTGGTAGAAAACGATTCTGCGGTATTTGTGAACGGCTTACTTCCTCCGGAGGAAAGATAGATGGATAACAAACTGTGGCTCATTCCCTTCTTCCCGCTGATGGGTGCGATCATCAACGGGTTGTTCGGCAAACGTTTCATCCGGAACGAGGCGGTGATAGGAGGGATCGGTACCGGTGCGGTGTTCCTCTCCTTCCTGGTCACCTGTGCGCATTTCTTCCAGCTGGGTGGCGAAACGGAGCGCTTTCATCAGGTCGTCGCCTCCTGGATGTCGGTCGGCAAACTGCAGATCGACTGGGGCTTCCTCTTCGACCCTCTGTCCGCACTGATGCTGATGGTCATCTGCGGGGTCGGCTCCCTGATCCATCTCTACTCGATCGGCTACATGCACGGTGAGGAAGGGTTCTATCGTTTCTTCAGCTACCTCAACCTGTTCGTCTTCTCGATGATCATGCTGGTCCTGGGGAACAATGCTCTGGTCATGTTCCTCGGCTGGGAGGGCGTCGGTCTCTGCTCCTACCTGCTGATCGGCTACTACTTCGAGAAGAAGAGCGCCGGTGACGCCGCCAAAAAAGCTTTCGTCATGAACCGCGTCGGCGACTTCGGATTCCTGGTCGGTCTTGGGGTGCTTTTCTGGACCCTCGGTTCCCACGGCGTGTGGACGGTCAACTTCGTCGAGATCTCGGAGAATGCCCACCTGCTCGGTGCCGGTGGCACCATCGTCACACTGGTGACCCTGTGCTTCTTCCTCGGCGCCACCGGCAAATCGGCGCAGATCCCGCTCTATACCTGGCTCCCGGACGCCATGGAAGGCCCGACCCCGGTTTCCGCCCTGATCCATGCGGCGACGATGGTCACCGCCGGGGTCTACATGATCGGCCGCATGAATGTCCTTTTCGCCCTGAGCCCGACCACCATGGCAGTTGTCGCCGTGATTGGCGCGGCGACGGCTCTGCTCGCGGCTAGCATCGGCTTCGCCCAGAACGACATCAAGCGCGTTCTGGCCTATTCGACGGTTTCCCAGCTGGGCTTCATGTTCATGGCCATGGGTGTCGGCGCGTTCACCGCCGGCATCTTCCACCTGATGACCCACGCCTTCTTCAAGGCCTGTCTGTTCCTCGGTTCGGGGTCTGTCATTCACGCCATGCATCACGCCCTGCACCATGCCCATCTGCACGATGACCCCCAGGATATGCGCAATATGGGCGGGTTGCGGAAATTCATGCCGATCACCCATGCGACCTTCGGCATCTCCTGCCTGGCCATCGCGGGGATTCCGTTCTTTTCCGGCTTCTTCTCCAAGGATGAGATTCTGTGGTGGACCTTTGCCTCGACGCGCGGCATGAAGCTGGTCTGGATCATGGGGGCGATCGCCGCCTGTATGACGGCCTTCTACATGTTCCGTTGCCTGTACATGACCTTCTACGGTGAGCAGAAAACCCACCCCAAAGCCAAGGATCATGTGCATGAATCGCCCTGGGTGATCACGGTGCCGCTGGTGATTCTTGCCGCCCTGGCCACGGTTGGCGGTTTTGTCGGGATCCCGCATGCGATCGACGTGCTGCACCTCGGCAACAAGCTCGAGCACTTCCTGGCGCCGGTCTTCCAGCATACGCAGAAGACCTACGAAATCGCCGCCCATGGCAGCGCCTCGACGGAAATTCTGCTGATGGTTCTGTCCGTGGTCATCGCCGCGGTGGGTATCAGCGCTGCGACCATCATGTATCTGAAGAATCCGGAACTGCCGGCGAAATTCACCAGCATGTTCAGCGGCCTGCACCGCCGGGTTTACAACAAGTGGTATGTTGACGAGCTCTACGATGCGCTGTTTGTCAATCCGACCAAGAGTCTTGGGCGTTTCTGCTGGAAAGGGTTCGACCTCAAGGTGGTGGATGGCATCGTCAACGGTACCGGCAAGCTGGTCAACGCTTTCTCTGCCGCGTTGCGGCACACCCAAAGCGGCCTGTTGCACAATTATGCCCTGACCATGGTGCTTGGCATGGTGGTCATGGTGGCCATCTTCATTCTGAAATGATGAATCCTTCCGTTCACGTGATGAGATAAAAGGAGCGCAGACCCATGAGCAATCTCCTCAGCCTGATGACCTTTTTCCCGATTGTCGGGATGGTTGTCCTCCTGTTCCTCCCCCGGGAGTCCGACCGTCTGCTCAAAACGGTGACCCTGTTCATCACCCTGATCACCTTTGCGATCAGCCTGCCGCTGGCCTTCGACGATGCCTTCCGCACCTCCGCCGAGATGCGTTACGTCGAGTTTGCGCAATGGATCAACATCGGGGATTACTTCCGCATGAACTACTTCGTCGGCATCGACGGTATCAGTCTCTGGCTGGTTCTGCTGACGACGTTCATCATGCCAATCGCGGTCCTGTCGACCTGGCATGCCGTCGAGAAGAACACCAAGGGGTTCATGGCCCTGCTGCTTTTGCTGGAAACCGGTATGCTGGGGGCTTTTATCGCCCTTGACGTCTTCCTCTTCTATGTCTTCTGGGAGCTGATGCTGATCCCAATGTACTTCCTGATCGGGATCTGGGGGGGGAAAAACCGCATCTACTCGGCCATCAAGTTCTTCATCTTTACTGCGGTCGGCTCGCTGCTCATGCTGGTCGCTATCATCTACGTTTACTACTACGCTATGAAGTCCGGGCTCCCCTTCGAGAGCGGCTTCAGCATCGCCCACTTCTACCAGATTGATCTGCCGGCCCACCTGCAGACCTGGTTGTTCCTGGCGTTTGCCTTCAGCTTCGCCATCAAGGTACCGATGTTCCCGGTCCATACCTGGTTGCCGGACGCCCATACCGATGCCCCGACCGCCGGTTCGGTCATCCTGGCCGCGATCCTGCTGAAGATGGGAACTTACGGTTATGTGCGCTTCGCCATCCCGCTCTTCCCGGCAGCGACCATGAAGTTCGCCCCGCTCTTCGCAACGCTGGCCGTCATCGGCATCATCTACGGCGCGTTGGTCGCCATGGTGCAGGAGGACGTCAAGCGTCTGGTGGCCTATTCCTCGGTCTCGCACCTTGGCTTTGTCATGCTGGGGATTTTTGCCATGAATCTCCAGGGGCTTGCCGGCGGGATGATCCAGATGATCAACCACGGTATTTCCACCGGCGCGCTGTTCCTTATCGTCGGCTTCATCTACGAGCGGCGGCATACCCGCCTGATCGCCGATTTCGGCGGACTCTCGGCGAAGATGCCGATCTTTGCCACCATCTTCCTGATCATCACCTTCTCGTCGGTAGGACTGCCGGGAACCAATGGTTTCGTCGGCGAGTTCCTGATCCTGATGGGCGCTTTTGAAAGCCATCTGCGCTGGTATGCAGTCTTCGCCACGACCGGCGTCATCCTTGCCGCGGTCTACATGCTCTGGATGTACCAGCGCGTGATGATGGGCAAGATCACCAATCCGGAGAATGAGGAGCTGGAAGATCTGTCCGCCCGCGAGATTACGGTGATGGCCCCGCTGCTGGTCTTCGTCTTCTGGATCGGATTCTATCCGAACACGTTCTTAGACAAGATGAATCCGTCACTTGAGCACCTGATCAAGCAGGTCAAGGACAAGCAGCAGATTAGCATGATGGTCGAGGCCCCGGCGCCTAGCGTCGCCAAGTTCACGATCAACGAATAAGCCCGGAATTAACCTCGCTGAGGAGCCCGTTCATGGAAAACCTGGTGCAAATCGCCCTGCAGAATGTCAACCTGGCGGCCATCATGCCGTCTCTGGTCCTGGTCTGCTTCGGCATGGCTCTGTTGCTGATCAACGTCTTCCTCCCCCGCGGCACCACCCGGCCGGCGGTGTGGATCAGTCTGGTTGCGCTGGTGGTCACGGCAGGGGTCACTCTCTCGGGTTGGGGGTCGCCGCAGTACGGCTTCTCCGATTCGGTGGCGCTCGACAACTTCGCGACCTTCTTCAACATCACCTTTCTGATCGCCGCGGCACTGACGATCCTGATGTCTGACGAATACCTGCGGCGCGAAGGTTATCCGATCGGTGAGTACTACCCGCTGATCCTGTTCACGACCGCCGGTGCCATGTGGATGGCCTCGGGGACGGACATGATGACCATCTTCCTCGGTCTGGAGGTCATGTCGATCGGACTCTATGTGCTGGCCGGTTTCTTCCGCGGTCAGTTGGTTTCTAACGAGGCTGGCCTCAAGTACTTCCTGCTCGGTGCCTTCTCGACGGGTTTTCTGCTTTACGGCATGGCCCTGATCTACGGCGTGACTGGCTCGACGCGTCTCACGGAAATCGGCGTCTATCTGAACGCTCATACGTCCCTGCTGGACAACCCGATGACGCTCGCCGGCCTGGCGCTGTTGTCGATTGGCTTCCTCTTCAAGCTGGGGGCGGCGCCGTTCCATATGTGGACCCCGGATGTCTACCAGGGCGCTCCGACCCCGATCACGGCCTTCATGAGCGCCGGCCCCAAGGCGGCCGCCTTTGCTGCCTTCCTGCGCATCATGGAGTACTGCTTTTTCAGCCTCAAGCCGGAGTGGACCACGATGCTCTGGGTCCTGGCGGTGCTGACCATGACGGTCGGCAACATCATTGCCATCTCCCAGAGCAACATCAAGCGGATGCTGGCTTATTCTTCGATCTCTCATGCCGGTTACGCCCTGGTCGGTATGGTGGCGGCGAATGAAATCGGTTATTCCGGCGTGCTGTTCTACATGCTGGCGTATACGTTCATGAACATCGGCGCCTTCGCCGTGCTGATTCTGGCTGGCAAGAAGGGTGAGGAGAACCTGACCCTCGACGGTTTTGCCGGCTTTGGTTACAAGCGGCCGTTCCTCGGCATCGCCATGACGGTCTTCCTCTTCTCCCTGATGGGGCTCCCGCCGACGGCCGGTTTCGCCGGCAAGTTTTACATCTTCGCCGGTGCTATCAAGGCCGGCTATGTCTGGCTGGCCATTCTCGGCGTGCTCAATTCGGCGGTTTCGCTTTACTACTATCTGCGGGTCATGGTTTACATGTACTTCCGTGAGCCGAGCGAGGATTATGCCTGGGTCGGAATGCCGGTCAGCGTGATGGCGACGATTATCCTGGCGGTGATTGGTAGCCTTTATCTCGGCCTGCTGCCGAACGATGTCATGGCCATGGCCAAACTGGCCGTATTCTAAAAAGAGTTGTTGACGAACTTTCGTCCCCCGGCAGACTCTGCCGGGGGATTTTGCTTTTATATGGGTTTACTCCGCCGACAAATGCGTTAAGTTAAAAGTGAGTCGTCTACCTGCCAGGAATCGGCGAAAATGAGTCTTCAGGATCTGCGCGAGTTTATCACTCTCCTTGAAAAGACCGGGCAACTGGCGCGTGTGTCGGTATCTGTCGATCCGCACCTGGAACTGGCTGCCATTGTCAACCAGACCGTGAAAATGCCAGGGGGAGGGCTAGGGCTGCTCTTCGAGAAAGTCCGCGGCACCAATCTGGCGGTCGCCTGCAATCTTTTTGGCAGCCTGCAGCGCATGGCCCTTGCCTTCGGAACACCGGATATAAAGGTCCTGTCAGGGGGCTTGGCGCTAGATCTGGCCTCTACCGGGATATCCTCGCCGCCGCAGGCGCTTGCCGCGGTCCTTAAGGCGCTTCCACATCAGTCGACCGTCGAGCGCGACCCTCTCTGGCGGAGAAGTTCGGCACAGAGCTTCGGTCTTGACAAGCTTCCGGCCATCCGCGCCTGGCCAGGCGATGGTGGCAGTTATCTAACCCTTGGGCAGGTCTATACCCGGGATAGCGAGGCCGCCGAGTGGAACTGCGGCATGTACCGCGTGCAGGTGCACGGGGCCGGGAGCGCCACGGTTCGCTTCCGGGAAGGCAGTGATGGCGCCAGGCATCTGGCGTCATGGCACCGTCGAGGGCAGGCAATGCCGCTGGCCATCGCTTTGGGCGGGCCACCGTTATTGACCTGGGCCGCCGGCATGCGCCTGCCAAAGGGCGTTTCCGAGGTGGATTTTTGCAGCTATCTTGCCGGAGTGCCTCTTGCAATGAGCCCCTGTCAGACCTGCGACCTTAAGGTGCCAAGTTCGGCCGAATGGGTGATCGAGGGGGTGGTGCCGCCGGGGGTGTGGCGGCGTGATGGGCCGTTCGGCAACCATACCGGCGGCTATGACATCGAGGAGCAGGCCCCCGAATTGCAGGTGCTGTCCGTGTGCTGTCGGTCGGAAGCCGTTTATCCCTGGACGCTGGTCGGGCCGCCGCCGCAGGAGAATATCGCCATGGCCAGGGCTGCGGGACTGGTCCTGCTGCCGCTGTTGCAGTTGGCGGTGCCGAGCGTGCGCCAGTTGCACATGCCGGACGAAGGGATTTTTCACGGCGTGGCCTTCATCACCGTTGCCGCAGACGATGTTCGCCCCCTCAGGGAAATTGCCGAAGACTTATGGGCCAGCGACCTGCTGAAACGATCCCGGCTGCTTGTTCTCGGCGGGGCGGATCAGGATGCCCGTGACCCGGCGGCGGTTTTCTGGCGGGTCTTGAACCGGGTCAACTGGCAGAGGGATCTGCTGGTGGCCGGTGAGCGACTGGCGGTTGATGCCCGGTGTATGTCTGGAGATCCGGTGCGAAGTGAACCAGAAATTGTAGCGCAGGTTCTTGAGCGCTGGGCTGACTATGGAATACGAGTCGCTCAGGGCTAAGGAGTGATCGTCATGCGTGCAGTCTGGCTCGTTCTGCTGCTCTTTGTCCCGGTACTCGCCTATGCGGCGTCCCCGGTGCCCGCCGATCTTTATGCCGAGGTCGACCATGGGCTCCGCCAGGCGGCGGTTTTTGCCGACCCGGTCGGTTACCGGGGACGCACCTTGCTGCTGGGGGGGCAGGTGGTGCGAACCGTCAGCGAGGCATCAGGGGTTCAGCTGGAAATAGAAGCTTACCGCCTTGCCGATGATGACCGACCGGAAACCCCTGATCCCGCGCTGGGGTTGTTTGTCGCCAGCGGAGCAGGCCTTGATGGTGCAAGGCTGCAGCCGGGAAGACTTGTGACTCTGGTTGGCCGGGTCACAGGGCCATCCAGCAACACCAGCGCAGCGCCCCACTTGGAGATTCGCTTCATTCACCCCTGGTTGACAGCCGAGGAGCAAGCGGCTGGCCGGCCACCCGTCTGTGCTCCCGGATATTTCTGCGACCCTTGGTGGCACGACCCCTGGTGTGATTCCTGGTACTGGGGCCCTTATCCCCGCTGGCGTTTCGATATGGGCTACTATCGCCACTGGCATTGACTTGTCTGCCCCGTGCGCCTTGTGTACACTGCCAGCGCTACGGCGACAGGGGGCATGAGAAGATAATGGTAAGGACAGCCTGGAGCAAACTCGTCACCCTGCTGGAGATGATCAAGTTCTCCCACACGGTGTTCGCCTTTCCGTTTGCGCTGATGGGGGCGACCCTGGCTGCGCTGGCCAGTGGCCGATTGCCGACATCCGCACAGATTGGCTGGATCTGCCTGGCCATGGTCGGAGCGCGCACCGCGGCCATGGGGCTCAACCGCATCATCGATGCCCGGATCGATGCGCAAAATCCGCGCACCGCCACCCGGCCCCTGCCGGCCGGCAAGGTCACGCTGCTCGAATCGTGGCTGCTGGTGATTGTCGCCACAGTGCTGCTGTTGTGGGCCGCGGCGATGCTCAACCCGCTGTGCCTCGCCTTGGCCCCGGTTGCCCTGGGTTTTTTCGTCCTTTATGCTTACTGCAAGCGCTTCACGTCACTTGCCCACGTGGTGCTCGGCGTCTGTCTGGCTGCGGCTCCGGTCGGCGCGTGGATCGCCTTGCGCGGCGATCTGGGCTGGCCGGTGCTGGCTCTCGGCGGCGCAGTGCTGTTTTGGGTCGCCGGCTTTGATATCTTTTATGCGTTGCAGGACGTCGAGTTCGACCGCTCGCAGGGGCTGCACTCAATTCCGGTCCGCCTCGGGGTGAAGAACGCCATACTGATGGGCAAACTGCTGCACGGCGGAATGATCGCCCTGCTGCTGCTTCTGCCGTTCGGCCTGCCGCTCGGTTGGCTCTATTATGCCGGGCTTGCGGTCGTCAGCGTTTTGCTCGTCTATGAGCACCAGTTGGTCAAGCCGCATGATCTGTCAAAACTTGATGCGGCCTTTTTCAATATGAACGGGTACATCAGCGTGACCATTTTCCTCTTCACCCTTGCCGATGTCATGGTGTCAGGATGAAGCACGTCCTTGTGGCCATCACCGGCGCCTCCGGTTCGATCTACGGCCTGCGCTTGACGGAGGAGCTGCTGCGCGCGGGCTGCCGGGTCAGCCTGCTCCTTTCCAGTGCGGGTCGGCAGGTGCTGAACTACGAGTGCGGCCTAGCCTGGAGTGCCGAGCGAGCCGCGCGGGAACAGCAGGTGCGGGAGTATTTTGCCGCCGAGCTGATCGACTGCCTCGATAACGACGATTTTTTCAGCGCCGTTGCCAGCGGTTCCAGCCCGGCCGACGCCATGATTGTCTGTCCCTGCTCCATGGGAACCGCCGGAAGGATCGCCGCAGGGCTGAGCAATTCGCTGCTGGAGCGGGCCGCTGACGTCATGCTCAAGGAGCGCCGGCCTTTGCTGCTGGTTCCTCGCGAGACCCCGTTGAGCATCATTCATCTGGAGAACCTGTTGCGTCTTGGGCGAGCAGGTGCAGTGATTGTGCCGGCCATGCCGGCCTTCTACCATGGGCCGGAGTCGCTCGACGATCTGGTCAATTTCGTCGTTGGCAAAGTTATGGACCAGCTAGGCGTCGAACACTGCCTGTTCCGGCGCTGGGGCGGGGAGCGTCTCCCTGATGAGTGAGGCCGGACTGCTCGGTGAAGTCCGGGCCAAGGTCGCAGCTGGCGTGCGTCTCAATGATGCCGAGGCCCTGGCCCTGTTTGCCTGCAACGACCTGTTGCCGATCGGGGAGCTGGCGGCTTTGGCCAATGCCCGGGCGAACGGGGATACGGTTTATTTCAACGTCAACCGCCACATCAACTACACCAACCTGTGCGTCAATCGCTGTACGTTCTGCGCATTCAGCCGGGAGGCCGGAGATGAAGGCGGGTACACTCTGGCGCTCAATGACATTCTGGCCAAAGCAGCGGAAGCGGCTGCCGCCGGGGCCACCGAGCTGCACATGGTCGGCGGGTTGCACCCCGATCTCCCTTTCGACTTCTACCTGGAGATGCTGGCCGCCATCAAGGCCGATGCCCCGCAGCTGCACATCAAGGCGTTTACCGCCGTTGAAATCGACTACTTTGCACAGTTGACCGGGCAGCCGGTCGAGGCGGTCATTGATGAATTGAGAGAGGCCGGACTCGGTTCCCTCCCCGGCGGCGGCGCGGAGATCTTCACTCCCCGGGTCCGGGAAAGGATCTGCCCGGAAAAGATCAGCGGCGAGCGCTGGCTGGAGATTCATGAAAAGGTTCACCGTACCGGGTTAAGGAGTAACGCCACCATGCTCTTCGGCCATCTGGAGAGCTTCGCCGATCGGGTCGACCATCTGCGCCGTTTGCGGTTGTTGCAGGATCGTACCGGCGGATTCCAGGCGTTCATCCCGCTCGCCTTCCAGCCTGACAACACCCGGGTGCCGGGGGCGAAGGGGGTCGGCGGCGTCGACGCCCTCAAAACCCTGGCGATCAGCCGGCTCTATCTCGACAACTTCCGCCACATCAAGGCCTACTGGGTGATGCTTGGCCTCAAGATCGCCCAGGTTTCGCTCTGTTTCGGCGTCAACGATCTGGATGGAACGGTGGTCGAGGAGAAGATCGGCCACGATGCCGGTGCCGATTCGCCTCAGCAGGTCAGCCGGGAGCAGCTGATGACGCTGATCCGCAAAGCCGGCAAGGTTCCGGTGGAGCGGGATACCCTCTATCGGCAAGTGACCCGGTAAAGACGATGCCCGCCTTTGCGATGCTCCCCCCGTCCCGAGCCGAGGCGCTGCACCTTTTGACCGCTGCCGACCTGTTGACCGCCGGCAAGCGGGCAGATGCCGTCCGCAGACGCATGCACCCGCACAACCGGGTGACCTTTGTGGTTGACCGCAACGTCAACTACACCAATGTCTGTACGACGCAGTGCCGCTTCTGCGCCTTTTACCGCGAGGCCGGCCATCCCGATGCCTATGTGCTCGGTGTCGAGGAAATCCTTGCCAAGGTCCGTGAGCTGGCGGCTCGTGGTGGCACCCAGCTGCTGATGCAGGGGGGGCTGCACCCGGAGCTGAAGATCGACTGGTTCGAGGGGCTGTTCCGCTTGATCCGCGCCGAGTTTCCGACGGTACGCATCCACTCGCTGTC
>CAZRTZ010000008.1:0-28214 GCA_964603155.1 uncultured Geobacteraceae bacterium | reverse complement strand
CGGCGGAGGTGGTGCACATCGCCGGTCTTTCCGGGCTGAGCATGGAGGAATGTCTGGCGCGGCTGCACGCTGCCGGCCTGCAGTCGCTTCCCGGCGGCGGCGCCGAGATCCTGGTCGATGACGTCCGCCGCGAGGTGTCGCCGAACAAGATCGGCTGGCAGCAGTGGGCCGCCGTGATGCGCGCCGCCCATGCGCTGGGGATGCCGACCACGGCGACCATGATGTTCGGCGCGACCGAGCGGGCCGAGGACATTGTCGAGCACCTGTTCCGCATCCGCGAGCTGCAGGCCGAGACCGGCGGCTTCACCGCCTTCATCCCGTGGACCTACCAGCCGGGGAACACCGAGCTGGGTGGCGAGACGGCGAGCGGTGTCGAATATCTGAAGGTGCTAGCCCTCTCCAGGATGGTTCTCGACAACATCCCCAACATCCAGGCCAGCTGGGTGACGCAGGGGGCGATGCTGGCCCAGGTCGCCCTGTTTTTCGGGGCCAACGACCTCGGCGGCACCATGCTCGAGGAGAACGTGGTCGCTGCCGCCGGCTGCACCTTTCGCCTGTCGATCGATGAGATCATCGATCTTGCCCGCGGTGCCGGCTTCACCCCGGCGCGGCGCACGACGACGTACGAGGTGTTGGAAGAGTATTGAACAAGGTTGGGTTGGAATACAGAAGTCAGAATGCAGGATTCAGAAAGAAGGCTAAATAGGTTTTCTTCTGAATTCTGGCTTCTGTATGCTGAATTCATTTGGTTCCGAAAGTTCACAAAGGAAATACGATGACTCTCCTCCGCCCCGACATCGCCGCCATGGCCGGCTACGTGCCCGGTTTCCAACCCCCTGATAACGAGCGCTGGATCAAGCTCAACACCAATGAGAACCCTTATCCCCCTTCGCCACGGGTGCGCACTGCCATACTGGCGGAACTCGGCAGTGATGGTGAAAACTTGCGCAAGTACCCTGACCCCGGCAGTCGGACCCTGCGCGAGGCGGCCGCCAGGCTCTATGGCTTCCCGGTCGAATGGCTCATCACCGCCAACGGTTCCGACGAACTGCTCAACAACCTGATTCGCGCCTGTGCCGGAGAAGGGGAGGAGATCGGTTATGTCCACCCTTCTTATTCCTACTACGCGACTCTGGCCGAGATTCAGGGGGCGAAGGTGCGCACCTTTGGCCTCACGGAGGATTTGCGCCTCCGGGATTTTCCCGGGCGCTATCTCGGCAAGCTGTTTTTCCTGACCACCCCCAACGCTCCCCTGGGCTTTGCCTTCCCTCTCGACTACATCGACGAACTGGCGCAGCGTTGCGCCGGGATTCTGGTTGTCGACGAGGCCTATGTCGATTTCGCCGAGTTCAGCGCCCTGCAACTGGTGAAGCAGCACGCCAACGTCGTCGTGACCCGGACCTTCTCCAAGAGCTACTCCCTGGCCGGGATGCGTCTCGGTCTGGCGGTGGCCCGGCCGGAGATCGTCGCGGCGCTGGACAAGATCCGCGACCACTACCATCTCGATCGCCTGGCTCTGGTCGCGGCGACTGCCGCTTTGACCGATCAGGACTATTTGGCAGCAACCGTTGGCAGGATACGCGCCAGCCGCACAAGCTTTGTGGCCGGATTGCAGGGGTTGGGCTACTCGGTTATCCCGTCGCAGGCCAACTTCGTCTTTGCCGCACCGCCGGATCGGAACGGCAAACGGGTTTATGAGGCCCTCTACGCCCGCAAAATCCTGGTCCGCTACTTTTCCGACCCGGTTTTGGCCCATGGCCTGCGCATCACCATCGGCACGGAGGAGGAGATGACGGAAACGCTGGCAGCCCTTAAGGAAATCGGCTGATGACAAGCAACCGTAGGGGCGGGTTTGAAACCCGCCCCTACCCGTTTGACCCTTTGGATATCGCCCCACGCCTGCTCGCCTGGTATGGCCGGCACGGCCGCGCTCTTCCCTGGCGACAGACCCGCGACCCCTACTGCATCTGGCTCTCCGAAATCATGCTGCAACAGACCACCGTGACGGCCGTGATCCCTTATTACCAGCGCTTTCTTGCGACGTTTCCCGATGTGGCCATGCTGGCGGCGACGCCTTTGGATCGGGTCATCGAACTGTGGGCGGGGTTGGGCTACTACTCGCGGGCGCGCAACCTGCACCGGGCCGCGCAGATCGTCGTGGGAGAGCTGGGCGGGCGTTTCCCGGAAACGGTGGAGGAGTTGACGGCGCTTCCAGGGATTGGCCGCTCCACGGCCGGAGCCATCGTCTCAATCGCCTTCGACCGTCCTGCGCCGATTCTCGACGGCAATGTGCGCCGCGTTCTGGTGCGCCTGTTTGCCGTTACGGATGACCCGCGCAGCCCTGCCGCTGAACGACGGCTTTGGGTGTGGGCCGAGGCGCTGACGGCTCGGCAGCGTCCGCACGACTACGCCCAAGCCATCATGGACCTCGGGGCCACGGTCTGCACGCCGCGAGACCCCAATTGCCCGGCTTGTCCGTTAGGGGAAGTGTGCCAGGCGCGCCTTCAGGGGCGGGAGGGGCTGCTGCCGGCGGTGCGTCCGCGCAAGGGGGTGCCGCTGCGGCGCCAGGTCGTCCTGCTGGTCGAGGCGCATGGCCGCTACCTGGTGCGACCGCGGCCGGCCGAGGGTTTTCTTGGCGGCTTGTGGGAATTCCCGACCGTGGACCTTTGCGATCAGGAGATGCCCCTGGCCACTGCCGAGCGTTGGGCCGCAGAGCTGGGGCTGCGCGGCGAGCCGGACAGCCTGGGCAGCCTGAAACACGCCTATAGCCACTTCACGCTCAAGTTGGAGCTGGTGTGGGTGAGGATTCCTGCCGGCGAACGGGTCGCGGAAGGCACCTGGAGCTGGATGCCATTGGTGCAGCTGAGGCAGTTACCGTTACACGGAGCCCACCGCAAGGCTCTGGAGAAGTTGGTCGGGGCAGCTGCCACAGGAGGGGGCGATGATTGATGCGGCGTTGCTGATTGTCCGTCAGTGTCCGGCGCCCCATGCCGAAATGGAAAACCTGGTTGCCGAGCTCCAGGCGAAGTTTCACCTTGACCCCTATACCACCCGCCAGCGCCTGCTCGGCGCCGGGCTGGTGCAGCTGATCAAGGGGGAGCGCTCCGGTCTGGAGCCTGTAGCCGCCCTGCTGCGGCGCTATGGCTGCGAGTGCTGGATAGTTTCCCAGGGACGGCCGGCCTTCGCGCCTTTGCGTCTGCGCAGCCTGAGCATCGGCGCCGGGCATGTCGAATTCCTCTGTGAAGGCGACAAAGTGCTGCGACTGGAGCGGGGGTTGGCGGCGGTCGGTGTGCTCGCCGATATCTCCGGAGAGCTGGCCGGGAAGCAGGTCAGGCGCATCCTGGCCCGCAATGCCTATCTGGGCCGGGAGCAGGCGGTTGTCATTACCCCGGACAACCTTCGCGCCGATATCTTGAAGGGGCAGCCGGTTTTTGACTGTTATCTGCTCGATGCCACGGGGGCGGTGTCGGCCGCATTTCGCGTCCTGCCCGGACGCTTCAATCCTGAGGGGCTGGGAGGACGGGCGAGCCTCGGCGCGGCTCGCAACCTCGAGGCGATCATCGAGCTGGTCAGTGAGTATGCAGGCCGTTTTCGCCTGCACACCGATTTCGGCCTGAGCCAGCTTCCCGGCTGCATGCCGCAATCGTCCGAGGAAAATACCGAGGTGCTCTTAGGCAACCTTGAAGCCCTGACCCGCTACGGCTGGCTGGTGGCCGGGCTGGCTGCACAGTCTGCCGTGCAGACTGCGGGCGAGGTCTCGACCGGAGAGGAGGGTGTCGCCGCCGGGTTAGCGGGTTTGGCTGTGGCGACCGGCTTGGATCCAGCTTCTGAAGAACTGGCCACGCTTGCCGGAGCCGTCGGCGAAGCCGTTGCCGAGCAGCCGCGGGGAGAGAAGGCTCCGCCGCCAACGCCTTTGCCGGCGCCGCCGGATCGGCCCGAGCAAAAGGCGTCACTGCGACGTGTCCTGCCGTTCATCGTTGCGACTGCGGGGGGGGGCTGTTGGCCATCGCCCGGCAAAGCGACGTGCTCGGCCCGATTTTTGAGCCGGCGATTCGCTCCGGCGCACTGCCCGGCGCGGCGGCCCTGGCTCTGGCGTGGTGGGGGTTCGTCTGCCTGCGGCTGAAGCGGCACATCGAGGATACCCCCACCAGTCGCATCCGCTCCCTGGCGATGGGGCTGGTGGAGGTGCAGGGGCGGGCCATCCGCCGTTATGCCCTGGTCGCGCCGATGTCGCAGGGGGCCTGCGTCTGGTACCGGCTACGCAAGTACCGGCGCGACAACCGCAACAACTGGCAACTGACCAGTCAGAGCGATAGCAGTCACGTACCGTTTGCCTTGGCCGACGGCAGCGGGCAGGTGCTGGTCGACCCCGCCGGGGCGACCGTCAAGGCGAGGACCGAGCAGGTTGGCTATCCCGGCGAAAGAACCCTGATCGGCGCAGCCTTCGATGCTGACCCCGACGAGAAGTGGGTCGAAGAGTTGATCTACGAGGGGACGACCCTTTACGTACTGGGTTACGCTCGCCCGGTCAGCCGGGATGGCCACGGGTTGCGCGAGCGCACCCTCGAAAAGCTGCGGCAGCTCAAGCTTGACCCTCAGGCCCGGCGCCGCTACGATGCCAACGGCGATGGGCGCCTTGATACCGAGGAGTGGCAGGCTGCCCGTGAGGATGCCGAGCGATTGGCAGCGGCCGAGCAGCTCGGGACCCGGCAGGTTCCGGCAGATTCACCCGTAGTCCTCGGCAGGCCACCGGCCGGATTGCCGTTTCTGCTGGCTGACGGGGAGAATGGTGCGGAACTGGCCGTGAAATACGGCCGTATCGGCGGGGTGCTGCTGGTGCTGGCGACGGCGGCCTTCGCTTTGGCCTTGAAGCTTTTCCTGGTTTTTTTCGGTTGATCTGACAAGGAGACAAAAGACATGGCCGCCCTCATTGTTCTGGCCGTAGCCGGTTTCATCCTGGCCCTGCTGGCGCTCTACGTGATTACCGTTTACAACGGCCTGGTGCAGCTTAAGAACAATATCGAGCGCAACTGGAGCAATATCGATGTCCTGCTCAAGCAGCGCTTCGATGAACTGCCCAAGCTGATCAAGGTCTGCGAAGCCTACATGCAACATGAGAGGCAGACCCTGGAGGCGGTGATCAAGGCGCGGTCCCTGGTCAGCCAGGCGCACGGCGGCGAGGAGCAGATGCGGGCCCAGAATGCCCTGACCGAGACGCTGCGTTCGCTGTTTATGGTGGTTGAGCGCTACCCCGAGCTCAAGGCCGACCAGGCGTTCCGTCAGCTTGGCTCACGCATCTCCGAACTGGAGGACCAGATTGCCGATCGCCGCGAGCTCTTCAACGATTCGGTCAATCTCTACAATATCCGTATCGAGCAGTTTCCCGATCTGCTGGTTGCCCGTACCTTCAACTTTGTGGCGCGGACCCTCTGGCAGATCGATCCGGCTCACCGTGACGATGTGGCCGTGACCTTCCAGAAAAGTTGACGGATCCCTGGCCCGCCAAGGTTTCCCCATTTGGGGAATGCCGGGCAACGGGGGCTCCCGATATGGGGAGGATCGCTCTGGGCCATTAGAAAAAAATCTTTGATTACAGGATCTTGTGACTTGGCACGCAGGTTGCTATTTAGTGGAGACATACTTTGCTTCGCCATAGCGGCGAACATCTATCCCAAAGGAGATTGATCCGATGAAAAAGCTTCTTGTTGTTCTGGCGAGCCTGGCCCTGGTGGCCTCCCTGACGGCTTGCGCGAAGGCCCCGACCGAAGAAGTCAACGCCACCAAAGCTTCCCTTGACGCTGCTGTTGCCGATGGCGCCCAGCAGTACACCCCGGAAGACTACAAGGCCGTTGCCGACCAGCTGGCCGCTGCCAACGCCGAGATCAAGGTGCAGGAAGAGAAGTTCTTCAAGAACTTCGACAAAGCCAAGCAGATCCTGGCCAAAGCCAAGGCTGACGCCGACGCCCTCAAGGGCAAAGTTGCCGCTCGCAAGGAAGAGCTGAAGAAAGCCTGCATCGCCACCATGGAGCAGGCCAATGCCGCTCTGGCTCAGGCCAAGGAACTGCTCGCCAAGGCTCCGAAAGGCAAAGGCTCCAAGGCTGAAATCGAAGCGATGGCCACCGACCTGGCCGGCGTCGAGGCGATGATTCCGGAAGTGCAGCCGATGCTCGACAAAGGTGACTTCATTGGTGCCAACGAGAAGGCCAACGCCATCCTCGCCCGCATCAATGCGGTGATCAGCGAAGTGAACGCTGCCATCGAAGCCAAGAAGAAGTAATTGGCAGGTCGGTAGTTGAAGCCCGTAAGTATCGTGGCTAACATCGGGCCCGCGCCGAGAATTTTCGGTGCGGGCCCGATTTTCGTGGCCCTCGTCCTTGTCTGCGCTCTGCTGTTCCTTGGCGGTTGCAGTGAGCCCCCGATCCCCTCGCAGGTCGACCTGGCGGTGAAGCAGGATCAGGATCTCTGGAAAGCAGGGATTCCGAAACTGGTTCCCCGGGAGTACGAAGAGTATGCGGCGACATTGCGGGCGGGGCAGGATCTTGTGGTCACCGAGCGTTCCAGATTCATCTGGTTCCAGAACTACGACGATGTTGCCAAGTTCTTCGGCGATGTCCTCAGCCAGGGAGAGCAGGTCCGTACCGCCGCCCGTATTGCCAAGGCGCGCGAAGAGGGTGATCTGATCCAGCAGGTGGCGAAGGTTTCCGACCGGATTCGCATTCTGCGCCAGTTGGAGGATAATGTCCGGGACAAAAAGATGTCGAGCCGTGGTCTCGTCCGGGCCGAAACCCTGTTGACCGAATCCAAAGGCCACATCAAAAATAGCGATTGGGAAAAAGCCCGGCGGGCCATTACCGAGGCCAGCCTGAATGTCGACAGCGCCGTCAAGGCGACGCGTCAGCGCGTGGCCCGCTTCAGCGATGGCCAGCAGATTGCGCGCTGGCGGGCGCAGGTGGCCAATGCCGTCCAGCGTTCGCGAAGCAACGGCGCCTACCTGATCGTGGTGAACAAGCTCGATCGCGAGTTGACCCTGTACAAGGGGGGGCACCAGGTGAAAACCTACTCCGCCGGCATGGGGATCAATTATCTGGCCGACAAACTTTATTCCGGCGACCGGGCGACACCTGAAGGCGAGTACAAGGTGATCCGCAAACTGCCGGCGAGCAAATTCTACAAGGCCTTGCTGATCAACTACCCGAACGAGGAGGATCAGCGACGCTTTGCCGAAGCCAAGCGCCGGGGGGAGATTTCCAAGCGTACCCAGATCGGGGGGCTCATCGAAATTCACGGGGGTGGCACGGTGGGCCTGACCAACGGCTGCGTCGCCCTCGACGACCGGCATATGCTTGAGCTTTACAACACGGTGGAGGTCGGAACACCGGTGGTCATTGTCGGCGCTCTGGATGCCAATAACTCCCTTTGCGCAACCCTCGACAGTCTCTGTAACGAGACGGTGCAATGAACGAGAGCAAAGATCACTGGACAGGCAGCCGCATCGTCGGCCTGCAAGGACAGCTTCCGCCCAAGGAGGAGAAGCCCCGTCGCCGCCGCTGGTGGCTGTGGATTCCGTTCGGGCTGTTCCTGCTGGTTGCTGCCGCAGCTGCCGGGGTCTTTGCCTATGGCTGGCACCTGGGTCACCGCAAGACCACCCCTCCCGCCAGCGAGATCGCGATCAAGGACGAGAAGGGGAAGTCGATCGCGCCCGACAAACTGGCGGCGGCCAACGACAAGCTGCGCAAGAAGATGGCCGCGCTTGCCCCGAAGGGGCAATATGTGGTGGTCGATACCGCCAACAACCGGGTTTCCCTGCGCGAGGGGGAGCGCATCCTGCGTGAAATGGTGGCCTCCTGCGGGAGCGGCAATGTCCTGGTCGATCCGGTCGGTGGCCGCACCTGGACCTTTGACACGCCGCGTGGCCAGTTCCAGGTACGCTCCAAGGTCAATAACCCGATCTGGATCAAACCCGACTGGGCCTATATCGAGGAGGGTGAGCCGATTCCCCCCAAGGGTGCTGACCGTGCCGAACGCAACATGATGGGCGACTACGCCCTTGGCATCGGCAACGGCTACTTCATTCACGGCACCCTCTACAAGAGGCTGCTCGGCCGCAACGTCTCCCACGGTTGCGTGCGCCTCGGCGACGAGGACCTCGAATTCCTCTTCAAAACGGCGACCCTCGGCACCAAGGTAGTTATTTTCTGATGCGTGTCCTCCTGGCTGTTTTGCTGTTTTTGACCCTGTGGGTGCCGGGCGCACTCGGCGAGGAACTCGCCGATCTCGCCCAGACCAACCGCCTCCTGCAAGCCGAGCTGGAGCTGGCACAATCGCAGAAGCTCTACTTCATCTTCGACCTGCCGGCGTCGCGAATCCTCTTCAGGGCCAGCGGTATCACCCTGGCCGAGGCGCCGATTCTTGCCCTGCACAACTGGGGTCGCCCGGCGGACGGGCTCACCTATACCTTGTCCAAACGGACGGCGCGCAAGGAGCCCGAGCGCGAAAAGATTGTCATTCCCGACGGCAAGGAGGCGGAGACGCCGGCAACTCCGGCGCCGGCGCCGAAGCCCGGGGAGGCGCCGAAGATCCAGGCCCTCGAACTCAACGACATGCCCACCGAGTACACCCTCGAATTGGATGACGGCACCCTGCTCACCGTGCGTTCGCCCTTGCCGGAAAACGTCGACTTCAAGGAGAAGTTCCGCTACCTTCGCGAAAAATACGGCTGGTATGTTGATCGCTCCCTCAAATCGATCTGGCATCATCGCCAGGGAACCACGTATAATGAAATGCTCCTGACCCTCCCGGAACGGGAGGCGCGCATGCTCTACTGGTCGTTCCAGGTGGGAGGCCGCTGCCTGGTTCACTGGCCCTGACGGGCTGACGGCTGCGGGTCGGGAGCCCCGCCCCTGCGGGAAGATCCCGAAACGGAGCGATTGCCGGGTGAAACGTCAGCTGCGTACCGTGCGCTTTGCCCTCTGGCGCCATTCCCTGCGAATCCGGCTCGTGGGGATCATGCTGTTCATCGCCATCTGCCTGATCTCCATCCTCATCGCCTTCTACTATCAGACCGAAAAAGGTTTCTACAACGAGTTCGCCCGGCAGAACGAGGCGCTCTCCAAGGCCGTGCAGGTGGCGATGGAGAAGACCGCCGGACGGGCGCCGGCCGACTTCACCAATCTCGACAACTACCTGCAGCAGCTCGACATCCGCGGCGTCCACGAAATTTCGGTGATCAGCAGCGGTGGCCGCATCGTCGCCAGCACCAACAATGACAACGTCGGCAAGTGGATCACCGAGTGGCGCAAGCAGCTGATTACCAACGCCCGGCGCGGAGAAACCGTCACCGAAGAAGAGCAGTTCTATAACGTCATCCTCCCGGTCGGCCCTGAGGCCAAGCCCCTCGGCTTTATCCATCTGACCCTGAGTACGGAAAAATTCTCGGTTTTTCTGCGGATGAGCCTGATCCGCCGCGTTCTCGCCGCACTGGTGGTTCTGGCAATCGGGACGGTGGTGGCGGTCATCCTGGCCGGTCGCTATTCGCGGCCGATCGAGCAGATGGCCAAGGCGGCCGGCAAGGTCGCCGCCGGAGATTTCAATCAGAATCTGCCGATCGGCCGCCGCGACGAGATTGGCCAGTTGGCCCGCAGTTTCGACCATATGATCGCGCGGTTGCGCGAAGATCGCGATTTGCGCCAACGGCTGCGTACCGCCGAGCATATGTCCACGGTTGGCCAGTTTGCCCGCAGCATTGCCCACGAGATCAAGAACCCCCTCAACTTCATCAGTCTTTCCGTCGATCACATGCGCGACGCTTACCGGCCGGACAATGCCGATGCGGCGGCGCGTTTCGAGTCGCTGATCGACAACATCAAGGGGGAGGTGGCGCGGATCAGCCATTTTTCCTCGAGCTTCCTCGAATACGGCCGGCCCTTCGAATTGCACCGGCGCAGCTGCTCTTTGAACATTCTGCTCGACGATGTGCTCGAACTGGTTTCGGCCCGGGCCATCGCCGGGCACGTCGAGATCGTTCGGGAGATTGCGCCGCTGCCGGAACTGAGCGCCGATCCGGAATTCATCAAGACCTGTCTGTTCAACATCGTTGTGAACGCCTTTGAAGCGATGCCCGGTGGCGGGACCCTGACCGTTCGCGCCACTGCCGATGCCGAGATGGTCATGGTCGCGATAGCCGATACCGGGGAAGGATTGAGCGCCATGGATCTTGACAAGGTTTTCACCCCGCTCTTCTCGACCAAGCAGGGGGGGTTGGGGCTGGGGCTGGCGTTGACCAAGCGGATTGTCGAGGAGCATGGCGGCAAGGTCGGTTTTACCAGTACGCGCGGCAAGGGGAGCGAGGTCAGCCTGTATTTGCCGCGCGCGGAGGTTTAGGGATGAGACCGGTAGTTCTGGTGGTTGACGATGAGCCGCTGCAGCGCGGCATTCTGCAGACGATCCTCGATGGCGAAGGTTACGAGACGCTGGTCGCCGCTTCCGGCAGCGAGGCTCTGGCGGCGATCCGCAAGGTGCCGCCCGATGTGGTCGTTTCCGATCTGAAGATGGCCGGGATGAGCGGGATCGAACTGCTCAATGCGCTGCCCCAGGAGACCGCGCCGCCGCCGGTCATCATCGTCACCGCCCATGGCACCATCGATTCGGCGGTCGAGGCGGTCAAGCTCGGTGCCTTCGACTATATGACCAAGCCACTCGACAAGCAGAAGATCCTCCTGGCCGTGCGCAAGGCCTGCGAACGCTCGGCGATGGTCAAGGAAAATGCCCGGCTCAAGCGCGAGCTGTTCGATCGTTTTCGCATGGAAGGGATCATCGCCCGCTCGGCCAGAATGCGCGAAACCGTCGACCTGTTGCGGCGGATCGCGGACTCGCCGGCCACCGTCATGCTCCTGGGGGAAAGCGGCACCGGCAAGGAGCTGGTGGCCCGCGCCATCCATTACAACAGTTCCCGCCGCACCAAGCCGTTTACCGCCATCAACTGCGCCGCCATCCCTGAGACCCTCTTCGAGAGCGAGCTGTTCGGCCATGAACCGGGAGCCTTTACCGGGGCGACTAGCCGCCGGGCCGGCCTGTTCGAAATCAGCAACGGGGGCACCCTGTTCCTTGACGAGATCGGCGAGATGCCGATCCTGATGCAGTCCAAGCTGCTGCGGGTGCTGCAGGATCGCGAGGTCCGCCGGGTCGGCGGCAAGGAAACGATTCGTGTCGATGTGCGCATCATCTCCGCCACCAACCGGGATCTGGAGCGCGAGATGGAGAAAGGGACGTTCCGCGAAGACCTGTTCTACCGGCTCAACGTGGTCAACGTCGAACTGCCGCCACTGCGCGAGCGGACCGAGGACGTCCCGCTGCTGGTCGAGCATTTCATTCAGAAATTCAACGCCGAGTTCTGCCGCAGTGTCCATGAAGTCAGTAGCGAAGGGATGGATCTGCTGCTGGCTCACCCCTGGCCGGGGAATGTCCGCCAGCTGGCGGCGGTCGTCGAGCGGGCGGTGCTGCTCAGCGACGGAGAAGTTTTGACCGGAGCGGAGATTCACCGGCAGCTCCACACGCGCAAGCCGGCGGCGCGCAGCCCTTTGGAGTTTCCCGAAGAGGGGCTTGACTTCGAGCAACTGGAGAAGGAGTTGCTGCAAAAGGCCCTGGCCCGGGCCGGCGGCGTGGCAACCAAGGCCGCTCGTCTCCTGCGCATGAATTACAAGGCCTTTCTTTACCGGATGGAAAAATTCGGCTTGCGCGCAGTCGCGGAGAATCATGGCGAGGCCGGCGGCAACTCCTCCGGCGAGTGAAAAGCCTTTACACTCTGGCAGGCTTGGTGTATTTTCCGACTTCCGCGGAGAGGTGACCGAGAGGCCGAAGGTGCACGACTGGAAATCGTGTGTACCGCAAGGTACCGAGGGTTCGAATCCCTCCCTCTCCGCCATTTGCAAACCGTCGTAAAGCTGCTGCGGAAGCCGTTTGCGGCGTTGTGAGGCGCTCGCCCCTCGCCCCTCGCCTATCCGTCCGGATAGGTCTCGGGTCTTTGCCCCGAGCGCCTTGCCCACGGCCTTCCTCGCGACGCTTTTCTTTGGTCGCCAAACGGTTGTCGGTGGCCTCGGTGCCGCTTGCCGCCAGAAGTGACAGCCGGGTCCCGCGCAACGGCCGGCCGTGAACCCCGTCAGGCCCGGAAGGGAGCAGCGGCAGCGGCAATGGGCGTGTGCCGCGGGGGTGCCTGGCTGTCACTTGTGCCGGCAAGACCATTCTGAGCAACCGCACCTCCCGGAGCCATGGCCTATCTCGTCCTCGCCCGCAAGTGGCGTCCGCAAACCTTCGCCGATCTCCTCGGCCAGGAACATGTCAGCCGCACCCTGGCCAACGCCATCCGTTCGGGACGCATCCACCACGCGTTTCTCTTCACCGGGGCCCGGGGTGTCGGCAAAACCTCGGCCGCCCGCATCCTGGCCAAGGCGCTCAACTGCGAACAGGGGTTGTCCGACCATCCCTGCGGCAACTGTGTCTCCTGCCAGGAAATCGCCGCCGGCCAGGGGCTGGACGTCATCGAGATTGACGGCGCCTCCAATACCGGCGTTGATGATGTGCGGGAACTTCGCGACAACATCCGCTACCTTCCCAGCCGCTCGCGCTACAAGATCTTCATCATCGATGAAGTCCACATGCTCTCGACCAGCGCCTTCAATGCCCTGCTCAAAACGCTGGAAGAGCCGCCACCGCACGCCAAATTCATCTTTGCCACGACCGAGCCGCACAAGATTCCGGTCACCATTCTTTCCCGCTGCCAGCGTTTTGACTTCCGCAAAATCGCCCTGCAACGGGTCGCCGGTAAGCTGCGTGAGATCGCCGATGCAGAAGGGTTGACCGTCTCCGACCAGAGCCTGGGGTTGATTGCCCGACACGGGGAGGGGAGCATGCGCGATGCGCTGTCGACCCTCGACCAGGTGATCGCCTTTTGCGGCGAACAGGTTCGCGACGACGATGTCCAGGCGTTGCTCGGCATGGTCGATCGACGCCTGCTGCTCGATACGGTGGACGCGGTGGTGCGACGCGATGCGCGCCGGGCCCTCGATGCGGTGCGTCGTGTCGATCAGCTGGGGGTCGGCCCCCGCCAGTTTGCCCAGGAACTGGTTGAACTGTTCCGCGCCCTGGTAATCTGCCGCGTCTCTGAAGAGCCGGCGGAACTTCTCGACCAGGTCGGAGACGAATTGCACGAACTGCAGTCCCTGGCCGGGATGACTGCACTCGAAGATTTGCAGCGCATGGTCACCCTGCTGCTGAAACTGCAGATCGAGCTGGTGAACAGCCCTTATCCGCTGCTCAGCCTTGAAATGGCCCTGGTGCGGCTGGCCCATCTGCCGCCGAGCGAAGAGCTGGGCAAACTGCTGACCCGCCTGGAGGGTCTGGAGCGCCGGCTGGCCGGCGGACTGCCGCAGCCGGTCCCGGTACGGAGTGGGGCTGCGCTTCCCGAGGCTTCGCCCCCGGTCCCTCAGGAGCGCTTTGCAAAAAAGCCTGAACCCCCGGGAGGCCCGGCCCCTCGTGCCCGGGGGTGGGAGGGGCTGGTCGAGCAGGTCAAGCAGAGCCGCCCGCTGATCGGCTCTCTGCTGGAGTACGGCCGTCCCCTGCAGATGCAACCGCCGACGCTGGAGATCGGCTATGCCGCCGGGTCGTTTCACCTCGATCAGTTGCAGAGTTCCGAAAACCGCGAGGCGGTGGAGGCCATCGCCCGGCTCTACTTCGATCACCCGGTGACTTTGCGGGTGGTGGCGCTGGAAGCCGAGCGTCGTGATGCCCCGCCGTCACTGATCCAGGAGCGGCAGACGCAGGAGAGTGATCGCCAGCGGCGCCTCAAGGAGGACGCGCTCAGTCACCCGGTGCTCAAGACGGTTCAGGAGTTGTTCGGGGGTGAGGTCAAGACGGTGATTCCCATCGACAAGGGCTTTGTTTGAACGGCCGCTGAAAAGCGCTCATCTGCGGCGTTGCCCTTGGCCTCGTCGCTGCGACGTACCTTTGAGGTACGCCTCGCTCCTCGGCCGGCGGGCGTCTGGCATCTGGGCACTTTTGAGCGGCCTGGTTTGCCATAACTTGGTAAAAGTTTCACCTCAACATAAATTATTTCTTTGGAGGTAACCAACAATGCTCGGACGCGGTGGCATGGGCAACATCATGAAGCAGGCGCAGATGATGCAGAAGCGTATGGCGCAGATGCAGCAGGAACTGGAGGAGCGGCGCATCGAGGCGACCTCCGGCGGCGGTATGGTCAAGGCGGTGGTGAGCGGCAAGCAGCAGCTGATCTCCCTGACCATCGATCCGAAGGCGGTTGATCCTGAAGATGTCGAGATGCTGCAGGATCTGGTGGTCGCGGCCGTCAGCGAGGCTCTTAAGCAAAGTCAGAAGATGTCGGAAGAAGAGATGGGAAAAATTACGGGTGGGTTGAACATCCCCGGCCTGTTTTAGCCGGGAGAAGTAACCCGTGACCCGTGAACAGCATTCTTTTTCGTGTCATGAATCACCGAGCACACATCAATATTTTTAGTTTTACGAAATATTTTTATCTTTGCTAAACAATTGAAGTGCCTGCTTTTTATCGAAATCAAAAAAGTTTCGGCAGCTTAAAATGTTGTTTTAACTTGGATAAAGTGTTGAATTTCTGAAAAATTGCATGCTAGACTCCATCCCGTCCTTTGCCCGGTTGGTCGCTGAATTGGCCAAGTTTCCGGGAATCGGCAACAAGACGGCGACCCGCCTGGCGTTCTTTCTGCTGCGGCAGCCGGATGCCGAGGCTGCGGCCCTGGCTACAGCCATCGTCGATCTCAAGCGTAATACACGGTTTTGCTCCGTCTGTTTTCATGTCACCGAGCAGGATCCCTGTTCGTTGTGCGCCGACCCGGTTCGCGACGGAAGTCTGCTCTGTGTGGTCGAGGAACCCCAGGCGGTACTGGCGGTCGAGCGCAGCCGCTCCTTCCGTGGACGCTATCATGTGCTGCACGGTGCCTTATCTCCGCTCGACGGCATCGGTCCCGACGACCTGAAGATCGCACCGCTCATGGGGCGGTTGGCGTCCGGGGCGGTCAGGGAGGTGCTGGTGGCGACCAACTTCACCGTCGAGGGGGATGCGACGGCGCTTTACCTGGCCCGTCTGATTCATCCGCTCGGGATTCGGGTGACGCGTCTGGCTTACGGCATCCCGATGGGGAGCGAACTGGAATACGTCGACGAAGCCACGGTACACCGTGCCGTCGAGGGTCGTCGCGAACTGTAAATTTTCCGGTATAATCAGCTCGTGCCGCCACAGAGCGTGGCGGCTGATTTTTCCGCGGCAAAACGCGCCCAGCTCACAAGGAGGATGGTTCAATGGCAAAGAAGATGGTGACAATCGATGGCAATACCGCAGCGGCGCATGTCGCGCATGCGACCAACGAGGTCATTGCGATCTACCCGATCACCCCGTCGTCAGTGATGGGGGAGATTTCCGACGCCAAGAGCGCGGCGGGAGAGAGAAATATCTGGGGGAACATCCCCACCGTGGTGGAAATGCAGTCCGAAGGCGGTGCGGCCGGGGCCGTCCACGGCGCGCTGCAGGCCGGCGCCCTGACCACCACCTTCACGGCCAGCCAGGGTCTGTTGCTGATGATCCCCAACATGTTCAAGATCGCCGGCGAACTGACCTCCACGGTCTTCCACGTCTCGGCGCGCGCCATTGCCGCCCAGGCGCTGTCGATCTTCGGCGACCATTCGGACGTGATGTCCTGCCGTTCCACCGGCTGGGCCTTCCTCTGCTCGAACAACGTGCAGGAGACGATGGACTTCGCCCTGATCGCGCAGGCCGCCACCCTGCGCAGCCGGGTGCCGTTCCTGCACTACTTCGACGGCTTCCGCACCTCCCATGAGGCCCTCAAGGTCAACGAACTGACCTTTGACGAGATGCGCGCCATGCTCGACGACAAGCTGATCGCCGAGCACAAAGGGCGGGCCCTGACCCCCGACCGCCCGGTGATGCGCGGCACCGCGCAGAATCCCGACGTCTACTTCCAGGGGCGCGAGACGGTCAACCCCTTCTACCCGAAGTGCGTGACCATCGTTGAAGAGGAGATGAACAAGTTCGCCAAACTGACCGGCCGCAAGTACAAGCTGGTCGACTACGTCGGCGCCAAGGATGCCGAGCGCGTCGTGGTGGTCATGGGTTCCGGGGCCGACGTGGTGCACGAGACCGTCGACCACCTGGTGTCGAAGAAGGAGAAGGTCGGCGTGCTCAAGATTCGCCTCTATCGCCCCTTCCCGCTGGATGCCTTCATCAAGGCGCTACCGAAGACGGTCAAGAAGATCGCCGTCCTCGACCGCACCAAGGAGCCGGGGGCGCTGGGCGAGCCGATGTACCTCGACGTGCGCACCGCCATCGGCGAGGCCATGTCGGAGGGGAAATTCAAGTTCAAGGGCTATCCGACCATCGTCGGCGGCCGCTACGGCCTCGGCTCCAAGGAGTTCTCCCCGGCCATGGCCAAGGCGGTGTTCGACAACCTCAAGGCCGCCAAGCCGAAGAATCACTTCGTGGTCGGCATCGAGGAGGACGTCACCGGTTGCAGCCTCAAAGTCGACTACTCCTTCAAGAACCCGATGGAAGGGGTCTACCAGGCGATGTTCTACGGCCTCGGCTCGGACGGCACCGTCGGCGCCAACAAGAACTCGATCAAGATCATCGGCGAGACCACCAGCAACAACGCCCAGGCCTACTTCGTCTACGACTCGAAGAAGGCCGGCTCCATGACCACCTCGCACCTGCGCTTCGGCAAGAAGTACATCCGCGCCCCGTACCTGGTGCAGGAGGCCGACTTCGTCGCCTGCCACAACTACTCCTTCGTCGAGAAGTACGACATGCTGGCCCGCGCCAAGCAGGGCGCCACCTTCCTGCTCAACGCGCCGTACGGCGCCGACGAGATCTGGGACCAGCTGCCCAGGGAGATGCAGCAGCAGGTCATCGACAAGAAGCTCAAGTTCTTCGTGATCGATGGCGTCAAGCTCGGCAACGAAATCGGCCTCGGGCCCCGCATCAACGTGATCATGCAGACCGCTTTCTTCAAGATCTCCAACATCATCCCGCTCAAGACCGCCCTGGCCGAGATCAAGGACGCCATCAAGTACTCCTACGGCAAGGCCGGCGAGAAGGTGCTGGCGATGAATTACCAGGCGGTCGATGCCGGCCTGAACAATCTCGCCGAGGTGAAGGTTCCGGCCAAGGCTACCAGCAAGATCAAGATGGCCGCCGCGGTTTCCAGCAAGGCGCCGAAGTTCGTCAAGGATGTCACCGGCGTCATCGTCGCCGGCCTCGGCGACAGCCTGCCGGTCTCGAAGATGCCGGCCGACGGGACCTTCCCGACCGCGACCTCGCAGTACGAGAAGCGCAACATCGCCGTCGACATCCCGGTCTGGGACGAGAAGCTCTGCATCCAGTGCGGCATCTGCTCCTTCGTCTGCCCGCATGCCTCGGTGCGCAGCAAAGCCTATGACGGCAAACTGCTCAAGGGGGCGCCGAAAACCTTCAAATCGACCGACTGCAAGATCCCCGAGATGGCCGGCAAAAAGTACACCATCCAGGTGGCTCCGGAAGACTGCACCGGCTGCGGCGCCTGTGCCTACAACTGCCCGGCCAAGGACAAGGCCAACCCCAACCACAAGGCCCTGGACATGCACTTCCAGGCGCCGCTGCGCGCCCAGGAGGCCGAGAACTTCGAGTTCTTCCTCAGCCTGCCCGATGTCGACCCGACCCAGGTCAAGCTGGAAACGCTGCGCGGCAATCAGCTGGTCCGGCCGCTCTTCGAGTTCTCCGGGGCCTGCGTCGGCTGCGGTGAAACCCCCTACATCAAGCTGCTGACCCAGCTATTCGGCGACCGCATGATGATCGCCAACGCCACCGGCTGCACCTCGATCTACGGCGGCAACCTCCCCACACCCCCTACGCCCAGCGTGCCGATGGCCGCGGTCCGTCGTGGTCGAACTCGCTGTTCGAAGACAACGCTGAGTTCGGTTTCGGCATGCGCCTGACCGTCGACCAGTTCAGCAAGGCGGCATGTGAGTATGTCAGCACCCTGGCGGCCGACAAGGCCTTTGCCGCCAACGCCAAGCTGTTCAAGGAACTGCTCGGCGCCGACCAGTCGACCCAGAAGGGGATCGAAGACCAGCGGGCCCGGGTCGAGAAGCTCAAGGCGGCCCTCAAGGGGAGCAAGAACGCCACGGCCAAGCTGCTGCTGCCGATTGCCGACTACCTGGTGAAGAAGTCGGTCTGGTGCATCGGTGGTGACGGCTGGGCCTACGACATCGGCTACGGCGGCCTCGACCACGTCATCGCCTCCGGCAAGAACGTCAACCTGCTGGTCCTCGACACCGAGGTTTACTCCAATACCGGCGGTCAGGCCTCCAAGTCTACCCCGCTCGGCGCAGTGGCCCAGTTTGCCGCCGGTGGCAAGCCGGTGTGCAAGAAGGACCTGGGGATGATGGCCATGGCCTACGGCACGGTCTACGTCGCGGCCGTGGCGCTGTCCAACCCGGCCCAATGCGTCAAGGCGTTCCTCGAGGCGGAAGCCTTCGACGGGCCGTCCCTCATCCTGGCCTACTCCCACTGCATCGCCCACGGCATCGACATGACCTCCGGGGTCGATGCCCAGAAGCGCGCGGTGCAGTCCGGCTACTGGCCGCTCTACCGCTACAACCCGGCGTTGGCCGCCGAATGCAAGAACCCGCTGCAACTCGACAGCAAAGCGGCCACCATCGGCTTCGACGAATACGCCAACGCCGAGAACCGCTACCGCGTGCTCAAGAAGAACAACCCGGAACACGCCGACGAGCTGATGGCAAAAGCCGGCGAGTGGGCCCGGACGCACTTCGCCTACTACGAGAAGCTGGCTGCCCTCAACTTCGAGGATAGCTGCAAAAAGAAGTAACCGGCCTGTCGTACCAACCAAAGGCTCCCGGGGGATCTCCCCCGGGAGCCTTTTCCTTGGCTCTCCAGGGGAGTATCGAGGTTTTGCAGTGGCTTCTTGGTCCATCCCTTGAACCTGCCTGGATTCGGTGCTATAAGAAGCGTTGGTCCTGATTTTTTGTGAAGGAGTGCATATGCTCGGTCCCCAACACTCGACCTTCGTCATGTACGACGAGGAGTTCAAGCGGATCAGCGTCGTCATCGACAAGCTGCTGCGCGAGTCCAACTCCAAGGTGATCTTCCTGGTCGACAAGAACGGCCAGCTGATCGCCGGCTGCGGAGAAACCGAGCACCTCGATACGACCAGTCTGGCCTCGCTGACCGCCGGGAACATCGCGGCCACCGGCGGCCTGGCCAAGCTGATCGGGGAAAAGGAGTTTTCGATCCTTTTCCATGAGGGGGAAAAGGACAACATCCACATTTCGATCGTCGCTCAGCGCGTCATCCTGGTGGTGATCTTCGACCAGCGCAGCTCCCTGGGGCTGGTACGCCTGCGCGTCAAGAAGGCCAGCGACGAACTGGCGGTGATCTTCGAAGACCTGGCCAAGAAGACTGCCGACGCGGCGGCGCAGGGGGGCGGTCCGGACAGCCCCTTCGCCGAAATCACCGACGACGATATCGACAACCTGTTCAGCTAAAGGTTCGGGCGCATGTCATTCATCAACTACGCATCGCGCGAGATCAACTGCAAGATCGTTTATTACGGTCCCGGGTTGTGTGGCAAGACCACCAACCTGCAGCACGTCTATCAGAAGACCGCCCCCGAGGCGAAAGGGAAGATGATCTCCCTGGCCACCGAGACCGAGCGCACCCTGTTTTTCGACTTTCTGCCGCTGGCGCTTGGCGAGATTCGCGGCTTCAAGACGCGCTTCCATCTCTACACCGTGCCGGGGCAGGTCTTCTACGATGCCTCGCGCAAGCTGATCCTCAAGGGGGTCGATGGCGTGGTGTTCGTGGCCGACTCCCAGGAGGAACGCCTCGATGCCAACATAGAGAGCATGGAGAACCTCAAGGTCAATCTCGAGGAGCAGGGCTACCAGCTGGAGAATCTGCCGTTCGTTATCCAGTACAACAAGCGCGACCTTCCCAACGTCACCTCGCTGGCGGAACTGCGGGAACTCCTCAATCCCGACAATGTTCCCGACTTCGAGGCCTGCGCCCAGACCGGCGAGGGGGTGTTCGAGACCCTCAAGGCGGTGGCCAAGCTGATCCTGCTGGAGCTGAAGAAGGGGTCCGGCGGCTGAGTTCCGCTACTTTCTAAGCAAGTTCCCCGCGCCCGTCGGCATCAGCCGACGGGCGCTTTGCTTTTAGGTGTGCTGATGCTGCAGGCGCTTGCGCAGCAGGTCGAGGCCGAACAGCAGCGGGATACCCAACAGGGCGAGGAGCAAAACCTGCGGCGACACCGGCCCGGTACCCAGCAGCCCCTGAAGTGGCGGCCAGTAGAGTAGGGCAAAGACAAAGGTGAATTCTACGGAAAGTCCAAACAAGAGCAGACGGTTATCCAGTAAGCTGCGGTCCAGGCCACTTCTGGTTAGACGGCGCCGGCAGAGGACATTGCCGATCTGACAGAAGATGATGCTGGCAAGTGCTAGACCGGTCGCTGATCGATAGAGAGGATCGTTGGTCGCCAGTTCTAGGCCATAGCGCCAGCCGCCAAGGTGAAGAGCCAGGAAGAATAAGGAGAGAGACCAGGCGGCTTCGATCAGGCCAACAAAAAGATATGCGGTTTTCAGTAAATCGGTGGTCAACAGGCTGACATGCTGGCTGCGTGGTTGCTGCTCCATGAGTTCCGGTTCGGGGGGTTCTTCCCCTAAGGCGATCGCCGGCAGTAGGTCAGTACCGAGGTCGATGGAAAGAATCTGGGCGACGGTGAGGGCGACCGGAACGGGAAACAGGATGCTGAGAAGATAGGGGCATAGTTCTGGAGTGGTATGGCTTAACACGTAAGTAGTGAACTTGCGAATGTTGGCGAAGACGCCACGACCTTCCTCGATGCCGGCGACGATCGAGGCGAAGTTGTCGTCGAGCAGGATGATTTGCGCGGTGGCCCTGGCCACGTCGGTGCCGCTTTTGCCCATGGCGATGCCGACATCGGCCGCCTTCAGGGCCGGCGCATCGTTGACCCCGTCGCCGGTCATGGCCACCACCTTGTCGCGGTGCTTGAGAGCCATGACGATTTTCATCTTCTGCGCCGGGCTGGTGCGGGCGAAGATGCGCACCCCCTCATCAATCGCCTTGGCGACCTCGGCTTCGCTGAGCGTCTCCAATTGCTCGCCGCTCAGGATCGCGTCGGCCGGCTCTTCCCCGGCGACGAGTCCGCACTGCCGGGCGACGGCGAACGCTGTGTCCGGATGATCGCCGGTGATCATCAGCACGTTTATGCCAGCGGCGTGACATTTGGCCAGGGCGGCCGGCACCTCAGGACGAATCGGGTCGGCCACCCCGATAAAGCCAGCCAGGGTCAACCCCTTTTCCAAGTCATCCTGAGACAGTTCGGCCTCGCTGTCAGCCGTTATCTGGCGAAAGGCGACGGCGACCACGCGCAGGCCGGCCGCCGCCATCCGGTGGAGCGTCTCCCTGGCACCTTGCACGGTGGCCGGAGCGTCGAGCAGCATCGGCAGGATGACTTCCCACGCCCCTTTGACGCTGAAGACCCGTTGCCCCTCGACCGTGCCGATTCCGGCGGCGCGGCGCTTGTCGACATCGAAGGGGAAGTGGCGTTCGGCCGTGATCAAGGGCAGTTCAGGATCGCCGCCCTCGGCGATGAAGAGACGGGTAATGGCGACATCGAGCGGGTCGCCCTGGAACTCGGGGCCAACGCGGCGGATCTCAGAGGCGCACAGCGCCAGCAGCAGCAGGTGGCGGCGGTCTGGCTGGGTGGCTGCAGCGCAAGGCTCCAGGCTGGTGACCGCCAGCTGGTTGAGGGTCAGCGTGCCGGTTTTGTCGGTGCAGATGATTTCGGCGGCACCGAGGGCCTCGACGGCGTTAAGGCTCTTGACCAGCACGTTTTTTTTGGCCATGCGCAGGCTCCCCATGGCCAGGGCCAGCGTCATGGTCGGTAGCAGCCCTTCCGGAACAAAGGCGACAATAATCCCCATCATGAGGACTAGATTAATCCACAGGGGGCGATTACTGGCTAGGCTGTAGATGAAGAAGCCAATGCCGATTGAGATGGCGATCACGGTTAGAACTCGCATCATGTGCAGCACCTGGCGTTCCAGAGGCGATGGCGTGCGGCGAATCGCCTGGGACAGGTGCGCCAGCTTGCCGAATTCGGTGCGCAGGCCGGTGGCAAAGACCACCGCAGTGCCGTATCCGCGCAAGACCAGGCAGCCGGCGAAGGCGATGTTGGGGCTGGCGATCAGATGGGTGTCGGCCGGCGCAGCGGACAGTGCCGCCGGCTGCGATTCGCCGGTCAACGGCGCATTGTTGACCAGCAGTTCCTCCGCGGCGACCAGGCGTGCATCGGCCGGCACGCGGTCGCCCTCGCCGAGGAGCAGGATGTCGCCGGGAACCAGCTCTTCGGCAATGACGGTGACCAGGATGCCGTCACGGCGGACCTGCACCTGCTGCGGCAGGTAATGGCGCAGGGCCTCCATCGCTTTTTCGGCACGGAATTCCTGCAGGAAGCTGAAGGCGGCATTGAGCAGGGCCACACCGAGCAGGGCCCAGCCCAGCACCGCCATCTGCTCGCCCGGCTGCAGCTGCTCGGCGATGAAGCACAGCAGGGCGGAGACGAACAGCAGGATGGCGAAGAAGTTGGCGAACTGCCGCAGCAGGCTGCGCAGGTGACGCCAGCGGTCGCGCACCTCGACGCTGTTGCGGCCGATTTCCAGGAGGCGCTCGCCAGCTTCCGCCGTCGTCAGCCCCTGCGGGTTACTGGCCAGTGCCCGATAGACCTGCTCGGTCGAGAGGTTGTGGATCTGTCCGAGAGAATTCATGGTCCGCGATAGATGCCGACATCACAAGGGGTGTCGCGCAGGAGCTGCTCGAGGGCCTGGCCATGGAAGACGCGGTGAGCCAGGCTGCGCTCGCTGGCACCGAGCAGCAGCATCTGGGCCTTGAGGTGGCTGGCTTCGACCAGGATCTGATGCGCCGGGTCGGTGGTGATGACGACCCGGTGATCGATGCTGCAGGAGATGGTGCCGTGCTGCTCCTTGAGTGTGGTGCCGATCCGGTCGAGGTAGCGCCTTCCCTCGTCGAGCAGCGTCTCGCAGCGCTCTCTGGTCTGGTGCGGCTGGGTGATGGGGTTGGCCGGCAGGGCGTGCAAAAGATGCAACCTGCGCAGTTGCGGCAGCAGGCGGCGCAGGATCGGTTCGAGCCGGGAATAGCTGTCGTGGTGACCGGCCAGGGGGATCAGCAGGTCGTGGGGGAGGCCGAGGAGCCCGGGCTGGACGACGCGCAGGGCCAGTACCGGGCACTGGTGGCCGCGCAACAGCAGTTCGGCAACCGATCCGGTCAGAAAAGCCTGTCGCCGCGGTTTGACGCGCGTCCCGCAGATCAGCAGTGCGGTCGGGTCGTGCGGGGTGGCCTGGCGCAGGGTGCGGTGCACCGACTGGCCGGGCGTCAGCATCTCCTGGTGGCAGGTTACCCCCGCTCCCGCACATTCCTCGCGCAATCGGGCCAGGCGGGCCTCGGCGATCGCCGTCTCGATGCGCCCGTCGAGGACGTGCAGGAGCAGCAGCTTGCGGTCGGTCTCATTGGCGGCGAAGCGAATCGCGTAACGCGCGACCCAGTCGCCGTAGAGGGACCCGTCGTGGGCCAGGATGATCATAGCCACCTCCCGCGCTCATCCGAAGTATAGCCTTTTCTTCAAGGTTTGCTCGGCAAGTCAGCAGATTCCGGTGTTGCGTTTTGCTTGGTATGGCCTGGGGGCTGTGCTATATTAACCGGTATTTTTCAGCGACCAGGGGTCGGACAAGGGGATGTGACCATGCAGGAACTGATCAACAAGGCCAACGTGCTGATGGAGGTGCTCCCCTATATTCAGCGCTTCGCGGGGAAGACCTTCGTCATCAAGTACGGCGGCCACGCCATGGCCGACGAGCGGCTGAAAGAGAGTTTCGCCCGCGACGTCCTCCTCCTCAAGTCGCTGGGGATCAACACGGTGATCGTTCACGGCGGCGGCCCGCAGATCAACGAAACGCTCAAGCGTTACGGGATCGTCTCGCAGTTCGTGCGCGGCATGCGGGTCACCGATACCGATACCATGAACGTGGTGGAGATGGTTCTGGTCGGCCAGGTCAACCAGGAGGTGGTCGGCTACCTCAACCAGCACGGCGGTCGGGCGGTCGGGCTCTCGGGCAAGGACGGCACCCTGCTCCTGTCCAAGAAACTGCTGCAGGAGGTGCGCCAGGAGGACGGCAGCGTCGATCAGGTCGACATCGGTTTTGTCGGTGACGTGGTGCGGGTCAACACCGACCTGCTCAAGACCCTCAAGGACAACGGCTACCTGCCAGTCATTGCCCCGGTCGGCGTCGGGCCCGAAGGTGAGTGCTACAACATCAACGCCGACGTGGTGGCCGGGCGGGTTGCGGGCGCTCTCGGCGCCGAAAAGCTGATTCTTCTGACCGATACCCCCGGGGTGCTGGACAACGACAAGCAGCTGCTGCCAAGTATCGCCGTCGCCGAGATGCATCGCCTGATCAGCGAGGAGGCGATCACCGGCGGGATGATCCCCAAGGTGGAGTGCTGCGCCGACGCCCTGCGCGACGGGGTGAAAAAGGCGCATATCATCGACGGCCGGGTCGAGCATGCGGTGCTGCTGGAGATCTTCACCGACCGCGGCGTGGGGACCGAGATTACCAAATAAAAGAGGCGCGTGACGCATAACCCGTGACGCGAAAAATCAATGGCAAAGCCTGCATGCAAATCAGCTGAATGGATCGAACGGGCCGACCGGGTCATCATGAAGACCTACGGGCGCTACCCGCTTGTGCCGGTGCGCGGCGCGGGGTGCCGGGTGTGGGACGCCGACGGCAAAATGTACCTCGATTTTCTCGCCGGTGTGGCGGTCAACAACCTCGGTCACTGCCACCCCAAAGTGGTCGCGGCCATCCGCGAGCAGGCGGCAACCCTGATCCACTGCTCCAACTACTACCACATCCCGACCCAGATCGAACTGGCCGAGCTGCTGTGCGGCCGCTCCTTCGCCGACCGGGCGTTCTTCTGCAACTCCGGAGCCGAGGCCAACGAGGCGGCCATCAAGCTGGCACGCAAGTACAGCCGCGAGGCCTTTGGCCCGGAGCGCTACACCATCATCACCGCTGCCGAGTCGTTCCACGGGCGGACCATGGCCACCGTCTCGGCCACCGGCCAGGAGAAGGTGCAGCGTTTCTTCGACCCGCTGCTGCACGGCTTCGTGCACGTGCCGTTCAACGCTGCCGCGGCCATCGAGGCGGCGGTGACCCCCCAGACCTGCGCGGTGATGCTCGAGCCGATCCAGGGGGAGGGCGGGGTCAACGTCCCCGACCCGGACTATCTCAAGGCGGTGCGCGCGATTTGCGACCGGCACGGGCTGCTGCTGATCCTCGACGAGGTGCAGACCGGCCTGGGGCGCACCGGCAAACTCTTTGCCTACGAGCACTTCGGCATCGAGCCGGACATCATGACGCTGGCCAAGGCGCTGGCCGGTGGTGCACCGATCGGCACCATGCTGGCCCGCGAAAAGTACGCCGCGGCCTTCTCCCCCGGCACCCACGGCTCGACCTTCGGCGGCAACCCGCTGATGACCGCGGCGGCGCTGGCGGCGGTCAATACCCTGCTCGACGAGGGGTTGCTGGAGCGGGCGACGGTCATGGGCGGCTACCTGGTGAAACGGCTCGGTGAGCTGAAGGCGAAGCACGCCATCGTCGAGGAGGTGCGCGGCATCGGCCTGATGGTCGGCATGAAGCTGACCATCCCCGGCGGCGACCTCGTCAAGCAGGGGCATGCCCGCGGGCTGCTGCTCAATGTCACCCACGACACGGTCCTGCGTTTCGTGCCGCCGCTGGTGATCAGCGAGGCTGAAATCGACGAAGGGATGGCGATTCTCGACGAGTTGCTGGCCAACGCCGCAACCCGGTAATCAGGAGCAACTGACGTGAACAAGGATTTTCTCTGCCTCACCGACTGGTCGCGTGCCGACCTCGATGCGATCTTCGCCCTGGCCCGCGACCTCAAGGCCCGGCAGCAGCGCGGCGAGCCGCATAGGCTGCTGGCCGGCAAGACGCTGGCCATGATCTTCGACAAGAGCTCCACGCGCACCCGGGTTTCCTTTGAGGCCGGGATGGTGCACCTCGGCGGCCACGCCCTGTTCCTGGCTCCGGGGAACACCCAGATGGGGCGCGGCGAGCCGATCAAGGATACCGCCCGCTGTCTGGCCCGCTACTGCGACGGCGTGATGATCCGCACCTTTGCGCAGTCCGCCGTGGAGGAGTTCGCCCGCTACTGCGACAAGCCGGTGATCAACGGACTGACCGACAGCTACCATCCCTGCCAGGTGATGGCTGACCTGCTGACCGTCATCGAGCACAAGGGGAGCTATGAAAAGCTGACCTACTGCTGGATCGGCGACGGCAACAACATGGCCAACAGTTGGATCAACGCCGCCGCCGTGTTCGGCTTTGAACTGCGTGTCGCCACTCCCAAGGGCTACGAGCCGGATGCCGGGGTTCGCGAACGCGCGGCGCGCATGGGGGCGAAGGTCACCTACACCCACGACGTCATGGCCGCCGCCCGCGGTGCCGATGTGCTCAACACCGACGTCTGGGCGAGTATGGGGCAGGAGGCCGAGCAAAAGCAGCGCGAGAAGGACTTCCAGGGTTTCCAGATCAACCTGGACGTGGTGCGTGCCGCCAGCCCCGAGTGCATCGTCATGCACTGCCTGCCCGCCCACCGCGACGAGGAGATCACCGACGAGGTCATGGAGAGCCGCCACTCGGTGATCTACGACCAGGCCGAGAACCGCCTGCACGTGCAGAAGGCGATTATGGTCACGCTGATGAAGTGAGGCAGAGGGCAAAATCCAGAATTCAGAAGAAAATCGATAAACGACAACCCAAATCTTTCCCGAAGGATTCTGAATTCTGACTCCTGAATTCTGTATTCCGGTATGCATTTGCAAACCTTGGAGCACGCATGAAAATAGTTTGCCCGCACTGCAGCTTCTCCCGCGAGGTCGCCGATCACCAGGTTCCCGACCGTCCGGTGAAGGTGACCTGCCCCAAGTGCCAGCAGGGATTCAGTTTCGACAAGAGTGCCGTCGTCCCGGCCCCGCAGGAGGACGCGTTGCGGGCGACGGTGACCGACAGTGCCGCGCTTGCGGTGCATACCGAGGGGCGCACGGTCTGCCCGGCCTGCGGGCTGGAACAGCCGGACGACGAAAGCTGCATCGGCTGCGGCGTCATCTACGCCAAGTGGGCGGCACGTCGGGATGCACGCGAGACTTCGCATTCTGCACAAGAAGCAGGCCCTTCTCCGTCTGCTCCGCGAGTTGTTTGTAAAGCCTGTGGTGCTGTACAGACACCTAGCCATCAGTGCATCAATTGTGGAGTTTTGCTCGTATCAGAAACTGATACTGCCTTGCCGAATTACAAATTCGCTGGATTCTGGATCCGGGTGGCGGCCTCGCTGATCGACGGAGTCATTCTCGGGTTGGCGCAGTTTGTCATCGGCCTGGTTCTCGGCTTTGCCGGCGGTGATGCCGACGGTCTGGCAATGTTCGCCATCACCTCGTTGTGCAGCATGGTCATCAGCATCACTTACTATGTGTTCTTTACCGGGTATAATGGACAGACTCCCGGCAAGATGGCCCTGCGTCTGCAGGTGATCCGCACCGACGGCACGCCGGTCGGTTACGGCAAGGCGTTTTTGCGCGAGATCCCCTGCAAGTTCATTTCCGGAATCCTGCTCGGCATCGGCTACCTGATGGTTGCCTTCGACCAGCAGAAGCAGGGGCTGCACGACCGCATGGCGGGGACGTACGTGATCAAACTCTAGAATCCAGAATACAGAACTCAGAAGTCAGAAGCCTTCCGGCGAAGTGTGTAAACATGGTCGTTGCTTCTCTTCTGGATTCTGAATTCTGACTTCTGAATTCCAAAAAGGAGTCTTAAAATGGCCAAGAAATCCGCCGTAAAAAAGATCGTCCTCGCCTACTCCGGCGGGCTGGACACCTCGATCATCCTCAAGTGGCTCACCGAGGAGTACGATGCCGAAGTCATCGCCTACTCCGCCGACCTCGGCCAGGGGGAGGAGCTCGACTTCATCCCCG
>CAZRTZ010000007.1:0-62744 GCA_964603155.1 uncultured Geobacteraceae bacterium | reverse complement strand
CCTCCACACCCTCCACACCCTCCACACCCTCCACACCCTCCACACCCTCCACACCCTCCACAACGACAAGAGGCCGGACAGTGCCGGCCTCTTGTGAATTTGAGCAGAAGAAAGGGGTAGCGCTAGCGTGCCGCCACCTCGACCGGTCTGGACTGCGGCAGCGGCAGGGTCGCCGTTTTCCCCGACTGCCCAATCACCCCGCCGTTGGCAGCGATAAAATAATACATGGCCTTCTTGTGATCATCCTCTCCGCCAAGACCGTAAAAGTAAAGGTACCCGAGAAGCAACTGGCCGTTGAGCTCCCCCTGATCGGCGGCCTTCTGGTACCAGTGGCGCGCCATGCGGTAGTCACGCGGCATGCCATCACCGTGATCGTACATCATCCCCAGGTTGACCTGGGCCGGGGCATAACCCTGCTCGGCTGCCGCCAGAAAAAACGCCCTGGCCTTGACCAAATCTTTGGGCACCCCTTCGCCGAAATAACAAGCCAGTCCGCGCTGATTGAGCGCCGCTGGATCCACGTCCCGCTGCGAAGGGAGGGCGATCAGCACCACGGCCAAGCCGGCCACCAGCAGTATCGCAAGCAGAGTTTTCATCGAGACGCCCTCCAATCATTAATACACGCAAATCATTATAATTGACCAATTGCCGTTTGCAAGCAAAAAAACAACAAAACCACGAAAAATCAACCAGTCACGAGCGATAATCACGCAGGCACATCACCCGTGACAAGGCGTTTGACGAGTCAAGCTGGTTCGTGCTATCTGGATTAGAAGAGGAGTCATTAAATGGAGCTCACCGCACCGCACAAGCGACTGATCTATTTACTGTTCGCCCTTTCCGGCTTCTGCGCCCTCGTCTACGAGGTTCTCTGGACCAAGTACCTGGCGCTGGCCTTCGGCACCACCATGCCGGCGGTCAGCATCGTCGCCGCCACCTTCATGGGTGGACTCGCCCTTGGCAGCTACCTGGTCGGCCGCAGGGCCGACGAGGAGCAGAACCTCCTGCGGCTCTACGTCTGGCTGGAGGTGGTGATCGCCGGCTGCGCGGCGGCCTCTCCTTTCGGCATGGAGCTGCTGACCATCGCCCATACGGCGGTCGAACGCCTGCTGCCGACCCATCCGCTGATCTCCCATGCCATCCACCTGGTGTTCGGAGCGCTCCTGCTGCTGCCGCCAACGATCTGCATGGGCGGCACCTTCCCGCTGATGTGCCGGTTCTTCGCGCGCCGCAAGTCCGGAGGGCAAATCGGCCGCCTCTACGCCTACAACACCCTGGGGGCAACCCTGGGGACCTTCAGCGCCGGCTACCTGCTCATTCCCAACCTCGGGCTGACCGCCACCCTTTTTCTCGCCGTCGCCGGCAACCTGGCCATCGCGGGCCTGGTTTTCCAACTTTCACGCCAGCCCGAGCTTTCCGGCGGCCGGGATGCCTCCCGCGCCGGGCGCCCCCTGCAGCCGATCCGCGCCCGCGAACACTGGCTGCCACTCCTGGCCATCGGCATCATCGGCTTTCTGACCCTGGCCTACGAGATCCTGTGGACCCGGGTTCTGTTGCTCTTCCTCGGCAACACCACCTTCGCCTTCACCATGATCCTCAGCGCTTTCCTGGTGGGGATCGCCATCGGCGGCGCCATCTACGCCCGCAAGGTCCGTCCGGACCTCGACGAGAAGCAGATCCTGATCCAGCTGACCCTGCTGATGGCCATTGCCGTCGTGGTGATGGTGCCGTTCTACGACCGCCTGGCGGAGATTTTCCTCTTTGTCCACCGCCTCTCCGGCGAAGTCTGGTGGCTACTGACCGCCCTCTCCTTCCTGGTGGTTTTTGCAATCGTCGGCCTGCCGACCATCGTCTCCGGATCACTGCTGCCGGCGACCGTCGCCCTCATCGATCCCGGCCGGGCCCGCACCGGGCAAGGCGTCGGCCTGGTGGTTCTGGCCAACACGGCCGGAGCCATGTTCGGCTCGCTGGTGGCGGGCTTCGCCATGGTGCCGCTGTTCGGCACGCAGAAGAGCTTCCTGGTGCTGATCGCCACCAACCTGCTGGTGGTGCTCGCACTGGCCGTGCACCTGCGCCCCGCCGGGTGGCTGCGCGCGGCCGCGCCGCTGGCGGCAACGGCCGGACTCGTGATGCTCGTCTTCCTCCCGCCCTGGGACCAGACCCTGATGAACAGCGGCGTCTATATCTACGCACCGAAATACCTGCAGATGGGGGGGCTGAGGGCCACACTGGAAAAGGAGCGGCTGCTGGACGTCATCGAAGGGGAGGAAACCACCGTCGCCGTGCATGAGAGCCTCGACGGCACGCTACGTTTCTTCAGCGTCAACGGCAAGACTGACGGCGGCAACGGCTCCGACCTCCCCACCCAGCTGCTGGTCGGCCACATCCCCCTGCTGCTGCACCCCCGTCCGGACGATGTGCTGGTCATCGGACTGGGGACCGGGATCACCCTCAACGGGCTGAGCGCCCATGGGTCAAAACAGATCGACTGCGTGGAGATCTCGCCGGAGGTTGTCGAGGCGTCCCGCTATTTCCGGGAGGAGAACGGCAACGTCCTGTCCGACCCACGCATCAACCTGCTGGTCGCAGACGGCCGCAACCTGCTGCTGACCCACGCGAAGCGCTACGACGTGATCATCTCCGAGCCGTCCAACCCCTGGCAGAGCGGCAACGCCAATCTCTTCACCCGCGACTTCTATCAACTGGCAGCGGACCGGCTCAAGGACGGGGGGGTCTTCACCCAGTGGATCGGCCTGTACGACATCACTCCGGACAATCTCAAGATCGCCATCAACACCCTGCTCGCGGTCTTTCCGGAGGCGCTGGCCTTCCGCACCGGCAGCGACCTGATCCTGGTCGGCGCCAGGCACGAGTTGAAACTCGACTACCTGAGCGCCAGCCGGCGGCTGGCCAACCCCGTGATCAGCCAGGTGCTGAACCCGATCGGCATCACCTCCCCGGGCGCACTGATGGCCCGCAACTACCTGTTCAGCGAAAAAGCGCTGCGCGAGCTGGCCGGAACCACGCGGCTCAACACCGACAGCTGGCCGGTCCTCGAGTTTTCCGGCCACCACCTGCTCGGGGAAAAGGTGCTGGGGCAATTCATGCGTGACAACCAGGCACTGCTGACCACGGCCGCCGAACGGGTCGAACTCCCCCTGAGCAACCTCGGCAATAACAACAGGGAGATTGCCGAGGCCCTCCACGACATCGCCGACGCCTACCAGCAGGCAGGGCGCTCGCGTGCCGCCGACTCCATCCGTCGCAAGGCACTGGAGCTGGAGGCCCAGAGCAGTTTCATCCCAGAAGCCACGGTGCGCCGGGGGAAGATTTCCTGAGACTACGCGCCGGGGGAAGATTTCCTGAGACTACGCGACGGGGGAAGGTAAGCGGAAGAGACGGCCGCAGCGGGAATCAGCCGCGACGCACCGGCTGGGGAGAAAGTTGTGCCGTGTGCGGCAGGAGCCCTTTAAGTTCTGCCGGACCGGCCATGCCGAGGGTGAGTTCGATGGTCTCGGTCGCCCCAGGCGGAAGCGTCTTCGGCCCCCAGTACATCCCCAGCGAACGGGCGTCGCCCTGCAACGGGACCTGTACTTCGGGACGGTGCGCGAAGCCATCGTACTGATTGGCGAAAAAGGCGATGTCGGGGCGCGTTGCCGGGCTCCAGCGAATGAAGTTGGCGACGTTGCGGAAGTGATGCCTCTCGCCGAGGACGTCGTTGCCGAAATCGATCATCCCGATGGTGGTCACCGTCTTGGGATCGATCACCGTCTCAAATTTGACCAGCCGGCCGCCCATCCAGCCGACATCTCCTGCGGAACTTCCGAACTCGCCGACCCACGGCTCATCGCCATAATAGTAGAAGTAGTGTCCGGCCCGACCGCCGCCGTTGACGATCTGCATGGTCAGCTTGAGCTCGGGCTGGCCGGCGAGGACTTCCACGGTCCGCTTGATCTGCAGCGGGGCCCCATCGACGACCACCTCATGACGGCTGTTTAGAACGATGCGCTCATCGTTTTCGACGTCCACCGTGCTGCCGAGGTATTTCCAGTGCGAGGGGGCGTAGCGATGAGTGGAGACGGTCGAGCCGATCCCCTCGTTGGTATTGCACCAGATGTGATTCCACTGCTTGCCGTCGAACCAGCTCATGCCACTGCCGTCGAGGTTTTTAGGGTGCAGCCTTGCCGGTTCGGCCCCGCCGATGAAAAGTCCGTGGGTTTGCTCCCCCTCGCTGTCCACGTAACGGCTGAAGTTGGTAACCAGGACCGTGCCGTCGGCCAGGCGGTTATGAATCACCCCGCGACCGGCCGCCGCATTCCAGTGTAATTCAAGTCTGGTTTTACTACTTAGAAAGTGGTGCTCCAGAAGGTTGATGCCGGGAAGGTCGATACCGGCGAGCAGGCGATCTTCTTCGCCGAGGTAAACGCTGTCAGAGACAACCAGCGTGCGGCCGTTCTCCCCCTTCAGCAGGTAAACACCCTCGAAGTCATAGTTCCAGGAGATGCGGACGAAACAGGCCAGCAATGCCAAACCGGTCAGGCCGGCGGTGAGCAGGGAGCGACTGCGAAGGCAGGAACGAATCTTTTGGCTGACAGCGAACAACGCAGCGCTCCGCGAGATAAGTTTATTTTCATGTTTTGATTTACAATCAATACGTTACCGCAGTTTTAATACTCGCGTCAAGGAGCGCATTATTTCAAGAAACGTGCTGAGGGAGACGATTTTGCGTGGATAACGGGCGGGGATGGCACAGAGATTTGCAAGGAGACGGCAGCGTAGTGAAACCCTACTTCCTGACGAACCTCTCCACCACGAACCGCTCCAGAACTAAAAGATCGAGACCGGTCGCATGGAAGCAGTTCCAGGCGTCCTCGATGGAGCAGATGATCGGCTCGTCCTTGCCGTTGAAGCTGGTGTTCAGAAGCACCGGGCAGTCGGTCAGCCGGTCGAATGCTGCCAACAGACGATGAATGCGTCCGTTGCGCTCTCTGGTCACGGTCTGGATCCGTGCCGAATAGTCAACGTGGGTCACCGCCGGGATCGTCGTGCGTCGAACTTTCAAAAGGTCGAGTCCGCGCACGCCGGCTGCCGCCGGGTCGTCGAGGCGCTGCACCGGGTGCACCGGGGCAGTCAGCAGCATGTAGGGGCTCTCGTAGCCGGCAGGGACCGCGAAATATTCCGCGGCCCGTTCGCGCAGAACGATCGGTGCAAACGGGCGGAACGACTCGCGCTCCTTGACACACAGGTTGACCCGTGACTGCATGGCGGGGTCGCGGGCGTCGGCGAGGATGCTGCGCGCGCCCAGAGCCCGCGGGCCGAACTCCATACGCCCCTGCGCCCAGCCAACCACCTTCCCCGCCGCCAGGTGCTCGGAGACCTCCGCGCACAAGGCATCCTCGTCTTCAATAAAACGGTAGGGCACATTCTTGGCGTCGAGAAATCGACGAATCTCCCCCTCGTCCAGCCCCGGCCCCAAATACGAACCCTGCTGGCTATCATCCGGCTCGACGCCGCGCGGCGCACCCAGGTACTGATGGGCCATCAGCAACGCCACCCCAAGCGCCCCCCCGGCGTCGCCGGCGGCCGGCTGGATCCACAGCTCGTCAAAGATATTTTCGTCCCTTAACCGACCGTTGGCCACGCAGTTGAGAGAGCCCCCCCCGGCCAGACACAGGCGGGGGAGCCCGGTAACGTCACGGGCATGCCGCGCACAGGCCAGGACGATCTCCTCGGCGACAGCCTGCACCGAGGCGGCCAGATCCATCTCCCGCTCGGTCAGCGGCTGCTCCGGGGCCCGCGGCGGTCCGTCAAAGAGCTGTTCGAAAGCCTTTGACGTCATGCGCACCCCGGCGCAGTAATCGAAATAGCGTTGATCGAGAAAGAATGACCCGTCGGCATTGATCTTCACCAACTTTTCGCGGATCACGCTAGCGTAACGCGGCGTACCGTAGGGGGCCAGCCCCATCAGTTTGTATTCGCCATCGTTGATTCTAAACCCGCAGAAATAGGTGAACGCCGAGTAGAGTAGCCCCAGCGAGTGGGGGAAGCGCATCTCCTTCAGCAGTTCGACGCGACTGCCGCGGCCGATGCCGATGCTGCCGGTCGCCCACTCGCCGGCGCCATCGAGAGTCAGGATCGCGGCCTCGGCAAACGGCGACGGGAAGAAGGCACTGGCGGCATGGGATTCGTGATGTTCGGCGAAAAGGACCTCACCATGAAAGGCTGGCCCAAGTTCTCGCTTGAGTTCCCGACGCAGGTTGATGTTCTGCGTCAGCCATTTGGGAAGGGCGTGGCGAAAGGGGGTAAAGCCACGTGGCGCGAAACTCAGCCAGGTGTCGAGCAGGCGCTCGAACTTGCGCAGTGGCTTTTCGTAGAAGCCAACGATGGCGATATCGTTGAGACCGATACCGGCCTCTGCCAGACAGTAAGCGATGGACTGATGCGGAAAGGAATTGTCATGCTTGGTTCGTGTGAAGCGCTCTTCCTGGGCGGCCGCCACAACCCGCCCGTCACCATTCACCAGAACGGCGGCGGCATCATGGTAGTAGGCGGAGATGCCGAGGATCCAGGTCAAGGCAGCCTCCCGGGCGGATCAAGCTGATCGGCCTGTTGCCGCAAGGCCGCAGCACGCTCCACCTGGCCGGTCAGCGCATAGGCGGACGCCAGTTTGCGCAGAATCATCGAGTGGCGCGGCTGAAGGGCAAGTGCCCGCTGCAGGGCCTCGACCGCAGCCCCGGGTTGGCCTTGCAACAGATGACATTCGGCCAGGTTGTAATGGGCTTCCAGCATGGAGGGAGCAAGGGTGCTCGCCCTCGAAAAATAGTCGAAGCCCCTGGCAACATCCCCCGCATTCAGATAAAGCAGGCCAAGGTTGTTGTAGGCGCTGGCGAATTCCGGGTCGATGCGCAAGGCATCTTCAAAGGCGGCGCGGGACTCCTCCCGCCTGCCGAGGAGACCATAGCTCAAGCCAAGGTTGTTGTAGGCCAGGGCATTGCCCGGATCAGTCGCTATAGCGGTCTTGAAGCGGCCGATGGCCGCCTGCATATCCCCCTGTTTTTTGTAAAGATAGCCGAGATTGTTGTGGGCCATGGAACTGGCCGGGTTCTTGGCGACCACATCCTCCCAAAGCGTGGCCTCGCTGGCAAAAACCCGGCTGTAATCGAGGATTTTAACCCCGTAAACGAGGGACACTCCGCAGAGGATGATGGCGGCCAGCCCCGTTCTGACCCGTGGCTTCGCAAACCACTCCAGACGCATGGCGAGCCGGGCGCAGCTCCCTTCAACCAGGCCGGCGAAAAAAATGAAGGCGCCGATGCTGGCGATATACTGGAAATGGTTGGCGACATAGGAAAATCGCATCGGATAAACATTGAAAAAACCCAGGGCCGGAAAGAGTGCGGCCAGATAGCCGAGATAGGTGGCAAAAGCGCCTCGGCCCAAACTGTCACGACGACGATAGAGGGAAACCCCGAGGACAACCAGGGCCAGCGTCGGCAGCCATTGCCAGGGGCTCCCGGCATCAAGTATCCATTTCGGATAGATGAAGACCAACTCGACGGGGAAAAGCAGTTTGGCCAGATAAAACCAGACAATTTGCCCGGGGAGTACAAGGTGCTCGGCCAGGGTGAGCCGCCAGGCATCGCCGCTGGCCCCGACCCGGTAAAGCTCCAGATAAACCGTCTGCAAGCCACAGAGCAGGCCGAGCCCGGCGAAGGGGGCGATGGCCACCAGGTCGGCTTTTTTGATCGGCTCCCGCTTCCACCACTTGAGCAGCAACGGCACAACGACAAACGTCGCGGTAATACTCTTGCTCAACAGAGCCAGAGAAAACGCCCCCAGCGACAGCAGATACTGGCGACGGCCGGCGCCTGCCTGAAAGTTCAGATAACAGCGGATGGCCAGCAGATAAAACAGGCAGCCAAGGAGGTTTTTGCGCTCACTGATCCAGGCGACGGTTTCGACTTGAACCGGATGCAGAGCAAACAACAGCCCGACCGCCAAAGCCAGGGAGGGGCAAAGGGCCTCGAGCAGCAGAAAGACCAGAAGGGCATTCGCGATATGCAGGCCGAGGTTGACGGCATGATAGCCGAACGGCTCGATTCCCCAGAGTTGATGTTCCACCCAGAACGAGGTGAACACCAGCGGATAATATTGGGGCATCTCATGGGAAAACCAGATGCGCGTCAGCCCGTCATCACTCTGCACGGCCTGGTTGGCATGGAGATACTGATCATCGTCCCAGACAAAACCGTTCTGCAATGACGGCAGGTAGAAGATCCCGGTCAGGACAACAATCAGACTGATCTGCAGCAAACGCCTGGACAACGGATACCTCGCTGCGATTCTAGCCGGCCACTGGAGCCTCCCGGGGCGCTGCCGCTAGAATAGCGTATAGATGAACGGCAGCGCCGGAGCAAGACCGGCCATGAGTGCCACCAGCGCGAGAAACAGCAGCACCAGCAGGATCGGCGTCAGCCACCAGCGCTTCTGCGTCTTGAGATAGCGCAGGACTTCGGCGGCAAACGAGGGGGGACGCATCGGTTCCGGCATGACGTCAGTATTGCCAGCGGTAGGCGGCCGCGTCATTCGCACCGGAGCGATCGATCCAGCCAGAGGACGGCCAGCAGGAACGACGCAGACGCAGTGGATCCCAGCGCAACAGGCGCAACGCCAAGGCAAAAAAGCTGAAAATGGTGAAGTAGACCAGGGCCAGCATCAGACAGGAGAAAACCCGGCCGATGGGTGCGAGCAGGCGATCAACCGACCGATAAGGACGGCGCATCCAACCCGGACGAATCAGACCGACGGCAAAAAACAGTGCAGTACCGCAAAGCAGCACCCCTGCAGCGGATACCGGCGGCAGTTCGCCGGCCAGACCGGCTGCCAAGAGCATGATGAGCGTCCACGAACCGGCAAACAGGCGCAGCAGTCGGTGGCGAAACACTCCGTCGGAAGCTTTCACGTGCGTCCTTTCAACACCGTCTTCACTTGTATTCAAGCACCCAGTTGACTTCACAGACATTGCGGTCCGATTCCCACTTGATGGCGTACACCTTCATCTGACGGCCATAGACCTCCCCCGGATACTTGTTGCCGGCCGCCCGATAGTCGAAAATGGTTCCTTCATTAAGCGGAACCTGCGCGTAACGCTTGTTAAACTCCACGCAAACAGCCTCGGGGACATTCTCCCCCGAGTAGATTGTATCATCTTCCCGACCCTGCCCATCCATATTGGCATAGCCTTTTTGGATCGAGTATTCTCCCCCGCCAAGTTCTTTCCCCATGGCAGGAACGCTTTTTAAAAAGGCCCCCGAAAGCAATTCAGCCGTGGAGGATGGTATCACCTTGTACTGCTTGTGATAAATATCGACAGCAGTGGCAATGGACTGCATGTCGGCGTACAGTTTGGTCGCCAGCACGACATTCTCTTGCGGGCCTGGAGGCTCAGCCGAAGATTCTCCTGGAGAAAAGCCCGCCAGGGCCAGAACACCAAGAAGAAACATGCGCTTAATTCCGGTAATATTCTGCCTCGTAAACATGGGGAGAGCTCCTTTCCGTCAATAATAAGCCGGGGCAAGGAAACAACCAACTCCAACGGTATCAACCACTTCAACTATAGGTTAGCATAGCTCACTGCACGAACTGTAAGCAAAAACCAATCAAATCAATAACATTTCGGCCGGGGCATGCCTTTAAAACAGGGCCAGTCTTCCAGGTTGTCAAGTTGCTCCAGTAATTTCAACTCCAGGAAGATTTATCTGCTTGGCCATTACAGGCTCTTGCTGAAGGGGGAAGACATCCATCGGGAAGATCAAATGCGTGGTTTTGGTGCCATGGCCGGAACCATCTTTAGAGCCTTCAACTTGTCAACATGGGAGCCTGACTCCATTTTTCGGGGGAACTAGCCGGGAACTGGGTTTTTCTTTATGATGGGCGTCACGATATACTCTCCATGCGAACAGGATTCCCATGAAACGGTACGGCCTTCCCCTGCTGCTGGCAATTTTCCCCCTCCTGTTGACCCTTGGATGCGAACCGGAACCGTCACCGGCGCCGCCGGCAACCGGCACAGCCATCTCCACCCCGGCAAAACCGCCTGCGGAAGTCCCCGTCAAAGCCGCGCCGGCGCCGGTCAATACCCGGCTCCCCTTCACAGAAAGCCTGCCGGCCAAGGCCTATGAACTCCCCTCGGGAGCCCTGGCCTCCTGGCGGGAAGCCAGGGAGCACCAGCCAGCCCTGCTTCTGTACGCGTCCCACCCGCTGCTCGAACCGATCCCGGCAGGAGCCCGCGCGGAACTTCAGTCGCTGTTGGAACGCAGCAGTGCCCAGGAGATCGTCAGCCGCAGCCGTTACTGGGGCGCCAACCCCGCCCTGCTGCCGCCGCAAACCGTCAGTGCGGCCATCGATGCCGGGCTCATTGGCGAACTGATCCTTATCAGGCCGACGCGCGCCGAACCAAAAGCCTTCCCCCTCGACGTCATCCGCCACGAACTCCGTCAAGGCCAGTTCCTCACCGAAAACGAGGCCAGGGCCCTGAATCTTGTTGCGGAAGGGGTCATCTCCGGCACGGTGCGCGGTCTACCTCTGCGCATCGTCCACCCCGAGCGCCTGCCGAAGCTGACGCGCCCGGCGCTCCTGCACATCGACCTCGGATACTTCCGGGACATGTACGTCAACGAGGTCAAGACCCCGTCCTACGACCTGATCCAGCAACTCGCCGGGCAGGTGGCAGACGCCGGCAACCCGACCGTTGCCGCAACCCTCTCCTTTTCCAACCAGGAAGCGGGACTGTCCCTGGAGAGCCGGTTCATCATGCGCGATCTGGCGGCGATTCTCGCCAACCCGAAGCTGCTGAAAGGGGCAACCCCGGCCAGTTGGGCACTGCGGGCCTCGGCCCTCTACGCCGGAGAGATGTTCTCCGAGGGACGCGCACGCGAACTGACGGAGCAGGCCGTCGCCGCCACTCCCGACGACGCCGCCGCGCACTACGCTCTCGCCCTCAACCTCTTTGAGCAGAACCGCAGCGAAGAGGGGTTCGCCGCCCTCGACCGCGCCGCCCGACTTGACAGCGGTTATGCTCTCGAATACCTCTACCTGGCCGAACGCGGTCTTGAACTCGGTCAGTTCGGCAAATCGATCGAATTGATGCACAAGCTGGTCGCGGCTCTGCCGGACGTCCCTTTTCTCCGCCTCCAGTTGGCCAACTACCTGATTCAGGCCGGGCGCGGCCCCGAAGCCGTCCCCCTGGTCGCTCAACTGCGCGCCTTGCGCTGGTCGGAAACCGTCCACCCGGGGGTCGTCTCGCTCCTTGAGGAGATGAGCCAGGTGGCGACCAGCAACCCCCTGCCGCGCAGCCCGGATGGCCCGGGAGCCCCGTCTGCCAGCCGCTCCTTGCGCATGCCCGGCTTCGACCATTCCATGTCCGGTAAGGCCGGGCAGTAACCCCGCAGCCGGCTAGGGCCGCCCCCTCAGCCGCCCGGCCAATTGCGCCTCGTCGGCACCGGCGGCCACCGCCTGCCGGTAGTAATCGCGGGCCATTTCTCCACGCCCGGCGGCGCCCTCGATATCCCCGAGCAGAACCAGCAGGTCGACATTGGTGAGGCCGGCGTTGAGCAATCCGGTGGCCACCTGTCGCGCCGCCGGCAGATCGTTCAAAAGGTATAATACCCGCGCCAGATCGGCGCCGACGACCGTCCCTGGGTCGATGCGCACGGCCTGTTCATAATAGTGGCGCGCGGCGTGGAGATCGCCGCTCATCTCGTAAATACGCCCCAAGTTCCCGGCGGCTTCGGGCATGGCTGGATCGGCCTGCAGCACCCGCAGGTAGGCGGCCTCGGCCCGCTTGAAGTCGCCGTTGTTCTGATAGGTCATGCCGCGCGCGTAGTCGTAATCGGCCGCCCAGTGAAAGTTCCGCTCGACCCAGTTGTCCTCCTTAACCAGGCGCAGGGCCGTCTGGCGCTGACTTTCTTCCGCCCCGTTGAGAATCTTTTCAAGAAGCGCGGTTGCCGCCAGCTTGTTGCCGGCGACAGTCGGATGCACGTAATCGATGAACAGCTCCTCGCCGGAGAGCCCGGCGCCGCTGGCTTCGATAAACAGGCGCTCCAGATCGACCAGTTGCATCCCGTGCGCGGCGGCGATATCGCGAACGGCCACGGCGAAGGTGCTCAAGGCCCGGAGCGGGCGCGGGTCGAGGTCACGGGCGCGGGTAAAGGCGTCCCGGGCCTCGCGCAGACGCCCGGCCTTCTGGTGTCCCAGCCCGACCAGATAGTGTCCGAGCGCATAGTCGGGAGCCATTGCCAGCAACTTTTCAAGAAGGGGCATGGCCTCGGCATAGCGCTGCTGATCCCAGAAGGTAAAGCTCTCTTGGCGGAGCGCTGTCCAACGGTCGGCAGCGGCCGTATCGGCAAGCGACGGCGCGACGTTGGCCGGTGCCCAGCTCGAGAGGTTGACCGGTACCGTGCAGAAGATGCCGTCGACGCGGTGCTCACCGAGCAGCCGCGCCATTTGCGCCAGATTGTCGCGATAGTTGGCAAGGACGTCCCGATCGACCGCCCCCGCCCGGCCGAGTCGCCCGCGCCGCACCTGGGGAGTGCGGCGCAGATCCGTGAAATCGTCCCCAGCCGGGCGGAAAAAGAGCTGCGGCGCCACGTTGTAAAGCCCCAGGCGCACGGTCCGGTAGAGACTGCTGTCACGCAGCAGTCGCTGCAGCCCGCCGACCGCCCGGGTGCGGGCCAGCGGCGAGAAGGAGTTGGCCTCGATGTACTCGTTGTTGCCGCTCCAGACGACAACCAGGTCCGGTTCCAGCCGGACAATGTCTTCGAGCAGATCCAGCACGCGATGGCTGCCGTAGGACATCGCCGCGGCATTGATCACCTCGTAGCGGCCGGGAACAGCCTGATCCAGGGAGCGCCGCAGGAGCGCGGCGAAGGAGGCGTCCTCGGGCCCCGGCCAGCCGAGGGCGGCGGAGCCACCGAGGACGAAGATCCGCCTGACCCCGACCCTCTTGGCAACCGGGAACTCCTGGCGGCTCATGGCACCGAGGAAGTGCGGGTTGGTCACGTAGCGATCGGCCGCGGCCCCTTCGCCGCGGACGAAGAGGGGGTAGGAGGTGCCGGGGAGACCTTGTTCCCAGCGGTCGAGCGGCAGCGAGCGCAGGGCCACCTCCAGCCCACCGAGCATCACCGCCGCCACCGCAAGGCCGGCGAACAGCCTTTTCAGGAGCGCCGCCGGAGGACGCGGGATTGGCGTTGCGTTCATGGCCTGAGTTCTCTTTCCGCCGCCTGCAGATTCTCGGCGTAATAAGGATTGGCCGGCGCCAGGCGGAGAGCCTCCCGGAAGGCGCGGAAGGCGCACGGCGCATCGTTGAGTTCACCACAGACGACCCCCAGCAGATTCCAACTCTCCGCCCCCGCGCCTGGTTCGCGTGTCAACTGCTCGAGCGTGACACGCGCTTCCTCCTTGCGTCCCGCCCGAAAATCCGCCAGCGCCTGATCGTATAGCTGCCGCTCGACGGCGACAGGCGGAGTGCCGGGCACATGGGGCGTAACCGCCCCGGCGCTTCTCCCCTGCCCCGCCTGGGCCCGCGCACGCAACTCGGCCTCGAAGTCGTCGCGGCCGACCAGGCGCGCAGCTTCGTCGAGCAGGGCCAGTGCCTGGTGATAGTCACGTCGTTCTAGGAAGATCCGGGCTTGATCACCAAGATCATGCGCCAGTGAAGAGGTATCGTTGTGCTCGCGCGCCAGTTCCATGGCGCGGCGTGAGGCCGCCAGCGCTTCATCTTCACGCCGCAGATAGGCAAGGTAGCCGGCGTAGGAGCGGTAGCCGTAGGCAAAGGTCGGCGCCAGTTGCAGAACCCGCCGGAACGCCGCCTCGCTCTCCTCCTGCGCTCCGGCAGCGGCCAACAGTTCCGCGTACTTGACCAAAGCCAGGTAGTCCTCTGGATTGCGCCTCACATCCGCCCCCCAGTAGCGCTCTTCACTGGAAAAATCGGGGTTGCGCGCAATCGTAACTCCGGCCGCCAGCACCAGAGTCCCCGCAATGACCAGGCTGGACAGCAGCCGGCCTCGGGAGGAATCGTACCAGGCTCCGGCGACGACCCCGACTCCGGCGCAGAACCAACCCGAGGGGAAGTAGGAGAGTCGCTCGGCAAAGGTCACGCCTAACGGGAAGAGCACGTTTGCCGTCAACGCAAAGGAGGCGAAATAGAGCCCTACAAAAAGAGCCACGCGGTGCGCCCGCCGCCACGCCATCACCACCCCGGCAGCCAGCAAGGCTGCCCCGCCCAAAACCAGAATCCCGCGCAGCGATACGACACTGGCGATGATCGGAGGGAGGTCGGCCGGTGCATAAACCGCCTGCAGGGCGGTCGGGACCAACAGTTTGCCGAGGTAAAGCCCCTGCAACAGCAGGGCGCTCACCACCCGGCCATCCCAGGAAAGAGCCGCAAGGGGGACGACTTCTGGCGGCAGGATGCTGGGGGGCAGATCATGCACAACGCCGAACTGCCGCCACAGCAGCCAGGCCACGGCAACCGCGAGCAGGGGCAGATAAATAGTCAGGCGCGGACGCAGGCCGCGCAGCGAACGAGTCGTGTACAGGTCGCGCAGAGGGAGCAGCACCAGCAGCACCAGGGCATGTTCCTTGGCCAGCAGCGCGGCGAGAAACGCCAGGGCGGTCCCCGTCACGGCCCACCACCCCTGACAATCGGCGGCTATAAGTGCCAGAAGCAAAAAGAGGGCGGCGAGGAGTTCAGCACGGCCGACCACGATGTTGATAACTTCGGCATGGATCGGGTGCACGGCAAAGAGCAGTGCGGCGACGAGCGCGGCTGTTCGCCCTCCCCCCCAGCGCAGCAGCAAGTGGTAAAGTAAAACGGTCACCGCCGCATGCAGCAACACATTGACCAGGTGAAAGCCGAGGGGCTCGGCGCCAAGCAAAAGCCGGTTGAGTGCCAGGGAGAGGATGGTCAGGGGGCGGTACAGGCCGTTGGACTCGATCCCGTGCCAGTACTCGCTGGTGGCGATCCGCCACAGATCGAGATGCGCGACCAAAGGGTTATCGCGCACGATGTACAGATCGTCCTGGATAAACACCCCCGGGAAGCTGTTGGCGAAGGTGATCGCAACCGCTGCCACCAGCAGCAGGGGGACAGCGAGGGGATGCCGCAGGAAACCTGCCACCCGGGAAATGTCGGCTTCATTCATGCGCACATTCATACCGACCAGCTTATCCTGTCATTCGCCGCGAGGAAACGCCTTTTTCGATGGGCGGCACAAGAGGAAAGGCCGGCTTGCGCCGGCCTTTCCTCTTGCTTCGCTCCGCGTCCAGAATTACGGATTGGGATCAGAGGCACGGGTGGTATTCGGGCTGGCATTTTCCAGCCACGGGGTCGCCTTATTCCAGCCGGTGCCAAGCGTTGTGACCTGGCCGGAGGAGAGGACCGCCCGCGAGTCGAGGCGGTGGCAGTTCTGCGCCGTCGCCCACTGGGAGTGGCGGACCCCCGTCCACGGGCTCGGCAGGCCGTTGCCGGTGAAGGTGCTCTTGTCCTGCCAGGTGTTATGGTTGGCATCGAGACAGTTGGTGATCATCAGCTTCGGCAACCGCGAGGCATGCGGGTTATGACACTTGGCACAGTTGAAATCGTGGAACTTGGTCTGGCCGTCGTGAGCCGTCTCGGTGCCGATCCCCTGCTGGGTCAGGGCCGGGGTGGCGCCGCTCCAGGCAAAGTTATTGAACGCGAAGGGGCGACCTGCTGTGGTCCCAAGCTCAGTTGTATTCATGGCACGCGGATACCAGATGTAACCGGAGCCAGCACCGCGATAGCTATATCCCTGTGTGGCACTGACGGCACCCATGTTCATTGTTGCCTGGGTAGCCTTAGCGTCCGTAGCATCGGCTGATCCGCGTTTGGTGCGGGTAAAGATGTTGCGGGCCCGAATCTCGGCCCCGGCGGCGACCGGCGCGCTGCCGTTTTCGGCGCCGCTGCCGGTGAGGACGGCATTGGCATGGCCGTTGTAGCCGGAGACCCAGAGCCCTTCGCTGCCCACCTGGTCGATGGTGCCGATCTCGGCGGCGGTCCAGGTACCGTTCTTGGTCGTGCCATGGCACTGGTCGCAGAGACCGGCAGTGGCGGTGGAGCTGAGACCGCTGTTGGGGCTGCCACTGTTCTGGTCGATCCAGTAGGCGCCAGCTTTGGCCACAGTCGCCAGACCGGAGTTGGTTGTGCTGGTCGAAGCGCGCGGCACCAGGTTGTAGTTCCCCTGAATCGTCCAGTTGCTCATGCCGTATTGCGGTGCCATATCCTCGTTGTACGGATTCCCCTTCCAGGTACCGCGCAGATAGGGGCTGCCGGCGGTATCGCCGTTGACGCCGTCGTGGGTGCCATGGACGTCGTGACAGTAGCTGCAGCGGATGTTGGCGACGGCATCCAGCGTCTCGGTGCGGTTGAACCCAAGCGAGTTGCCAGCGGAGACCGCAGCGGTGAAGGTGCCGCCGATGTTGGCGCTATGGGTCGACTGGATCGCACCGCGTTTGTACCAGGCCGGGTTGTAGGCGCTGCCGCCTTGCTGGCCTTTGCCGGAGCGCCAGAAGCCGGTGGTCCAGTTGGAGGTACGGGTCCCCGGGACCGTTGAGGCATCAGTGAAGAGCATGCCGTAGTTATAGGGGAGCGTGCCCGTCGCGGCCTTCTCGTTGACCTGCCACTCAGAGATCGGGCTGATGATGGTGACGCCGCTGGCGTTGGTGACGGTGGACAACGGGCCGTCGCCGGTGTTGATAGTGACGGTGATCGAGTTGGCCGTCGAGGTCGCCACCTTGAAGGTGCGGTTGTTGGCGGCGACGGTCGAACCGGCGATGGTAATCCAGCGCCCGACGGCAAACTTGTTGCCGATGCCGGTGGCGTCGATGGTGCCAACCGTGGCGCTGGTGTTGGTGAAGGTCACACTCACCCCAGAGAGGGTGTAGTTGCTGTTGGTGACCGCATCGTGACAGGCCCAGCAGATCTCCGCCTCGGTCGACTTGGCATAACTGGCCGTGGCGGTGCCGCCCAGCTGGATGTAGCTGTCGTGGGAGGCATACTGGTCATCCATGGTCGGGATCGGCGTCCCGGTATCATTCCCGCCACCGACCACGACGCGGGCCGAGATGGTCGAGATGTAGACGTTGTTACTCGCGTTGACGCCGGTACGGTAGGTCTCCGACGCATGCGAGGTGTGGCAGTCGAGGCAGAAGTTACCGCCCGCTGTCGGGTAGGTGGTCCCGGGACCGTCGGCGTCGGTATGGGTGGTGATCCCCGCGTGGCAAGTGGTGCACACAACGGGTGAGGACAGGGTCGCCACCGTCCAGCCACCGGCATCGAGGACATGGCCGGTATTGTCGACATGGCAGTAGGTGGTGCAGGTGCGGTTGACCGTGGTCATACCAGTGGCGCTATTCACCTCAATCACATTATTGCGGTGATTGGTAGCCCAGACATAGTTCGTGTCGCCGTAGACGTGGCAGTTGACGCAACGGGTCGTCTGGGTGGTCCCGCTGTGCTGGCCGTTGATCTCATTACTGGCACCGTCACCGTCGTAGTTGGCCATGTGATCGGTGGTGGTGTCGCCGGTATTGGCGGCACCGCTGGTGACACCGAAGGTCCAGTCGGTGCCGGAGAAGCCGCCGTGGCAATTTTGGCATTCAGCACCGCCGGTGCCGGCGTTTTTCGTGCTGTCCCAGAGACGCTTCCAGGTACCGGCATCGCCTTTCTGGAAGGCTGCAGTGCCGTCGCCGTGGCAGGCCGCGGTGGCGACGCCGCCGCCGGAGCAGGTGCCGATGTTGTCGGCGGTGGCGGTGTAGGCGGCGAAGAGGCCCATGTTGGTCTTGTCACCGGCGATGGTGCCGTTGCCGGTGAAGGTACCGTTGATGTGGGTCGAGGTCGGCCCGGTCGCCGGCAGGGTTGTATGGCAGCTGGTGCAGGTGCCGCCGGTGCCGAAGCTGTCGTCGTGGCGCTGGCCGGAGACGGTCGGCGTCACGTTGTGCAGACCGGAGCTTGGGTTGCTGCCGGCGCCGCCCAGGGTGTGGCAGAGCAGGCACGACGAGGTCGCGGTGCTGTTCCACGCCCAGGTGCCGGTGGTCGCCTGGTTGTTGTGGCAGTCGATGCCGGAGCACTGCTGGGTGCCGGTTGTCCAGGTCGCCGCCGTGCCGCCGTCAGCGGTGGACGGATAGTTAGCCGTCAGCGTCGACCAGAGCGGGTTGAAGGCCGCGCTGGTGACATCCGCCGGGCTGACGTTGTCGTTGTGGCCCGACTCACCGGGGTTGGTGGTGTAGGGGTGGCAGTAGGCGCACATGGTCTTCTGCTGCTGGTCGGTCAGCGTCGCCATGGTGTAGTTGAGCTTGGCGGCCAGCTTGGTGATGTGCGCCAGGTGACGGTTGGTGCCGGAACCGCCGGCAGTGTCGGGATAGGTGGTGCCGTCCGGCCAGTAGTTGAAGCCGGAGCCGGAGTTGGCGGTGCCGCCGCCGTGGCAGGTGTAGCAGGCCAGGGCCGGGCCGGCGACCAATTCGCCGCGGGTCGCCCAGGCGGCGCTGGCCGAGGCCTCGAGGTTGTGGTTGGTGTTGTTCACATGGCAGACCTGGGTGCAGTTCCAGGTCGTGCCGCTGTAGGTGGTGGCGCTGTTCATCGTGATTTTGCCGTTGCGGTGATAGGTCGCAAAGGCGCCGACGGTGTACGGAGCGTCAGCGTAGACATGGCAGATGTTGCACTTGGTGGCGTTGCTGGCGCTGTCCTTGTGATTGCCGTAGACCTCGTTGGTGTTGCCGTCACCATCCCAGTTGCGGTTGTGGGAGGTGCTGTTGTCGCCGGTGACGCCATCGTTGCCGAAGGTCCAGTCGTTGCCACTCATACCGCCGTGGCAACCCTGACATTCAGTGCCGTTGGTCTGGCCGGGGATCGAGGCATCCCATTTGCGCGCCCAGCTGCCGGCATCCATGATGTTGGCATGGCAGGAGGCCCCGCCGACCAAAGCTCCGGAGCAGGTGCCGATGTTGTCGGCCGTGGCGGTGTAGGCCGCGAAGAGCCCCATGGCGGTCTTGTCGCCGGCGATGGTGCCGTTGCCGGTGAAGGTGCCGTTGATATGGGTCGAGGCAACTGTCGGCATGGTGGTGTGGCAGCTGGTGCAGGTGCCACCGGTGGCGAAGCTGTCGTCGTGGGTCTGGCCGGTGATGGTCGGCACCACGTTGTGCAGACCGGAGGTCGGGTCGTTGCTGGCCCCGCCCAGGGTGTGGCACATGAGACAGGCGGAGGTCCCGGTGTTGGCCCAGCCGTAGGTGCCGGCGGTGGTCAGCTTGTTGTTATGGCAGTCGATGTTCGAGCAGGTGCCCGGCGCCGTCGAGTTGTAGGTGCCTGCGGTACCGCCGTCAGCCAAGCCGGTGCCGATGAACTTGAAGGAGCCGACATTCGCCGGGGAGGTGGCATCGCCGTGGCCGGTGCCGCCCACGCCGGCCGGATCGTTGTGGCAGTAGCCGCACATCGTCTTCTGCTGGGCGTCGGTCAGGGCGCCCATGGTGTAGCCGAGCTTGGTGGCCAGACGGTTGATGTGGACCAGGTGGCGGTTGGGGGTCCCTTCCTTGTCCGGATAGACGGTGCCGTCCGGCCAGTAGTTGAAGAGGCCGCCGCCCTGCGTGGTGCCGCCGCCGTGGCAGGAGGAACAGGCCATGGCCGGGCCGGCGATCGGGTTGACCGTCCAACCGGAAGCATCGAGGTTATGGTTGGCGTTGTTGGCCGCGTGACAGGCGCCGGTGCAGTTCTTGTTGGTGGTGCTGTATTCGACGACGGTATTCATCTCAATTGTGCCGTTGCGATGGTAGGTCGCAAAGGCGCCGGTGGTGTACGGAGCGTCGGCGTAGACATGGCAGACGTTGCAGCGCGTGGCGTTAGCCGCGTTGTCCTTGTGGTTGCCGATGACTTCGCTGGGATTGGCGTCGCCGTCCCAGTTGTACTGGTGCTCGGTGGTGGTGTCACCGGTGTTGTGGACCGCACCGAAGGTCCAATCGGTGCCGGCGAAGCCGCCGTGGCAGCCTTTGCACTCGTTGCCGGTGGTGGCAGTGGCGTTGGCGCTGTTCCACTGGCGCGCCCAGGTGCCGGCATCGCCGGCGCCGGCATGGCAGCCGACCCCGCCGACCAGGGCGCCGGAGCAGGAGCCGGTGTTGTCGGTCCCGGAGGTGGTATAGGCCGCAAAGAGACCCATGTTGGTGCGATCGCCCGCCAGGGTGCCGTTGCTGCTGAAGGTGCCGTCCGGATGGGTGCTGCTCGGCGACATCGCCGGCAGCGAGGTGTGGCAGCTGGTGCAGCTGCCGCCGCTGCCGAAGGCGTCGTCGTGCGTGCCGGCCGCCCCGGTGATCGTTGGGGTCACGCGGTGCAGACCCGAGGTCGGGTTGTTGCCGGTGCCGCCGAGGTTGTGGCAGAGGAGGCAGGCGCTGGTGCCGCTGTCGTACCAGCCGAAGGTGCCGGCGGTGGTGGCCTGGCTGTTGTGGCAGTCGATGTTGGAGCAGGTCCCCGGCGCCGTGGAGGTGTAGGCACCGTTGGCATCGGCGCCGGCGTTCCAGATCACCTTGAAGTTGCCAAGGTTCGCAGGAGCAACGCGATCATCGTGACCGGTGCCGCCCTGACCGCTGGCATCGTTGTGACAGTAACCGCACATCGCCTTCTGCTGGGCATCGCTCCCCGGCAGGGTATAGCCGAGTTTGGCGGCGAGGCGGGTCATGTGGATGTCGTGGCGCCCCTTACGGTTCGGGTAGTCGCCGGCGGCGGTCGAAGCCATGTTCGGCCAGTACTGGCCGCTGCCGCCGTGGCAGGAGTCGCAAGCCAGGGCCGGGCCGGCCACCGGAGCGATCGTCCACCCCGAATCTTCGAGGTTGTGGTTGGTGTTGTTGATGTGGCAGCTGCTGGTGCAGTTGAAGCTGACATCGCTGTAGCCGCGGGTGCTGTTCATCTCCAGCGAACCGTTGCGGTGGTTGGTGCCGAAGACATAACCGGCATCGCCGTAGACGTGGCAGACGTTGCAGCGGCTGGTGTTGGCCAGATTGTCCTTGTGGTTGCCGACGATCTCGACGCTGCCGTCGCCGTCCCAGCTGTAAGTATGTTCGGTGCTGCCGTCAGTGGTGTTGTGGGTGGCGCCAAAGGTCCAGTCGCTGGCAAATCCGCCATGGCACCCTTTGCACTCGGTGCCGTTGCTCTGGCCGGAGATGGTGCTGTCCCACTTGCGCGCCCAGGTGCCGGCGTCGCCCGCGCCGCTGTGGCAGCCGGCGTTGCCGGTCGGGGAGCCGAGGCAGGAGCCGGTGCCATCGGCGGTGGCGGTGTAGGCGGCGATCAGCCCCATGTTGGTCTTGTCGCCGGCGACGGTGCCGTTGCCGGTGAAGGCGCCGTTGACGTGGGTCGAGGAACCCGGCGTCGGAATGGTGCCGTGACAGGCGGCGCAGCCGCCGGTGATGGTGTTGTCGTGGCGCTGGCCGGAGACGGTCGGCGTCAGGTTGTGCAGACCCGAGGTCGGGTCGTTGGACGCGCCGCCCGGGGTATGGCACATGGTGCAGGTGGTGGCTGTGGCGTCGCGCCAGCCGAAGCTGCCGGCCGGGAGGGTCTTGTTGTTGTGGCAGTCGATGCTGGCGCAGCTGCCGTCGGTGGTGTTGAACGACGCGCCGGCATCGGCAACCGTCGGCGGGTTGGTGGCGTCCCAGATCGGGTTGATGGCGCCGACATCGGCGACACCGGTCGGGGCGTTGTCGGTGTTGTGACCGCTGCCGCCGATGCCGCTGGCATCGTTGTGGCAGTAGGCGCACATGCGCTTCTGCTCGAGGTCGGTCCCCGGCAGGGTGATGCCGAGCTTGCCGGCGATGCGGGTGATATGGAGCGAGTGGCGACCAGCCTTGTCCGGGTAGGTCGAGCCGTCCGGCCAGTACTGGTTGGTGCCGTTGCCGTGGCAGCTGAAGCAGGAGCCGGCGCCGTAATCGCCGTAGTTGGCGGTCCAGCCGCTGTTGCTGTTCATGCGCCGGCCGGCGATATCGCCGTGGCACGACTGGGCGCAGCCGCCGGTGCCGTCGGTGTAGCCGGAGCCGGTGCCGGTCGGGCCGTTCATGGTGATCAGGCCGTCGCCGTGCTTGCCGGTTCCCCAGGTCTTGTCGTAGGAGCCGTTGCCCCAGCCGTGGCAGTTGAGGCAGGTGCCGTGGTTGCTGGCCATCTGGTCGGTCAGATCACCGTTCGGATCGGTATGGTCGGTGGTGGTGGCGTTGGCTTCGTTCCAGCGCCAGCCGGTCCCGTAGTCGCCGTGGCAGTTGCCGCAGACCGCGTCGCCGGGGTTATTGGCTGCGCCAGGCTTGGCGTCGGTGACCCCGGACCACTTGCGGCGCCAGTCGCCGCCGTCGCTGTGGCAGGTGCCGACCGCCTGACAACCGGTTGCCGGGACGTACGCCGTTACGTTGGCATTCCAGGCATAGGTGATCGCCGTGGCGTTCTGCAGCGTGCCGTTGATGTGGTTGGTCGCGACCGAGGTCGGCGTCGTGGAGTGACAGTTGATGCAGTTGCCGCTTTGCAGGGTGGCATCGTGCTTGAGCGCCACGGTGACGTTGTGCAGACCGGAGGCCGGCAGGTTGGCGCCGCTGCCAACGTAGGTGCCTGCCTGATGGCAGTTGACGCAGGGGAGCGCCAGGGCGTCGGTCCAGACACCGTTGGCGATCGTGGCGGTGTGGCAGGTGTTGGTGCAGGTGCCATTGGCGCTGGTGTAAACGGTCTGCTTGGCGCCGGTGGCGTTGCGGGTGCCGTCGATGTGGCTGGTGGCGGTCGCGGCCGGGTGGCACTCGTTGCAGCCGCCGGAGACATAGGTGGTGTTGGCCATGTGCTTGGTATGGCGCGCACCACCGTTGCCGGTGCTGTTCGGGTTGTTGTGGCAGGCGGTGCAGTTGGTCAGTGGCGTTCCCCAGTTGTAGGCGCCAAGAGCCGCGCCGCTGCTGTACGGCGTGTTGCCGGTGCCGTCGTTGTGGCAGGCGTTGGTGCCGCAGGTGCCGGTCAGACCTCCGGTGTAGGTAAAGGTGACGCTACCGGCAACGGCAAGGGTCCCGTTGATATGATCGGCCGTCGGCGCAGTCGTAGAAGTCGTTCCGGCGCCGTGGCAGGAGAGGCAGTCGATCGTCTTGCCGTAGGTCCCGGTCAGGTGGGCGGTGTGGGTGGTGTCGCTCGCGCCGTTGGTGTGGCACATGGCGCAGGCGCTGGTCCCGCCGGCATACCAGTAGTAGCCGGCCGCGGTCGTCACGTTGTTATGGCAGTCGACCGTCGCGCAAGAACCGGTCGCCGGGGTCAGGGCCCCGTTATCCAGCGTCTTGCTCCAGAGGGTGTACATGCTGTTGACGTCGGCCGGATAGGTGACGCCGTGGTCGCCGTCTGCGCCCGGAGTGGTGTGGCAGTAGGAGCACAGCTCCTTCTGCTTGGCATCGGAGGTCAGCGCCGGATTCAGGGTGGTGTTGTCCCTGAGAATGTCATTGTCGGCCGCGCCGGTCGCGGTCTCGCCATAGACCTTGGCGGCCAGTTTCTGGATGTGCACTGCGTGCTCGCCGCTGTTGTCGGCGGTACCATTGTCGCCGAGGGTATTGGCGCCGTCCGGCCAGTAGTTGTTCTTGCTGACACCGGTGGTCGCACCGCCGTGACAGCTCGAGCAGCTGCTGGTGATGGCGTCGGCCGTGATGGTCGACAGCGTCCACGTCGTAATGGCGAAGGCATGCTGGCCTGCAGCCGTGCCGTCGCTGTTGCTGTGGCAGCCGGTGCAGCCGCCGTAGGTGCCGCGGCTGTAACCGGTGGTACCGGCGGTGTTGATATTGATGACGCCATCGCCGTGCAGGGTGGTCGCCCCGCCGTCGGTCGCTTTCCAGTCGTTGGTGGTATTGGCAAACGGATAGCCACTGGCTGCTTCGAGACCGTGGCAGTCACGGCACTTGTAGGTGGCGCCGGTGCCGTGCACGGTCTCCGCCTCGGAGCCGGTGCGATGGTTGATGACGCCGGTGGTCCAGTTGCTCCACAGGCCGTGGCAGCCGTCGCACTGGGTGCCGTTGGTGGCCGCAGCGTTGGTGTGCCACTTGTAACTCCAGCCATTGCCGCGGCTGTGGCAGCCGGTGGTGGAGACTGCGCAGGTCGGCGTCACGGCATCGGTGAAGCCAAGGCCGGCCACCAGGGTGATCTTCTGCGGAGCCGCCACGCTGCCGATGCTGGCGTCGAGGACGCCGTTCATGTGATCCGTTCCGGTCACCGTCGGCGCGCTGGTGTGGCAGGTGGTGCAGTCGGCCGTGCTGGCGCCGGCATTGTAGGTAAAGCCGGTGCTGTGCTTCTTGCCGGTCACCGTCGGGGTGGCGCTGTGCAGGGCCGAGGTCGGGTTGACCGCGGAAGTGGTCGTATCGGTGTGGCACTGGGTGCAGCCGGTCGCCGGAATGGTGACATCCCAGTCCGGGGTGCCGGTGGCGTGGCAGCCAAGGCCGATGCCGCCGGAGCAGGTGTTGAGATTGTCGTCGAAGGTCATGCCGGAGCGCACCACGGCCGCCTCATCCTGCACCGCCGCGGCCATGCCGGTGAACTTGGCCCCTTCGTTGGCGCCGGTCTTGTCGGTGATGTGCACCAGCGGGCCGGCGATGGAGGCGCCGCCGTTCTCGACGCTGTGGCAGTCGGAGCACAGTTTGCTCTTGTCGAAGTGCTTATTGTGCGCCATCGCACCGATCGCTTCGGAAGCGCCGTTGGCGGCGTTGCCGGCCGAGGTCGGGGTGGCACTGTAGTAATGGCACGAGTTGCAGTCGAGGCCGTTGGCATCGCCCCACTTGCCGTCACCGGCGGTGGAGTTGTGGCAGGCCGTGGCGCAGGTATCGTCGGTCTTGTCGAGCGGGGTGCCGTTGTTGCTCCAGCCCACGGCCACGTTGACCGTGCTGTTCTGGTGCAGGCCACCGGCCGCCATGGTGTAGCTGTCGGCGCCGGTATGGCAGTTGGCGCAGTCGGTGCGGTCCTCAAGCAGGTCGTGGGTAGTGACCGTGTTGTGCTTGGCATGGGCGCCGGTGGCCGGCGGGTTGCCATGGCAATCGTTGCAGGCATTGCCGCCGGTCGGCATGAAGCCGCCGTAGATGCCATTGTGGCTGTGGCAGGTGATGCAGGTCTTCCCTTCGTTATGGCTGCCGGCCATGGCACGGTTGTTATGCGCCGTGGCGGTGTGGCAGGTGGCACAGATATCGTCGAGGTTGCTGGCCGGCGAATCGGCGGACTCGTCGAAGGAGTTGTCGTTCGCTACCGGCGAGGCATTGCCGAAGGAGGTGAACGCCACGGTACCGCCAAAGTCGGGCTTGGTCGGGGCGATCATCGCCAGGTTGCCGCTGCCGTGCGGCGTGTGGCAGGCCAGGCAGAGCTTGGTGAAGTCGGTACGCTTCTGGTTGGTGTAGGCCGGGTTGGTGTTGCTGTGGGTTTGCACCGCCGTCGCCGGGGTTCCGTCGTGACACCCTTCGCAGGTGAAGCCGGGGAGCAGGACCTTGTCATTGCCGGCGATGTTGTCGAAATGCGTCGGCGAATCGTTGCCGTGGCACTCGGTGCAGGCCTTGTTGGCCGCCGGCAGATTGGTCGCCGTGTAAGTACCGCTCGGCTTGCCGTGACCGGTGGTAAAGAAGTTCGGGAAGGACGGAGCGGCCGCCGTGGTGAAGATCCCGGCCGCCGTGGTGGTCGCACCGGTGTGGCAGGAGACGCAGGTCATGGTGGCCGGCTGGCCCCAGACCGGCACGACTTCGCCGCCATCGACCGCGTGACAGGTATTGCAGACGCCGGCGACCACGACCACGGTGCCGTCGAGCATGCCACTGTGGCTGCCGGTGGAGGAACCGGGGCCGTGGCACTCGTCGCAGCCGAGCTTCGGCCCGGTGGCATCGGAGACGTGGCGCAGGTGCGAACCGGAAGTGATCGGACCGAGGCCACCATCGGCGGTGGTGTCGGTCAGCAGACCCTTGTGGCAGCTGTCGCACTGCATCGCCGCCGTGCTGTCCCAGTCCGCGGTCGCACCGACGTCCTGCGGGTCGTGGCAGTAGATCGAGCAGGTGCCGGTCGTCGTATTGTAGGTCGGGCCGACATTGTTGGTCGCCATCGCCACGGAGAGCGGCGTGCCGCTGGTCTTGTAATCGACGTTCGCCACCAGGTTGATGTGCTCGCCGCCGCTGCGGCCATCCACGGCCGCTGCGGTCAGAGCCGTAGCACTGGCAGCCGTTTGAACATGGCAGACCTCGCAGCTATAGCCCTTGTTGAGGTGAACGGTGTGGCGCGCCGAGTTGCTCTTTGCCCCCATGCTGGTCGCGTCATTGCCGTGGCAGAACTGGCAGCGCGTCCCCTTCCCCTGGATCGAGGTGAAGCCGTCGGTGGTGCCGTTGCCGACCCAGGCCGGTGTGGTGGCCGATACGGTGTAGTTGCGGGTCGAATCGCCGGTGCGCGGCGCGCCGTTGCTGTGGCAGTAGGTGCTGCTGCACTTGGCCGTTGTCGGGTTGTACAGCGGGGAATAGTTGCCGTTGCCGGTTCCGTACTGGTTGAAGTTGATGTTGCGGAAAGTATCGGCATCGGTGGTCGGCGCGATGCGGTGACCGCCGCCGCCCGTCCCGGCGCCATTGCCATGGCACGGCATGCAGTTCTCGATCCCGGAGGCGCCGACGAAGTACCAGGTTCCTGGATTGCCGCTCAGCGCGGCGCCGGCATGAGTCTTGTGGGCGGTCTGAGTCTCATCCTTGAAGTAGCTGCGGCCGGCGTAGTCGTAGGGGGTGCCGTCCACTTCGTTGCGGGCGTAACCGCCGTCGGTGCCGCCGGTGTCGCGGTCGCCAGCAGCATTCAGGTACGGCGGGAAGCCGTGGCACTGACCGCAGGTAGCAGCGTTGGCGTCGATGTTGAAGCTGTGGATACTGGCCGGGTCGTTGTGCTTGTGACAGGCGGTGCAGGGGTTGATGGCATCCTTGTGGTGCTCCAGCTCGATGCCACCGACCCCGGCGATGTTCTCGGTGTCGCCGTGGCAGCGCTCGCAGTAGCCGGTGGCGGTACCAACTACGTTATCCGTCCACTTGGAGCGCGAGAAGGCACCGGAGGCGTAGCTGGCAAACGTCACCGTAGATGGAGCCAGGCTGGTTTTGGTCGAACCGTTGTTGGTGACCGAGCGGGTCGGCAGCGACGTCGCGCTGGTGCCGACACGCAGACCAAAGGCGTTGCTATTACTGTAGTCGTGGGCGTTGTGGCATTCGAGGCAGCCGACCTGGGCGTCACCGACCGTTCCCTTGCCGTGCATCTTGTACGTATGACAGGTCTGGCACAGGTTGGAGCGCAGCTGGGCCGTGCCGGCAGCGCCGTTGCGGGTCGTCCCGGTGCGCAGCGGACCGTCAGCGCGCAGCAGTTCGCCGGGGCTGTTGCTCAACCCAAGACGGTTAGCCATACCGTCTGCCGTGGTCGCATCGTTGTCGGTAAAATGAGCTCCATGGCAAGAGGTGCAGCCGACCCCGCCGTTGACCAGCTGGGCTTTGGACGCACCCGCCACGGCCGCGACCTGCGCAGGCGTTTTGTACTGGCTGGATTTGGCCGCCTGCACGGCGGCGTAGTCGGGGACCATCGGGTGGGTATTGGCCGTGGAGCCGATCGGCTTGTCGAAATCGACATGGCAGGCCCGGCACATGACTTCCGGCTGCATCGGCGCGTTGGAGTTGAGCGCATTGCGGATCAGCAGCTTCGGGTTGGCCAGGATATTCCCATCCCCGAGGTCGGCATCGCCGTGGGGGTTGTGGCAGCGCGAGCAGGTGACCTTGCCGGTGGAGGCGTTATAGCGGCTGTAGAAACCGGCGTAGAGAGGATTGGTCTTGTCGGGGGCCTTGGCACCAGCCGCGGCCCGCACGTCGGAAACCCCCCAGCCGTGCGACTGGCCGGTATAGCTCCCGGCACCGAGCGCTGCCGTGGCGGCGCCGAACAGGTCGTTTTGATCCGACAACGCGTTGTAGCGCGTATTCGGAGTCCCGTCATACCAGGCTGCGGGCGCCGGAGTGCTGTCTGTAAACGTCCCCGTAGTGGAATGACAGTCCAGACAGACGTTGTTGGCGCCCATGGCCGTGATCGCCATGCCTGCTTTGTGGCACTGCTTGCAGTCGAAGTAGTGCAATGTGGCAGTAGCAGCCAGCGATCGCGACGGCAGCGCCATCAGCATCAGCAAACCCAGACCGACCAGAACCAGGGAACGACTCATAAAGAGACTCCTCTTTAAAACTGCGGACGTCACGCTACCTTGCCTTTGCCCCATCTCGCTCACCTGCCCAGACAAATTTTGTGCGTCCATCAGACGACCTTCCGCGATATCGCTAAAACCGGATTTCAAGTTCCGCCAAATCACCAAGCTGTGCACAATTACGGAAAAAACGCTTTATTTCTAGCTGGTTATAAAACATTTCTGGCGATCTGCCGCAAGGCTTCCGGTTAGCAGCAACGGCGACTCCAAAGGCATTCCTCGCCCCCAAAATATAATGTGCAATAACTAATGAAAAACACATCTCTTCAAACAAGCATCTCACCGGGGCGCGCTCTCATTAGAAAAAACAACCTGTGCTGTACCTAGTGTTCCCGGGCCCGCATCCCCGGCTTTTTCGTTTCGCAGGCTTATCATCAATAAATGTGCCACTTCTGCGGTTATGAATGAAAACAAATATAAGCCTTAAGCTAAAGAGTGTTATAAATGCCTGGCCATACTATTAATCCTGAAAATCGAGGGAGGTTTACTGCAATTGAGGGCGGGAGAAAATAACGAGGGCCGGGGAGATCCCCGGCCCTCTGGCGTGCTGAGTCTAATCTTCGCTTCCCGCTAATCGTCTCCTTACCACGGGGTGATCTTGTTCCAGCCGCCGCGGGCGCCTTCCAGCGTGATGCTGGTTCCCGTTCCGGCTGTAGTGAGAGTGGTGCTTCCACCACTCGCATCAGTGATGCTGTTAAGAGTCAGGACCGTCGTGGTTAAGCTCTGAATAGTCCCGACTTTGCCGTTATTGACACCACCGGTGATCTTGACGCGGTCACCGACCTTGTAGCCGTTGGCGCCGGTGAAAATCGCCGTGCCGCTTTGAATTGTGGTCGTCGACGGGAAACTGATATTAGTCGCCGTGACGGTGAACTTGAAGTTAAAGCGGTGGCAGTTCTGCGCCGAGTCGTAGCTGGCGGTTTTCTTCCCTTGATCCGTGTTGTTGGCAGATGTGTACAGCGTCTGAGACGTATTGCCATCATCCCAGGTGTTCTGCTTGACGTCGAGGCAGTTGGTGATCATCAGCTTCGGCAGCCGCGACGCATGTGGATTATGGCACTTCGAGCAACTGAAGGCATGGAAGCCGACATCGATGGTGCTGGCGTCAACGCTGACGCCCCAGTCGAAGGCGTTGAAGGCATAGGCACGGGCCGCCGGGTTGGTGGCCGGCGTGTAGCTGCCGTTGTAGGTGGTGCCGCTCTCGGCGCCGCGGTAGCCGTGACCCTCATAACCGTACTGGATCATGTAACCCATATTGGGGATCACGGTGGCCTTCTCGTCGGCGCGAGCCGTGGCTGCGACCGGGGTCGGACGGCCGCTATAGGTGCCGTAGCCGCCTGCCACCCCGGTACCGGTATCGAAGATATTGACCTTGTACTGGGCGGTGCCGCCGATCGCCGAGTTGCTGTGGCCGTTGGTGCCGAGCCACAGGTTTTCGCCGGTGGCCTTGTCCATCCCGTCGACATTGCTGCCGTGACAGAGGGTGCATAGACCCGCCGAGGTCGCCAGGCCGTAGCCGGCGGTCGGATTGCCGCTGTTCTGGTCGATGAAGTAACCACCATCCTGCACGTAAGCCGTGCCGCCGCGCGGGACCTGCCCGTAGGCGTTTTGAGACGTGTAGCTCATGCCGGAGCGCGGCGCTCCGTCTTCCTTGTACGGGTTGCTCAGCCAGGTGCCGCGCAGGTACGGCTTGCCGGTGACGTTGTCGCCAGGCGCCTTGTTGAGGTTGTGGACATCGTGGCAGTTGGAGCAGCGGATATTCGCCAGCGTGTCCAGGGTTTCCGTATGGGTCCGGAAGCGGTCGCTGGTCACCGCCGAGGTGCCCGTCGGACTGGTCGAGTGGGTCGACTTGATGCGAGCTTCCTTGTAGCCGAAGTTGGCGTTGCCCGAGCGCCAGAAGGCGCCGCTGCCGTCGCCCAGCCAGTTGGAGATGGCGGCGCCGCCGGCGGTGAGGGCAATCGTCCCGAAGTTGTAGTCGTTGTTGTTCGGCGGACGGATGACGGTGTTATTGGCACCGGTGTCCGTCCCCCACTCGGAGATGCCGTTGGCATCGTGACATTGCCAGCAGAGTTCCGCCTCGGTGGCACGGGCGGCACGGCCGCCGATGGAGGCCTTCATGTGGATGCCGCCGGACTTGTAGTTGATCCCCACCTGACTGCTGTTCGCCAGGATCAGCGCGGTACCGCCGACAGTGTCGCGCGGATGTCCGCCAAAGTGGCAGTAGGTGCAGTTGCCTGGCATCGGGTCAGTGGCCCAGCCGTTGTTGGCAGCAGAGACCCCGGCGTTCGGATCAGTCACGTGGCTTGGCGTGACGCCGGCGAAACCGTGGCACTGGACACAATCGAAGCTCACATTGCTGTCCCATTTCGGCGTGGCCGTCGAGGGGTGGCAGGACTCCGGCGACATGTTGCTGCAGGTACCGGCCGTGGTCGCCGTTCCCGGCGCCCAGGTGGCATTCGGACCGGCTGCGACCAGATCGAGTTTGACGTCCACATCGCCGTTGGCGTGCTTGCCGTCGAGATTGTTGACATCCCGGTAATCGCCGGCATGGCAGAGATTGCAGTTGTCGCCCTTGCTGAAGCGGTAGCTGTAGTTGAGGTGCTTCTCGTGCTGGCCGATGTACTTGCGCGACTGCTCGGTCGCCCCGGCCGGGTCCCAGTTGCCGTGGTTGTCCATGGTCGGTGCCGCCTTGACCTGATCGGTCAAGCCGGAATCAAAGGCTCGGCCATAGGCATCCACGGTGCGGCTCGGGTTGCCGTGGCAAGCGGCACAGTTGAGATAGGCCGCCGAGGTCCAGGTCGGGGTCGGCAGGGTCGCGAAGAGCGAGCCGGCGCCATCCGGGTCGGTGCCGGCGCCGGAGTGGCAGCCACCCACACCCAACGCACCGAAGTTAATGCAGGAACCGTCGTCGATGGCGTCACCGACATTGGCATAGCTGCCGTTGCCGAAGCCGCCGAAGCCGTCGGTATCGTCGTACATGACCGTACCACCGGCCAGGCCGTTGTCGGTGTAATAGATGCGGTTGCCGGAGATGATCGGCGCCTGCGGTCCGCCGGGGCCGTAGCCCATCTTCAGCACGCCATCCTGGTGGTCGAGCCCATAGCTGGCCACCGCAGAACCGTGGCACTTGGTGCAGTTGGCAATGGTAATGCCGTGCAGTTTGTGGTTGCCGGCCGACTCGACGATGCTCGGCCCGGTGGTGTGGCACATGCCGCAGCGCGGGCCGCCGACCGTCTGGTCGGTGCCGACCGCTTTCGCCGTGGAGATCGGCGAGGACTTGGCCGGGGTGCCGTCATCGAAGGTCTTGATGGCAAAGTAGTAGGTCTGCCCCGGCGTCAGCCCGGTGACCTCATACTTCTGCACGCGCCCGCCGAAATCCGGGGTCGGCACGTTGGTGCACAGCGTTGCCGAATTGAAGTTCCCCTCGGTGATGGCCGAGGTCGAGTAGCGGATCTCGTAGTACTTGGCCCGGCCGTTGTTGTAATCGTCATCGCCCTGAGCGGTCCAGGTCAGGACCACCGAGCCGGACTTCGGCCGCGGGCTGGCGACCAGATCGGTAATGGCACCCGGCGCCACGTTGTCGTTGGTGTTGTTCACCGCCAGCCCGGTGAGGGTGGTGCCGGCGCCGGTGTAGTGGGTGTAGCCGTCACCCGGCAGCAGCTTGACGGCCATGGTCGCCGAGCCGGCAATGCCGTCCTCCTGAGTGATCCAGGCATAGCTGGTGGTGGTCGCAGCAAGATTCTTGGCAAGCAGGTAGCGATAGGTGGTGCCGTTGTCGTCCGAACCGTAGAGGTCGTAGTGGACGGTGTCGGCGACACCGTCGCTGCCGTCGCCGTTGTTCTGCCAGCCGACGGTGATGGTGCCGTTGGTGTTGCTGGTCAGGCTCAGGTTCGGGTTGAGCGGGGCGGCATTGACGATGCGCTCGGACAAAGTCATCGCCCCGCCGTTGGCCGCACTCCCCCAGCCGATGCTGGTGACGGTTCCCGAAACCAGGGTCAACTGGATGGCGATCCTTTGCCCGGAGGCAACCTGGCGCCCGGCGACATCGCCGAACTTGAAGGTCTTGATCCCCTTGGCGCGGGCGCCCATGGTCACGTCGACACTCATGGTCGGCGCGGTAAACGCCGTGAAGTTGGCCCCGGTCGAGGTCCCGAGCGTGGCGCGGATTACCGAGGTGGCGTTGCCGTTGGTGATGTAGCAGTTGAACGAATCGACCATGTACAGCACCGGGTAGGTCAGGTTGGCCGCCGGGCGGAACGTCACCGGCAGCGCCGACGTTGACGCGCTGGAGAAGGCTGCATCCTTCTCCATTCCGACATAGCCGCCGGAAGCGGCTGCATTGGCCCGGTAGACATGGTTGGTCTTGCTAACCGTCGGCTCCGCCGTCGGCGTGGCCGACACCACCTGGGTGTTGGTGTCGCAGTTATTCAGGGCATCGCAGGCGCGCACGCCGAACTGGTAGATCTCGTCGTTGACCAGACCGTCCGCGGCGGTGAGCTGGATGCTGTGTCCCTTGACCCCGGTCAGCAGCGGGGTGTCGACGCTCATGTTGAGGGCGCCGGCCGATTCGTTCTTCATCCACACCTTGTAGGTGATCGGCATGGTGTGATCCTCCGCCGGCTCCCAGGTCAGGTAGACCGTCTGGCTGCTGTCGCCCTTCTCGGCCTTGCTGACTCCGCCAAAATCAGGCGCCTGGGTATCGACGGTCGGGGTGACGGCGGCTGCCGTGACTGACGGGTCGGACCAGTTGCCGGCGGTGTCCTTGGTGCGCAGACCGAAGTACAGCCCCTGGGCCGGCGTGAGGTTCTCGACGACAACTTCCGTAGCCGCGCCGCGCTTGTAGGTCATCGGCACCGGCGCGTAGTTGGTGGTCGAGATGAAGTTGGTGGCGATCGCCGACGACGTGCCCATGCGCAGGTCGTAGACGTACGGGGTGGTGTCGTCGACGCCGGCGTCATCGCCCGGAGCATTCCAGCTGACCTTGATCGAGCGCGGGTTCGGCCCGGCCACGGCGGTCAGGGTGACGGTCTCCGGCTTGACGTCATCGGTGTACCAGTGCGGCGTGCGCGGCATGTCGAAGTGGCAGTCGACATTGGAGCAGGTCACATAGCTGGTCCCTGAGCCGTTGGTGATGCCGTTGCTGTCGTTGGCCCCGCCGATGATGCGGCGGAAGTAGTTCGAGGTGGCATTCGGCATGGTCGCCGGGGCGACGTTGTCGTTGTGCTCGCCGACCACATAGGAGCTGCCAGACGAGTAGGGATGACAGTAGTTGCAGGCTTCCGCACCGGTGATCCCCTTGGCGGTCAGGGCCGCCATGTGTTCGGCGTGCTTGCCGGGACGATCCGGATAGACGTTGCCGCGCGAGCCGTTCGGGGCGAAGGAACCGCCGCCGCCATGGCAGCCGTCGCAACCGCCGCCGGTGGAAGCCGCATCGCCGCTGGCCGGCTGCAGCGCCCAGCGCACGGTCGAGGGGGCTGTGGCGATATTGACCGGGAAGTCATGGAGGCCGTCGTTGGAACCGACGCCGTCGTTGCTCGGACCATCGTGGCAGCCGGCGCAGCCGGACTTCCAGGTGCCGACCGGGTTCTCGTTGCGGCTGTGACTGGTGCTGGTGTTATTGATGGTGAGCTTGCCATCGCCGTGCAGGGTGGTGGCCCCGGCGTCGGTGGCCTTCCAGTCGTTGCTGCCGGTCGTCCATGGATAGGCGTTGGTGCTGGCGCCGATGACGTGGCAGGCGGTACAGGCGTAACTCAGGCTGCCGGTGCTGTTGTGGTTGCTGCTGTTGCCGCGGGTCGGGCTGACCGCGTGGCCGACACCGGCGTTCCAGCCGCTGGCGTAGTCGCCGTGGCAGTTGGCGCACTCGGCGCCGTTGGTGGCGGTGACGGTCGACTTCCACTTGCGGGTCCAGGAGCCGCCGTCGGCGTGGCAGGCCACACCGGAACCGGAGCAGGAACCGCCGCTGGCCGCGTCGGTGTACGTCGCAAAGAGGCCGCGATGCTGGTCGTTGGTATTGTCGGCATCATCCGCCGTCCAGGTGCCGTTGACGTGGGTCGCCTGGGCACTGATGGTAGTATGGCAGGTGGTGCAGGCCGTCAGGGTGCCGTCATGCTTCTTGCCCGAAACGGTCGGGGTCAGCACGTGCATATTGTACTGCGGCATGTAGTTCGGTCCGGAGACCGAGGTCTTGTCGCCGCCGATGTAGGCGGAGGCGCCGCTGCCGCTGTGGCAATCGGCACAGGCGATCGCCGCGCTGCCGCCGGTCCAGTCACCGGCTTCGGCCGAGAGGTGGCAACTGTTGGTGCAGGAGCCGTTGCCCGGGGCAGCAGTGATCTTGGAGCTGCCGCCGCCGGCGTTCCTGGTGCCGTCGATATGGGTCGAGGCGGTGATCTGGGTGGTGGTGCTGTTGGCGTGGCAGTCGGCGCAGCTCCCTGAGACGTAGCTGGAGACCTTGGCCGCGAGATGTTTGGTATGGGCCGCCGAGGTCGGGCTGGCGATGTGGCAGATGGAGCAGTTGGCCAGGGCGGTTCCCCACGGGTAGCTGTTGGCGCCGGAGGCCGGGGCGGTCACGCCGTCGCCGGCGTTATGGCAGACGTTGGTGCCGCAGCCCTGACCGGCACTGTAGGTGAAGGTCACCACATTGCTCGACACGGTAAAGGTACCGTTGAGGTGATTATTGGTCGGCGGGGTGCCGGGGCTCCCCCACGCCACCGTCTCGCTGGCCGTCTTGTGACAATCGTTGCAGGTGATGGTGCGCCCGAAGTTGGTCGCCGCCGAGGTGTGGGCGACATGGGTGCCGCCGTTGGAGCTGGCGACCGAGCCGTCGGTGACGTCGACATGGCACATGATGCAGGCGCTGGTCGCCCCGCCGTACCAGCTGAAGTTGGTCGGGCTGGTCGGGGTGGTCTTGTTGTTGTGGCAGTCGACCGTGGCACAGGTGCGGTTGGTGACGCCATCGTAGGAAGCGTTGCTGTCGACCGACGACTGAGTCAGATCCCACATGGCGTACATGCGGGTGACATCTGCCGGCAGGTAAGAGGTCTGGCCGTGGGTCGCGTCCATCGGGTTGCCAGATGCCGTCCCGTGGCAGTAGGCGCAGAGGAATTTCTGCTTGGCGTCGGCGGTGCCGTTGCCGTTGTTGGTCAGCAGCTGCGCGATCGTCTCGTTGTACTTGGCCTTGGCCAGGACCTCCATGTGCTTGAAGTGGGCACCGGAGTTGTCTTCAGAGGTATTGTCACCGGCGGTATTGGGGCCATCCGGCCAGTAGCCGTTGGCATTGGTACCGACATAACCACCATGGCAGCCGGAGCAGGAGACGTCCGGCGCATTGCCGGTCACCGTCTGGGTGGTGAGGCTGGTCGTCGTGACGCGGAAGGTGTGGGCCGCATCGTTGCTATGGCACGACGTGGTGGTGCAGCCGGCGCGATCCGGGTTCGGAACGGTGTCGATGGCGAAGGTGTTGGTTCCCGCCACCTGGTTCATGGTGATCTTGTCGTCGCCGTGGTTGCTGTTGGTCCCGGTCGGATCCCACTTGCTGGTCCACTTGTAGCCGGCCGAGCCGATGGCGTGGCAGTCCGAGCACGGGTAGGTCAGGTTGCCGACGTTATTGTGCTTGGTACCGCGGGTCGGGTTCTCGGTATGCGGCGCCACGCCGGTGTTCCACCCGGAGGTGTAGTCGCCGTGGCAGTTGGCGCACTCGGTGCCGTTGGTGTTGTACGCGGTGGTCGACCACTTGTAGCTCCAGGTCGTCCCGGCGCTGTGGCAAGTGGTGGCGCAGGTCCCGGCAGGTTGGTTGTAGCCGGCGATGGCGGCAACCGTTATGGCAGAGCCGGTATTCAGCACGCCGTTGATATGATTGGTCGGCGTCGTATTCGGCGAGGTGCTATGACAGGTGACGCAGTCGGCAGTGCCACCGCTGCCGTTGTCGAAGCTGCCGTCGTGGCTGTTGCCGGTCACGGTCGGCCCGCTCGGGCTGTTGTCGTGGATACCCGAGGTCGGGTTGTAGGCCGCGGTGTTGGTCTCGGTATGGCACATCACACAACCGGCGCTGGTCGCCGGGATGGCCACATCCCAGTCCGGGGTACCGGAGGCGTGGCAACCGGTGGTGATCCCGCCGGTGCAGGTGTTGTTGGGACCGCCGGCATCGGCGGCGCCGCCGCTGTAGACCATCCCTGAACGGGTGACGGTTGCCTCATCGAGCGTGGCGTTGGCACGCCCCTGCAGCAGGATGCCGTCGTTGCCGGCGCCGCTGTAGTTGGGGGCGATGATGTGGGTCAGCACGCCGCGGATCGCCGTGATCGTCGGACTGTAGCTGACGTCGTGGCACTGGGCGCAGGTCATGTTGTTCTTGTCGAAGTGCTTGTTGTGGGTCGCCGAGACGGCGCGGGTGCCAGCCGCATTGTTGCTGGCACCGGTCGGCGATGCCGCTGCGTAATGGCAGGCGTTGCAGTTGAGGCCGTTGACGTCGGTCCAGGCACCGTCGGAGGCGCTGGACGCATGGCAGGCGGTGGCACAGGAGAAGTTGGTCGTCTCATAACCAACCGCCGTCGCCAGTACGCTGCGCCGGTTGGTCTGCCCCTTGGCATGATTGCCGCGGGCGCCACCGGCGGCCTGGTCGGCGGTCAGGTCGTAGGTGTACTGGTCGGCGCCGGTGTGGCACCAGGCGCAGTCAGTCCGGTCTTCGACATCCTTGTCGTTCGATGCAGTATTCGAGTGCAGTTCCGGATCAGTGAGCGCGGTCCCCTTGCGGTGGGCACCGGTCGCCGGCGGGAAGTCGTGGCAGGCGTTGCAGGCCGTGCCGACACCGACCTTGAAGGCGTTGGTCGAGTCGGTGTGGGTTGCATGGCAGGTGAAGCAGTTGGAGCCGATGTTGTGGCCGGTCGGCGCCTGGCTGTCGGTATTGTTATTGTTGTTGTGCGAGGTACCCGCCGCAGATGTATGGCAGGTGGCGCACAGGTCATCGGCGTTGAGCTCACCGGCTGACCCGGCCGCACCGTCGTCCTCGTCGTAGGAGTTGTCACCGGTCAGCGCCGTGAAGGCAACTGTACCGGTGTAAGCACCGGCCGTGATGTCGTTGCTGTTCTGCTCGGTCTGCGAGGCGATGATCATCTGAATATTGCTGGTGCCGTGCAGGTTGTGGCAGGCGATGCAGAGCTTGCCCTGATGGCTATTGATGTTGCGCGTCGCCACCGAAGCCGCCTTGGTCGGGTGGGCCGGGGCGCTTCCGTGGCAGTTGCCGCAGAAGGCGTTCTCGTTGCCGGCATAGGTTGCCGGGAAGCCAACGTCCGTGCGCAGCATCGCCGTGTTGCCGGAGGTACCGTCCCAATGCTGGGCGCTGGTGGTGACGTGGCAATCGGCGCAGTTGCTATTGGCCGCAACATTCCCGGAGACCGGGTAGGCGCCGCTGGCTGTCGGGCGGTTATGACCGGCCGAGCGGGCGAAATTGAAGACCGGCGGGGCCTTCCCTTCCAGGTCAGCGCCACATTTGATGCCGGCGTGGCAGGTGGCGCAATCGGTGGTTGCCGGGCTCCCCCAAACCGGCAGGACTTCACCGGCCTCGGCATCGTAGCCGTGGCATTCCTGGCAGATGTCGGCGAAAGCTACACCATCCACCGGCGGCTTCATGTTGACCACACCGTCGAGGTGTCCGGCGTGGGTACCGGCATCGGAACCGGTGCCGTGGCACTCGGCGCACGCCAGGGTCGGACCGGTGGCCGAAGAGATATGGCGGGCATGGGATCCGGTCGAAATCGGCCCGGCGCCACCGTTGCCGCTGCTATCGGACGCAAGACCTCCGTGGCAGGAGTCGCACTGCATGTCGGTACCGTTGTCCCAGTCGGCGGTCACTTCACCGCCCTGGCTGGCAACGTTGTGGCAATAGGTGGCGCAGACGCCGGTCGAGGCGGTGTAGGTCGAGGTCGTCAGTTCGGTATTGAAGCCGGTCCCGTCGAAATTGACATCGATGTCACCGTTGACGTGCTTGCCGCCGGTGCGGCCGTCCATGGCGTTAACCGCCAGCGCCGTGGAGCTGGCAGCCGACTGCACATGGCAAACCGAGCAACTGAAGGTCTTGCCCATGTTCAGCGTGGTGGCCCCGCCCAGGTGGGCCAGGTGGGCTGCAGAATTCTGTTTTTGCCCGGCGCCCATGGTCGTGGCGGTGTTGCCATGGCAAGCGGCACACTCGTTCGCCTGGGTATGAATCGAGCCGTAGCCGCCGGCCGCGTAGTTGGAACCGTTGCCAACCCACGGCGGCGTGACGTTCACAAACGTATAGACGCGGTTCGGGCGGCTGGCTCCACTGTACGGGGCACCGTTGGTGTGGCAATAGACGTTGCTGCAGGTGTACGGCGAGTTGATGTTGTAGGCCGGATTCATCCCGCCATGCTTGGCGATACCGTCGAAGGGAACGTCGCGGAAGGTGTTCGGTCGGGTCGCCGGGGCCTCGCGGTGACCGCCGGCAGACGAGCCCGCATCCGGGCCGTGGCAGACCTTGCAGTTGTCGATCCCGGCGCTCCCGACAAAGTACCAGTCGGTCGCCAGTGTATTGGCCGGGCTGAGCGGCAGGTCGCGGCCGGCATGGACCTTGTGGCCGGTGGTGGATTCGTCCTTCTCGTGGGTGGTGCTGGTCACGTAGTCGTACGGGGTATTCGGATCCGTTGACTTGTTGACCGCGTAACCGCCATCGACGCCGGTCCCTCCCGGCGGACGGTCGCCAGGAGAGTTGAGGTACGGCGGGAAACCGTGGCACTGGCCGCAGGTCGCCGCCGAGGCGTCACGGTTAAATGAATACTGGTTAGCCGGGTCATTGTGCTTGTGACAGACGTTGCACTGATTGCCGTTCCCAGGCAGATGCTCAGCAGCCTTGGCCCCGATCGTGCCGCTGTTCACGTCCCCATGGCACTTCTCGCAGAAGCCGTTGGCGCTGCCGCCACCGATGTCATCCGCCCAGTTGAGCCGGGGGTCACCGGCGGTGAACGCATTAAAGGTGATATTGGCGCTGGCGCCATTGGTGCCGTTGGGACGGGTCGGCACCGCACCGTTGCTGGCGCTGCGCAGCATGTAGTCGCTGGTGTTGCCGACCGGGTCGTGGCCGTTGTGGCAGTCGAGGCAGCCGAGCTTGTGGTCGCCGCTCAGGCCCTGGCCGTGCAGCTCGTACTTGTGGCAGCTCTGGCAGAGATTGGAACGCAGCTGGGCGGTACCGGTGCCGGCAGCATTGCGTGACGGGCCGGTCCGGTGTGCACCATCACTACGCAGCAGTTCGCCGGGGCTGTTGAGAAGGCCGGTCCGGTTGGCCAGACCGTCAGCGGTAGTCGCATCGGAATCGGTGTAGTGCACGCCGTGGCAGGAGACGCAACCTACGCCGCCGTTGCTTAACTGCACTTTGGAGGAGTGCCCGCCGGTGAAGGTGTCGATCTCCGCCTGGGTGCGCAGATCGTTGGGGCTGGCCGCCTGAGCGGCCGCGTAATCGGTCACCATCGGGTGGGTGTTGATGGTGAGAGAATCCGACTTGTCGAGATCCACGTGGCAGGCCCGGCACATGACTTCCGGCTGCATCGGCGCGTTGGAGTTGAGCGCATTGCGGATCAGCAGCTTCGGGTTGGCCAGGATATTCCCATCCCCGAGGTCGGCATCGCCGTGGGGGTTGTGGCAGCGCGAGCAGGTGACCTTGCCGGTGGAGGCATTATAGCGGCTATAGAAGCCGGCGTAGAGCGGATTGGTCTTGTCGGGGGCCTTGGCACCGGCCGCGGCCCTCACGTCGGAAACGCCCCAGCCGTGCGACTGGCCGGTGTAGCTCCCGGCGCCAAGTACCGCCGAGGCGGCGCCGAACAGGTCGTTTTGATCAGCTAACGCATTGTAGCGCGCGTTCGGAATCCCGTCATACCAGGCGGCCGGCGCCGGAGTGCTGTCTGTAAATGTCCCCGTAGTGGAATGACATTCCAGGCAGACGTTGTTGGCGCCCATGGCCGTGATCGCCATACCTGCCTTGTGGCACTGCTTGCAGTCGAAGTAGTGCAGCGTGGCAATAGCCGCAAGCGACCGCGACGGCAGCGCCATCAGCATCAGCAACCCCAGACCGGCCAGAAAAAGGAACCGACTCATAGAGAGACTCCTCTTTGAAACTGCGGAAGACACCTTGTGCGCCCTGCAGACGACCTCCCCCTGTAACGCTAAATGACAAGCTTATCCTGCGCCAAAACACAAAGTTGCGCATAGTTACGAAAAAAATTCTTCCACTCAGGTTGGTCTTGAGATTTTTCGCGCGCTCAGCCACCAGGTTTCCGGTCATCAGCATCAACAGCGCTAAAAGCACTCATCATCCCCTCAGTCTAATGTACAGACGCCTATTAACAAGCAGGCCCCGGCAAATAAGGGCTTAACTGGCACACACCTGCATCAGAAATATCCACCAGAACTGCCTCCAAATGCTCCCGGCTCCATACCCTCGGCTTCTTCGTCTTGCAAATTAAGATATCAAGAAATATGCCACTATTTCGGTCACAAATAGAAACCAGAGAAAAACCCTATTTTCCGAAAGGTTATACAAAATATTTCCAATTTTATTTTACTTCGCCGTAGAGATTTTCTGCAAGTGTGTGTGGTGGTGGGGGGGAGGGCTTAAAAAGCGAGGGCCGGGAAGATCCCCGGCCCTCAGGCAGTGCATTGAGTTTGTTGCGTTTACCGTGTTGTTACCACGGCGTTACCTTGTTCCAGCCGCCGACATTGTCCACCGAGTCGTAGCGGTGACAGTTCTGGGCGGTGTTCCAGGTGGCAGCCTTCTCACCGTTGTCCTCCGGACTAGTCCAGGAGGTCATGGTCTGATTCCCCTGGCCCAGAGAACTCGATTGCCAGGTGTTCTGCCGCGTATCGAGGCAGTTGGTGATCATCAGCTTCGGCAGGCGCGAAGCATGCGGGTTGTGACACTTGGAGCAGGTGAAGGCATGATAACCGATATCGGTCGTGCCGGCATCGACCGTGACCCCCCAGCCAAAGGACCTGTAGGCATAAGGCTGAGCCGCTCCGATCACCGGAGTACGCGGTGAGTTGTAGCTCTGGGCATTCCGGTAACTGTAGCCGCGGTTATTACCGACAACCGCAGCCTGCAGACCCATATCAGGAACGTCAGAAACAGCGCCAGCGGTGTCAGCCCAGTTGCCGGAAGGTGCCGGGCGACCGCCGATCCCATGTCCGAAAATGTTGGCAGCAGCACTCGCCGTACCCCCAAGAGTTGCATTGCTGTGGCCGTTACTGCCGATCCAGAGGTTCTCTCCGGTCCGTTTATCCATAGTATCGACATTGGTGCCGTGGCAGAGGGTACACAGACCGGCCGAGGTTGCCAGCGACATCCCGGCGGTCGGGTAGTTGTTGTTCTGGTCGATCTGGAAGCCGCCCTGCTCATTACCACCGGCACGCGGTACGGCACCGTAAATGGCGACTGCTGCCGCGTAGGTTTTGCCCCACGGCGCACCGTCTTCCGGATACGGGTTGCGGATCCAGGTGCCACGCAGGTACGGCTGACCCGTATAGCTGTCGTTCGGCGCCTTGTTGAGGTTGTGAACATCGTGGCAGTTGGAGCAGCGGATCTTGTCCACGGTGTCCTTGGTTTCGCTATAGGCCTCCATCGAACCGGAGACAGCACTGGTCCCGGTCTCGCTGGTCGAATGAGTCGACTGAATGGCGCCGGTCTTGTAGCTGAAATCGGCGACCGGGCTGCTCCAAGAGGCGGTGGTCCAGTTGGAGCTGGTCACCGTCCCGTAGTTGTAGTTCGACGCATTCGGCGGCACCGTGCCGGTGTTGTTGCTGCCGGTGTCGGCGCCCCATTCGGAGATACCGTTGGCATCGTGGCATTGCCAGCACAGTTCCGCCTCGGTGGCGCGGGCGGCACGACCACCGATGGAGGCCTTCAGGTGAATGCCGCCGGACTTGTAGTTGATCCCGACCTGGCTGCTGTTGGACAGGATCAGCGCCGTGCCGCCGACGGTATCCCGTGGGTGACCGCCAAAGTGACAATAGGTGCAGTTGCCGGCCATCGGGTCGGTGGCCCAGCCGTCGTTGGCTGCCGAAACCCCGCCGGCCGGGTCGGTGACATGGCTCGGTGTCGTGCCGCCCATATTGTGGCAACCGACACAGTCAAAGCTCTGGTTGCTGTCCCACTTCGGCGACGATGCCGAGGGGTGGCAGCTCTCGGGATCCATGTTGCTGCAGGTGCCGGCCGTGGTGGCCGTCCCCGGTGCCCAACTGGCGTTCTCGCCGGCTGCCACCTTGTCGAGTTTGACGTCGACGTCGCCATTGGCATGCTTTCCATCCAGGTTACTGGAGCTGGCGTAGCTGCCGGGGTGGCAGAGGTTGCAGCTGTCCCCTTTGGAGAAGCGGAAGCTGTAGTTCAGGTGCTTCTCGTGCTGGCCGATGTACTTGCGATCCTTCTCATCCGGGTCGGTCAGGTTGTAGTTGCCGTGGTTGTCGAGCACCGGCGAGGCCTTGACCTGATCCGTCGCCCCGGCATCGAAGGCCCGGCTGTAGAAGTAGTCGGTGGTGCGGGCCGGGTTGCCGTGGCAGGAGGCGCAGTTCAGGTACGCTGCCGCGGTCCAGGTCGGCGTCGGCAGGGTGGCGAAGAGCGTCCCCCCACCGTCCGGATCGGTACCGGCGCCGCTGTGGCAACCGCCGACACCCATGGCGCCGAAGTTGATGCAGGTACCATCATCAAGCGCATCGCCCACATCGACATAGTTGCCGTTGCCGAAGCCACCGAAACCATCGGTATCGTCGTACATGATGTAGTCGCCGCCGGAACCGATCGGCAACCCGTTGTTGGTGTAGTAGATGCGATTGCCGGAGATAATCCCCTGACGCGGCCCGCCCGGACCGTAGCCCATGGTCAATACGCCGTCCTGGTGATCGAGCCCGTAAGTTTCGGCGGCCGCCCCGTGGCACTTGGTGCAATCCTTGAGAGTGAAGCCGTGCAGTTTGTGGTTGCCGACCGACTCCACGATCGACGGCGCAGTGGTATGGCACATGCCGCAGCGCGGGCCACCCACTGCCTGGTCGGTCCCGACTGCCTTGGCGGTGGAGATAGCCGATGCCTTGGCCGGAGAACCATCATCGTAAGTCTTGATAGCGAAGTAGTAGGTGGTCCCCGGCGCCAGCCCGGTGACTTCGAAAGTCTGGACCTTGCCGCCGAAATCGGGGGACGGCTCGTTGACACACTGGGTCGCCGAGGCGAAGTTCCCTTCAGTGATCGCTGCCGTCGAGTAGCGGATGTCGTAGTAGGCCGCCCGGCCGTTGTTGGCATTATCGTCGCCCGGGGCCGTCCAGGTCAGGGTCACGGAGCCCGATTTCGGTCGTGCCCTGGCCACCAGGTCGCTGATCGTCCCCGGCGCCACGTTGTCGGCACTGTTGTTCACCGCCTTGTTGTTGGTGGTCGATCCGGCGCCGGTGTAATGCCCGTAGCCGTCGCCGGCCAGCAGCTTGACCGCCATGGTCGCCGAACCGCTGATGCCGGCCTCCTGCGTATTCCAACTGTAGTTGGTGGTCGCGGCAGGGATGTTCTTGGCGATCAGATAGCGATAGGTGCTCCCGTTATCATCCGAACCGAACAGATCGTAATGCACCGTGTCGCTCAAACCGTCGACCGTATCGGTCGAAGCGGTCCAGGTGACATTCAGGTTGGCCCCGCTGACCGTAGCGGCGACGGCCGGGTCGCTCGGCACCGTATTCTGGATGCGCTCGGCCACGGTCAGGTCGCCGCGGTAGGCGGTACTCCCGTAACCGGCTTTGACGCCGACCCCTGTCGATGGCTCAGACAGACGGATTGCCAGACGCTGCCCGGAAGTAATGGTCTTACCGGCCACATCGACCAACTTGAACTGGTAGACGCGATCGGCACGGCTGCCCAGAGTGATGTCCTTGGACACGCCAAGGGAGGTAAAGTTGGTGCCGTTGGTCGAATAACCGATCTCGGCACGCACCGTGGCGGAGCTGTTGCCGGTATCGAGGTAGACCGCAAAGGTATCAACGTAGTAGGTCACAGAGTAGGTATTATTTGCCCCAGGAGCGAAAACGATCCCGGTCGTCCCGAACGCCACCGTGTCAAGAACTCCTGTCCCGGCCGCCCCGTCTTTGACCAGGGTCTTCGAACCATTGGTCCGGTAGGTATGGTTGGTCTTGGTGACCAGCGGTTCCGCCGTCGGCGTAGCCGAGACGATCTGGTCGTTGCTGTCGCAATTGTTGTTGGCATCGCAGGCGCGCACACCGAAGTTGTAGATGGTGTCGTTCACCAGCGAATCCGGAACGGCGGAAGTGAGCACGATGTTGCTTCCCTTGACTCCGGTCAACAGCGGCGAATCGACATCCATATCAAGGGCGCCGGCGCTCTCCGCCTTCCTCCAGACCTTGTAGGTAATCGGCATCGAATGATCTTCCGCCGGGGTCCAGGTCAGGTAGACGGTTCCGCTTTGGTCGCCCTTGATCGCCTTGTTGGCGCCGCCGAAGGCCGGCGGGGTTGCTGCGCCATCCGTTGCCGGCAGGGCGCTGGCCGCAGACGAGGCCGCCGACCAGTTGCCGGCCGTGTCACGGGTCTTGAGTGAGAAGTAATAGGTGGTGCCGATATTCAGGTTACGGATCACCGCCTCGGAGAGCGAACCCTGCTTGTAGGCCGCCGGCAGGTTCCCGGCATAGTTGGTCGTCGAGCTGAAATCGGTGGCAATCACCGAACTGGTGCCGTAGCGCAAATCATAAACATACGGGGTGGTGTTGGCCACGTTGTTGTCGTCGCCCGGCGCGTTCCAGGAAACCTTGATGGAACGCGGTTCGGGACCGGCCACGGCGGTCAGGCTCACCGCCGCCGGCGCGATGTCATCGGTGTACCAGTGGGGGGTCACCGGTTGTTCGAAGTGGCAGTCGATGTTGCTGCAGGTGACATAGTTGGTCCCGGAACCGTTGGTGATACCGTTACTGTCATTGGCCCCGCCGATGATGCGACGGTAGTAGTTGGAGGTAGCGTTCGGCATGGTCGCCGGCGCGCTGGCGTCGTTGTGCTCGCCGACCACGTAGGAACTGCCGGACGAGTAGGGATGACAGTAGTTGCAGGCATCCGTACCGGTGATCCCCTTGGCGGTCAGAGCCGCCATGTGCTGGGAATGCTTGCCCGGGCGATCCGGCCAGACGTTACCGCGCGAACCGTTCGGGGCCATGTTCCCGCCACCACCGTGACAGCCGTCGCAGCCGCCGCCGGTGGCCGCCACATCGCCGGCCGCCGGCTGCAGCGCCCAGCGCACCGTCGACGGAGCGGTGAGAATATTCACCGGGTAGTCGTGGTTGCCGTCGTCCGCACCCTGGCCGTCGTTGCTCGGGCCGTCGTGACAGCCCTTGCAGCCCGACTTCCAGGTGCCGACCGGATTCTCGTTGCGAACGTGGGTGGTGCTGTTGCTGTTGATGGTCAGCTTGCCGTCCCCATGCAGGGTGGTCGCCCCGGCATCCGTGGCCTTCCAGTCGTTGGTGCCGGTCGTCCACGGGTAGTTGCCGGTAGTGGCGCCGATGACGTGACAGGCGGTGCAGGCATAGGTCAAGGTGCCGGTGCTGTTGTGGGAACTGCTGTTGCCGCGGGCCGGATTGGTGGCATGGCCGACGCCGGTGTTCCAGCCGCTGGTGTAGTCGCCGTGGCAGTTGGCGCACTCGGTACCGTTGGTGTTGCCGGCGGTGGCCGACCACTTGTAGCGCCACGAAGTGCCGGCGCTGTGGCAGGTGGTGGCGCAGGTTCCGGGGCTGCCATCGGTCCAAGCCGCAAACATGCCGCGGTCGGTGTTGGCAGGACCGTCTGGCAGCAAGGTCCCATTCGGGTGAGTCGCCGACTGTGCGGCCATATTGGAATGGCAGAAGTCGCAGGTGGTCGACAGGCCGGTGTCGGTATGCACCTTGCCGGAAACGGTCGGCACGGTCAGGTGCATGTTGTACTGCGGCATGTAGTTCGGCCCGGAGACCGAGGTCTTGTCGCCGCCGATGTAGGCCGAGGCGCCGCTGCCGCTGTGGCAGTCGGTGCAGGTGATCGCCGCGGCACCTCCGGTCCAGTCGCCGGCCTGCGGCGAGAGGTGGCAGGTGTTGGTGCAGGAGCCGTTGCCCGGGGCCGCGCTGAGCTTGCTGGCGTAGGTGACGCTGTTGTTGATGTGCGCCGCGTTGGTCGCGGCCGGGTGGCAGTCGCTACAGCCGGTCACGTAGGTCGCGACCTTGGCCGCGGTGTGCGCCGGGTGCGCGTCGGTGGTCGGCGTCGCGTCGTGGCAGATGGTGCAGTTGCCCAGGGCCGCGCCGTTCCACGGATAGGGGTTGGTCTTGGGCGGGCCGCCCTTGCCGTCCTCGTGGCAATCGTTGGTACCGCAGGAGAAGGCGCTGTAAGTGAAGGTCACGCTGCCGGCGATGCTGTAGCTGCCATTGAGGTGGCCGGTGGCCGGCGCGGTGTTGCTCGCCCAGTTGGTCGCCGCCTGGTGGCAGTCGGCGCAGCCGATGGTGCGGCCGAAGGTCGCCGCGGCGCCGGTGTGGGCGACGTGCTTGGCCTCGGCGGTCACATCGACGTGGCACATGATGCAGGCGCTGGTCGAGCCGCTGTACCAGGTGTAGCTGGTCGGCGTGGTCGGGGTGGTCTTGTTGTAGTGGCAGTCGACCGTGGCGCAGGTCTTGTTGGCACTCGACCAGACCCCGTTGTCAGCCGTGCTGCGGGTCAGGTCCCACTGCGCGTACATGCTGTTCACCTCGGCCGGCACATTGGCCAGTACGCCGTGGTCGCCGTCGGAGCCCGGATTGGTGTGGCAGTAGGCGCAGAGGAACTTCTGCTTGGCGTCACCGGTGCCGTTGCCGTTGTTGGTCAGCAACTGGGTCAGGGTTTCGCCGTACTTGACCTGGGCCAGCACGGTCATGTGCTTGAGATGGGCACCGGAGTTGTCTTCGGTCCCGTTGTCGACAGCATTGGCGCCATCCGGCCAGTAGCCGAGCACGCTGGTGCCGCCCGGGGCATAGCCACCATGGCAACCGGAACAGAGAACATCCGGGTTGGGACCGGTCACCGTCTGAGTCGTGAACGCCGTCGTGGTGATCCGGAAGTTGTGCGCCGAATCGTTCTGGTGACAGGATGAGGTGGTGCAGCCGGCGCGATCCGGGTTCGGCACGGTGTCGATGGCGAAGGTGTTGACCGCCGTCTGGTTCATGGTGATTTTGTCGTCACCGTGATTGCTGTTGGTCCCGGTCGGATCCCACTTGCTGGTCCACTTGTAGCCGGCCGAGCCGATGGCATGGCAATCGGTACACGGATAGGTCAGATTGCCGACGTTGTTGTGCTTGTTGCCGCGGGTCGGGAATTCCGTGTGCGGGGCCACGCCGGTGGTCCAGCCACTGGTGTAGTCGCCGTGGCAGTTGGCGCACTCGGTGCTGTTGGTGTTGTAGGCGCTGGTCGCCCACTTGTAGCGCCAGGTGGTGCCGGCGCTATGGCAGGTGGTGGCGCAGTCGCCCGTTGCCACGGTGTAACCAGCGGAAGCGGCTACAGTGATGGCCGAACCGGTATTCAGAGTACCGTTGATGTGGTTGGCCACCACCGCTGTCGGTGAGGCAGTGTGGCAGGTCACGCAGTCGGCGCTGCCACCGCTGCCGTTATCAAAATTACCGTCGTGGGCGTTACCGGTCACCGTCGGACCGGACGGGCTGTTGTCATGGACACCCGAGGTCGGGTTGTAGGCCGCGGTGTTGGTCTCGGTATGGCACATCACGCAGCCGGCGCTGGTCGCCGGAATGGTCACATCCCAGTCCGGGGTGCCAGAGGCGTGGCAACCAGTGGTGATCCCGCCGGTGCAGGTGTTGTTGGGACCGCCGGCATCGGCGGCGCCGCCGCTGTAGACCATCCCGGAGCGGGTCACCGTCGCTTCGTCGAGGACGGCATTGGCACGTCCCTGCACCAGGGTGCCGTCGTTGCCGGCGCCGCTGTAGTCCGGGGCAATGATGTGGGTCAGTACGCCGCGGATCGCCGTGATCGTCGGGCTGTAGCTGACGTCATGGCACTGGGCGCAGGTCATGTTGTTCTTGTCGAAGTGCTTGTTGTGCGTGGCGCTGACCGCTTCGCTGTTGCCGGCGGTGACGTTGCCGGCGCTGGTCGGCGAAGCCGCCGCATAGTGGCAGGCGTTGCAGTTCAGGCCGTTGACGTCGTTCCAGGCGCCGTCGCCGGCGGTCGAGGCATGGCACGCCGTGGTGCAGTTGAAGTTGGTGCTGTTGTAGCCAACCGACGTGGCCAGCACGCTGCGGCGGGTGGCCTGGCTGACGGCATGGTTGGCCCGCGCCCCGCCGGCCGCCTGGTCGGCCGCCAGATCGTAAGTGTAGAGATCGGCGCCGGTATGGCAGAAGGCGCAATCGCTGCGGTCTTCGCCGGCCAAATTCGACGCCGTGCTCGAGTGCAGTTCCGGATCGGTCAGCACCGTCCCCTTGCGGTGAGCGCCGGTCGCCGGCGGGAAGCCGTGGCAGTCGTTGCAGGCCGTGCCGGCGCCAAGGCGGAAGGCGTCGGTGGCATCGGCATGGGAGGCATGGCAGGTGAAGCAATTGCCCCCCTGGTAGTGAGTGCCGGTGCCGTTGTGAGCCGTGCTGCCACTGCGCTCGTTGTGCGTGGTCCCGGCTGCAACCGTGTGGCAGGTCGCGCAGATGTCATCACTGTTGATCTCGCCTCCGCCGCCTACCGCACCTTCATCCTCGTCATAGGAACCAAGATTGCCAACGCTGAAATCAGTTGCGTTGGTGAAATCGACGTTCGCCGCATATTTTCCTGTGGCCGACGTGTCCTTCGCCGTCTGACTGGCCGAACTGCTCCAGATCATCTGGATATTAGAGTCACCATGGACGTTGTGGCAGGCCACGCACAGCTTGCTGCGGTGGGTGTTGATGTTCTTCACCGTCGCCGTTCCGGCCGCGCCGTGGCAGGCGCCGCAGAAGTTGTTCTTGTCGGCGTTGGTCGTGTAACTGGCCGGGAAGCTGCCGCCATTGAGCAGCATCATGTCGTCGCCGGTGGTGCCATCCCAGTGGCCGGCGTTGTCGGTGATATGGCAACCCGAGCAGTTTAGGTTCGCTGCCGGGTTGGCGCTCTGCCCATAAGCCCCGGAAGCCGTCGGGCGGTTGTGCCCGGTGGTTACGGCATTGCCGAAGCGCAGCGGCGTCTTGCCGTTAAAGGCGAGACCGCCGTAGGTGCCGGAATGGCAAGTAGCGCAATCGGTGGTCGAAGAGTTCCCCCACACCGGCAGGACTTCGCCGACTTCGTAGCCATGGCACTCCTTGCAGATGGAGACACTGTCGCTGCCAAACGCCGCGGTGTTCGTCGCCACCTTCATGTTGACAGTGCCGTCGAAATGGCCGGCGTGGGTGCCGGCGTCGGACCCGGTGCCGTGGCACTCGGCACAGGCCAGCTTCGGCCCGGTGCCCGTGGTCAGAATGTGACGGGCGTGCGAACCGGTGCTGATCGCCCCGTAGCCGCCGTCGCCGGCGATATCGGAAGCTTTCCCGCCGTGGCAGGAATCGCACTGCATATCGGTCGCCACGTCCCAGTCGGCAGTGAACGCCCCGCCGGCACCGGTGACGTTGTGGCAGTAGGTGCTGCATACGCCGGTCCCCTCCGTGAAAGTCGACGAAGCCAGATCGCCCCCGATATAGGCACTGTCAAAGTTGACATCGATCAGGCCGTTGACGTGCTTGCCCCCGGTGCCGCCGCTTTGGCCGTTCCGGCCGTCCATGGAGTTGATGGCAAGAGCCGTCGCGCTGGACGCCGTGTAGACGTGGCAGACCGAGCAGCTGAAGGTCTTGCCCATGTTCAGGGTGGTTGTGCCGCCCAGGTGGGCCAGGTGCGCAACCGAGTTGGACTTTTGCGCCCCGGTGCCGGCGGTCATGGTCGATACGTTGTTCCCGTGGCACTCCGCGCAGCGGGACCCCGTGCCATAGATCGAGCCGTAGCCGCCGTTGGCATAGCTGCCGCCATTGCCGATCCAACCCGGCGTGGTATTGATCCGCGTGTAGACGCGGTTCGGGCGGCTGGCGCCATTGTAGGGGGCACCGTTGGTGTGGCAATAGACGTTGCTGCAGGTATACGGAGAGTTGGGGTTGTACGCTGGGGTCAGCCCACCGGTCGTGGCGATTCCGTAGAAGACCACATCGCGGAAGGTGCCCGGCCGGGTGGTCGGGTTGATGCGATGCCCACCAGCCGTCGCACCGGCATCAAAACCGTGGCAGACCCTGCAATTGTCAATCCCGGCCGCTCCGACAAAGTACCAATCGTTGACACTCGTATCCAGAGGCCCGGGACCCGGCGGAACATCGCTGCTATCCGGGATGTCACGCCCGGCATGCACCTTGTGCCCGGTCTTGCTTTCATCCTTTTCGTACGTGGTGCTTAATACATAATCGTACGGACCGCCTTCAGCAACCTTGTTGTTGACTGCATAGCCGCCATCGACCCCGTCGTCGGGCGGACGGTCACCAGGCGAATTGAGATACGGCGGGAAGCCGTGACACTGGCCACAGGTCGCCGCCGTGGCGTCTCGGTTGAAGGAATAGGAATCGGCAGGGTCGTTGTGCTTGTGGCAGGCGGTGCATTGATTCTGGTTTCCGGCCGCATGCTCGTTAGCCAGGCCGACCATGGTGTCACTGTTGCAGTCACCGTGACACTTCTCGCAGAAGCCCGCAACTCCGCCCTTGTTTTCGTCCGCCCAACTCATGCGGGTGTTCCCGGTATTGAACGTCGTCGGAAAGGTCACGCTCTGCTCACCGCTGTTGACGCGGTTGAAGCGCGTCGGCACCGGGCCGTTGCTGGCACCGCTGCGCAGCATATAATCAGTGGTGCTGGCCGGGTCGTGGCCGTTGTGGCACTCGAGGCAGCCGACCATGTGGTTGTCGGTACCCTGGCCATGCAGTTCGTACTTGTGACAGCTCTGGCAGAGATTAGAACGCAGTTGGGCGGTGCCGGTCGCACCGTTGCGGGCTCCGCCGGTGAGATGGGCACCGTCGCTGCGCAGCAAGTCGCCAGGGCCGGTCAGCAAACCCGCCCGCTGACCGTCGGCCGTGTTCTTATTGGAATCGACGAAATGGACGCCGTGGCAGGAGAGACAGCTCACTCCGCCGCTAACGATTTGCACCTTGGAGGCATGGCCGGTCGTGAAGGTGTCGATCTCCGCCTGGGCCCGCAGATCATTGGGGCTGGCAGCCTGGGCGGCGGCGTAGTCAAGAATTACCGGATGAGTGTTGACAAGGAGGGAATTGGGCTTGTCGAAATCGACGTGGCAGGCCCGGCACATCTTGTCCGCAGCCATCGGGGCATTGTTCAGCGTCGCGTCACGAACCAGCAACTGCGGATTGGCAAGAGGGTTCACGTCAGGGATTCCGTCGCCATCGGGGAAACCATCAGGCACCGGCGCGCGTGTGATGTTATTGAGAAGGTCGGGGGTCGTTTGTCCCGTAGAGTTGTTGACAAAGTCAACAACGGCATCCCCATGGGGGTTGTGACAGCGTGAGCAGGTGACCTTGCCGGTCGAGGCGTTGTAGCGGCTGTAAAAGCCGGCATACAGAGTCTTGTTTGGCGCCTGGGCGCCAGCTGAAGCCTTGGTGTCGGTTACGCCCCAGGCGTGAGAAAAGCCGGTGTAGGCGGTCGCGGGGGGCATTTGCGGGTTATTCGTGCCGGATCCGAACAGGTCACTGGTATCCGCGATGACGAAACGCTTGGTCGGCTCCGGGGTTCCGTTGTACCAGGGAGCGGGCACCGGCGTGCTATCCGACCACGACGCGCCATCAGCATGGCACTGCAGGCAGGTGTTATTGGCACCCATGGCCCCAATGTTCATCCCCGACTTGTGACACTGCTTGCAATCGAAGTAGTGCAACGTGGTGGCCGCCGGCACATACGACGGCAACGACAACAGCAGCAGCAAACCCAAACCGACCAGACCCAGGAACCTGTTCATAAGGAAGCTCCTCATCGAAACTGCGGACCGCACCTGACCTTGCCCTTGCACCACCCCAGCCACCTGCGCCGACAAAATTTGTGCGTCCATCAGACCAGCCTTCCCGTCATATCGCCAAAAATCAGAACCCCGCCCAGCTAAAACACCGGAACCCAGGGCAAACAAAAAAATCAAACTATTTCAGAGTGTTAGCCGATCATGCCAGCTAAAACCCACATTTCTCGCCATCGACAGAGTTCAACCAGCCACCCTTGCCCCAAAAACCACCTTCCTCATTAGAAAACATACACACTTATAAGCCTTTACGATGTTGTCGTTTTTTTATATTTTAATCATTGATGGTTGCAAATCATCCAGCCATTGCTTCACCAAGCCTTTTCACACGAAACACAGCAATTACAAGGGATATGCCACTTTTATGGTTATACATTAATTATGATATTTATTTAACATTATTTAAGGTTTATGTGTTTTGCTCAAATAAAATATTTTAAATATTTTTATTTAATGAAATGTGCGGGCAAAGAAAAAGCGGGGCATGAAAACCATGCCCCGCTCGCCACCCATCCCGCAACATTCCCGTCAGCCCATTGAGCCTCTCATCCCACCCCGGATTCGGCTAGAGGCAAAAAGAAAAGGGCCGGCGAATTGCCGGCCCTTTTCTTTTGCTGTGCTTAGCAGGGGTGGACGCTGCCACTCCCCACAACGCGGGGTTTTACATACTTCATGACTTCCTCCTCTCGTGTGGGGGACCCTTTGAGTGGGGCAACTTCCTCGAAGGAAGTGTTCCCGAAGCGTCCCCGGATCAACCTCTCTTCTACTTGGGTTCTACGACTTCCACCAATTGACCAGCCGTGACAGCCTGGACCACTTTCGTCCCACTCGGGAATACCACTTCGATCGAGTATTTTTTGCCGGCTGGGGCACCGAAATGGGCCACGGCGGGCTCCTGTGCGCAGAAGCCGGTGGCCGACTTCACTTCGCGCATCCCGACCAGCTTGCCATCGGCCAGTAACTTGACACGCGCGCCATAAGCGTCGCGGTTCGACTTGGTGCCGGTCAGCTTGACCTTCACCCAGTTCTTGTCGTTCTGGTTATTGAGGAACAGCTTGTTCTCGGCACCCCAGTTGACCACATAGAGATCGAGATCACCATCGTTGTCGACATCGGCCAGCGCGGTCGCCTTGGTGCGCACCGTGGCGCACTGAATCTGCGGCTGTTTGGCGGCGACGTTGACAAAGTTCCCCTTGCCGTCGTTCAGGTACAGCTGGTTGGCCAGCTTGCAGTCGCCCTCGTAAAGGTCGAGGTCGCCGTCATGGTCGATGTCGCCGAAGGTCGGGCCCTTGCCCCAGCCTTCCTTGGGCATGCCGCTGATCCGGCCATTGGCCTTGGCAAAGCTCCCCTTGCCATCGTTGATATACAGATTGTTGCCACCGATGTAGTTGGAGACGAACAGATCGAGGTCGCCGTCGTTGTCGATATCGCCGAAGACCGCGCCGAGACCCCAGTTGGGATCGTCGACGCCGCGCGCCTTGGCCTCTTCGCTGAATTTCCCGCCGTTATTGATGAACAGCTTGTTCGGCTCGCCGGCCGGGTAACGGCCGTTGACCACGTAGAGATCCTGGTCACCGTCGTTGTCGACGTCGGCCCAGACGCCCATCCAACTCCAGCTCTTGTCGCCCACCCCGGCTTCGTCGGTCACATCCGTGAAGGTGCCGTCGCCGTTGTTGCGATACAGGATATTCTTGGCGCCGACCCCATAGTTGGCGCAGTAGAGATCGAGCTTGCCGTCGTTGTTGTAATCGACCCAGGAGGCACTGTAAGTGAAGGCCTTCAGCCCGACGCCGGCCTTGGCGGTGACATCGGTGAAGGTGCCGTCGCAATTCCCCTTGAAGAGGATATTGGCCTCGATCTCGTACTGGCCGCCGTTGGCCAGGTAGAGATCCTGACAGCCATCGTTGTCGAAGTCGCCGAAGACGCTCCCCATGGTGAAGCCGGGGAAGTCGACGCCCTTGCCGGCAGTCGCCGCGGTCTCCTGGAAATTGGCGTTCCCCTTGTTGATGTACAGCCGGTTGGCGCCACCCTTGTTGGAGACATAAAGGTCCACCAGGCCGTCGCCGTTGACATCGGCGAAAGCTGCCCCTTTGCCGAGACCGTCATCCGCAACGCCCGCCTTCACGGAAACGTCGACGAACTCCTGGGCCAGCGCCGGGCTGGCCAATAGAGCCAGCGCAAAAACTCCGACAAGAATCTGTCCCGCCTTTTTACTCATGGCTTTCTCCTTTTCACCGAACCAACGTAATTATTGCAAGGATAGCAGACCATCCACCATTTGCCAGAAGAGCCCGTATAAACTCGCCAGAAACACGACAAGCCCCCGTAAGCAATAGAGGAAACGTGACGGCCTCCTCGGCGGTTTGCCATGGGCACCACAGACACTTCAACTATTCACCACTTTTAACATGCAAAATTGGCGCCCAAAAAACCGAAAGCTGACCAGTCAGCTCCCGACCCTGAACATTCTACCACTATCGGGCATCAAATCCATCCGCAGACAAAAAACCGGGCCTAAAAGAAGGAACAGACGTACTCGGCAAGCCCTTCGCCAACTTCGATTTCAAAAAACGAGTTGGCAGGCACATCGAACCAGGTCCCGGCCGGAAAGCCGATCCAATCCCCCTCCCCGGCGATCCGCACCCGGCAGGCCCCGGCAACAATCTCCATGCGCTCGGCCACACCGGTATTGAACTTGTAGCCTCCCGGATAGATCAGGCCCAGCGTCTTGCGACTGCCGTCGGCAAAGGTGATGGCATGGCTCACCACCTTGCCGTCGAAGTAGACGTTGGCTTTGCAGGTCACAGTGACGTTGGAGAAATTCTCCGGGGAACGATAGTCCATGGGTTGGCTCCTAGCTTATCAGGTTCAGGTTCAGGTTCAGATTGAGGTCGGGTCTACCTCGCGCCCCCACCTCGCGCCGTTTATCTTTCACTCTTCCCGCTCAAATAATCTCCCAATAATGACCGACTGTGCTCATCCTCATGGCAGTAGACACAGAGGTTCTCCCAGTTGCTGCCGTCGGACGGGTTGTTGTGGTGATTGCCGTCCTTGTGGTGCACGGTGAGCAGGTGCAGGGTATCGAGATCGAACTCGCGGGCGCACTTGGCGCAGATCCAGCCATGCAGTTTGAGCGAACGCTCGCGATAGCTGGCGGCCTCCTGCTGCTCCGCCTTCATGCGTCGCACCAAGTCGTCGGTTTCGGTCTGGCTCTTGGCCGGCAGCGGCCGCCGCCCGCGCGGGATGAAGGATCGGGCCACGCACAAACCTCCACTAAAAAAACCGAAAGTCTATTCAAGTCTCACGCAAAGACGCCAAGGAGCAAAGATCCCGAGGGAAAACTGACTCATCTGAACCTGTTACGAAAACAGTCCGTCCTGGTTCGACAAGCCCACCACAACGGCATCCCAATCGGCTGGATATCCGAAAAACCGTTCACCCTGAGCCTGTCGAAGGGCGAACACAACCACTGCAGAGGCTTAATATTTGCCCGGTTTCTCTGCGGCGTCCCGTGAAAGCTTATCAATCAACTCCTCAGTCCCGCTTCAGAGCGATGCCGTGCTCGCTCAGCGTGATCAGCCCCGCCTTGTACAGCCCCCCGACCGCTTTTTTGAACAGCTTCTTGCTCATCTTCAAGGAGGCCTCGATCGCCGCAGGGGAACTGTGATCGTGCAAAGCCAGCGTTCCGTTCCCTCTGGTCAGGGCCGCCATGATTTTGGCCTTGGCGGCATCCAGTTCAGTGGCCGCCCCCTGGCGCAGGGTCACATCGATCTTGTGATCGGCGCGAATCCGCCGGACATAGCCGGTCAGACGGTCCCCATAGTTGAGCCGGTTGCCGATCTCGTCGCGGTAAAGCAATCCGGCATGACGATTATTGACAATGACCTTGGCGCCGAGTGCGGAAAATTGCCAGACCAGCAGATCGACCTGCTCCCCTTCGCCAAGTTCGATCTCGGCATTGCTCAGGCACTTGTCGATGCGCGCCGTCCCCAACGGGCGCCCCTGGCGATCGAGCCGCACTTTGACCACATAGGAGCGCCCCGGCTGCATCGGCTCGGGCTGCTCCTTGAGCGGCACCAGCAGATCCTTCTCCAGCCCCCAGTCGAGGAACGCCCCGTGCGGGCCGATCTTCTTGACCTTGAGAAAAGCGAACTCGCCGACCAGCGCCTTCGGGCGCTGCAGCGTCGCGACCGGCTTCCCCTCCATATCCGCATAAACGAAGACCTGCAGATAAACCCCGAGCATCAGGGCGGCCGGGACCTCACGTTGCGGCAGCAGCACCCGCTCGCGTCCGGCCAGCAGCCAGGCCCCACGGGCGTCTACGGCCGCCACCGGGAGATCGTGCATCCGCCCCCATTCCAATCCGCTTTCCTTAGCCAATATCCGCTCTCTTTCCCGGCAACATGATTGCCTGCCAGCAGTTCAACAGCTATTATACATAACCCATTTAACGCAACACTGCATCTGCAAAGGAAAGGTTCCGATGGAATTCTCTCTCTCCGCCGTCGAAGCCCGCGTTCTCGGCTGCCTGATCGAAAAGGAACTGGCGACTCCGGAATACTATCCGCTGACGCTGAACGCCCTGACCAACGCCTGCAACCAGAAATCGAACCGCGACCCGGTCATGACCCTGGACGAAACCGAAGTGGTGCGCGCGCTCGACAGCCTGCGCTTCCAGCGCCTGGCCCACCAATCGGCAGAAGGGGTGCGCGCCGCCAAATACTGCCACAACCTGGAGGGGCTGCTCCGCCTGGAACCGCAGGAGTTGGCCATCGTGGCGGAACTGCTCCTGCGCGGTCCGCAAACCGTCGGCGAACTGCGCGGGCGCGCCGAGCGGATGGCCCCCCTTGCCGATCTCGCTGCGGTCGAGGCGGCACTGAACGCCCTCGCCGAGCGCGAGCCGCCGCTGGTGGTGCGCCTCCCCCGCCAGCCCGGGCGCAAGGAACAGCGCTACGCCCACCTGTTCAGCGGTGCCCCCGAGGTCGTCGAGGACAGCGCCTCCCCCATGGAACCGGCCCGCCTCCGGGTCATGGCCGAAAACGAACGGCTGGCGGCGCTGGAAGCGGAGGTGGCGGCGCTGCGCGAGGAGATAAGCGAGTTACGCACTCAACTGGCTACGTTCCGCGCCCAATTTGAATAAAGGCCTCCTGACGCAGAGGCGCGGAGACACTGAGGGAGGGCCCGAAGCCCGAAGGGAACACACTGTCGGGTCAAGAGGGTTCGGGCGCAAGATGTCAGGCAACGACTTGAGATCGCGAAGGCAGCATCGGGATGATCGCAAGGCGGCAAGGAAGAGGCGACGCAGGCTACTTTTCGTACGTCGAGGAGCCGATGACGCAGCCAACACCGCGAGCGCCCGATTGTGGCTTCGCATAAAAAAAGGCCCCCGGAACTCCGGGGGCCTTTGTGCTTGTGTGCGTTTGGCGGGTCGCCGCTTACGCCTTCTGCACGTTGGCGGCCTGGAGGCCTTTCGGACCTTCCTGGACGTCAAAGGACACGCGCTGCCCTTCGGCAAGCGACTTGAACCCATCCCCCGTGATAGCCGAGAAGTGGACGAACACGTCCGGGCCATTGTCCTGCGAGATGAACCCGAAACCCTTGGCGTCATTGAACCATTTCACCGTACCTTGTGCCATTGCTGTTGCTCCTTCTTTCCGCTCACATCTTTGAGCTGTTGGTGCTGTGCCGGGAGGTGCGAGTCGCCAAATAAAAACCGCGCAGACCCTACTGTCTGTGCGGCATGGCTACTCTTGACAGGCTTATCTGGCCAAACGTCTTCCCGTACACAAACTACTTAGAGTGGTTCCAGTATCACCATCCCGCGGGAAAAATCAAGGCTTTTTTACGCAAAACAGTTTTCCCAACACTAAAATCGTCCACTCCCCGACTAACCGGCCGCCGAGAGCCCCTCGAGAAACGCCTGGAACTTTGCCGACGGCAGCGGTCGGCTGAACAGGTAGCCCTGCAGTTCATCGCATCCACTGCCCCGCAGGAACTCGCTCTGCGCTGCGGTCTCCACCCCTTCAGCCAGCACCTTGATCCCCAAACGGTGTCCCATGGCAATGATGGCCGTCACGATGGCCCGATTGTCCTCGCCGTCGCAATCGGTCCCCTCGATGAAGGTCCGGTCGATTTTCAGAAGGGTGATCGGAAATTTCTTGAGGTGACTCAACGACGAGTAACCGGTCCCGAAATCGTCGATGGCCACCCGCACCCCCATTTCGCGGAAATACCTGAGGATGTCGGCCGCCTTGTCAACATCGTGCATGACGGCGCTCTCGGTGATCTCCAGCTCCAGCAGCGAAGGATCGAGGCCGCTGTCGAGCAGGGCCGCACAGACGGTGGTCACCAGATCCTGATGGCGAAACTGCAGGGGCGAAAGGTTGACGGCCACCCGCGGCAGGGGCAGGCCCAGATCATGCCACGCCTTTGCCCTGACACACGTTTCATTGAGCACCCAGGTGCCGATATCGACGATCAACCCGGTATCTTCCGCGAGGGGGATGAAGTCTGCCGGCGATACCAGCCCAAGTTCCGGGTGGCGCCATCGGACCAGGGCTTCGGCGCCGGCCAGAGCGCCGCTGACGGCATCGATTTGCGGCTGGAAATAAATTTCCATCTGCCCGAGTTCGATGGCCTTGCGCAACTGGCTTTCCAGGCCCAGCCACATCAATGCCGAAGCATTCATCGCCGGGGAATAGAGGCGATAGCTGTTGCGCCCCGCCTCCTTGGCCTTGTGCAGGGCGGTATTGGCGTTCTTCAGGAGACTCGCAGCGTCTTCTCCGTCCTCCGGATAAAGCGCCACCCCCAAAGAGACGGTGACGAACACCTCATGGCCCTCCACCATGAACGGCCTGGCCAACGACTGGCGGATCTTGCGCAGGACCAGGCTGATATCGTCGCGGTGCTGCAGGTCACGCAGCAGCAACACAAAAACATCTCCGCCCATGCGTCCGACGGTATCGGCATTAAACAGGGTCTGCTGCAGCCGCGCACTGACCAGGCGCAGCACTTCATCGCCGATGGCATGGCCGAAGGTGTTGTTGACTTTCTGGAAGTTGTCGATGTCCAGGCAGATCAGGCCCAAGGCCCGTTGCCTCTGCGCCGCGACAAGGATCGCCTGCTCGAGCCGGTCCCGGATCAGCGCCTGGTTTGGCAACCCCGTGAGCTGGTCATGCAGAGACAAAAGGCGCAACCGGCTTTCCGTGGCGCGCTGATCGCTGACATCACTGTAAAACCCCACGATCCCCGCGACAGCGCCGTCCGGGCCATGGAAGGGGAGAAGGTTGCCGACAATCATCACCTCCCGGCCATCGGCAAAGTGTCGCAATTCCTCGTATCCCAGCAGAGGCTCGCCGGTGTCGATGACCCGCCGGTCACGCCGCTGATAAACCTCGGCCTCGGCGCTTCTGCCGGGGAGATCCTGGTCCTGCAAACCGAGGATCCCGGCAGGGGAAGCGATCCCGGCATCCCTGGCGAAACTGGCATTGCACCCCTGATAGACCGAGTTGCAATCTTTCCAGAAGAAGCTCACTGGAAGATGATCCAAAATCCTGCGCAGCGACTCGAAATCCATAACGGCCTTTCCGGAGGGACTCGACGGGGCAACAAACCTTCTTTACTTATAATAGCAGCAAAAACAGAAAAATGTTCTATTCGCACAGGGAGCCCCGCGGAGTTTACATTTGCCGAGTCTACCGGTATCCTCTGCAGAAAATCTATCCTCACGGCTCATTATTTAATGATCATCAGCGATCCAGACTTGCGCGAACACCTGCGCGACCTGCCGACCGGCTACCTGATCGGACTTCTGACCGATCAGGACACCCCCCAGCAGGGCGCGATCCGCGGCATCCTTTGGGAGCGGGGGCTGGCCGCCGCCGAAGTGGATGCCATGATCCAGCGCCGACTGCACTCCCGCCTGCCGCCAGCCCACGTCTTCTGGCAGTTGGGACGCAAAGTCACCCTGTTCAGTACCGTCCTGATCAGCGCCTTCAATCTGTACATCACCTACCGCCTGCTCAACTCCGATCATTCGCTCAGGGGGCTGCTGCTGACCATCACGGCGGGATGCATCGGTATCGGATTTTTCCTCGGTTACAAGCTTTCCATCCATATCTACCAGGGAGACCGCCAGCGGCTCTTCTGCGGGTTCCCCCTGGCCGTCGGCTTCGTCGATCTCGAGAGCTGCCAGGAGTCCACCCTCTCCAAGATCCCCATGCTCCTGGCCTTGGCCGGCAACGCCCTGGTCGGACTGTCACTGATGCTCTTCCCCCTGCTGTTGATCTTTCACCTGCTGACCTGACAAAGCGCCGACGGCTCCCGGGCCACTTGCTTACTGAAAGAGTTTCAATTGATTGTTTTTCTTGCATTTTCCGACTATCCCCAGTAGACAAATCGGGGATGTCCCGCTAGAATTAAAAAATGACACATTGAAGAAAGAGGGCTTATCCGATGCGACACATCCTGGTAATTGATGACGATCCCGTGGTGCTGGCCATGGCGCAGGATTTCCTCGAGGAGGCCGGCTACAAGGTCTCCACGGCGGCCGATGCCATCTACTCGAATGAAGTGATTTACGGCAGCAACCCTCCCGACCTGATCCTGATGGACGTCATGATGCCGCTGATGTCGGGCGACAAGAAAGTCCGCGCCCTCAAGCGCCGCGACCAGAGCAGCGGCATTCCGGTCCTGCTCATCTCCGGGAAAGAAGAGGCCGAATTGCAGCGCATTGCCAGCGAAGTCGGGGCCGACGGCTACCTGACCAAACCGTTCAACGCCACCAAGCTGGTCAACGCCGTGCGGACTTACCTTCCCTTCTGAGACAAAGGGGAGAACCCCGTTGTTCACCCTCGATCCAAGGCTGCAGCAAGACACCATTCCCGCCGGCGAACTCCCCCTTTCGCGGCTGCTGTTGATGAACGACTGCTCCTACCCGTGGCTGATCCTCGTGCCACGCCGCCCGGATATCCGCGAGATCTTCCAGCTCGACGAGGCCGACCGCGGGCAGTTGCTGCACGAATCGACCCGGCTTTCGCAAGCGCTCTACGCAATCTGCCGCCCCGACAAACTCAACATTGCCGCGCTTGGCAATGTGGTCGCGCAGTTGCATCTGCACCACGTGGCACGCTATCGCACCGATCCGGCCTGGCCGGCCCCGATCTGGGGGAGAGCACCGGCTGTCCCCTACGCTCCGGAGGCCGCCAAAGCCTTCATCCTGCAAATCTCCGCACACCTCCCCGAACTCTCTCCCCTGACCAGCCCTTAAGCCGTTCTTGCACTACGCAAGCCGCCTGCTTTAGAGTCCCTGCCAACCATCAGGGCTTCGCCATCGACAGATTCCGCAGCAACGGAGCACGCCATGCCTGCAACACTGCAAACCATCTTCCTGCTCGGCATTTCCAACGTCTTCATGACCTTCGCCTGGTATGCCCACCTCAAAAACCTCAACAACCGGCACTGGTTCATCGCCGTCCTGGTCTCCTGGGGGATTGCCTTCTTCGAGTACCTGGTCCAGGTCCCGGCGAATCGCATCGGCTATCACGGCTCTCTCACCCTGGCCCAGCTGAAGATCATCCAGGAGGTCATCACCCTGGCGGTGTTCGTCCCGTTCGCCATCTTCTACATGAATCTGCCGCCCAAACTCGACTATCTGTGGGCCGGACTTTGCCTGCTCGGCGCCGTCTACTTCATGTTCCGGAGTTGACATCGCCACTGGCCTGCGTCATAAAGTTGCCTTTCAATCCATCCCAGGAGTGCCCCGTGATTTCGATCAATTTCGACAAGATGGGCGGGCTGATCCCCGCTGTCATCCAGGACCATGAAAGCGGCGAAGTGCTGATGGTCGCCTTCATGGATCAGAAGACCCTGGAATACACCCTGCGCGACGGCAAGACCTGGTTTTTCAGTCGCACCCGCAACAAGTACTGGATGAAGGGGGAGGAGTCGGGGAACACCCAGGACGTGGTCGAAGTCTTGACCGACTGCGACGCCGACACCGTGGTCATCAAGGTCAAGCAGAACGGTCCGGCCGCCTGTCATACCGGCAATCGCAGCTGTTTCTATGTCCGCTGGGAGAACGGTGAATGGGTGGAGCACAGCAACCCGCTGTTCAATCCGGACGAAGTGTACAAAAAGGGCTAATTACCAACCTGGGCGCGGATTTTGTGCCATGGTCAAGGCGGCCAAGGGGTGACGCGGAGGCGTGGCAGCGCCACGCCGCACAAGGAAGCCCGCCGGCCAACGCCGAGATTGGCCAAAAGCCACGCCCCCCGAAGGAGAACCCATGAGCATTCTCAAGTTCGGCATCCCCAAAGGGAGCCTCGAAGACGCCACCGTCAACCTCTTCAAGCAGGCCGGCTGGTCGGTCGGCGTGTCGTCGCGCAGCTACTTCCCGACCATCGACGACGAGGAGATGAAGTGCAGCCTGATCCGCCCGCAGGAGATGGGCAAGTACGTG
>CAZRTZ010000006.1:0-63165 GCA_964603155.1 uncultured Geobacteraceae bacterium | reverse complement strand
GGGGATGACGGGGCGGTTGCGGGCAGCCAGTTTCGCCTCCAGGCGGGCGAAGGCGTGGCGCAGGTTGATGTAGCGCGAGCGCGACTCGGTGGCGGTGACCACCAGCCCGGTCGGCAGGTGGGTCAGGCGCACCCCGGTCTCGCTCTTGTTACGATGCTGGCCGCCGGGACCGGAGGCGCGGAAAAAGTCGATGCGGATGTCGTCTGGAGACATAAGGTCAGGTTGAGGTTGAGGTTGAGGTTAAGGTTGATGGGGCCGGAGGCCGAAACCAGGATCATGCCTTTGTTTCGGGAAAATAGCACGACTTGCCATGAAACCGATACTGTTCGCCATTTATCAATAGCGCCATGACCGCCGTCACACCTGCCGCGCTGCGCCGGGCCATCCTGGTCCTCGGCCTCTCCGGGATGGTCGCCCACAGCGTCCTCTTGCGCGAACTGCTGATCCTCTTCTCCGGCAACGAATTCTCCGTCGGGGTGATCATCGGCGGCTGGATCGTCGCCGAGGCGGCCGGCGCCATGGCGGCGGGGCGGCTGGTGCTGCGCGGCCATGACCCGGCCCGGCCGTTCCTGGCCCTGACCGTGGCCTTTTGCCTCGCCTTCCCGGCAACGGTCGCCGCGGTCCGCAGCTTCAAGACTCTGGCCGGCCTCCCTGCCGACCAGGGGGTGGGGATCGGTGCCATATGCGGCGCCGCCGGACTGTTGCAGCTGCCGGTCGCCGGGGTGCACGGCGCCCTGTTCGTCCTGGCCTGCGCCCTGCTGGCCAGAAGCGGCAGCGCCCCCGGCCAGGCCGCCGGACGGGTTTACACCCTGGAAACCTCCGGGACGATCGCCGGAGGGCTCATCGCCGGTTACCTGATCGTCCCCCACACCAGCCCCATGCTTGCCGCCGCCCTGGTCGCCCTGCTCAACGGCGCCGTGCTCTGGCCGCTCGCCCGCCGCCGGCCGCTCGCCGCCGCCAGTTGCCTGCTTTTGGCGATCACCCTGTTGGCCGGGGCTGCAACCATCGAGGACGCCACCCTCCGCCGCCAGTGGCAGGGGCGCGCCCTGGCCGGCACCCACAACACCCCCTACCAGAATCTGGCGGTGGTGGTAAACGGTAGCCAGCTGACCTTCTACGCCGACGGGCTCCCCCTGTTCAGCGTCCCCGATCCCGATATCGCCGCGGTCGAGGAGTTTACTCACCTCCCCCTGCTTGCCCACCCGCAGCCGCGGAAGGTGCTCATTCTCGGCGGCGGCGCCGGCGGCAGCGTGGCCGAGGTGTTGCGCCACCCCTCGATCATCCGGGTCGATTACGTCGAACTCGACCCCTGGCTGCTGCGCACAGTCACCGCCCATACCCCCGCCGTCACCCGGGAGGTGCTCGCCGACCCGCGCGTCACCGTGCACCATGGCGATTTCCGCCAGTTCTTGCGCGAGGTCAGCACCCCCTACGACGTGATCCTGGCGGGAATGCCGCTCCCGGTCACCCTGCAGGGGAACCGCCTCTTCACTCGCGAGTTCTTCATCCTGGCCCGCCAAGCCCTCAACCGCGACGGGCTGCTGGCAGTGGCCGCCACCGGCTCGCTCACCTACTACGGCCCCGAGTTATTGGCAGTCAACGCCGGCTTGTTACGCACCCTCGAGGCCGCCTTCCCCGCGGTGCAGGTGCTCCCCGGCGACACCAACCTCTATCTGGCCGGGGGACCGGCGCTTCTTGGCAACCTCGCCGCCGCGCCGCTAGCCGCACGCCTCGATGAGCGCCGGCTTGCCACCCGCCTGATCAGCGCACCGCACCTTGACTATCTGCTCGATGCCGAGCGGCATCAGTGGCTGCGCGACACCCTGGCCGGGGCCGGCACGGTCAACCGCGATCTCAGCCCGCAGCTGTTGTTCGACAACCTGGCCTACAGCACCATCCTTTTCACCCCGCAACTGCGCGAAAGCTTCGCCGCCCTGCACCGGCTCTCCCTCCCCGGACCGGCCCTGGCCCTGATTGTGGCCGGGGTCCTGGCCGGGCTGCTGGCCCGTCGCCGCCCGGCCCTGACCGCCCCGGCAGTGATCGCCGTCACCGGCTTTACCGCCATGCTTTTGGAACTGACCCTGTTCTGTTCCTTCCAGGTGCTGTACGGGGCCTTCTTTCAGGCTCTGGCTCTGTTGATCAGCACCTTCATGCTCGGTCTGGCCCTCGGCAGCTGGCTGGTCAGCACCGGGCCGCTTGCCGGGCGGGACGAGTGCCGCCTGCTGCTCACCGTCGATGCCGGCCTGCTCCTCTTCGCCGCCCTGCTTGCCGCTTTGTTCAGCGCCCCGACCCTGCCGATGGAGGGGGCGCTGCGCGCCCACCTGCTGATCCTCCCCTTGCTGGCGGTCTGCGGCCTTCTCACCGGCATGCAGTTCCCCCTGGCCAGCCGGCTGCAGCAGGCCCTCGGCTGCCGGGTCGACGACCCGGCGACCACCGGTCGGGTCGGCACGATCTTTAGCGCCGATCTGCTCGGCGGCAGCCTCGGCGGCTTGCTCGGCGGCGTGGCGCTGCTGCCGGTGCTGGGGTTAAGCGGCAGTTGCCTGCTGGCCGTGGCCGCCAAGGCCGCCAGCCTGGCGCTCCTTTTTATTTCCCGCAAACCGCGCTAGAATATTTAAATGTTCTCGCGTCGGACCTTTTTGGCCGGCACCTTGGCCGGCACCCTCGCCTGGCAGCGCGACGCCCGCGCCTTCCTCACCGGCGACCGCCCGCAGCTCCAGGAAGCCCGCCATTACCGCAAGCTCGACGACGGTACGGGGACCGTGCAGTGCGCCCTCTGCCCGCGACGCTGCACGTTGAGCCCCGGCAACAGCGGCTTCTGCCGCGCCCGCCGCAACGAGGCGGGAACGCTCTACACCCTGGGCTACTCCCTCCCCTGCTCCATTCACGTCGACCCGGTGGAAAAGAAGCCTTTCTACCAGTTCCACCCGAAAAGCACCTCCTTCTCCCTGGCCTGTGCCGGCTGCAACCTGCGCTGCAAATTCTGCCAGAACTGGGAGATCTCCCAACGCGCGCCGACCGAGACGCGCAACACCTTCCTCCCCCCCGCACAGGTTCCGCCGCTGGCGGCCATGAAAGGGAGCAGGAGCGTGGCTTTCACCTACACCGAAGCCACCACCTTCTTCGAGTACATGCTCGACACCGCCCGGGCCAACCGCAAGGCGGGGATCCTCTCGGTCTGTCACTCCAACGGCTACATCAACGCCGAGCCGCACAACGAGCTGATCCCCTTGCTCGATGCCGCCAATATCGATCTGAAAGGGTTCAGCGAACGCTTCTACGCCGAGGTCTGCGAGGCCACTCTGGAGCCGGTCCTCGCCAGCCTCAAGCGCCTGCGCGCCGGCGGCGTATGGGTCGAGATCACCAACCTGGTGATCCCCGGCTACAACGACTCGCCGGAGATGCTCGGCAGCCTGGCGCGCTGGGTGGCCGACAACCTCGGCGCCGACACCCCTGTGCATTTCTCGCGCTTCTTCCCGCTCTACAAAATGACCGCGGTGCCGCCGACCCCGGTGGAGACACTGGAACGCGCCCGTGCCCTGGCCCTCAAGGCCGGGCTGCGCTACGTCTATGTCGGCAACGTCCCCGGCCACCCGGCCAACAACACCTGGTGCCCGCGCTGCGGCCAACAGGTGATCAGCCGCGCCGGCTTCAGCGTGCTGGCACGGAACCTTAAAGGGAGCGCCTGCGCCGCCTGCGGCTATAAAATCGCCGGCATCGGTCTCGCCCCCGCATGAAGGCCCCCATGACCCTGATCAGGATGCTGACCATGAGCCTTGTCCCTGTGCTGCTGACCACCCTGGCCGTCGCCGCCCCGAGCCGTCCGCCAGCGGTCGCCGGCAGCTTCTACCCGGCCGACGCCAAAATCCTGCAGGCCACGGTCGACGGCTTTCTCGCCGCGGCCGCCCTCCCTGCCACCGAGGGGGAGTTGCGCGCCTTGGTGGTGCCGCACGCCGGCTATGTCTACTCCGGCCCGACCGCCGCCCACAGCTACAAGCGCCTGCGCGGCAGCGGCATCCGGCGCGTGATCCTGGTCGGCCCGGCCCATCGCGTCCCGGTCAGCGGCGCCGCCATCGACGCCAAAGGGCGCTGGCGCACCCCCTTGGGCGAGGTGGCGATCGATGAGGCCCTGGCCGGCCAGCTCCTTGCCGCCGCCCCCGGAATCGGCGCCGCCAGCGAACCATTTGTCGCCGAACACTCGTTGGAAGTGCAGCTGCCGTTCCTGCAGCGGGTGCTGGGAGAGTTCACCATTGTGCCGGTCCTGATCGGCACCCCCACCGCCGCCACCATTCAGGGGCTGGCGGCACAGATCGCCCTGCTCCTGCGCAGCGATCCGGGGACACTGCTGGTGTGCAGCACCGACCTCTCCCACTACTACAGTGCCGCCACCGCCCGCGGCAAGGATACCCGGGTGATTGATGCGGTCAGGCGCATAGCGGTGGGCGAACTAGAGACCCTCCTGCGCAGCCGGGAAGGGGAGGCCTGCGGTGGCTGGCCGCTCCTGCTGACCATGCTGGCGGCTCGTGGCGCCGGCGCCACCAACGGCAACCTCTTCCACTATGCCGACTCCTCGGCGGCGAGCGGCGACACCGCCAAGGTGGTCGGCTATGCGGCCATGGGGCTCTACCGCACACCGCTGACCAAGGCGCGCGGCGCCGAGTTGCTACGCCTCGCCCGCCAGGCCGTCGCCGCCAGGGTCAAGGGAGAAGCGCTCCCCGAGCCGGCCTGCGACGATCCGCGCCTGGCCGCCGACGGTGCGGCCTTTGTTACCCTTAACGACAGGAACGGCCAGCTGCGCGGCTGCATCGGCGCGATCCTGCCGGTCGAGCCGCTGTGCCTTTCGGTGCGCAACAACGCGGTTTCCGCCGCCACGCGCGATCCGCGCTTTGCGCCGGTCCGTCCCGAAGAGCTTCCCGGTCTGAGTATCGAGGTCACCGTGCTCTCGCCGCTCGAGCCGGTCAACGATCCGCAGCAGATTATCATCGGCACCCACGGCGTCTATCTGCAGGCGCGCGGCACCAGCAGCGTCTTCCTCCCCCAGGTGGCACCGGAACAGGGGTGGGACCTGACCACCACCCTGCGCCAGCTGGCACGCAAGGCCGGGCTCCCGCCCGAAGGGTGGCGCGATGGCCAGCTGTACCGCTTCACCGCCGAAATCGTGCATGAGGAGAAGCGCGGGCACTGAACGAGAAAGGTCAAGAAAAGACTTGACACGTTGCGCACGGCCTTATATATAAGGCGGTCTGTGAGCCGGTAGCTCAGTCGGTAGAGCATCTGACTTTTAATCAGATGGTCGTGGGTTCGATCCCCCCCCGGCTCACCACTTTTAAATCGCGTATCTGCGGGGTCATTTCCCGCCGGAACTTGAGATGCTTCGAGTCCCGTTCGTCTAGCCCGGCCCAGGACACCGCCCTTTCACGGCGGCGACAGCGGTTCGAATCCGCTACGGGATACCAAGTTGAAAAAGGCCCTTCCGCTCACGCGGAGGGGCTTTTTTCCTTTTGACCATGAAAACGACAGGTTCTGACTGGTTATCGATCCGGCAGTACGATGAAACTGTGAGCGAAGCAAGGAAAGTGGTGATAATTAACTGTCTTGAGTTTAAAGGGACGCAGTTTAACTTGTTGCTCGACCAGTCAACCGGCAGATCCCTTCTGCCTTTCTTGGTACGGGTATGAAAAAAATATAATTTTAACCGCGCTACTGCCCGATTCACTCCGCAGGCCAACCGTCTTTACTGAGCAAAACCGGCAGGATAGTTGTCAACTGCAGGGCCGCAGTACCCCGGAACCCACCCGGAGCGTCCCGATAATCCGCCGATATTTCCGCAAAAATCCCGAGTCGGCCTTGCACATGTGAAGCCGCGCATGCTACGGTCGGTTCAAGTTAAAAGTTTGTGCAACAGTTTGCCGACACGATTATTTAGGTTAATCAGTCAGGGGAAACCACACAGGCCTTTCAGCTGGGTGGTTTTTTTGTTTGGTACAGCAGGCAACACTTGCACAGCATGACCGTGTTCAGACGAACACAAAAGGAGATTTTCGATGGCAGAAGGTATTGTGAAGTGGTTCAACGATGCAAAAGGCTTTGGCTTCATCCAGCAGGACAACGGGGCGGATGTCTTCGTCCACTTCTCTCAAATCCAAAGCAGCGGCTTCAAGTCTCTCGCCGAAGGTGACCGCGTGCGTTTCGATGTCGCCGACGGCCCCAAGGGGCAGCAGGCCTCGAATGTGAGCCGAATCTGATCCCTTCCCCGCGCGAAACGGATCAAGGTAGCCCTGCGGATTTCCCGCGGGGCTATTTTTATTGCCAACGGAGATTCTCATGAATAAATCAGTTCAGGCTGCCGGAGACATCATTGACGCCCGATGCACCAAGTGCCAGAAGGTCACCAATCATGTGATTGTGGCCATGGCCGCCAATAAACCCGCCAAGGTGCAATGCAACACTTGTCAGGGCACCCATCGCTACAGATCGCCAGAGGTGGTTCGACCCGCCCCTAAACGCGCCGCGGACACTCCGGTCGTCATGCCGGAGGAGCGCCATCACCTCGAGCACGCCAAAAACAACATTCTGGCTAAGGACTACAACATGGAGATGGATTACCGGGTCGGCGTCACGATCAAACATCCAAGTTTCGGTATTGGCCTGGTGCAGCGGCATTGCGGCAGCCGCAAGATGGAAGTCCTCTTTGATTCGGGGAAAAAGATCCTGCGCTGCAAGTAAACATTGAGGCGAATGCCCGCTTCCTGCAATCCTCCCTCCTGGGCTCCTGCCTCAATCCAGATGGCATCCTCGACGAATCGCCCAATGCGGATCGCGCGGTTAAAACCCGGCCCGGCGCTGAGTTGTCAGCGCCGGGCTCCGCCGAACCGGGATTGACTTGATATTGCCGATCAGGATTTGATCAAGCAGTTGGTTCGCAACGCCCCGCACTCGTAGAAGATCGCAATCTGACCACACCACCGGGCTTTCCCCTCCTCCATTTGACAAGGGCGGGGGTGTACGCTAGACAGAACACAGAAGAACACCTCTTTAGCGCTGCAGCAAACCGCACCGGAGCGCCATGACCGCCCACGATCCGTTTGCCATCATCGCCGCCCGCCCCGTTACGCTCTATCTGCTGCGCCTCCAGCCGCTGTGGGAGGGGGATGCCGAGTGCATCGAACTCGGCAGCGACCTGCAGGAGATCGTTGCCCGCATCGAACGCGAGCGGTCCGTCACCGGACTGCTTGGCGGCGAACTCAAGCCCATGCGTTACTGCGTGCTGGAAGTGGAGCGGGCGCTGTGCGTTGAGGCGACGGGGGATATCTTCCATGCGCGCGAACGCACACCGGTCTGGAAGGTGATGGTGCCGGCTTCGGGAATCTACAGCCGCGACACCATCCACAGCTGCCTGGGACGCGGAGCGGGACGCAACACCGAGAAATACGAGACGGCTCTGTTCCACTACCCGCAGGCCAGGGAGTTCTACACCTACTCGAGCAGCGAGATCCGTCCGGTGGACGAGGGGGTGTTTGTGCTCGAGCAACCGGGTCGCCCGGCCTGACCATCGGCCAGAAGCGATCTGCTGCGGAGGTCAGCATGCCCGGCAAATACCGTAACGACCTCAATCTCGCCGGACAGATTCAGCAATTGCTCTTCCCGAAGAGCTCCCCGGTCTGTGCCTGGAACTGCATCGGCGTCAGGAACCGCATGGCCGAAAGGCTCGGCGGCGACTACTTCGACTTCCTCGACAAGCCGGAAAACTGCCTGACCGTGCTGATCGGCGACGTCACCGGCCACGGTTTGGGGGCCTCGGTGGTGATGTCGCTGCTGTACGGCTTTATCTACAATTCCACCATGCAGCTCCGCTCGGTCCGCGACATCGTACGCCAGGCCAACCGCTTTCTGTGCGGCTTTGCCGACCGTTCCAACGATCTGGACCATCTCTTCTCATCGACCCTGTTCCTCGGCATCATCGCTCCCGACACCCTGCAAATGCATTACGTCAATGCCGGCCACCCGCCCCCGCTCATCCGCCGCGGCAACGAACTGCTCACCCTCACCCAGACTGCGCCGCCGATCGGTTTCTTTGCCGACCCGGAGATCGCCATGTGTTCGACACAACTCGTCAGGGGGGACCGTCTCCTCCTCTATACCGACGGCATCATCGAACTGCTCAACACGGCGCAGGAGCCGTTCGGCAGCAACCGCCTGGCCAGCTTTCTGCTCAACGACGACGGCGACCACCTGGAGTGCCTCGACCGTCTGTTTGCAAGGCTGCGTGACTTTGCAGGGGGTGCCGAGTTCAGCGACGACTGCACGGCGATTGTCATCGACCTGCACGGCAATTGGGGCAGCACCTAGTTGCGCTGGCGGCAACGGCTAGCGGTCTTCGCCACCCTTCCCCGCCGGCCGGATGGAGAAGACCGGATCCGACAGGTGGGTAGCACGGCATTCAGGGCAACGGGATGGCCTGGTCAGGCGGACGCGGCCGGCAAAAACATAGCCGCAGGCCAGACACGTCGGCTTGCTCACGGCGAGGCGTTCGCCGCCCCCGGGAAGACTGCGGGCGATATGGTCCAGATGCCCGGCCACCAGCTTTTCCGGGATCCCGACGATCTGCGAAAGTTGGTGGGCCGTATGGCCGTGACCGCGCAGCGCATCGGCAAGCGCCTTGCGAACCGTCGTCTGGCGTGGTGATGGTGCACGCGGCCCGGTGTCCTTCTCCATCAGCCCCCCTTGTGATCACCCCTGCCTGCGAACCACGGCCAGCAACTGCTGCAGCAGATCCCCTGACGCGTCGAGCCAATGGATCGGCACCCCGTGTTTTTCCATGCGCCTGAACCAGGTCTCCTGGCGTTTGGCAAAATCGTGGATGGCCGAGTTGAGTTTCTGGAACATGTCGTTGCGGTTCAGCTCGCCCAGCAGATGGCGGCTGATGAAGCGGTATTCGAGACCATAGCTGTCGAGCTGCTGCGCAGAGACGCCGGACGCGAGCAGGGAGCGGACTTCGTCGACCAGCCCCAACGCCAGTCGCTGCCTGAGCCTTTCGGTTATGCGCCTGCGCAGCTCCTCGCGGGCCATCCTGATGCCGAAGACCAGGGGGGCCAGCGCCGGCAACTCGACGACCTCCTGTGTCGCGCCGCGGGATGTGCAGATGGCGATCTCGATTGCGCGGACCAACCGCTCGCGCTGCAGAAGGTCCGTCGTATTGTGCTGATCGGGAGCCAGCGTGAGGAGGCGCTGTCTGAGTTCGCCGTCCGACAAGGCAGACAACGCGGCGCGCAAAACCGGGTCTTCCGGGACATCGACCAGCCGGTATCCGCGCAGGACCGCGTCGAGATACAGCCCCGTACCACCGACGAGAATCGGCAGCCTGCCACGTGCGGTCACCAGGTTAAACGCCTCTCGAAAGCACTTCTGGAAATCGAAGACGCTGAACTCCTCGCCGGCAGCGCGGATGTCGATCAGATGATGGGGGACGTCGCCGTAGGCGTCGAGATCCTTGCCGGTCCCGAGATCCATCCCCCGGAAAACCTGGCGGGAGTCGGCGGACATGATCTCGCCCTGCAGAAGCCGCGCGGCGGCCACCGCCAGTGCGGTCTTGCCACAGGCCGTTGGACCCAGGATCACGATTAGATTGACGGGGGTGGCGCAGGGCATCGTCTGGCGGCGTTGACTCACCGGCTACTCCCGCCGCCAAACCGGGGAGAGGGCCCGGCGCGGGTTGTCGATGCCGGTCGGCATGATTTTCAACCGGTCCTCTTCGACCACCAGCTTGAAGGAGTAGCGGTCATAGAGGCAGCCCTTGCAGGAAAGGACCACGTCGTTGCCGACGACCTCCCCGATTTTGCACTCGGTGAGCCGGTCGACGGCCACCTCCTCGTAATAGGCCGGATCGATCCCGTAAAGTTCGGGATAGGCCTTGGCCAGGAGGGGCCGGATCTGGCTGGAAAAGGCGGCGCGCCTGGTCTGCTCATCCATTTTGCCGCGCCGCTCCAGATAGGCGAGCAAGGTCTTGACCAGCGGCACCCCTTCCTCCCGCACCCGCTCTTCCGGCGCCGGCACGAGCGTCGCCCTGACCGGCTTGCCGAGAACTGGCAGAGGCAGGTTCTTCATTGTCAGGTCGTGCTGCTCCGCCGCATAGAACCAGGGGGTCACCAGGCTGGGGTCATTGCCGCCGAGCAGGCTGATCGCAGTCGGTTCGATGACGTAGCGCCCGCGATATTCGGCGGTTTTGAAGACGATCAGCGTCGGCCATTCCTGGCTTTTGCGCAGCAGCTTGACCGCGACATAGTCGCCGTTTTCGGCCAGAACCCTGAACCCGTCAGGGCTGTACTTGTTGAGAGTGAAGCCACCGCGATCGACGCCGAGGATCTCGAAATAATAGGGGGCCAAGAGGGCCAGCATCTTCTGGTCGATCTCGACCAGCTGGCTTTTGCTTGCGGAGTTGACCATCTGCCGCTCCACCATGAGCGCCATGAACGCCTCCACGACCCTGCTCCTGCCGCTGGCAACCTTCTCTTTGTCGGGCTGTTCGGCACAGGCCGGGTTGCCGCCCAACAGCAACAGCCCTAGCAGCAGAGCACCCAGGAAAACGATTCGCACACCGTCCTCCTAGTCGCAGCGGATCGAGGACCCCTCAAACCGGCAACGCGCCGTTCCCGACCGAGAGTCGGGTGCAGTTGCAGGCCGGACCGACTCGGTGGCGGCGTCCGGAGTTGGCCGAGGCGGCAGGGTGACCGCCGGGTACGTGAAAATTTCTTCAAGGGCACCAACTTCTCTCCGACCGTTCCCAACACTGAAATAGCTGGCCCGGTTGAGGTCGGCAATCACCTCGCGATCGATCTCGGTGAACCGGCTCCGGTTGCCGTGCAAGGCCTCGAGCAGGTAAACGTTGCGCTCGCCGATGGTGATCTGCCGGTTCAGCAATTCCAGGAGATTGTTGTCGCTGCTCGCCCTGACGCTGAGCATGTACTCGGCGTAGCGGCGGTCGGCGTTGCCGTAATCGGCGAGACTCTGGTCGTAGCACGACTGGATCATCTCGCGGAAGCGGATCAGGTCGGCGACATTCTGCGCGGTCACATAATTTCTGTTGCTCATCTTGGTCAGTTGCCGGTTGTCGCTGAGGTCGTAGATGAACAGATCGCTCAGGCGCTCGTAAACCGGGTTGGCGCGTTTCACCTGGTCCATGCACTGCTTCGAATTGGCCGCCGCCAAGGCTCTCCGGGCCAGGTACTCCTGCCCGACGACCTCGGTCTGTTTGGTGGCGCACCCCGCGGCAAGCAGCAGTCCCGAAACGGCAAGCAGCAACTGCTTCATCTTTATCTCTCGCCTCCGGAATGGATCGACCCGCCAGAACGATATCGCGAAGTTGCCGGAAGGTTCAACGGGAAACGCGCGGCGCCCCCCCGGAGACGACGGGCAGGGCATCTGGCCGAAGCGGCCTGACGTATTCTGACAGACACCTCCCCGCCGCGCTTTACAGCCCTCCGCCTTTCGGCTAGACTACGTAAAATTTTCCAATGCAATGGAGGCAGACATGGCGATCAACAAAGCGATTCTCGTCGGGAACCTGGGGAAAGATCCGGAACTGCGCTATACGGCCAGCGGTCAGGCCGTTGCTACGTTTTCACTGGCGACCACGGAAAAGTTCAAGAACAAAGGCGGCGAACAGCAGGAGCGCACCGAGTGGCACAACATCGTGGCCTGGGGCCCTTTGGCCGAAATCTGCGGCAAGTACCTGACCAAGGGGAAGCAGATCTACTGCGAGGGCCGCATCCAGAGCCGCTCCTACGATGATCGCGACGGCAACAAGCGCTACATCACCGAAATCGTCATCTCCGACATGCAGATGCTCGGCGGTCGCCCCGGCGACGAGGGGGGTGGAGGCGCCGGAGCACGCCAGGCGCGTAGCGGTTCGCTCCCGGCCAAGGATCCGGTATCGGTCCCTGACGATGCCCCCTACAACACTGACGACGATATCCCGTTCTGAGGATAGCGTCTTTCCCCTGAGTGGCTGCCATGACCTTGGAAGAACGCCGAAAACTGCTGATCGAGTTGCTCGCCGACCCCGACGAAGCCGTGCGTACCGCAGCGGCCGAGGTCATCGAACAGCTCGAGTCGTTCCAGGACCTGCGCCAGATCATCGCCAACCTCGCTTCCGACAAGCGCGGTGTGCGGGTCAAGGCGATCTTCGCCATGGAGTGGATCAACTCGCCGGAGGTCTTCCCGCCATTGATCGAGCTGCTCAAGGATCCGGATGCCGACATCCGGGCCGCCGCCATCCAGGTCCTTGGCCACAAGGCCCACCCCAAATCGCTGCAGAGCCTGGTCCGCCACCTCAAGGATCCGGCGCCTGCGGTCCGGGTACATACGGCCGACGCCCTGGGGAACTTCGACGACCCGCGCCTGGTTCCGTATCTCGCGGCGATGCTGCAGGAGGCCGACGAACAGCTGGTGATCAGCGCAGCCCGTGCCCTCGGCAAGTTGCGCACCGTTGAGGCCGCCGTCCCCCTGGCCGGACTGACCAAAGACCCGCGCGCCACCGTGCGCAAGGCCGCGGTCGAAGCCCTGGCGAAGCTCCCCCTCTAACCACCATCGGCACGTACAAGCAAAAAGCCGGGGCCAATGGCCCCGGCTTTTTGCTTGTGACAGGAAACCTCAGTCAGAACCTGAGCCAGGTTGTTAAAAAACGTCGCGAGGAAGGCTGGATGCAAGGCGCACGGAGCGCAGAACCTGAGACATATCTGGAAAGATAGGCGAGGGTGCGAGCACCGCGCAACACCGCAGACAGCCTCCGCAGCAGTTTTTAAACAGCCTGCTAGTCGAGGTAGTCGACGACGTCAATCCCCTTACTCTGCGGATCCACCTCCGCCACGATCTTACGCAGGTTGGCCGGACCGAGTTGAACCCGGTAGGCGTCAGCGCAGGGCTGACCGTCGGGGGCAAAGAGAATCTTCACCTCGGCCTGCTCGGGATGCGTGGTATCGACCTTGACGACCAGGCCGATCTCGTTGTTATCGAGACGCACCAGACTGCCGACCGGGTAGGGGCCGAGCGCGCGGGCAAATTTTTCGACCATCGCCGGATCCAGCGCCGTACCGCTGATCTCGCGCAGGCGGGCGATCGCCTTGCGGGGGGTAAAGGGCCGCTGATAGGAGCGCAGGGTGGTCATGGCGTCGTAGGAGTCGGCAATCGCCGTCATGTCGACCAGGGGCGACACCAGCCGGCCGGCCACATCGTTCGGATAGCCGGAGCGGTCGTAGCGCACATGATGGCCGACGACGATCGCCATCACCTCGTCGGTCACCCCCTCCATCTCTCCGATGATGTCGGCACCGAAGCGCGGATGGTTCTTGATCTCTTCAAACTCGGCGTCGGTCAGTCGCCCCGGCTTGGTGATGATGCCGACATCGACCCGCAGCTTGCCGAGATCGTGGAGCAGACCGCCCAGCCCCAGCACCCTGAGCTGCTCCTCGCTGGCGCCACAGGCGCGGCCGACCGCAAGGGCAATCACGGAGACGTTGACCGAGTGGGTAAACGTGTAGTTGTCGTAATCCTTGAGCATCGACAGGGCGAAGAGCGCGTGCGGCTCGGTAATGGTCAGCTGCACCATTTCCTTGACCACCTTGGCGGCTTCGTCCGAGGAAGGGATCTCCCCCATGCGCACGTCGCGGAAGATCTGATCGACGACTTTAAGCGCCTTCTTGTAGACCTTGCGCGGCTCGCCGCTTTCCTCCTCCTCCGTTACCGGTACCGCCCGGATCTTTTCGACCTTCTGCTGACGCAGCGCCTCGGCAAAATCTTGGCCGCGGCAGCTGGCGGCGTGCAGCAGGCTCAACAGCGCCTGAATCTCCTCGGCGCTCAAACCGGCGGTGAATTCGATGCCGGCCAGTTCCAGATTCTCAAGGAGACCGGCCAGCTCTTCGGCCGCCGGGAACTCCTGCATGAACAGGAAGTCCTCGACGAACAGGGTTCCTTCCAGCAAACCCAGGCGGATGGTTTTCTTCTGCTGCAACAGGTTGAACAGACCGTTCTGCAGCAGCTGAATCTGCCGGGTGGTGGCCGGGTGCTCCAGCGAGTAAAGCCGCAGGCCCTTGATGGCCCCGGCCAGAACCTGCACGACCTGGCGAATTTCTTCGGGCTTCATGGATTTTCCTTCTCCAGTTGCGTCAGTGCCTTGGCAGCGGCACGGGCGACTGCGGAATTACCGTCGTGAAGAGCCTTCTCCAGCGCCTGGCGGCTGCGCTCCTCACCGATATCGCCGAGCGCGGTGGCCGCGGCGGCACGCAGCTCGTCGTTCAGGGCCCGGCGCAGCAGACGACGCTTGCCGAGGATGGCGGTCAGCGCCGGCACGGCCTCGGCCGCCCGGATTTCGCCAAGAGCACGGATGGCGTCCTTTTTGATATCCACCGTGCGGCGGCTCCAGTCGGACTGCTCGAGAAGTTTAAGCAGGGTCGGTGTCGCGCTGGCGGCGCGGATGGCCCCAAGGGAGAGCAGGGCTTGCCGGCGCAGTTCCTGATCGTCCGATTCGGCCGCCCGCAGCAGGATATCGACCGCTTTCTGACCGCCGATCTTGGCCAGGGCGCGAATCGTTTCGCGCCGCACCCGGACCTCCTTGTGCTCAAGCAGAGGGGTCAGATGCAGCAGGGTCTCCTGATTGCGGATTTCGCCGAGGATCGCCACGGCGTTGCGGACAACGTACCAGCGTTCGTCGAAAAGGTGCTCCTGCAGCACGGCGACCGCCGCCGGCCCGGCCTGGATCAGGATATCGGCGAGCAGCTTGCGGTTGCCGGCCACGCTCTCCTCGGCCAGCAGGGTCATCAGGCGGCGAATGATCTTGTCGCTCAGGAACACCAGCACCTTGGCAATGGTCTGACGGACCTGCTCTTCACCCTCGCGGGCGAAGAGGAAACCGATCAGGTAATCGGTCATCTCATCGGTCGCAAGCTGGCCGAGGGCATTCATGGCATAGGCACGCCGGGCCTCGGACAGCTTCTCGCCGCTGGCATTCCTGCAGAGCATGACCATGGCTCTGAGCACCAGGAGCCGGTTCTCCGGAATCAGGTTGAGGCGCAGCAGCGGGATCAGTTCCTGCAATTGATGCCGAAAGCGCTGGTCGTCACGTTCCTGCTCGAGCTGCTTGATCAGGCGCTCGAGATCGAGCGCCTGCGCCTGGGCCGGCGTGAGCCTGGCCTTCGGCCCCTCCCCTTCGATCTCGCTGACATCCCCCTCCGGAGGGAGCTCCTCCAGTTTCTGCCGGCGCGCCAGGATCGCCGCCAGATCGGTTTCGTTGACCCAGATCGTGGTGATTCTGGCCTGCTCCAAAACCTTCTGGATACCGCCACGCTGGTGAATCTCCTGGGGATCGATGATCAGGCAGTGTACGAAACGGTGCAGATCGCTGGCGTTCAGGTCGGGGAGGATGGTCAGATACTGGATGCGGCGGGCAAAGCAGAACGTCGCCAGTTGAGCGAGAACCTGATGGGTCTTGGCCACCGGTTGCTCGCCGAGCAGGAACCCTTCCCGCCGCACCGTCAGGGCAAGCGGCTCTCCCCCGAGCAACAGCGGCTGGAACCCCTTGAGACTCTCCGCAGCCGCTGCCTGCAAGGCCGGGTGCCTTGGCGGATAGTAGCGCAGCGCCTTGATCTGCTTGACCAGGCCGGTCAGGGCGATGGCAATCTGGGGATGGGTATCGCTGTTGGGCGGCACGTTTACTCCTTGGCATCCACGGCCGAAAACGGCTAAGCAGGTATTTTAGGAGATTCTATAGCGCTTGGCCAGCGGAACCTTTCAAACGGGCGCAAAAAACTGCCGATGGCGTGACGTCTTTGCTATAATAGCGCCCATGGACAGTTCACCCTCCGGCAAAGGAGCACCCCGCCCGGCATGACTCTGGTTCTCGGCCTCACCGGCGGCATTGCCGCCGGCAAAAGCAGTGTGGCGGCGTTGTTCGCCGAATGCGGGGCCATGGTGGTCAGCGCCGATCAGCTGGCCCGCGAGGCTGTTGCCCCCGGCACTCCGACCCTCACGGAGCTGGTGGCCGCTTTCGGCACGTCGATCCTCGCCGCCTCCGGGGAACTTGATCGGGAAAAGTTGGGGCAGATGGTCTTCGCCGACCCCAGGGCACGCCGGCAGCTCAATGCCATCACCCATCCGGCCATCGCCCGCCTGGCCGAAAAGCAGTTGCTGGCGCTGCGGCAGCAGCAGGTGGCGCTGGTTGTCTACGAGGCTCCACTGCTCTTCGAGGCTGGAGCCGAGGGGCGCGTCGACCGGGTGCTGACCGTGATCGCCTCGTCACAGCTGCAGTGCGAACGGCTCTGTACCCGCGACCGCCTCGACCCGGCGGCAGCGCAGGCGCGCATCGCCGCCCAGTGGCCCCAGGCGGAAAAGGTCGCCCGAGCCGACTACGTGATCGATAACTCCGGCCCGCTCGAAACAACCCGTCGCCAGGTCGTCGCCCTTTATCAGCACCTGCTCGCCTCCACCGCCTGAGCCTCGAGTCCCGCAAGGAAAGAGCCGACCATCTCCAGAACCTCCTGCTGGCAGGGATTCCTGGGGGCCGTCAACACGTGCGGTGCCTCCGGGCCAAACCTCCGGTAGTGCTTGACGCAACTGCCCAGACGCTCCACCAGCACCCGCCCGCTGTCGATGTCGACGACATCGTCACCGCCGCCATGCAGAGCCAGTACCGGCGCTTCGATCCCCGCAAGCCGCCCGGACAACCGTCGCAGCAGCCGGTTGATCTGATGGACGCCGGCCAGCGGGCGGCGCGTATAGTAGTGGGCAGCGGCCACATCGCCGAGCGCACGCGTCTGGTAGGGCTTGAGATGGCGTAACCAGCCGGCAAACGGTGCCAGACGATGGCGCAGGCGCAGATAGGGGGAAAGCAGAACCAGACCGGCCACCGGGCGCTGGTCGGCCAGCAACAGGGCCAGCAGCGAACCGGTGCTCAGCCCAACCACGTAAATTCGCGCAAAGTGCGGAGACAGCCGGTCATAGCCGGCGACCACCACCGCCAGCCACTCCTCCCAGAGGCGGGTGGCCAGGTCTTCGGGAGTGGTGCCATGCCCCGGCAGGCGCACGGCCAGGCAGGCCAGTCCGTGCGGGGTCAGGGCAGCGGCCAGAGGGTGCACCTCCCAGGGGGTGGCGGAGAAACCGTGCACCAGCAGCACCGCCGCACGGGACCCGGCCGGGACGGTCAGGAACGGCAGGTTCTCTTCGCTTGCTCCAGCCCGGCGCGCCGCCGCGACCTCAGCTGCCACATATTCTTCCAGGCTCGACTCCGACAAGGATCCTCCTTGACAGCCATGCCCCCGCCGACAAAAAAGCCCCCGCAATGAGGCGGGGGCTGAAAACTGTCGGCAGCGGCGCTTATTTGTGATAACCCAGGCGCGAGGAGAGTTCCTCGGAGGCCGATTGCATCAGCGGAATCAGCTCCTTGGCGATCCGCTCGTTGCTCAGGCGCATGGTCGGCCCCGAAATAATCAGGGCGCCGACAATCCGCCGGGTATAGTCGCGGATCGGCGCGGCAACGCAACGCACCCCGAGGTCCATCTCTTCGTCGTCGATGGCATAGCCCTGTTCGGCAACCTGCCTGAGCGTTTCCTTAAGCTGCTCGCGGTCAGTGATCGTCGTCGAGGTGTACCCCTTGAGTTGCCGGTTCGGGTAAAGCTCGTTGATCTCCTCCTCGCTCATGAAGGCGAGGTGGACCTTGCCGGAGGCGGTGCAGTAGGCCGGAAGACGCGAACCGACGCGAGAAACGACGCGCACGGTCATGTCGGTCTCGACCACGTCGAGATAGACGATCGACCCCTCCTTGAAGATCGCCACGTAGGAAGTCTCGTTGCAACTGGCGACGATCTTCTCGAGGATCGGCTTGGCCTGGCGCAGCAGCCCCATCTGCTTGATGAAGGTCTGCCCCAGTTCCAGCGCCTTGAGGCCGAGCCGGTAGTTTTCAGTGGCCTTGTTCTGCTCGATGTAGCCCCGCGACTCCAGCGTTGCCAGCAGGCGAAAGACATTGTTCTTGTGGAGCTTGAGGCGTTTGCTCAGCTCGGTGACCCCCAACTCGTCGACATCGTCATGAAACTGCTCGAGCAGGTCGAGGGCGTGGGAAACCGCCTGAATGATATATTCCGACTTCTCTTTTCTGGCCATGGTCGTTCTATTCCTTGCCCCCGCTGCCGCGGGCTCTGTCTATAGGGAAACCCTTATGGTGTAACGAAAGGGGCAAAAGGTGTCAAGGGAAAATGCCGAAAATGCGCCGCACTAAACGCTCCCCCCCGAAACCATCCCCCCAAAAACAAGGACACGGGAACTATAAAATGCTGTTCTACGATTGTCAAGCAAGAGTTGATTCCTTGCCAGAAGCCACCCGCTGACAAGTTGACAGGTCACGGTGAGGGAGGTAGATTGTGGCCCATCCGGCAAGGAGCGGGCAAAAAACATGCTGATGATCAGCAAGAAGATCCTGGTGGCTATCGACGGCTCCCCGCAATCGGACAAGGCGGCCGAAGAAGCCGTGCGCCTGGTGGCCCAGTCGGGGACGAAACTCCGCGGCCACCTCTACGCCGTCCTGGTCCTGCCGAGCCTCAAACCCCCCACTTTCACCGACTTCTTCCCCAGCAAGCCACCGACCGAGGAACCCGACTGGCAGGAAAAGCGCGACCGCCTCTTCTACGTGGTCGAAAAATCGGCCGCCGACGCCGACGTGGTTCTCGAATCCCTGGTCCTCTACGGTGATCCGGCCGAGGAACTGATCCACTTTGCCAAGGAGAAAGGGTGCGATGCGATCGTCATCGGCTCGTCGGGCAAAGGCGTGGTCAAACGCACCCTGCTTGGCAGCGTATCGACCAAGGTTGCCCTGCACGCCCCCTGCTCAGTCTACATCGTCCGCTGACCCCCCGTCCGGCAACCATCATCACCCATCCCCCGTCGCGCTTCGCCCCGGGATTTCAGCGTGCGGGGTCTTGCGCGTTTCCTGGCAAAGATACCGGTAGACCTCCTCGAGGGTGGCACGAATCTGGTCGAACTCATCAGGGAACTCGCAGGGCGAGAGTTCCAGGACCAGGGAATGGTCGTAGTCGGTCTCGCGCAGGTGATTGAGGAAACGCGTCAGCGGCAACCCGCCGTGGCCGGGCATCAGGTGCTCCTCGCCGTTGGCGTAGTCGGAAAAGTGGATGCTGCGCATCCGCCCCGAGCCGTAGTAATGGTAGAAATCGTTGATGAAGTTGGTGTGCATCGAGCCGCAGTGGGCGGTGTCGAAGGTCAGGTACAGGTTGTGCTCCCGGAGAAAGGCGGTCATCTTCTCGGGGGCGGCGAGCAGGTAGGGGTTGATCTTGGATTTGGGCATGCACGGCATGTTTTCCAGGGTGATCACCACCTGGTTGTGTCCCAGCTCCGCCTGGAAATCATCAACCCCTTTGAGCCAGCGCCAGAATTTCAACTCGAAATTCAGCCACGACGGCGGGTGGAAGTTGACCAGCGGCACCCCGGCCTCGAGGGCAAGGTCGGCGCAGATCTTGAGTTGGTCGACCTTGTTCCCCCAACCGTTGATGTCGAAGAACGGGGCGTGCAGCGAGTGGATCGGCAGAATTTCGCCGAGCGAGCGCAGGTAACTGGCCTGATTGCGGTTGCCGAAATCGTGGTTGACGATGACTTCCATGCCATCGAAACCAACCTCGCGGGCCAGTTCGAAGACCGTGTGGGTCGGCAGCGTATAGAGGCTCCCCGCCGAAAAGATCAGCTTCATCGCGTCAGACTCATGTCCGCAGAGGCTAACCGGCGCTCAAGGGCTGTGCACCTTTTCGACCAGGAAGCGGCGGACGCTGGCGGGCGGCGGGGGCGTCAACAGGGAGACGACGACGATGGTCAGAGTGACCAACGGCGCGCCGATCAGGGCCGAAGCCGTCGGCGGCAGCCAGTCGCACAGGCCTGGGAGCAAGTGCCCGGCCAGCACCGGGGTGAAGGTCAGAAATATGCCGAGGAGCATGCCGCTGACCGCCCCGTACTTGTTGGCCCGGTCCCACCAGATGCCGAGAAGAAAGACGGGGAAGAGGGTGTTGCCGGCCAGGGCGAAGGCCACCGCGGTGATCTCGGCGATCAGTCCCGGCGGGTTGACGGCGATCATCAGGATGAGGGCGGCAAGCAGCAGCGTCACCCCTTTTGCTACCTTGAGGAGATGCCGCTCGCTGGCCCGCGGGTTGACCAGCCGGTAATAGATATCGTAGGTGAAAGCGCCGGCGCCGGTAATCAACAGCCCGGCGACCGTACTGAACGCCGCCAGAATCCCCCCGACCGCCAGCAGCCCGACCAGGGCTTGCGAAATCCCCACCCATTCGCCAGCCTTGACCACCACCAGATCGGCAATCGCCAGGCTCTCTTCGGGCGAGAGGTGGGCCGCCGTTCTGGTCTGCCAGGCCTTGGCAAAGGCTCCGAAGGCCGGCGCGCTCCAGTAAAGGAGACCGATAAAGAGCAGCCCCCAGACCACCCCCCAGCGCGCATCACGGTTGTTGGAAACCGTGTAGAAGCGCGAGAGCACATGGGGGAGCCCTGCCGTGCCGACCATCAGCGTGAAGCACAGGGCCATCCACTGGTAGGGCGAACCGAAGGCCCATGGGTCGAGATAGTCGTGTATCATCTCCTGGGGGAGTTCGTTGAGCGCGGCACCGTAGCTGAGCTGCGGCAGAATCCAGGAATAGCCGAGGCTGGCGGCGATCGCCATCAACGGGATGATGAAACACAGGATCAGGGTGAGATAGTGCAACTGCTGATTGCGCGAGGCCCCCAGGGAGCCGGCGACCACCAGGTAACTGATCGCCACCAGCGTGCCGAGCAGCAGCGCCCGGGTGTAGTCGATACCGAACAGCCAGGCGAAGACCAGGCCGATCCCCTTGTACTGGGCGACACAATAGATGAGGGTGATGAGAATGGCGATCACCGCCGAGCAGATACGGGCCAGAGACGAATCGTAGCGCGCCTCGACGAATTCCGGGGCCGTGTACTTGCCGAAACGGCGAATCTGCCCGGCCATTAGCACCAGGAGCAGGACGTAGCCGCCGGTCCAGCCCAGGATGTAGGCGAACGCGAAATAACCCTTGACGAAGAAAATCCCGGCAATCCCCAGAAACGAGGCGGCGCTCATCCAGTTGGAGGCGATGGCCGCGCCGATCCCGGCATGCCCGGCAGAGCGGGTTCCCAACCCATAGGCGCTTTCCGCCCGGCGCCGGCTGAACAAACCGACCAGCAGCGATACGCCCAGAGCCCCGGCCAGCAGCAGGAGCGGCAGCAGCTTGAACTCCCCGAACATGTGCTACATCCCCCCCGGGCGCCGTTTATGGAAGCTGGCGGTGAGCCGGTCGATCAGCAGGTTGAAAATGACGCTGATGAAGATGAACCAGATGATCAGAAACTGGCCGCTGAACCAGTAATGCACCGGCATGCCGAGGATGGTGCGGCTGGTTAGCTGGGCCTGGGGGCAGGAGACCAGATACAGTGGGAAGCCGAACGTGAACAACCCCCAGGCCGACAGGGTGAGCCAGATGATGGTGACCTCGCGGCGCATGAAGCCCGGGCGGGGGCGAAAGAAGTTGACGCGCAGATCGTCATTGGCTGGGGGGGGCGATGGCGGCATGGGCATGCGGCATCCTCCTGCGTCGGCGTTTAATGACTTCGCTGACTTCGGGCGATGATAACAGAAGCGTCTATTCGGTGGTATCCGGCAATTCTGTCGTGGCTCCGCCGCTCTTCATGACCTCATGCAGCACCGCGGTGGCGAAACTCCCCTTAGGCAAACGGAAGGCCAGCAGCAGGTCGGCACGGTCGGCCTGAACCGACACCTCGCTTAGCGGCACGCGCAGCGGGCGGCGCTCGCCCTCCATGGTCAACCCTCCCGGCAGGCGAAAGGCCTCTAGAGCCAACTGTTCCTTGTCGAGCAGGCTCCGCTCAAGCAGCCCGGCCTGGCCGCCGGCCAGACGCACCTTGCAGCCGTAAAGCGGCGCGGTCGGGCTGATCTCGAAGGCATCCGCGCGCGATTGCTCGGCGACGGGGTCGGTAACCTCGAAGCAGGCACCGTTGACATGTTTCATGGCCAGGTCCCCGGGCCACAACCGTTCGAGGGCCTGCAGGCGCATGTCAACCACCCGGTCGAAAAGCGACGACTGGTAGGCGGAGAGATACAACCGCAGCAATTTGCGCGGCAGGGAAAGCACCGCTTCCCGTGGCGGTTTTCCACTGCGCAGTGCTTCGAGCAGCCGCCGCTCGGGGTGGCAGTGCCGCGGCAGACGCGCGATGGCCGTTGCCAGGTCGCCGGCACGGAAGGCCGCGACCGCCGCTTGCCAGTCCGGGTGCAGTATCTCCGCCGGGTCGCCGATGATCTCACGCACGGCCGCCGAAAAATCGCCGGCCAGAATGGCGCGGCCAATCCGATGGGAGTTGCCGAGCGCCCCGTAACGCTGATCGCCGAAACGGTTCGGCACGCCAAGGTCCTCGAGAACGCCGAGGATCGTTTCCGCCCGGGCCAACGCATCCGGCTCAGGCTCGTGGATGCGGATGCGGAAGCGATTGCCGGCAAGATGCCCGAGACGCAACTTGTTGCGGTGCAGACGGGCGGCAAGGATGCGCACCCCGGTAAGCTCCAGCCCGCTCACGTCCTCCGGCCGACGCAGCGGGATGGAAACGGTCTGACGGGTCACGGCCCGGGCATCCTTGAGCCCGGCATAGCCGATCTCGCGCTCGGGGACGCGCAGAGCCCTGGCCAGCTGGTGCAGCAGGTCGAAGGTGGTCATGCCGCTCTTCTCCACCGTCACATAGAGATGCTCGCCCTCGCCGCACGGCTCGTAGAGAGGAATCTCCTCGACCATGAAATCGGCCGGTTCCCGGCGCAGGGTTCCGCCGGTCCCGGGGAGCATGGCGGTCAGGTAGTGGCTCATGCGGGGTTCCCGGGGCGGCGTGAGCGATAGCCGCGCATCAGCTCCGGCGCGGCAAAGGCGGCGAGCGGCACGGCCGGATCGCGGCGGCAGTGGATAAAATGGATCGGCAACCCCTGGGCGAGAAACCGGCGCATGTACTTGGAGAGCGGATAGCCGGGCAATTCGACGGCAAATGGCGCCGCCAGCTGGTTGCGAAACGCCGGGAGTTGCGCCATGGCCCCGGCGACCTCTTCGGCATAGTCGCGCTGATCGCTGGCGAAGAACAGCTCCCCATCGGGGCGCAGCCGGCACAGGGCCAGCTCGAGAAAGGCCTGATTGACCAGGCGCCGGTCGCGATGGCATTTTTTCGGCCAGGGATCCGGGCAGTTGATGTAAATCGCCTGCAGACTGGCATCGGGCAGCGCCCTGAGCAACAGTTCGCGAGCCTCGACGCGCATGACCCGGACATTCGAGAGTCCGGCTGCCTCCAGCTTGCGGCAGGTCTTCAGACAGCCCTTGTTGTAAATGTCGATGGCCAGGAAATTACGCTCCGGGTACCGACCGGCAAGAGTGGTAACGAAGTGTCCGGTGCCGCAGCCGATCTCCAGCAGCAACGGCGCGGTGCGTCCGAACACGGCCGGCCAGTCGATGGGCTCATCGAGGAACCGCACCGGCAGAAACCAGGGGGAGTCGATCGGGATGACCCGCTGGATACGCTGCGGAGCCGCCGCTGCCGGAAGAGGGCTGATCGTCATTGGCGCTGGCTCAGAAAGCTGGCCAGGGCATCGATATCGTCGGCGCCGAGATGGCTGAAATCGGCAATCCGGCCGGCAGCATGACGGTGATCGGCGGAAACCAGCCGGCTGCGAATCTGCTCCTTCTTCAGGCGGCCGCCAACCCTGCTCAGGTCGGGGGCCAGCGATTCTTCGGCGCTCTCAAAGGGGTGGCAGGCCTTGCAGCCCTGGCTGTTGAGCAGGCGCCGCGCCACGGCCTCACTGTCAGCCGCCGCGAGGAGGGGGGAAAGCAGCCCGGCCAGGGCGAGCAGGCCGCAACAGGCAAAAATAGAACGGAATCTGGTCGATGCCACCGGCGGCTCCTGGAGGATAAACAGTAATTTTCTTACCATAGCCGAAACACAGGTTGCCGCCAAGATGCTTGAAATTGAGCGGGGCGGCCGCTATTGTGAAAGATCAAGTCTGCAAGCAAGGAGCGAGACCATGCTGATCGTCATGCATCATTCCGCCAGCGAAACCCAGGTTGACGCCGTCGTCGCTGCGGTTCAGGCCATGGGTCTGATTGCCCAGCCGATCCCCGGCAGCGAACGCACCGCCATCGGCGTCCTCGGCAACGAGGGGTATGTCGATGACAGCAGCATTCGCGATCTTCCGGGCGTGCGCGAGGTCATCCACGTCAGCAAGCCTTACAAACTGGTGTCCAGGGATTTTCACCCCGAGTCGTCGGTGGTGGAAGCCGGCGGGGTCAAGTTCGGCAACGGACAGCCCCCGGTGATTATCGCCGGACCTTGCTCGGTGGAGAGCGTCGGCCAGATGCTCAGCGCCGCCCATCTGGTCAAAGCGGCCGGTGCCCACATGCTGCGGGGCGGGGCATTCAAGCCGCGCACCGGTCCGCACAGCTTCCAGGGGCTGGGCACCGAAGGACTCAAATACCTGCGCCAGGCCGGTGACGCCGCCGGGTTGCCGGTCATTACCGAAGTGATGCGCATCGAGCAGCTCGAAACCGTGTGCCGCTACGCCGACGTACTGCAGATCGGCGCACGCAACATGCAGAATTTCGACCTGCTCAAGGAAGTTGGCAGGCTCTCGCACCCGGTGCTACTCAAGCGCGGCATGAGCGCAACCATCGAAGAGTTCCTAGCCGCGGCTGAATATATCCTGGCCGAGGGCAACCCTCGCGTCATCCTCTGCGAGCGCGGCATCCGCACCTTCGAACGGGCCACCCGCAACACCCTCGACCTCTCCGTCGTCCCGCTGATCCGCGAATTGAGCCATCTGCCGATCATCGTCGACCCATCGCACGCCACCGGCAAGCGCAGCCTGGTGGCGCCAATGGCCAAGGCGGCGCTGGTGGTCGGTGCCCATGGCATCATGGTCGAAGTTCATCCCGACCCGGAGAAGGCCCTGTGCGACGGCGCCCAGAGCCTCGACGGTCCCGGCTTCAACAGGTTGATGGTGGAATTGCAGAAGTTGCAGGGCGTCCTATAAGCGGCGCACGCCAGGACATCTCACGCCCGTTCGCTGAGCTCACTCGAGGGCACAGAGAAGAAACCAAAGAATCACGCTTCAATGTTTTTCTCGGTGTTCTCTGCGAGAGATGACTTTGTAGTTTACGGACCAAGGGGATTAAGCTCAACCACGGTGATCTCCGGGCGGCAGGCGAGACGCACCGGCAGCACGCTGGTGCCGATGCCGCGGTTGACGTAGAGCGGCGTGTCGTATTGGCCGACCCGGTACAGACCGGCGACAAACCGCCCGGAAAAGCGCGGTAGATAGAGCGGCGGCAAAAGGGGGAGACGCACCTGGCCGCCGTGGGTATGGCCGCACAACACCAGGCCGATCGAGCGTTCCAGATGTTCGTGGGGGAATGCCGGGACGTGAGAGAGGAGCAGATTGAAGCGGTCCGGATCGGCCTGGGCCTGCAGGCGACGCAACTGATCCCCCGACGAAGGGTAATCGAGGCCGAGGATCGACAGCTTCTGCCCGTTGACCTCCAGATCGGCCCGTTCGTTGATCAGCAGGCGCACACCGGTGCCGGCAAAGTGGCGGCGCAGATTTTCCCCTTCCAGCCTTGACCAGTACTCCCAGTTCCCCTGCACGGCAAAGATCCCCTGCGGCGCCTTGAGCAAGCGCAGAAAGTCGAGCACCCCGCGAATATTGCGCTCCTCCTCGAGATAGTCACCGGTCAGCACGATCAGGTCGGGGTTGAGCCCGGCAACCTGTGCGGCAATTTTCTGGAAATAGCTGTCGAAGGTCTCCAGGTGCAGGTCGCTGATCTGCACCAGCCGGATCAGTCGGCCCTTTTGGCCGGTGTTAACCGGCAGTGTCTCCACCCGCACGCCGCGCGGCTCCAGCCAAAAGATGTCGGCCAGGCCTGCAGCCCCGGCGCCGATAAGGCCGAGGCGCAGGAAGCCCCGGCGGGTCAAATGACGCTGCCTGCGGAACGTCATGGCGAACCCGGTGACGGAACCACCCGGCACGGTTGCCTGGAGCCGAGCGAATATATTATGGTAGCGAAATTACGCATGGCCGGCCTGATTATACGTAGAGAGCCGCCTGCAGGGAAAGGACAAAGGCTATGGAGCAGATTCAACCGATCATCCCCGGAGTTGACTGGGTTGGCGTCCGTCACCGGGATCTGCAGATTTTCGACGAACTCTTCCCGACCCACAACGGCACCACCTACAATGCCTATCTGGTACGCGGCAGCCAAAAGACGGCACTTATCGACACGGTCAAGGAGGCGTTCACCGCGGAGCTGCTGGCCAAGCTGGAGGCGGCGGGTGGTCTCGACCAGATCGATCTGGTGGTGGTCAACCACACCGAACCGGATCACTCCGGAGCGCTGCGCCATCTGCTGGAGAAGCTCCCCGACCTGCCGGTCTACTGCAGCAAGGCCGCGCAGAACTTCCTTGCCCAGCAGCTCAACATGCCGTTCAACGCCCAAGTGGTCAGCGACGGGCAGGAGATCAATCTGGGCGGCCGGACGCTGCGCTTTTTGCTGGCCCCCTACCTGCACTGGCCGGACACCATGTTCACCTACCTGGTCGAGGATGCCGTGCTCTTCCCGTGCGACGCCTTCGGCGCCCATTACTGCGCCCAGAAACTCTTCGACGACGAGATTCCGGACTTCTCCCAGGACTTTCATTTCTACTTCGACTGCATCATGCGCCCCTTCAAGGACAAGGTGCGCGAGGCGCTGGCCAAGGTCGAACACCTGCCGCTGCAGTTGATCTGCCCGTCTCACGGCCCGGTCCATCGCCGCGATCCGAAAGCGGTGGTCGACGCCTACCGGCGCCTGTCCGCCCTGCCGCCGTCCAGCGGCAAGCCGCGCGCCCTGATGCTGACCCTCTCCGCCCACGGCAACACCCGCAGGATGGCGGAGGCGGTGCGCGAAGGCGTCGAGGGGCAGGGGTTCGAAGTGATCGAAATGCGCCTGTGCGACCTGCGTGACGACGATCTGCGCGACGAACTGGAACAAGCCGACCTGGTGCTGATCGGCACCGCTACCATCAACCGCGACGCCCCGCCGCAGGTCTGGCACGCCTTGGCCCTCTTCTCCCTGGCAGCGACGCGCACCAAGGTGGCGGCGGCCTTCGGTTCCTTCGGCTGGAGCGGCGAAGCGGTCAAGCTGGTTGAAGAGCGCCTGAAGGGGTTGCGTTTCAAACTGGGAGCGCCGGGGCTGACCCTGCGTTTCCGCCCGACGGACGAGGACCTGAACGCCTGCCGGCAATTCGGCGCGGAAGCGGCCAAAGCCGTGACGGCGTAAAAATAAAATGGGCTAGGGGCTGGCAACAGCCCCTAGCCCCTAGCCTCCGATGTCTCCCCCCACCGTCGCCAGAGTCGCGGTCGCCGCACCGCTCGACAAGCTGCTCAGCTACCGCATCCCCGAACCGTTGCGCGACGTGCTGCACGTCGGTCAAAGGGTCAGGATTCCCCTGGGGCGGCGGTCGGCGGTCGGTTATGTTTTTGCCCTGACAGACGGTCCGGCCGACGGGCTTAAAGCGATTGCCGCGCTCATCGACGCGCAACCGCTCTTCACCGCGGCCCTGGCCGAATTCTACACGCAGGCCGCCCGTTATTACGCCTACCCCTTAGGGGAAGCGATCCGTACCGCACTCCCCGCCGGTCTCTCCAGTGACAGCCGACCACCGCTCATCCTGCACGAACGTCTCTACCAGGCGACGGCCAGAAGCGACGAGCCACGCGGCCCCCGGCAGCGCGACCTGCTGGCGTTCGTGCGCAGCCATGGCAGCGTTGCCCTGTCGCTGCTACGCACACGTTTTCCCGCCCCGCATGCGCCTCTGCAGCGCCTGCTGGCTGACGGCTTCCTGAGCGTCACCGACATCGAGCGGCCGCGCGACCCCCTGGCAGGGGTCAGCATCCCCCCGCATGTCGAGGTCACCCTCAATCCTGCTCAGACCCGGGCGCTCGCCGCCATCGAAGCCGCCCTGGAGTTGCGCGCTTTCGCCCCGTTCCTTCTGCACGGCGTCACCGGCAGCGGCAAAACCGAAGTCTACCTGCGGAGCATCGCCAAGGCTCTCAGCCAGGGACGACAGGCCCTGCTGCTGGTTCCGGAGATCGGCCTGACCCCCCAGCTGGTGGCACGTTTTCGCAGCTGGTTTCAGGGGCAGCCGGTCCAATTGGCGGTCCTGCACTCGGGGTTGAGCGATGGGGAGCGTTTCGATGCCTGGCGCAGGATCGCCCGCGGCGAAGTCGACGTGGTCATCGGCGTGCGCTCGGCGGTTTTCGCCCCCCTGACCCGCCTCGGCCTGGTCATTGTCGACGAAGAGCATGATTCCAGCTACAAGCAGGGCGAAGGGTTCCGTTACCACGCCCGCGACCTGGCCCTGCTCCGCGGACAGCGGGAGGGGGCGGCGGTCATCCTTGGCAGCGCCACCCCGGCGCTGACGACTTTCCAACGCGCCCAAAGCGGCCACTTGACCCGCCTGGAGCTAGCGGAACGGGCCGCCGGTCAGCCGCTGCCGTCGGTGTCGCTCGTCAATCCCGGCGACTTCCCCGAGTGCGGGCCACTCAGCCCGCCGCTGCGCGCGGCCCTCGAAGAGACCCTGGCCGGCGGCGAACAAGCGCTGTTGCTCCTCAATCGCCGCGGCTATGCGCCGTTCCTCCTCTGCCATGACTGCGGCAAAAGCTGCCGTTGCCCGAACTGCGAAATCACCCTGACCTACTCCCGGGTGGAACGCACGGTGCGCTGCCACTACTGCGACTTTCGGCAACCGCCTCCCGACAACTGCCCGCACTGCGGCGGGGAGCGGCTCTTCCCCGAGGGGCTGGGGACCGAACGCCTGGAGGAAACGCTTGGCGAGACGTTCCCGCAGGCGCGCATCGCCCGCATGGACCGCGACACCACGACCCGCAAGGGGGCTCACGGCCGCCTGGTCGAGGGGATGAACGCCGGGGAATTCGACATCCTGATCGGCACGCAGATGATCGCTAAGGGGCACGACTTCAGTGCGGTCACCCTGGTCGGGGTGATCAACGCCGACGCCGCCATCAACCTTCCCGACTTCCGCAGCGCCGAACGGGTCTTTGCCCTGCTCAGCCAGGTTGCCGGGAGAGCCGGGCGCGGCGCCCGCCCCGGCCGGGTCCTGATCCAGAGCTATGCCCCCGATCACCCGGCGCTCGACTTCGTCGCGCGCCACGACTACCGGGGATTTGCCGAACTGGAGCTTGCCCAGCGCCAGGCTCTCGGCTACCCACCCTTCGGCCACCTGGTCAACCTGATCCTTGCCGGCAACGATGAGCGCCTGGTCGCAGCCACAGCCGAGCGGCTCGCCAAAGCACTGTCCAAAGAGGGCGGCGAGAGCGAAATCCTCGGTCCTGCCCCCTGCCTGCTGCGCAAGCTGCGCGGACGCAGTCGCATGCAGCTGCTACTGAAAGCGCCACGGCGCCAGGCGCTGCGGCGGCTGCTGGATCAATCCATCGCCGGCTATCGTCTGCCGGCCGGCGTAACGCTGACCGTGGATGTCGATCCGCTCGACATGATGTAACCATTGACCCCCTTGCGGCACTATGGCTAATCTGTTCGGCATGTTGATGCGCGCGTCCCTCCTCTTGACCATTCTCCTGACGCTGTTGCAGCTGACCGCCTGCAGCTGGCGGTTCTGGCCGCGCTGTCCGGAATGCCCCTCCTGTCCGCCTCCGCTGCCGGACATGCGCCTCCCCGAAACGGTCGAGCGCCTGGAAGCAGAGCCGGCAAAACCGCCGGAACCGGTACCGCCGGCACTGTTCCCCGTAACGTGGAGCGAAGTCGAAGGGTGGCAGGCCGATGACCCAAGCCTGGCCCTGAAAGCATTCCTGCAAAGCTGCGGGCCGCTGCGCCAGCGTCCCCGTTGGCAGACCGTGTGCGGCGAGGCGGCTGCGCTCGATCCGCTTTCGGAAAGCCAGGTCCGGGGTTTCTTCGAAACCCGCTTCACCCCGCACCAGTTGCGCAAGGCCGACGGAGACCCGACGGGGCTGGCCACCGGCTATTACGTCCCCGACCTGCGCGCCAGCCGCCAGCCGTCGCCGGCGTATTCCTGGCCTCTCTACCGGCGGCCGGCCGATCTATTGGTCGTTGACCTGCGCGAGGTCTATCCGGCTCTGGCCGGCTACCGCCTGCGCGGGCGGCTCGACGGGCAGAAGGTGGTCCCCTACTGGGACCGCAGCGCCATCGACGGCGCTCAGCAGCCTCTGGCCGGTCAGGAGCTGGCCTGGGCCGACGACCCGGTCGAACTGTTCTTTTTGCAGATCCAGGGGTCGGGGCGGCTCCTCTTTGAAGACGGCAGCCGGGTGATGGTCAACTACGCCGAGCAGAACGGCCACCCCTACCGTTCGGTGGCCAAGTGGCTGATCGAGCGCGGAGCGATGAGTCGCGAACAGATGTCGATGCAGAACATCAAGGCCTGGGCCCGGGCCAACCCCTCGATGGTCCATGATCTGCTCGGCCAGAATCCGAGTTACGTGTTTTTCCGCGAGTTGCCCCTGGAAACGGAAACCCCGCCAGGAGCCCTGGGGGTTCCGCTCACGCCGGGGCGCAGCGTGGCCGTCGACCCGCGCTACACCCCGCTGGGTGCGCCGGTCTTCGTCGCCACCAGCAGACCGAACAGCAGCGAGCCGCTGTACCGGCTGATGATGGCCCAGGATACCGGCGGAGCGATCAAGGGGGAGGTCAGAATCGATTTCTTCTGGGGGATGGGAGAGCGGGCCGGGATTCAGGCCGGGCAGATGAAGCAGCCGCTGAAGATGTGGGTCCTGCTGCCAAACGAGACGTAAGCGGCTAATCCTGCGCCAGCAGCCACTTGCGCCATTCGCTTTCCCACTGCGGCAGAGTCATGCCGCGCTCACCGACAAAACGCAGAAACTCCTGGTGGACAGCAACGGTCACCAGTCCCCACCACGGATCGTAGTGACCGGTCGGTGCGCTGACGACGCTGGCTCCCGGCCAGCCCTGGCGGGCATCGGCCAGTACGCCGATCAGCCACTCTCTTCCTCCGGCCGCCCAAACGGGCGGTTCTTCCTGCATCAGCACGTGCACGATCGCCCAGGCCGCGGCATAGTCGAGGGAATCGAACGTTTCCCCGTAGCGGGCGCTGAGAATCCGCTCGAGCGAAGGCGCCTCTCCCTTGCGCAAGGCGGTGCGCAGTTCATTCAGCCGGTTCGGATCGGGTGTGCCGGAAACCAGCAGCTCCGGGTCGAGGAACGCCGCCTCGAAATAGGTGGCCAGCCCTTCGTTGAGCCACAGGGGGGCAGCCAGCCGCGGCGGCTGTCCCAGCCTGCCGGCAGTACGATAGCCGGCAGCGAGGTGGGCGAATTGATGGGTTCCTTCATGGAGCAGGGTGCGATAGGGGTGCCCCGGTTCCTTCCCCCAGCAGGTGACATGAATCTCCGGGGGCGTGGACGGCAGATAGAGTCCGGTCGCCGCTGGGGTCAACCGGCGGTTAGCGAGCAACTGCTGCATGGCGGCGGGATCCCGATGCAGCCGGACTTCCAGCGGCAAAGACAACGGATCAGGGACGCCAAACACCGGAGTCCACAGCCCCGCGGCCCGCTCCATGAAGCGCGAAACCTCCTGGGCGGCCTCCTTGCCGGCATCGCTTTTCACCTGGTAACGCAGGGATTGAACCGTCTCCTCGCCTGCAGGGGCAGAAGCTGAGCGGCAACTCTCAAGGCTGTAGCGCGGCTGGGCACAACCGGTCAGCAGGCCAAGCAGACAGAGGATCAAAGTGCACCGCCGCATGGTCAGCCTTGCGCCTCCTCCATCCGCTTGAGCAGGGTGCTCACCACTTTGTCGATGCGGGCCTGATCGTTTTGCAGGATATTGAGAAAGCGCAGCCCCCCCGCCTGGACTCCGTTGGGCTGTGGCTTGTCGGCCCAGATCACTTCGGTCAGGGCACAGATGATCCCTCCCTTGTCCCCGATCGACAGGAAGACCAGGAACAGGTCGGCGGTCTTGATCGGGGCGCGCAGCGGCAGACGCATGCCGCCGCCGGCCAGATTCACCGGGTATTTCTGGAATTCGGTCAGCTCAGCGGCGGAAACACCGGCCTCCAGTTTCTTGACACTCTCCTCCCAGGCGGCGCGCATTTCGGCGAGATTGCCGTCACCGCGTTTGACACCGACCCAGGCCGTGACATCGACACGGCGGTACTGGCGGCGCGAGATGAACTCGAGGTTCCCTTCGAACTGCAGGCGGATGTCGCGACTGCTGGTGCGCTCGAGAAAACTGGCCTGCAGTTTCAACCCCATCCCCTTGTTGTCACACAGCAGTTCAAAGCGCATCCCCGGCTCGAACGGGTAGACCTCGGCGGCGTCGGATCCATAAGGGAGGGAAAGGTCGACGTGGTTCGAGCCGGTCCCGGTCACATAACCGGTGATCGTGTCCAGTGCCGCCCGCGCGCTCTTGTCGAACACACGCTGGATGAAGGTTTTCTGCCCGTTAGGGAAATAGCGCCCGTATGACATAAGCGAAAGCTATCCGGCGCGCAGGAAAGCCGGCGTCCCCCCCCTGCGTCCCTGCGTCTTTGCGTCAATGATTATGATTGCTGGACTCCGCATAAATTTTCCTCGATCGCGGCGGCGACCTCCTCCTGGCTCAACCCCGCACAGGGGATGGTCAGTTCGGCATACTGCCGGTAAAGCGGCATGCGCCGCGCGTAGAGGGCGGCAAAGGTCTCCCCGGGGTCGATGACCAGACCGCGCGTATCCATGTTGCGCACCCGTTGCTGCAAAAGTTCCAGGGGCAGTTCTAGGTGAACCAGGCGACCAATCTGCCCAAGGCGTTGCATCGCCCTGTCAGAATAGACCACCGAACCGCCGGTGGCAATCACGCTGCGGTGGGCCGCAAGCCGACACACCACCCGCTCTTCCAGATCCATGAACGCGGCCAGGCCATGGTGGGCGATGATCTGCTGCAAACGGCAATGGGCCTCCCCCTGCATCAACAGGTCGGTATCGACAAACTGATAGCTGAGGCGTTTGGCCAGCAGCACGCCGATGCTGCTCTTCCCTGCCCCCGGCATACCGATCAGGATGATGTTGTCGGGGCAATCAAGCCGACAGGAATCCACGTTTTCAGACGTCAGCGATCTTCAGGACGATCTTGCCGAAATGTTTGTCCTCTTCCATCATCCGGTGCGCCTCGATCACCTGCTCGATCGGGAATTGCTTCTCGATGATCGGAACGATGGTGCGGTCGGCGAACTTCGGCAGGGCGGTTTTGGTAAACTCGACGACAATCGCCGCCTTGTCCTTGACCGGCCGCGAACGCAGCACCGAGCCGATGATCTGCTGACGCTTGACCATCATCAGCGCCAGGTTCAGTTCGGCCTTGATGCCGCTGATCACGCCGATGATCACCAAGCGCCCGGCATAGCCGAGGGCGTTCATGTTCGGCGCCAGGTACTTGGCGCCGACGTGGTCAAGAATGACATCAACCCCCTTCTTGTTGGTAAACTCCTTGACCACCTCGGAAAAATCCGGGGTGGCGGTGTAGTCGATCACCAGGTCGGCACCCAGTTGCTTGACCCGCTCGATCTTCGAGGGGTGGGCGGTGGCGATGATCTTCGCGTTGGGAGTCAGGGCCCTGCACAGCTGGATGCCGGCGTTGGCCACCCCGCCGCCGCCGCCGTGAATGAGGACGGTGTTGCCGTCCTTAAGCCCGCCGATCATGAAAATATTGAGGAAGGCGGTGATGTACGACTCGCAGACGCAGGCGGCTTCGGCAAAGCTCATGCTTTCCGGAATGCGCATCAGGTGGCTGGCATAGGCCACGGCAAACTCGGCGCAGGCGCCGCCGCCGACCAGCGAGATGACCCGATCACCGACCTGCCAGTCGCTCACCCCGGGGCCGAGTTCGGCAATCACGCCGGCCACTTCCAGGCCGAGGATTTCGGAGTCGCCCGGCGGCGGCGGGTACTTGCCTTCACGCTGCACCAGGTCGGGGCGGTTGATGGTGGTCGCCGCCACCTTGACCAGCACCTGCCCTTCGCCCGCTTTCGGCCTCTCCGCTTCACCGACCTTCAACACCTCAAGCCCGCCGAAACCTTCCATCAACACAGCTTTCATTGCAAATCCTCCCGTGATTTTTGTTAAGGGGAAATGACTGATTTGAGCAGAAAATCGCTTATACCATTCAACCGCACGACGACTCAACCACTCAACTTACTTAACTGCGCGACTCATCGACGCTCCCCCCGCCGGGCCGATCCTGCTCAGGCTCGCGCACAAAGCGGTATCCCCGCCCGCGCACGGTCTGGAAGTGGCGCGGGTTGGCCGGGTCGGCCTCGAAGTACTTGCGCAGGCGCGCCACGAAGTTGTCGAGTGTGCGCGTCTCGGTTTCGGCGTGCAGCCCCCAGACCTGTTCGAGGAGTTCCGAACGGGTCATGACCTTCCCTTCGGCGGCCAAAAACGCCGCGAGCATCCGCCCCTCCAACTCGGTCAGCGGAATCTCTCCGCGGGGAGTTTCGGCCTTGAGTTCCACCAGGTCGACCCGGTTGTCCCCGAAAGTCTGGGGGGCCACGGACTGGCCGCGCGCCCGGTACCATCCGGAACGGCGCAGCATCCCTTTGACGCGCAGCAGGAATTCGCCGAGGCTGAAAGGCTTGGGCAGATAATCGTCGGCACCGGCCTTGAGCCCCTCGACACGGTGCTCCTCCTCGCCCAGGGCGGTGAGCAGGATGATCGGCAGGCGGCTGTCGTGACGACGCAGTTTGCGACAGATGTCGATCCCAAAGCTGTCAGGCAGCATCAAATCGAGAACCACCAGGTCGCAGCCGGCCCCGGTTGCCGCAGCGAGGGCCTCGGCGCCGGTCTCGACATGGGTCACCCGATAGCCTTCGTGCTCCAGGTTGAAGATCAGGGCCTGGGCGATATTGGTCTCATCTTCGACCAGCAGGATGTGCGGGCGCTTCATTCCTTGCCTCCCGACAAAGAGGGCTTTACCAGCGGCAGGGTGATGCGGAAGGTCGTGCCTTTGCCGGCACCAGCGCTCTCCACCTCGATGCGGCCGCCGTGCTGGCGGACATTGGCGTCAACGATGAACAGCCCCAGCCCCGAACCGCGGATATTCTCACCCTTGCGCCGCACCCGGTAGAACATCGTGAAGATCTTTTTTTGATGCTGGAGTTCGATGCCGCGACCGCGATCGGCAATCTCCAACACACATTCCCTCTCCCTGGAAGCGAGACGTACGCTGATCTCCGGCGGCCCGTCGGAGTAAAGCACGGCATTTTCCAGCAGGTTGCGGCACACGGTTTCCATCGCCTCCAGGTCGATCCTGGCCCAGAGGCCCGCCTCGACGTCGAGCGTCAGCCGGCCGGCGCGGGGGAGGTTAAACTGGCGGGAGCGGAAGTAGCGCTCGATGAAGGCCGAAAAATCCAGCGGCTGCAGGTTCAGCGACCAGTTCTTCTGCTCGATCCGGCCGGCGGAGAGCAGATTGTCGATCAGACCGTTGAGGCGGGCGGTGTCGCCCATCATCGTTTCCAGAAAAGCCGCCAGGCGCTCCGGCGGCGGCTGGTGGCGGCGTATCGTCTCCAGATGCAGTTGCAAAGAGGCTAATGGTGATTTCAGCTCGTGGGTGACCTGGGAAATGAACAGTTTCTGCTCGCGCAAGAGCGCCGCCTGGCGCGACCAGTAGAGGAAGATGACATAGACACCGGCGAGAATCGCCAGCAACAGCAGCAGCCCCTCGACCAGGATCAGCCAGTCAGGGCCGCGGTTGAGCAGTTCCGGGCTGTACTTCTCGGCGAGTTCCCGCAGTTGCCGATGACTGCCGAGAAACCAGTAGAGCCAGCCCACCACCACCACGAGCCAGGCCAGCTGGATGCCGATGAAAGCGAACAGAGGATTGATCAGGCGACGGAACCAGCGCATGTCTCTTGTTTAGCACCTCGGCCCCTTGCGGGCAAGGGGCAACCCCGCGAAAGCTTTTACATAACTGTGACATTCGCAAAGGCTCGCCTCTGATATGATGCCAACTGGACAATAGCGCAATTCTCTCAACGACGAGAGGGAGGAAGAGATGAAGATTGGCAAGCACGAAGTACGTTATCCGTTGATCCAGGGGGGGATGGGCGTGCGCGTCTCCGCCGGCAACCTCGCCGGCCATGTCGCCAAGTGTGGTGGCGTCGGCCTGGTGGCCACCCCGGGGATCGGCCTCAATTCGCCGCGTTACCAGGGAAACAACTACTTTGGCGCCCAGCCGCTGGCGCTCAAGGATGAACTGCGCAAGGCCTACGCCATCGCTCCCGATGGCGTCATCGGCACCAACTGCATGGTGGCGCTGACCGACTATGCCGATCTGGTGCGGGCGTCCTGCGAAGGGGGCGCCAAGCTGATCGTCAGCGGCGCCGGCCTCCCCCTCAACCTCCCCGAGTTGACTGCCGACTGGCCCGACGTGGCCCTGGTGCCGATCGTTTCGTCGGTGAAAGCCGCCGAACTGATCGCCCGCAAGTGGAAAAAGAGCTACGACCGTCTTCCCGACGCCGTGGTGGTCGAAGACCCCGACACCGCCGGCGGACATCTCGGCGAGAAACTCGAGAACATCGGCAACGGCGACTACGACCAGTACGCCACGGTGCGCGGCGTCAAGGCCTACTTCCGCGACGAGTTCGGCGTCGACATCCCGGTGATCGCCGCCGGGGGGATCTGGGACCGGGCCGATCTGGAGCACGCCCTGGCCCAGGGGGCCGACGGCGTGCAGATGGCGACCCGCTTTGTCACCACCGAGGAGTGCGACGCCGAGCCGGCTTTCAAGCAGGCCTATCTCGACTGCCGCAAGGAAGACATCGGCCTGATCATGAGCCCGGCCGGGCTCCCGGGCCGCGCCCTGGTCGCCAACCTTGACGCCATCCGCATCCGCGATCTGCAGCACACCCCGGGGTGCCCGATCGGTTGTCTCAAGAAGTGCACCTACAAGACCGACCAGGAACGGTTCTGCATCGTCCAGGCCCTCGACCGGGCCCAGCGCGGCGACGTCGAAACCGGCCTGATCTTCTGCGGCACCAACGCCTGGAAGGCCACCCGCATCGAAACCGTGGCGGAGGTTTTTGCCGACCTTTTCGGCGAGCAGGCCAAAGTCGTCAACGGCTAGCCCGATTGCGCCTTGTCAGGCGCGTACAGCGTGATGTATAAAGGGAAATTGGGTCCGGCCCGCCGGGCCCTTTTTTTTCCCCGGGAAGGAGATCTCATGTCGGCCGCCAACGAAGAGTTCATCCCCAAGTGGATCGCCTGGGAGACCACCCAGCGCTGCAATCTCAACTGCGTGCACTGCCGCTGCTCGTCCGACATGAGCTCTGCGATTGGCGATTTCAATACGCAAGAGGCGTTCAAGCTGATCGACGACATCTGCGAGGTGAGCAAGCCGGTCATGGTTCTGAGCGGCGGCGAACCGTTGCTGCGCGCCGACATCTTCGATATCGCGAAGTACGGCACGTCGAAGGGGCTGCGCATGTGCATCGCCACCAACGGCACGCTGATCACCGATGAGATCTGCGCCAAGATGAAGGAGGCCGATATCAAGATGGTCTCCCTGTCGCTGGACGGCTCCAATGCCCAGGTGCACGATGATTTCCGCGCCTGCCCCGGCGCCTTCGATGGCGTAATACGCGGCGCCGAGACGCTCAAGCGCAACGGCATCAAGTTCCTGATCAACTCGTCCTTCACCAAGCGCAACCAGCATGACATCGGCGCCACCTTCAAGGTCGCCAAATCCCTGGGCGCGACCGCCTGGTACCTGTTCATGATCGTCCCCACCGGGCGCGGCGAGGAGATCATGAACGAGCTGATCTCCAAAGAGGACTACGAGGAGATCCTGCAGTGGCACTTCCACCAGGAACGCGAGGAGAACGAGATCCTCATGCGCCCGACCTGCGCCCCGCACTACTACCGGGTGGTGCCGCAGATGGCCAAGGCCGAAGGGGTCGACTTCCAGCGCCGCTCGCTGACCTTCTCCACCGGCGGGGGGAAGGGGTGCATCGCCGCCCAGACCATCTGCCTGATCGACTGCTTCGGCAACCTCAAGCCTTGCTCTTATTTCCACTCCTCGGTCGGCAACGTCAAGCAGGTGCCGTTCCGGGAACTGTGGTTCAACTCCAAGGTCTTCAACGACCTGCGCGACTTCAAGAAGTACAAGGGCAAATGCGGCGAGTGCGAGTTCATTAACGTGTGCGGCGGCTGCCGGGCACGCGCCGATGCGGTCTATGGCGACTACATGGAAGAAGAGCCGTTCTGCAGCTATATCCCGCGGCGGACCTTGAAGCGGATGGAGCAGGAAGCGGCGGAGAACGCGCCGAAGGCGTAGGGGCGTGATTCATCACGCCCGGGGCGCAATGAATTGCGCCCCTACATACGATTCAAAATATCCCCAAGGAGAAGATACATGTCCGACTACACCTTCCTGAAAGCCTGCCGCGGCGAGGCGACCGAATTCACCCCGGTGTGGCTGATGCGCCAGGCCGGCCGTTATCTGCCGCAGTACATGGAGGTGCGCAGCAAGTGCACCTTCCTCGAACTGTGCAAGACGCCGGAGTTGGCCGCCGAGGTCACCATCCAGCCGATCGACTACCTCGGCGCCGATGCGGCGATCCTCTTCTCCGACATCCTCACTCCGGTGGAGCCGATGGGGCTCAAGCTCGACTTCGTTCCCGGACCGGTGTTCGAAACCCCGGTGCGCACCATGGCCGACGTCCAGCGCCTGATCATCCCTGACCCTGAAGAAGGGGTGCCGTATGTCATGGAAACGATCCGCATCCTGCGCCGCGCCTTTGAGGGCCGCGTACCGCTGATCGGCTTCGGCGGGGCACCGTTCACCCTGGCCTGCTACATGGTCGAGGGGAAGGGGAGCAAGGATTTCGCCCACATCAAGAAGATGATGTACGCCGCACCCGACGTTTATGCGGCGCTGATGGACAAGATCACCGAGATGGACCGTCTCTACCTCAACGCCCAGGTCAAGGCCGGCGCCCAGGCGATCCAGATCTTCGACACCTGGGGCGGCATCGTCTCGCCGAGCGACTACGAGAAGTACGTCCTCCCCTACACCGCCCGCCTGATCGAGGGGCTCGATCGCAGTGTGCCGGTGATTCACTTCGTCAAGGGGGCCGGGACGATGCTGGACCTGGTCAAGCGCGCCGGCTCGGATGTCATCGGCCTCGACTGGCACGTCAACCTCGGCACAGCGCGCGACACCCTCGGGCCGAAAATCGCCGTGCAGGGGAACCTCGACCCGACCATTCTCTATGCGCCGCACGCCCACATCGAGCGCGAGGTCAAGCGCATCCTCGACGAGAACGGCGGTCGGCCGGGACACATCTTCAACCTCGGCCACGGCATCCTGCCGAACGTCCCGCCGGAGAACGCGAAGTTCATGGTGGAGTGCGTGCACCGGTTATCGGGCCGATGAAAAACGCCCATCTGCGGCGTTGCCTTTGACCTCGTCGCTGCGACGTACCTTTGGGTACGCCTCGCTCCTCAGTCGGCCGGCACCTTGCACCTGGGCATTTTTGCTCGGCCTGGCACCAGTCATCATGGGGAGTTTAAGGTAGCTTATGGATGTTGAAAAACCGATCGGCCTCGTCGTTCTCAACATGGGCGGTCCGGACTCGTTGAGTGCGGTCCGCCCGTTCCTTTACCAGCTCTTTTCCGACCGCGACCTGATCCAGTTGCCGGCCGGCGCCCTGCTGCAGAAGCCGTTCGCCGCCCTGATCAGCCTGCTGCGCGCACCGAAGGTCCGGCTCAACTACGCCCAGATCGGCGGCAGGTCGCCGCAACTGGAGTGGACTACCCGTCAGGTCGAAGGGATTGCGCGCCAACTCGGCCCGCAGATCCGTCCCTACATTGCCATGCGCTACTGGGCACCGCGCGCCGATGAAACCGTCAAGCGCATGAAGGCCGACGGCATCAAGCAGGCGGTGGTGCTCTCTCTTTACCCTCACTATACCGACGCCACTACCGGCAGCAGCCTCAAGGACTTTGCCAGGGCAGTCCAACAACACTATCCCGCTCTCGGCTACACGGTGCTGCGCGAGTGGTACGACTGGCCGGCCTATCTCGATGCCCTGACCAACCGGGTGCGCGAGGGGCTGGAAAAATTCCACGAGATGGTGCGCGACGAGGTGGCCATCCTCTTCTCCGCCCACGCCCTGCCGCAAAAATTCATCGACCGCGGCGACCCCTACCTCATTCACGTCCAGGCCACCGTGCAGGGGGTCATGGAGCGCCTTGGCCGGCGCACCTGCCACCTCGGCTTCCAGAGCCGCAGCGGTCCGGTCTTGTGGATGGAACCCGATACCGTGGCCCTGATCGACCGGCTCGCCGGAGAGGGGGTACCGGGGGTGCTGATCGTCCCGGTCTCTTTCGTCTCCGACCATATCGAGACCCTGCAGGAGATCGACTTCGAATACCGGATGCATGCCGAGAAGATCGGCATCCCGCGCTTCGAACGCGCCCCATCGCTGAACGACCACCCGGATTTCCTCAAGGCCCTGGCCGAGCTGGTCGCACACCATTTGGAGCAGCAACCATGATCTGCACTGTCTGTCAGGCGACCTTTGACCCTGCAGCCTTGTCCCTTGCCGACCCGGCGGTGGAGGTCGGCCATATCCTGGCGCTGGAAAAATATGGCGACGCCGGCACGGTCTGCACCCCCTGCCTGGCCAGCCGCGGGCGCCTGGCAATGATGTACGACCCCGACCTGCAGTACTGAAAACCTGTACAAATCCACAGCCGGCCACCGTGCGAAAGCGAATTTTCGCTTGCCCGGCGAGCGGCACAGGGGGTATCTTTTGCGGATGGCTTCCCTCCTGGAAAAGATCGGCAGCGAGACCCTTTGGTACCTGCAGTCGACCGGACGTATGGGGCTGTTTCTGCTTCGCACCCTGTTCAGCATTTTCCACACCCCCTTCAAAGTTTTCCCAGTGATCCGCCAGGTTCACTTTATCGGCGCCAAGTCGACATTTGTCATCCTCTTCACCGGGGCCTTCACCGGCATGGTCCTCGGCCTGCAGGGGTACTACACCCTGCGCAAGTTCGGTTCCGAAGGCTTTCTCGGCTCGGCCGTGGCCCTGAGCCTGATCCGCGAACTTGGCCCGGTGCTGACCGCCCTGATGGTCATCGGCCGGGCCGGCTCGGCGATCTGTGCCGAGGTCGGCATCATGCGCAACTCCGAGCAGATCGACGCGCTGGAGTGCATGGCCATCGATCCCTATCGCTACCTGATCGCACCCAAACTGCTGGCGGGGGTGATTGCCCTGCCGCTGTTGACCTCGATCTTCGACGTCATCGGCATCGTCGGCGGCTACACCGTAGGGGTCGGCCTGTTCGGAGTCAGCCCCGGAGCTTATTTCCAGGGGATGTATGCCAGCGTGGTCTGGGCCGATGTCGAGATGGGGCTGGTCAAATCGCTGGTCTTCGGGCTGCTGCTGGTCTGGATCGCCGCGGCCAAAGGCTATTTCCTGCACCTCGAGCGCTCCGGCGGCTTCGGCGCCGAAGGGGTCAGCCGCACCACGACCGATGCGGTGGTTCTCTCCTCGGTGGCCGTGCTGGTCTTCGACTACCTGATCACCTCGATCCTGCTATGAGCGCTGCCGTGAGCGACAACTCCGACACCGCCAACCCGGCTCCGGCACCCGGCCAGGAACCGGCCATCGAGCTGATCGACGTGCACAAGCATTTCGGCCGGCAGGAAGTGTTGCGCGGCGTCAACCTGACCGTATTCGAAGGGCGCACCCTGGTCATTGTCGGCGCCAGCGGCCAGGGGAAGAGTGTCATCATCAAGCACATGCTCGGCCTGGTGAGCCCGGACCAAGGCAGCGTCAGGGTCTTTGGCCAGGATCTGAACCGGGCCGGTCGCAATCAGCTCAACGACATTCGCCAGAACTTCGGGGTGCTGTTTCAGAACGCCGCGCTGTTCGACTCGATGAGCGTCTTCGATAACGTGGCGCTCCCCCTGCGCGAGCGCACCCGCGGCAGCGAGGCGCAAATCCGCGCCAACGTCGAAGAGAAACTGGCGCTGATGGACCTGCAGGGTTCGGAAAACAAGTTCCCGGCCCAGCTGAGCGGCGGCATGCGCAAGCGCGTCGGTCTCGCCCGCGCCCTGGTGCTCAAGCCAAAGATCGTTTTCTTCGACGAGCCGACTACCGGCCTGGACGTGAGCAAGAGCAACGAGATCTACCGCTTGTTCCATCGCACCCAGCAGCAGCTCGGCTACACCGCGGTCATCGTCAGCCACGATGTCCCGAAGATTTTCAAACTCGCCGACCAGGTGGCCCTGTTGGCCGACGGGGTGATTCAGGAGTGCCTGACCCCCGAGGCTTTCCAGTTGTCGGAGCAGCCGAAGGTGCGTGCGTTCGTCGAGGAAACCATGGGACGTCTCTATCGCAGCGATGCCGAGGAGGACGGTTTGTATGCGCAAGTTTAATGTCGAAATCACGGTCGGCCTTTTTGTCGTGGCCGGCTTTCTCTGCTTTGCCTGGCTGTCGATTCGACTGGGCGATATCGGCATCTTCGATCCGCCCACCTATGCGGTGACGGCCGAATTCGGTTCGATCTCCGGGCTCAAGCCGGGCTCCACGGTGGAGATCGCCGGAGTGCAGGTCGGCAAGGTGACACGCATCGAGCTCAATCCGGACAATTATGAGGCGCGCGTGGAAATGACCATCCTGAAAGGGGTGGTCCTGCAGGAAGACAGCATCGCCTCGATCCGCACCGCGGGCATCATCGGCGACCGTTACATCGATATCGCTCCGGGGGGCTCGGAAAAGCTGATCGCACCCGGCGGGCGGATCGTTGAAACCGAGTCGGCCATCAACATTGAACAACTGGTCAGCAAGTATATCTTTGAAAAGGATACCAAGAAGGAGTAGCCCATGCTGTTGCGGAGCCTGATTGCCGCTGTTGTGTTTGGGGGCTGGTGCCTGACTGCGGGCCCGGGTGCCGCCATGGCCGCCGAGGACCCTGCAGCCCCCGCCGGGGAGATCGACTTCGAAGAGGGTTATGAGCCGAACGGCGAGGTGGTCTGGGACCCGATCGAACCGGTCAACCGGGGAATTTTCTGGTTCAACGACAAACTCTACTTCTACGCGCTCAAGCCGGTAGCCCGGGGTTACCGGGCGGCCGTTCCCGAGGCCGGCCGCGAGGCGGTGCAAAATGTCTTCACCAACCTCGGGGCTCCGGTGAGAATCGTCAACAGCGCCCTGCAGGGGAAGGTGATCGGCACTCTCGACGAGTTGGCCATCTTCCTGGCCAACAGCATCTTCGGCCTCGGCGGGATTTTCGACCTGCACAAAGAGAGCCGCAAACCCTCCCCCGAGGATTTTGGCCAGACGCTCGGCCATTACGGGATCCCCCCCGGGCCTTACCTGGTCCTCCCCTTCGTCGGTCCGCGCAACCTGCGTGACGGCGTTGGCATGGCCGCCGACAGTCTTGTCGAGCCGCTGCCATCCCCGTATTATCTGAAAGTACACCAGGCCGAAGTGATCGCGGCGGTGACCGGCGAACAGATCAACGCCTTGTCCCTGGACAAAGACACCTACGAGGCGGTGGTTCGGGAGTCGCTCGACCCCTACCTGACCGTCCGCGATGCCTACATGCAGAACCGGGCGGCCAAAGTCGCCAAATAGACCCCTGCAGCGAGGATAAGCCATGCGCCGTTTCATGACTGCCGGTATCACTTTGCTGATCAGCCTTGCGTTGGCACTGCCGGCCGCGGCGGCAAGCACGCCGAAAGAGGACATCCGCAAGACTGTCGACCAGGTTCTGACCATTCTGCGCGACCCGCAGATCAAGGGGCAGGCCCGGCGGGAAAAGATCAGCCCGTTGATCCGTGCCCGTTTCGATTTCACCACCATGTCGCAGTACACCCTGGGGAAGAACTGGAAAGCCGCCACGCCGCAGGAGCAGCAGGAGTTCATCCGGCTCTTTTCCGACCTCTTGGAAGAGACCTATGTCGGCCGGGTGGAAGCCTATTCCAATGAAACGGTCAAATACGGCGACGAAAAGATCGAAGCGGACCGGGCCGAAGTCAAAACCCAAGTCCATAGCGGCAATGTGGACATCCCCATCGATTACCGGATGGTCCGCAAGGGTGACGAGTGGTTCGTCTATGATGTCCTCATCGAAGAGGTGAGCCTGGTGAAAAATTTCCGCAGCAGCTACGGCGAGATCATCCGCAAGGATGGTTTTGCCAAATTGCTCGAGCGGATGACCGAGAAGATCAAGGAACTGCGCAGCGGCACCGGCAAGCCGGGGACCGCAGGCTGAGCGAAGCGATGCCATCCCCCTCTGCTGAACGCGCCTCTCAAGGGCTGCTTGCCGCGCTGACCGCCACAGAACGCGCGGCGTTGCAGGGGTACCTGACCGAACGGCAGCTGTTGGCAGGCACCGAGCTTTGGCAGGTGGGAGATGCCGGAGATTACCTGGCGTGCATCGTCACTGGCCGCATCGAAATCAAAGTCGACACCGAATTCCCCGGCAAGCAGCTGGTGATGGGGGTCTTTCTGGCCGGCACGGCCATCGGCGCCAGTTGCCTGCTCGATCACCTGCCGCGCGCCACCGCGGCAAAGGCCCTCGAACCGACGACCCTGCTGCTCCTCGATCGGGCGCGCTTTGCCGCCCTGACCAACGAGCACCCGCAGATCGCCATCAAACTGCTCAAAGCGATGCTCCTGGCCGAAGCCTCCCGGCTGCGCCAGGCTTACGCCCGCCTCGCCTCGGTCTTCTGAAGAGGCCGATTAAAAACGCCCATCTGCGTTGTTGCCCTTGCCCTCGTCGCTGCGACGTACCCAAAGGTACGCCTCGCTCCTCGGCCGGCGGGCGCCTAGCATCCGGGCATTTTTAATCGGCCGTATTTTCCGGTTGCTTACAGCCCGGTATCGCGCAGTTTCTCCAGCAGTTTTTCCTGCTCCGCTGTCAGCTTCTCCGGGACCCTGACCGCAATGATTGCATAGAGATCCCCGGCCCCGCCGTGCCGCTCCGGCACGCCGAACCCTTTCAGACGAATCCGGCTGCCGCATTGCGTGCCGGCACGCAGCTTGACGCGTCTGCTCCCCTCCAGGGTCGGCACCTCAACGCTGCTGCCGAGACAGGCCGCGCTGAACGGAACATCGACCGTCACGCCGAGGTCGTTGCCGTCCCGGGAAAACACCGGGTCGCTGCCGACCTCGATTTCCAGCAGCAGATCACCTGGCGAACCGCCGGCCGGTGACGGCGCGCCCTTGCCGGCAACCCGCAGCTTCTGACCGCTCTCCACCCCTGGGGGGATTCTCACCTTGATCGGCTCGGCATGACCATGCCGGGCCAGATCGAGCTGACGCTCGCCGCCAAGGATCGCCTGACGGAAGGGGATGTTCAGGCGCAGCAGCAGATCCTGGCCGCGCACCGTCCGACTCCGCCCGCCGCCGAAACCGCCGCCGCGAAATGCCCCGCCCCGCCCGCCGAACAATTGGCTGAAGAGTTCATCCCCGCCGAATCCGAATTCACGAAAAATGTCGTTGAGATCGACGTTGCGGAAAATATCTTCCTGGCTGAAGCGCTGATGGAAGCCGGCCTCGCCGAACTGGTCGTACTGCCGGCGCTTGTCGGCGTCGGAAAGAACCGCGTAGGCCTCCGTGATCTCCTTGAAGCGCTCCTCGGCCGCCTTGTCCCCCGGGTTCTTGTCCGGGTGGTACTTGACCGCCAGCTTGCGATAGGCCTTCTTGACGGCTTCAGGGCTGGCGGTTTTGTCGATGCCGAGGACGGCGTAATAATCTTTGGCCATGAACGGTCAACCTCGTGCCGCGGGGGTCACCACAGCTTCAATGTAAGCAGCTGCAGCGCGAAGGGCAAGTCTTGCTCCGTCATGCGCCGGATTCCGCTTCCTGCCGCCATCTGTCGAGGTGCTCCTGGATGAAGCGGATGATCCGCTGATGTTCCTCGTTCCCCTTGCCGGACACGGTGAACGGGGCGCCGAAGGCGAACCGGATCGGCCGTTGGGGGAAGATCTGGCCGTAGTCCTTGAACAGTTTTCCGTGCGACCAGGCCGCGGTCTGCAGGGCGATCGGGATCACGGGAGAGCCGGTGCGGGCCGCGAGCTTGATGCCGATGCTGTTGAACTGCTCGGGGTCGAAATCGACGGCGCGCGTATGCTGCGGGAAGATGGCGATGGAGTAGCCGGCGGCGAGACGCTCCCCTCCCTGTTCCATGACGGCCTTCAGGTCGTCGCGGGGGTTGACGCGGTCGACCACGATCGGGTTGCGGCTGCGCATGACGTGCTTGAACACCGGGTATTCGGTCAGGCTGCGCTTGACGACGAAGGTGAAGTCACCGGCACGGGGGACGATCATCGCCGGGAGGACGAACGTCTCCAGGGTGCTCATGTGGTTGCCGATGAAGACGCACGGCCGGTCAAGGGCTTCCAGGTTGGCCAGCCCCTCGGCGTAAATGCGGCAGCCGACCGCTTCCAGCGCGTGTGCGATCGCCTCGCTGGACCGGGCCCAGGCCCGGTAGTCGTAGCGACCGCGGCGCGCCATGGCGCTGGAACGGAAGACGATGCGGGCGGCGCGGGCGTAGAATGCCAGCGAGGGGAAGGTGCGGCCCAGCAGGCCGGCAGGGCGGGGCGAAGTAACATACCTTTCTTGGTGGAAGTGCCAGGTGGTGTCGATGGTCATGTGCGGATACCCGATGGTTATGATTGGGACGGGCGTCGGAAGCCGAACATCAGCAAACCGAAGGCCATCCCGGCAGCGGCGGTCACGAAGAGCGCCGTCAGGCCGAGCCACTGGCCAATATAGCCCAACACCAGCGATCCGGCAAAGACCCCGGCATCGATGGCGCCGGTAAAGATCCCCGTGGCCTTGCCGCGCACCTCTCCCGGTTCCCCGCGCACTGCCAGGGTGTTGAGCGCGGGGAAAAGCAGGCCGTGGCCGATGCCGGACAAAGTCCCGGCCAGAGCCAGCAGCCACGGTCCGCGGGTCAGCGCCAGCAGCAGCAGACCGGCCACGAAACCGACGATTCCCCAGGGGAGCACCCGATTCTCCCCGTAGCGGTCGGCTAGTTGCCCGCCGCACAGACGCATGCCGATGGCTCCGGCCGAGTAACACAGATAGTAGGTGGAGATCATCCCCAGGCCGCGCTCGCTGGCAAGCGGGGCCACGAAGTTGCCGGTCGCCGCCAGGCCGAGACCAAACAGCGTGGAGAGCAGAAACACGATGATGAATTTACCGCGCCTGAGCAGACTGAAGAAGGAGGGGCCGCGGCGCCGTTCGCTCGGCCGGTGACTCTCGGCCAGCGGCAGGTGGATCAGCAAAGAGAGCAAGGAGAAGCCTCCCGCCGCGAGAAACAGTCCGGGATAGCCGGCCAGATGCGAAATTTCCTCGGCAGCGAAGGGGCCGAGCGCCGCGCCAAGCAGCCCCGAGATGCCGAACATGCCGATCCCTTCGTTGAAACGCTCCACCGGCAGAATATCGGCCATGTAGGTGAACACCGCGGTGAAACAGATGGCCATGCCGATGCCGTGGACCACGCGCAGCAGCAGCAAAGCCGGGTAGCCGCTTCCCAGCGGATCGGCAATCAACAGATAGGCCAGAGGCGCAGCCACCATCACCAGGTTGCCCAGGGTAAAGCTGCGCTTGCGGCCGATACGGTCGATCATCTCCGAGATCCACGGCCGGCACAGGGCCGACGCCAGGGCGAAAATCCCCATGACCACGCCGATATCGCTGCGGCCGCCGCCGTGCTCGAGCAGATAGAGAGGCAGCAGGCAGAAGGCGCTGAAGCTGGCGGTCTGGGCGAGGTTGGCGGTGGCCATGGCCCAAAAGGCAGGCGTGTAGATCATTTTTCCTCGTGGTGCCGGCAGTGGGGGCCATTCTGGACTGCCGCCCGGGGAGTGTCAAGCGCATCGCGGCCGCTGTGCTTTGACGCCGCAGAAGAGAACGCGTATAGTGCTTTTGAGTAAAACACCTACACGGAGTCGGTAGATGGAAACCTTGTCCCCGCGCGTCAGCGAATTGATCGCCAAAATCGGCGGTTTCGGCAAAGAAAATCTGGCGGAGATCCTTCACGCCATCGGCGAGGCGGTCCCGCTGATTTCACGACAGAGCCGCTGCCGGCTCTACCTGGAGGATCTGACCACCGGCACGCTCAACTGCATGCTCGCCACCGGGCGCATGGCCGAAACGGTGCGCAGCCACCAGTTCCCCCTGACCGATCCCGTTTACCTGGTGTCGCAGGTGTTCATCACCCACGAGAGCGCCGCCTTCGAGGATCCGTCCGAACTGGTCCCGCAGGGTCGCGAGATCGCCGAGCGCTTCAACCTTCTGACCTCCTACCAGCTGCCGCTGATCCATCGCCAGCGGGCGGTCGGAGTGCTGTGCGTCGACGGCAGCCGCCGCAGCCAGTTCCCCGATGCCGCCCGGCGCCGGCTGCTCAAGCAGTTCGCGGCCGAGGTGACCCCGATCCTCGACCAGGCCCGCAAGCATCATCAACAGCTGTTGCTGGCCCGGCGCATCGACGAGGGGAAAAAGACCGCGGCCGCCCGCACCATGGTGCGCTCGGCAGTGCGCCTGATCGACCGGCTGGCCCTGGCCTCGGTACTGATTCCGGCGCGCTCCGGCCAGGGGCTGGAGGTCCTGGCCGCCTATGCCGAGGATCGCAAGATGCAGCAGCTCTATGAGCAGGAAGGGCTGGTCGATCTGGCCACCGGGCGCTCGCTCCTCTCCCGCTACATCCGCAGTGACGGCGTGATCAGCGACGATGCCCTGCTCGCCCCGCTTTACTTTCCGGATCTGCGCACGGAAATCCTGCAGAAGCGCTTTCTGATCGACGCCATCGGCCTGACCTCGCTCTACGTGGTGCCGCGCTACGACCCGGTCACCCGCCGCATCACTTGCCTGGTCAACTACTTCACCAGCGAACTGCATGAGTTCAGCGAGTTTGAAAGGGGGCTCCTTGAGGCTCACGCCGAAATGGCCCAGCGGGTCATTCAGGAGATCGGTGACGAGCACGTCGAGATCCAGGTCCTCTCGGAGATCAACGACCTGCTGCAGGAGCGCTTCGAGGGGGTGCAGCCGTTCCTGAACCGCGTCCTGGCCAAGGCCACCGAGCTGATCGGCGCCGATACCGGCAGTATCGCGCTGGTCAAGGAGCGCGACGGCGAGCCGTTGCTGCTGGTCGAAGAGACGGATGGCACTCTGGTCGGGGCCAAGAGCAAGGAATGGCTGAAAAAGAATATCCCGCCGATCCGCATCGGCGGCCTGGAGCTCCCTCGCCAACAGCGCAGCCTCACCGGGCGTGCCGCTCACCTTCGCCAGCCTTGCGTGATTGCCGACACGCTGGCCGAAGCCTCCGGGGAGGGCTTCCATCTGCCGATCTCCGACCTGATCCGCAGCGAAATCGCCGTGCCGGTCTGCATCGAGGAGCAGGTTCTGGCCGTCGTCTGCCTCAACAGCCTGACCCCCAGGTTTTTTACTGAGGAGCATCAGCGCATCCTGCAGATCATCGTGCAGATGATCGCCCGTCACCTGGCCGGGCTGCTGCAGATCGAGCGCCTGACCGGGGAGGTGCAGCGTCTGCAGACCGACGTCACCTACCGCGACCCGAAGATTTCCTCCTACCGCCTGGGCAACCTGATTGGCAATTCGCCCAAGGCCCGCGAAATCGTCACCACCATCGAGACGCTGACGCCGCCCCTGTTCAACCGCCTCCTCATGTGGCACCGGGCCGACCCGAAGGAAACCAATCTGGGGCTGCCGACCATCCTGATCACCGGCAACACCGGCAGCGGCAAGGAGTTCCTCTTCAACAACATCTACTCGCGCCTTAACACCATGTTCCGCGAGCAGACCAGCAGTCAGGGCGAGTTGCCGGTCACCAAGAGCAACATCGCCGCCTACAGCGGCGAGCTGACCTACTCGGAGCTGTTCGGCCACAAGCGCGGAGCCTTCACCGGTGCCCACCTCGACCGACGCGGGATTCTGGAGGAGGCCAACGGCGGCGTCGTCTTCCTCGACGAAATCGGCGACGCCGACCCCAAAACCCAGGTGCAGCTGTTGCGGTTCCTCGACAACGGCGGCTTCGTGCGCCTTGGCGAGAACCAGACCCGCTACGCGCGGGTACTGCTGATCGCCGCCACCAACCGCGACCTGCGGCGGCTGATTGCCGAAGGGCAGTTCCGCGAAGACCTGTTTCACCGCCTCTCCGAGCTGACCATTGACGTGCCGTCGCTGAACGAGCGCCGCGAGGACATCCCCGACCTGGCGGTGCACTTCCTCGGCCAGCTCTATCGCATCTACCGCCGCGCCAACGAGCCCGCCGACCAGGTCCCGGGGATCAGCCGCGAGGCCCAGGAGCTGCTGGCCGGCCACGACTACACCGGCAACATCCGCGAACTGCGCTCGATCCTTTTGCGTGCCCTGCTCTTCCGCCGCGCCCGGGCGATCACCACCGACGACGTGCGCCGGGCCCTGACCGGCATCGGCAGCGCTCCGGCACCGCTGCCGGCGTTTACGGCCGCCACCCCGCCCGAGGTGCGCCTGCTCAATGCCCTGCGCACCGGCGAGGGGGATTTCTGGAGCCTGGTCCACCAACCGTTCAGCGAAAAGCAGCTGACCAAGGACACGGTTCGCGCCCTGGTCGATGCCGTGCGCCGCGGCGGCGCGCGCAACATGCCGGAGATCGCCATGGCGCTCAAAGCCTGCGACCCGCGCAGCGACGACGCCGAAGAGCGACTGCGCTTCTTCAAATTCAAGAATTTTCTTTACAAGACGGTGCGGGTGTAGCCTGGCGGCAGGCCGAGGAAGAAGCAGCTTTACTGACGCGGCAGGGTGATGGTGACGGTCGTGCCCAAGCCGGGCTGGCTGTCGATGGCCATCGTCCCGCCGTGGTCCTGGACAAACTGCCGGGCATAGAAGAGCCCGAGGCCGAACCCGCGGATCTGGCCAGTATGCTGAGGGTCGATCTGGTAGAACTTTTCGAAGATCCGGGACAGCTCGTCCTTGGCAATACCGATGCCGGTATCCTTGATTGACACCTGGGCCCGGTCCTTGAGCACTTCGCCAAACAGAGAAATCTGCCCTCCCGGCGGAGTGAATTTAAGAGAATTGTCGATCACCGCGCCGAGGGCAAAACCGATCCGGCGCCGGTCGAGCATGAGCCCCGGCCAGCCGCCCTGCAGGTTGCTCACCAGGGTCAGCCGCTTTTGGGTCGCGGCAGGGCGGCGCTCGGCCAGGACGGTCATGATGACGTCGCGCAGGTCGGTGGGGGCCAACTGCGGTTTCTGTTCCTGCAATATGACATCGCTGTAGGTCAGCAGGTCCTGGATCAGGTGCGCAAGGTGGTCGGCCTCTTCGCGCATCGCCTGGACGGTTTCGTCGAAACCGGGGGTCTCCGAGGTCACGGCACCGCTGGCCAGATTCTGCATGAACAGGGACAGGACCGTGGTCGGGGTGCGCAGCTTGTGGGAGATGAGCCCGAGAAATTCGGCCTTGAGGCGATCGCCCCGCTTGAGTTGCTGCAATTCCCGCCGCAGCGACCGTTTCTCCAGGGCTTTCTGGATGGTGCTCTTCAGCTGCAGCAGGTTGATCGGCTTCTGGATGAAATCGTCGGCGTCGGCCTTGAGGGCCCGCAGGACGATCTCCTTGTCGGCATAGCCGGTCATCACGACCACCAGCTGATCGGGATCACGCTCCTTGACCTTGGCCAGCAGGTCGAGGCCGTTCATGACCGGCATCATAACGTCGACCAGAATCAGGTCGGCAGGATGCGATTCCAGCAGTTGCAGGGCGGCCAAGCCGTCGGGCGCCTCGAGGATCCTGTATTCGCCGAGTGTGCGCCGGCAAAGATCACGGATGATCTCCTCGTCATCGACCACCAGAATGGTGGGCCGATCCGAATCCTGCAACAGTTGCGGCTGGCCGAACATTTCGACGCGCACGACATCCCCTTGGCAGACTCACCGACATCTGCCCACGGTTTTGATTTTCCAACGGCGAGTCACAGGCCTCACCCCGCGCAGCCCCGCCCGGTCTAGCCGGCCAACGCCGCAACGATCAGCGCTTCGGCTTTGGCCAGCGCCGCATCGAGAGATTCCGGCTTGGGCCCGCCGGCCTGGGCCAGATCCGGGCGGCCGCCGCCGCGGCCGCCAACCTCGAGGGCCATCGCCGCCACCAGCTCGCCGGCTTTGACCTTGCCGGTCAGGTCCTTGGTCACCGCCACCAGCAGATTGGCCTTGCCGTCGCAGGGGCAGCCGATCGCCACCACCCCTGAACCAAGTTTATCACGTAAACGGTCGGCCAGCTCGCGCAGCCCTTTGGCATCGGTGGCAGCAACGCCCGAGATCAGCATCTTGGCGCCAGCAACCTCACGCACCTTATCCAGGATACTGTCGGCCTGTCCGGCCTGGGCCTGACGGGCGAAGCCCTCGACCTCCCGCTCCAGCTCCTTCTGGCGCTCGACCAGCCGCAGCAGGCGGTTTTCCAACTGGGTGCGATCGCTTTTCACCAGTTGGGCCAGGCGTTCAAGAGCCGTCTCCTGCGCCTGAACCAGCTCCACCGCCGCCTCTCCGGTCACCGCCTCGATACGCCGCACCCCGGCGGCAATGCCGGTCTCCTGGAGAATTTTGAACAGGCCGATGTCGCCGGCAGCCCCCACATGCGTGCCGCCGCACAGCTCCATGCTCACCTCGCCGACCCTGACCACCCGCACCGTGTCGCCGTACTTCTCGCCGAACAGGGCGGTGGCCCCGCTCCCCATCGCCTCGGCCAGCTCCATCTCGCGCGAATCGACCCCGGCGTTGGCCATGGTAAAACGGTTGACCAGCTGTTCGACCTGGCGGAGCTCCTCCGCGGTCATGGCGGTGAAGTGGGTAAAATCGAAGCGCAGCCGCTCCGGCTCGACCAGTGAACCGGCCTGCTTGACATGGTCGCCCAGAACCTTTTTGAGCGCCGCCTGCAGCAGGTGGGTCGCCGTGTGGTTGCGCGCCGTGGCCAGGCGCTGGGCCGTATCGACCGTCAGATCGACGGCATCGCCGACCCGCAAAATCCCGCTGGTGACCTTGGCGCGATGCACGATCAGGTCGGGGTAAGGGCGCGCCGCGTCAAAGACCGCCAGGTGCGCGTTTCCGCTGGAAATCGTGCCGGTGTCCCCGACTTGGCCGCCGGAGGCCCCGTAGAACGGGGTCGTCTGGGTGATCACTTCGACCTGGGCACCGGCCTGGGCCTCAGCCACCGGCTGCCCGTCGACCAGCAGAGTGGTGACCACCGAGTAATCGCCGCACTTGCCGTAGCCGGTGAACGTGCTTTGCACCCCCTGGGTATGCAGGGTCTTGTAGACCGCGGCAATCCCCTCCTCGCCCGAGCCTTTCCAGTGCTCGCGCGACTGGGCCCGCTGACGCTCCATGCACGCCTCGAAACCGGCCTCATCGATGGTGAACCCCTCGATGCGCACGATGTCGGCGGTCAGATCGGTGGGGAAACCGTAGGTGTCGTAGAGCTGGAACAGCGTCTCGCCGGGGATGACCGTTTCCTTGCGCGTCTTGAGTTCGGTGACGGCATCGTTGAGGATCGCCAGACCGCGGTCGAGGGTTTCGGCGAAACGCTCCTCTTCGGCGCGAACCACTTTCTTGATGTAGTCTTCGCGCTCCCCGAGTTCAGGATAGGCTTCGCCCATGACCGCACGCACGGCATCGACCACCCGGTACAGGACCGGCTCGGCGAAACCGAGCATCTTGGCATGGCGGGCGGCGCGACGCATGATGCGGCGCAGCACGTAGCCGCGCCCCTCGTTGCTCGGCAGGGCTCCGTCGCTGATCAGGAAGGTCATGGCGCGGATGTGGTCGGCGATGACCCGCATGGAGACATCGTCCTTGTCATTGTCACGGTAACGCTTGCCGGAAAGCTTCTCGATGTGCCGAATGATCCCCTGCAGGAGATCGGTATCGTAGTTCGAAGTCACCCCCTGCATCACCGTGGTGATGCGCTCCAGCCCCATGCCGGTATCGACGGCCGGCTTGGGCAGGGGGACGAGCGTGCCGTCGGACTGGCGATCGAACTGCATGAAGACGTTGTTCCAGATCTCCATGTAACGGTCGCAATCGCAGCCGACCGTGCAGCCGGGGTCATCGCAGCCGACTTCCGGGCCGTTATCGTAAAAGATCTCGGTGCACGGCCCGCACGGCCCGGTGTCCCCCATGGCCCAGAAGTTGTCCTTCTCGCCGAAGCGGAAGATCCTCTCTCTGGGCACCCCTTCCTGGGTGTGCCAGATGTCGGCCGCCTCATCGTCGTCGGTGAAGACCGACACGTACAGGCGGCTCTTGTCGAGCCCGAGATCCTTAGTCAGGAATTCCCAGGCAAAGGCGATCGCCTCGGTCTTGAAATAATCGCCGAACGAGAAGTTGCCCAGCATCTCGAAGAAGGTGTGGTGGCGGGCGGTGCGACCGACGTTCTCCAGGTCGTTGTGCTTGCCGCCGGCGCGCACGCACTTCTGCGAGGAGGCGGCGCGATAGTAGCCGCGGTCCTCCATGCCGAGGAAACAGTCCTTGAACTGGTTCATCCCGGCGTTGGCGAAGAGCAGGGTCGGGTCGTTATGCGGGATCAGCGACGAAGAGGCGACCACCACGTGGCCGCGCGCGGCGAAGTAGTCGAGGAAGCGCTGGCGGATCTGGCTGCCGGTCAGTTTGCTGTGGGTCATGGCTCGGTCCGTTTCAGTTCGTTCAGAATACGATCGAGGGAGAACCCTCGTCTTTGCAGAAAAGTCACCACCCGCCGCCGTTCGCGCTCATCGGCACTGGCGAAATCGAAGCGGGCGAAGCGGCGCGCGATCAGTTCGCGCAGCGACAGCTCCTCCCCTCCCGCGGCGGAAAGCGTGGCCAGCGCCGTATCGACCAGCTCCCGCGGGAACCCGCGCCGGCGCAACTCCATGGCCAGCCGCGGCCCGGCAGCACGCCCCTGCTCCAGAAGCGCCTGGCTGACCCGTTCGATCAGCCGGGCATCGTCGAGATAGCCCAACTCGACACCGCGGCTGACAGCCTCCGCCACGGCGTCCTCGGCGAAACCTTTGGCCAGCAGGCGCTGGCGCAACTCGCCGAGGCTGTAGTCGCGACGGCTCAGCAGGCGCAGAACCGCCGCCCAGGCCGCACCGCGGGGCTGCTCAGGCGCCTTTGTTTTCCCCGCCGGACTTTTCGAACGCATCCCAGGAAAGGTCGGATGTCGACGAGATCCCGGACATCTTCAGCTTGAAATCGTCGGGGTTGGAGCATTGCCGGATGGCTTCCTCGAAGGTGATCAGCTTCTTGGTGAGGAGCATCATCAGCGACTGGTCGAAGGTCTGCATCCCGTAGGATTCGTACCCCTGCTGGATGGCGTCGGGGATCAGCTTGGTCTGATCCTTGTCGTCGATCAGCTGGCGCACCCGGGCCGAAGCGATCATGATCTCGACCGCCGGCACGCGGCCCTTGCCGTCGGCGCGCGGCACCAGGCGCTGGGAGATGACCCCCTTGAGCACCGCGGCCAGCTGGATGCGCACCTGACGCTGATGGAACGGCGGGAAGACCGAGATGATGCGGTTGATCGTCTCGGCGGCATCGACGGTGTGCAGGGTGGAGAGCACCAGATGGCCGGTTTCGGCGGCGGTGATGGCCGTTTCGATCGTTTCGTGGTCGCGCATCTCGCCGACCAAAATCACGTCCGGGTCCTGGCGCAGTGCGCTTTTGAGGGCCGACTGGAAACCCATGGTGTCGGAACCGACCTCGCGCTGGTTGATGATGCTTTTCTTGTCGCGGTGCAGGAACTCGATCGGGTCCTCGATGGTGACGATGTGGTTCTTGCGGTTGGCATTGATGAAGTCGATGATCGCCGCCAAAGTGGTCGACTTCCCCGAGCCGGTGGCGCCGGTCACCAGGATCAGGCCGCGGTTGGCCATGCACAGCTTCTTGATGACCGGCGGCAGCAGCAGCTCGTCGATCCCCTTGATGTCGAAGGGGATGGCGCGAAACACCAGGGAGATCGAACCGCGCTGCGAAAAGGCGTTGACGCGGAAACGGCCAAGACCCGGGACGCCGTAGGCAAGATCGACCTCGCGGGCTTTTTCGAAGCGCTCCCGCTGCAGCTCGTTCATGATCTGGTCACAGAACTTCTCGGTGAACTCCGGAGTGATGCGCGGGGCGTTGGGCAGCGGACGCAAGGCACCGTCGATCCGGTAGATCGGCGGCAGGCCGACCTTGAGATGAATGTCCGAGGCGTTGCTCTTCAGTCCAACGGAGAGGATCTCGTTCAGTTCCATGATTTATTCTTTCTTGTCGGCAGGTTTCCCCAGCCCGTAATGGGCGAGGACTTTCGTTTCGATCTCGCGGGCCAGGGCCTGGTTGTCGGCCAGGAACTGCTTGACGTTCTCGCGCCCCTGGCCGAGGCGCTCCCCTCCGTAAGAGAACCAGGAGCCGCTCTTTTCGATGAGCTTGCTGGCAACGCCGAGATCGACCAGATCCCCCTCCCAGGAGATGCCGGCGCCGTACATGATGTCGAATTCGGCCTCCTTGAACGGCGGGGCCACCTTGTTCTTGACGATCTTGACGCGGGTGCGGTTGCCGATCGTCTCCTCCCCCTGCTTCAGCGCCGCGATGCGGCGGATGTCCATGCGCACCGAGGCGTAGAACTTGAGGGCGTTGCCACCGGTGGTGGTTTCCGGATTGCCGAACATCACCCCGATCTTCATGCGGATCTGGTTGATGAAAATCACGCAGCAGTTCGACTTGCTGATGGTCGCGGTCAGCTTGCGCAGGGCCTGCGACATCAGCCGGGCCTGCAGCCCCATGTGCGAGTCACCCATCTCCCCTTCGATCTCGGCCTTGGGGACCAGGGCGGCCACCGAGTCGACCACCAGCACGTCGATGGCGCCGCTGCGCACCAGGGTTTCGGCAATCTCCAGCGCCTGCTCGCCGGTATCGGGCTGGGAGATCAGCAAATCGTCGGTCTTGACCCCGAGTTTGCGGGCATACTGCACGTCGAGGGCGTGCTCGGCATCGATGAAAGCGGAAACACCGCCGCCTTTCTGGGCCTGGGCGATGATGTGCAGGGCCAGGGTGGTCTTCCCCGACGATTCCGGGCCGTAGATCTCGATGATCCGGCCGCGCGGCACGCCGCCGACCCCGAGGGCGATGTCGAGGCTCAGGGCCCCCGTGGAGATGGTCTGCACATCGGGCAGGTGGGCATCCTCGCCGAGGCGCATGATGCTCCCCTTGCCGAACTGTTTCTCGATCTGGCTCATCGCCAGCTCGATGGCACGGTTACGATCGTTGTCTGCCATAATCTCTCTCCCTCCGCTCATGTGAAATAGGTCTGCAGCTCAAAGCCCGGCGGGTCCCTTACCCAGCGGGGCCGTCAATAGCGGCAAGTGCCGGGCGCCCCCCGGCAACAGCTGGCTCTCGAAGAGAACCAGTCGATCGACCGGCAGCGGCGCCAGCTGCCGCGTCTCCCAGGCGGCCAGTACCTCGCCCAGCCGTGGCGGGCGCCGGTGCATGCGACCGATGGTCAGGTGCGGTGTAAAGCCTCGCCCTTCCCCCGGAAAACCGGCCTGAGCCAAAGCGGCCTCGCAATGCGCATGAAACGCACTCAGGCGCGGGTCCGTCACCCCCAGCCAGACCACCCGCGGCATCCGCAGGTGGGGGAAGACGCCAAGCCGGCCGACAGCGGCCGTGAAAGCCGCTTCGCGAACAGCTATCGATAGCACGACTTCACGAATCTTTTCAAGCTCATCGGCGCCGGTTGCGCCGAAAAAGCGCAGGGTTAGATGCACGTTGCCGGGTGGCGTCCAGCGCACATCCGGCAGGGACCGCTGCAGCGTGCGCTGCACCTCAGCGACCTCATCCTGCAACAGCTGCGGCAGCGGGATGGCCAGGAAAGTCCTAGTGGCCATCGGCGGGATTTGCCCGGGGGATTGACGGCAGCAGCATACTGAAGCAGCTCCCCTGCCCCTCGCCGGCACTTTCGGCCCAGAGCAGGCCGTTATGGGCGGTGACGACCCCTCTGGCCAGCGTCAGCCCCAGGCCGACCCCCTCGCCGCCGAAACTGTCCCGCGACGAGGAGTGGCTGGCGATGTCGCCAAGCGTGATGAATTTCTCGAAAACGCGCTCGATATCCTCCGCAGCCAGCCCTATGCCGCTGTCACGCACCGAAATGTGCAGATACTCCGGCGCCAGCCCCGCGGCGAAGACCTCGGCGGCGGCCTGGTTCAGCCGTTCGGCCATGATCCCGACCTCCACCCCGCTGCGTCGCTGCGCAGCAAGCGCGACCGTGCCGCCATCCGGGGTGAACTTGACCGCGTTCTCCAGAATGCGCCCGAGGGCCCGCTGCAGGTGGTGCCGGTCGCCCCGCAAGCGGATTCCGGCGGGACACGCTTCGAGGATGAAAGCGACGGCGCGCTGGGCACAGCGTGGCCGGTACTCTTCCGCCAGAGACGCCAGCAGGTCGCAGGGATCGAACTCTTCGTTCGCCAGGTAAACCGCGTTGGCCTCCAGGCGGGCTGCCTCGAGCAGGTCGTCGACCAGTTCGCGCAGCCGGCGACTGCCCTGCAGAATCGCCTGCAGGGCCAACTGTTCCGGCGGGGCGAGGCGTTCGTTCGCCGCATCCTCGAGCAACTCGGCCCCGGACAGGATGGTGGTCAACGGGGTGCGCAGTTCGTGGGAGGCCAGGGCCATGAAGGAACTTTTCATCTGGTCAAGCGATTGCAGCAGGCGATGGCTCTGCTCGAGCTGGCGCAGATTTTCGCGCAGCGCCCCGCGCGAGCGTTCCAGCTCACGCAGGCTGGCCTGATTCAGGCGATGCTGCCATTGCAGTTCGTCGAACAGCTCGGAGTGCTTGACCAGGGGGCCGATCTGCCGGCCGATGGCCTGGAGCAGGCGCATCTCGTTGCGATTGAGGACCCGGTCCCCGCGCTCGAACAGGAACAGCACGCCGTGGCAGCGGTCCTTGCTCTCCAGCGGTACGGCCAGGAGAGCCCGCCAGCCATCGGCTACGGCGGCCGCGCAGTTGAAACGGCGATCCTTACCCAGGTCGACCGAAAGCCGGGACTGGCGGCTGACCGCCACCTTGCCGAGCAACCCCTCGCCGGGTTGGATCTCCTCCAAGGCCGCGGCGACCTCCGGCACGATCCCGCGCTGGAAGGCCAGCGACAGGCTGGTCCCCGGCGGCCGCAAGAGGAAGATGCCGCCGCCGGAAACCCCGAAGCCATCCACCACCTGCGCCAGGATGGTGGCCAGGATCGAGGAGAAGTGCTGCTCCTCGGCGGCCAGCCTGGCCACCTCGTTGAGCAGGGTCAACTGCTGGTTGTGGCGCCGCAGCTCGCTGGCCAGATGAACGTAGGGGGTGGCGTCGTGGAAGCTGCCGTGAACCACCCGCTGGGCACCGAGCCAGCCAAGCCGCGCCTGCACCGAACCGATGAACAGGCTGCCGTCCTTGCGGCGGAACTGCAGTTCAGGCTCCTCGCCCTGGCCGTCGGTCAGAATCCGCCGCACCAGCTTGAGAAAACGCCGCCGGTGCCGGCCGGGAAAGAGCACGCCGAGACTTAAGTGGCCGATGTCGCCGCGGGTGTAGCCGAGCAACTCCTCGGCCCGCCGGTTGACCTCGATCAGACTGCCGTCATGGGGATCGATGCAGAACATGGCATCACTGGCGTGATGCAGGATCTGTTCATAGCGGGAGCGCGCCTCATCGAGGTCGCGCAGCAGAACCTCGTGCTCGGCGCTGATGGCCGCCAGCTTTTGCCGGTGACGTGCCGCCTTGCGGGCCTGCCGCCAGGCGACCACGTTGAGCAGGATCACCCCGCCGCCGGCCAGGGCCAACCCCGCGGGAACGGTCCAGACCGCCAGCAGACCGCCACCGGCCGTCATCGCCAGCGCCAGCCAGCCGTCGCGGGGGAGCAGCGTCACGGCAGGCAGCTTGTCCGCAGCCGGCCCGCCGCTCATGGCGCTGCCGCCAGGACGGCGATGGCATGCCGGCGCAGCCAGTCGAGGGCGGTGCAGGCGCTGCGCAGGCGCACCTGAGCGCGATCGCCATGAAAGCGCAACCCCTCGACCCGTTCGCCGTCGGCGCTGACCAGCGCCAGAAAGACGGTGCCGACCGGCTTGTCCTCGCTCCCGCCGTCCGGTCCGGCGACCCCGGTAACGCCCAGGCCCAGCGCGGTGCCGGCCGCCGCGCGGACGCCACGGGCCATGGCCAGCGCACAGGCACTGCTGACCGCACCGTGCTCGGCCAGCAAAGCTTCCGGAACCCCGAGCCAGGAGGTTTTGGCGCTATTGGCGTAGGTGACGGCGCCGCGCTCCAGAAAAACCGACGCCCCCGGCTGGTCGCTCAGGAGCTTGGCGATCAGCCCGCCGGTGCACGATTCGGCGAGCGCCACGCTCAGGCCGGCCGCCGTCAACAGGCGGGCGGTCGCACCGGCCAGGGTGTCGTCGCCCAGCGCGACCAGAAAGTCATCCAGTGCCCGCCGGGCCAGCAGCTCGGCATGGTCAACCCGCTGCTGGGCCGCTTCGCCGCTGGCACTCAGCCGCACCCGCACCAGAGGGAAATCGACCGTGTAGGCGATCTGCACGCCGGCCCCGACGCCGGCGGCCACCAGCCGCTGCTCCACCTCTGGCTCGCTCAGGCCGAAAACGGTCAGGCGCTGCCGGGCCTGCTCCGGGCGCTGTGCCGCCATAGCCAAAAGCTTCGGCAGCACGCTGTCAGCGAGCATGGCCCGCATTTCGAAGGGAACGCCGGGGAGGAAGAACAGCTCGGCCCCCTTGGGGTGGCGCAGTTGAAAGCCGGGGGCGACACCAAGCGGATTGGGCAGAACGGCGGCGCGGGCCGGCAGCAGCGCCTGCTTCTCGTCACGCGGGTGCATTTCCCGCCCCCGCAACTGGAAACGGGCCCGAATCTGCCGCAGCGCCTCAGGATCGAGACTCAGCGGCACACCCAGGGCGCGGGCCGCGCCCCGGGCGGTCAGGTCATCGGCGGTCGGACCGAGGCCGCCGGTGACGATCACCGCCTGGTGGCTCAACGCCAGGCGGTTCAAGGCGGCGGCAATCTCCGCCTCCTTGTCGCGGACACAGGCGGCCTCGCGGACGCTCAGCGCGTGTTCACCGAGCAGCCGGGCGACAGCGGCGGTATTGGTATCGGGCTGGTCGCCGTTGAGCAGTTCGTCACCAATCACCAGGACCGCGATCTCCATCGACTTTACTCCAACAGCAGCCAGAGGGTCAGGCGCAGCGCCAGGGCGGCATAGACGCCGGCGGCTACGTCGTCGAACACCACGCCGAAGGCGTTTTTGCAATGCCGGTCGAGCCAGCGTGCCGGCGGCGGCTTGACGATATCGAACAGCCGGAACCAGGCGAAGCCGAGCCAGGCCGTGGTCCAGTTCCACGGCAGAAACGCCACGGTCACCAGGTAGCCGGCCAGTTCGTCGATGACGATGCGGCCGTCATCGACCACGCCGTAGTGGCGCCCGGCCACCCCGGACACCCACACCGCCACGCCGGTCAGCACAGCCAGCGCCAGCAGGTACTCCAGCGGCGACAGGCGATGCAGCAGCCAGAAAACCGGCAGCCCGGCCAGGGTCCCGAACGTGCCGGAAGCGACCGGCGCATAACCGAGGCCGAAATTGCTCGCCAGCAGCAACGCCAGGGCGCGCATCAGGGGTCGAGCCCGCAGGCCCGGGCGGCCACCGCCGTAACCAGCCGGTAGACCTCGGCGAGGGCACGCCCACTCGCCGCCGCCAGCGCCACGCAAGCGGCATGCTCCGGCGCGACCCGCAGCAGCCGCTCCCCTGCAAAGAGCAGCTTGACCTGGGCCGGGCCGAGCGGCGTGTCGATGGTGCGCACTTCACGGCGCAGCTTGAGGCGCCGGGTCTCGTAAAGGCGCACGCCGATGGCGCTCGACTCGCGCAGTACCAGGCCGGCCAGGCTTTCGGCCAGGACCGGCGGGGCGATCACGGTCAGTTTCACCCCGGGGCGGTTTTTCTTCATCTGCAGCGGGGAGAAACCGGCATCGAGGGCCCCGGCGGCCAGCAGACTGTCGAGCAGCGAACCGAGCACTTCCGGCAGACAGTCGTCGAGATGGGTTTCGATGACCGTGACCAGGTCGCGCTCGAAGCCGTCGACAGTCACCGGTGTACCGAAGATGCCGCGCAGCAGGTTGGGACGGTCGGCCAGATCCCAGCCGCCGACCCCGTAGCCGATCCGCTCCACGGTCAGTTCCGGCAGCGGCCCGAAGCGCCCCAGCGTGGCGGCAAGTGCCGCCCCGGTCGGGGTCACCAGTTCGCACTCGCTCCCGGCGTCGCGCACCGGAGCGCCGCGCAAAAGCTCCAGGGTGGCCGGTGCCGGCAGCGGCAGGGCACCGTGACTCCCCTTGGTCAGCCCGTGGGAGAGGGGCAGCGGCGCACAGACGATCTCATCGACCCCCAGGGCGTGCAGGCCGAGACAGGTGCCGACGATATCAACAATGGCATCGACGGCGCCGACCTCGTGGAAGTGCACCGCATCCAGCTCCACCCGGTGGACCCGGGCCTCCGCCTCGCCGAGCCGGCGGAAGACGCGGCGGGAGCGCTCGCGCACCGGCTCCGGCAACTCCGCCGCCGCCAGCATGGCATCGATGGCGCTCCACGAGCGATGGGCCTGCCCGGTGGCGCAGAGGACCTCGACGCGGGTGCCGCCCAGCCCGTGGCGGAGCTCCTCCCTGACCTCCAGCCGCCAGCCATCGACCGGCAGGGCGCGCAGCCCGGCTTCCAGGGCGGCGGGGGCGACGCCGAGATCGACCAGCAGGCCGAGACACATGTCGCCAGCGATGCCGGCAAAGGGATCGAGATAAAGGGTGGTCATGACGCGCGCCGGCGGTTGATGCGGGTGGCGGCGAAAGCGGCGCCGAAGCCGTTGTCGATGTTGACCACCGTGACGCCGCCGGCACAGGAGTTGAGCATGCCGAGCAGGGCGGCGACCCCGCCGAAGGCCGCGCCGTAACCGACCGAGGTCGGCACGGCGATCACCGGCACATCGACCAGGCCCTGTCTCTTATACACATCTGACGCTGCCGACGAATAGAGAGGTGTAG
>CAZRTZ010000005.1:0-76595 GCA_964603155.1 uncultured Geobacteraceae bacterium | reverse complement strand
TAATAAATAACATTAACAATATTTCATGTCAACCCAAAAAGTTAAAAATTTTTTAAAATTATGCAAACACACCCTAACCGTCCATTTTTCCTTGTTTTTTTTAACAGGGTTTGTTAAAAGTAGACACATTAATACTTCTAATCATGAGAACATGTATGATTTCCCCATGTTCAACAGGAGGCAGCCTTCATGGGACAGTTTGAAATGGTCAAGGACTTCTTCCTCGGCATGAGCCGCAGCCGGATATCGCTGCTTGGGGCCATGGTCGTCACCGTGGTCGCCCCGATCCTGTTCGGCTACATGCTGATTGACACCATCTGGCACGTACAGAATCCCTATCTTGGTGGCGCCGTCTACCTGCTGCTAGGCCCGGCCTTTCTCGGCGGCCTGACCATGATCTTTGTCGGTGCCGTATTTTTCCGCGGCCAGCGCGAGGTCCACCTGTTCACTCTCGAGTACCTGCGCAAGTACTTTACTGACCCGGTACTCTTCGCCCGTCTGCGCCGCAACGTCTTCATCATCGTCTTCCTGACTTCGGTGAACGTCACCGTATTCAGCCTTTTCCTCTACCGGGCCTACCACTACATGGAGTCGACCAGCTTCTGCGGTCAGTTCTGCCATACGGTCATGAACCCCGAATACACCGCCTACCAAAACGGCCCCCATTCCCGCGTCAGCTGCGTGGAGTGCCATATCGGCGCCGGCGCCGACTGGTTCGTCAAATCGAAGATCTCAGGCGCCCGCCAGCTGCTGGCCGTAGTCGCCGATACCTACCCGCGGCCGATTGCCACCCCGGTACACGGTTTGCGCCCGGCCCGCGACACCTGCGAAAAGTGCCACCGCCCGGAACTGTTCCACGGCGACAAGCTGGTGGTGAAGAAGCGCTTCAACGACGACGAGAAGAACACGCCCACCCATGATGTGCTGCTGATGAAGATCGGCAGCGCCGGGGATCGTACGCAGAGTTCACATGGCATTCACTGGCATGTGGCCCGGGAAAACCGCATCACCTACCGCGCCACGGACCACACCCGCATGACCATCCCCGAGGTACGCATGACCGGGAAGGATGGCAGGGAGGTCGTCTACCGCACCCCGGACGCCGACACCCTGCTGGGCAAGAGTGCGGCCGAGAATGAGAGCCGGGAGATGGATTGCATCGACTGCCACAACCGTCCGTCGCACGTCTACCTCGGCGTCGAGGACGCCCTGGACCGCAAACTGCTGGAGGGGAGCCTCCCGGCAGAGCTGCCGTTCATCAAGCGCCAGGCGCTGGCCGCAGTCACCGCCAACTATCCGAGCAGTGCGGCGGCGCAGCAGGGGATCGCCGAAACGCTGACCCAATGGTATCAGAAGAACCAGGCGGAGCTGCTCAAGGCCAAGCCGCACCTGTTGGCCAAGGCGATTGCCGGCACCCAGGAAGCCTATGCCCAGAACGTCTTCCCGGAGATGAAGATCAACTGGGGCACCTATGTGAACCATGTCGGCCACGGGCCCGAGTTCAACATCGGCTGCTTCCGCTGCCACGATGACCGGCACAAGACTGCCGACGGCCGCACCATCTCGGCCGATTGCAACACCTGTCATACCCTTCTGGCGATGGAGGAGGAAAAGCCGCCGATTCTCAAGACGCTGCGCGGCGAATAGGAGGGCATGGCTGAAGAACAACGCGCGAGGCCCGCTGGCAACAGCGGGCCTCGCTTCTTTTCGTCCAGGGATCAGCAGGCGATAGCGAAACCGCCCAAAGGGAGAGGAAACGATCGGCTCATCAGATCGCGGGCGAGATTTACCGGGCTCTGCGCAAACCCTCGAGCCAGCCGAGGGAAACCAAGGAACGCCAGGCGGTCGTCATGGCCGGCAATTGGCACAGACAGAGCGGAACAGGGAGGTGCTCAGGTAGCGATCGCCGCGATCCGGAAGAAGGACCACCAGCGTCCCCCCAGCCATGGCCGCAGCCACCCTGAGGGCGCCGGCGACCGCAGCCCCGCTCGACATACCGGCGAAAATCCCTTCGCGGCTCGCCAACTGGCGAGCCGTTTCGAATGCCTCCTCGTCTTCCACCGTCAGTTTCTGACTCAATTCCTCCTCGTGGTAAATACCGGGGACGATGGCCTCCTGCATGTTCTTGAGCCCCTGGACCTTGTGCCCGAGCCGCGGCTCGATGCCAACGATCCGCACGGCGGGTTTCTTCGCGCGCAAGTAGCGGCCGACGCCCATCAAGGTCCCGGAAGTCCCCATGCCGGCGACAAAAACATCGACGCTCCCCTGGGTTTGTCGCCAGATCTCCGGTCCGGTCGTCTCGAAATGCACTGAGGGGTTGGCCGGGTTGTCGTACTGATTGGGCATGAAGTAGCGATCCGACGCGGCCGCCATAATCTTGTGGGCCAGGCGAATGGCACCATCGGTCCCTTCACAGGCCGGGGTGAGGACGAGTTCCGCCCCATAGGCTTCCAGAACGGCGCGCCGCTCCAGGCTGACACATTCGGGCATGACCAGGCGAATCCGGTAACCGCGCGCTGCGGACAGCATCGCCAGAGCGATACCGGTGTTCCCCGAGGTCGGCTCGAGGATGGTTTTGTCGGGGGTCAGGCTGCCATCGGCCTCGGCCTGGCGAATCATCCACCAGGCGGTACGGTCCTTGACCGACCCACCCGGATTGTTCCCTTCCAGCTTGGCCAGGAGGCGCACCGCGGGGTTGGGATTGAGGTGATGCAGGGCGACCAGCGGGGTATTGCCGATTGCCGCCGGCAGGGAATACGCTTCGCCAAGCGCCTTTTCCTCACTATACGAGTCCATGCAGCGGGCCTCCAGATGCCCCGAGAGCGTCGATCCGGCGCTCCACCGCCGGGTCATCCCCCAATGGGGGGGGGTGATGGGCCTTAATCCGGGCATCAATCACCAGGGGACCGGAGCACCCCCAGTGCTTGGCTTGCATCGAGGCACCGATGCCATCGATATCGGCCGCCGGATCAGAACGGGTGAAGGTCACCCACAGGAAATTATCGAGGGTTCGGGCAACAAAGTCGCTGTCATCAACCAGGACAAGCAGCGGAAAACGACCCAACGCCTCCGGATCGATGGCACGGCAAAAGCGTGCCAGGTCTTCGGCAGGAAACCCACGTCGACCTTGCCATGGTGGCGCCTGCAGCGCCAGCACCCCGGGGAGGACCAGGCGCGGCGAGCCAAAACCATCCGGCAGCGTCAGCCCGAAAGGAATTTCCGTCGGCAAACTGCGGCGGAGAGGTCCGGCGGCGGCCAGTACCACCTTGGACCCCTGGTTGAGGCCGACACCGGAATAATCGAGGGTATCGATCGTGGTCCGGGTCTGGAAGTGCAGATCACGTGACCAGTCGACCCGCTCGAGCAGATGGCGCAGGAAAGCGGCAATGTCGTGCAGGTCAAGCTGGGGAGCGTCGTCGCCGTCGGCGATCAGCAGATATTTGGCCAGGGAGAGCTGCCCCTGGCCAAGGATGGCGTTGGCCTGGGTGAGCAGTTCGCGCGGTTCCTTCTCGGTCGCATACGGGGTGTAGCGCTCGGAGCCGATGGCGAGCAGCAGAGGGTGCACACCGGCCGCGTCGACGGCATGGATGGCACGGACCCCGGGGATCAACTCGGGGATGAGCGTTCCGGTCATCTCGTGGATCAGGGCGCCGAAGGTGGTATCCTCCTGCGGCGGCCGACCGACGGTGGTGAACGGCCAGATGGCTCCGGGCCGGCAATAGACCTTCTCCACGGTCATCACCGGGAATTCGTGAACCAGGCTGTAGTAGCCGAGGTGGTCACCAAAGGGCCCCTCGGGGAGGGTCCTCTGCGGATCGATATGGCCGACCAGACAGAAATCGGCTTCGGCGGGGGCGAGCAGCCCGTTGCCGGTGGCAACCAGCGGCAGGCGATGCCCCCCCAACAGCCCGGCGAACGCCAGCTCCGGCATCCCCTCGGGGAGCGGCATCACTGCCGCCAGCGTCAGGCTCGGCGGACCACCGACAAAAACGTTGACCGGCAGCGGGCCACCGGCCGCAATGGCAGCGGCATGGTGGACACCGATGCCACGGTGAATCTGGTAGTGCAGGCCAACCTCGGCCCCCGGGGCGTAGCGGTTGCCGGCGAGTTGTACCCGGTACATGCCGAGATTGGAGTGCCGCCAGCCGCGACGCTGCGGGGCTTCGCTGTAAACCTGGGGCAGCGTGATGAACGGACCGCCATCCTGCGGCCAGGACACCAGTGCCGGCAACTCGGCCAGGGGCACAGCCCGGGCAAGGACCGCACCGTCCCTCACCCGGCGCGGCAACAGGTGGCTCAAGTGGGGGAGAAGCTTGCACGCCGCGCCGGGGCGCCGCAGCAAAGCCGCCGGATCACCCTTGGCCGCCGCCAGAAGCTGAATGGCATCGAGGGTGTCGCGAAACAGGTAGCGGGCCCGTTCCAGCGTACCGAACAGGTTGCCGAGGAGGGGGAAGGCGGTTCCCTTGACGCGCGTAAAGAGCAGGGCAGGCCCCCCGCGCTGGTAGACGCGGCGCTGAATGGCCCCGATTTCCAGGCAGGGGTCGAGTTCGACCTCGACCCTCCGGAGCTGGCCGGTACGCTCGAGAGCGTCGACCGTCTGCTGCAGGTTGCGATAACCCATGGGAAGACTCTACTCCTGCGGGCGACGGAGTTCACCGCCGCGCCCTTCTTCCTGATGCTGACGGCGACCGGTTTCGTAACGCATGCCTATTTCGATTTCGCGCTGCGGCGAAAGCAGCAGAAAGCTGGCAGCCGCAAAATCGGGGTGGCCGAAGCGATAGTCCGGGTGCCCGGAAAAACCGAAGCCCTCGCGCGGGGCACCGAACAGACCGGTCGCCATCCGGCCATCGCCATCCTCATCGTGAAGGACACTGAGCGCATACTCCCCGTAGGGGATGGCAGAGAATCTCACCTCGGCCTGCCCGGAGCGAATCGGTACGGCAACGGTCGCCAGCGAGGCGGGCACGTTGTCGGGAAACCCCCGGGCGCCGGCAAACAGGGAGACGACCACAACCCCCTGCTCGTTGCGCAAACCACCGAGCCTGACCAGCAAATCCCCTTGCCCGGCAGGAAACGCCGAAGGGAGGGCGGGCCCCCGACAACCGACCGACAGCACAGCGACCAGCAAACCGGCCACTGCCCAGGCCAGAGGTTGCGCAATCTGGCGAACGGTCCCCGTCTTTCCGCACACTTTCGGTTTGCGCGTAGCACTCTTGCGAAGCACTATGCCGGTGATAGACTCATTCATCATACCAACCTGACAGGGGTCTAACACCATGTATCGACTGCTCCCGCTCATCCTCGTCACCCTGGTCATCGCCACCTCGTGGGGATGCGGTGCACGGCGCATGGCACCCTTCGCCCCGCACCGGCCGGACAGCGATTTCCACAGGAGCGCCACCACCAACCAGGCCTGTCTTGGCTGTCACGAAGTCGCCTCTCTTCGCGGAGGACACCAGGTTTCTGACAACTGCCTCCAGTGCCACCGCATTCTACACGGAGACTTATGATGAGAACAAAAGCTTTCTTGGTCCTCCTCCTCGTGCTACTGCTCAGTGCCTGCGGGCCGATCATCGGCAGCATGATGGTTTCCAGCAACGGCATCAAGGAGTTCCGTGTGGTCAGCGGCAACCTCTCGGTCTTGCGCCCCGGTGCGCGCGTGGCCGTACTCGGCCCGTTCGCCACCACCCCGTCCTCTTTCGAGGTCTGCCGCGGGGAAGAGGCGGCCTCGTTCACGGCCAGTTTCAACCAGACCGGCCTGTTCCCGGCGGAGTTGGCCATGACCAACCGGCTCGCCAAACCGACGCCGCGCAGCGCTGACTGGCAGGGGCAAAAGCCGGCGGCGGTGCAACAGGCGATGGGGTTGGCCAACTCCCCCGACCTGCTGATGAGCGCCACCATCCTGCACCGCGAGATGGTGGCGGCGCCGGCCCAGGGGGTGATCATGAAGGTCGGCTACCGCCTGGATTTCCTCGAGCTGGCCAGCGGGCAGACCGTCAGTATCGAGATTTCGGTACAGGAGATGTTCCAGGAGGCCGTCCCCGCTTCGGTGAAGGAACTGGCCAAGCACCTCGGCCGCCGCTGATCCCGGGATTCGACAGGATTTTCATCTGCCAGGGCCGGTGCAAACCGGCCCTTCTCATTTCCCCAAACCGCTGCGACCAACCAACTCCGGATACGCAAGCAGCATCCGGCGGGCGGCCAGCCGCCAACCGTCGCTGAGCGTCGGGTAGACGTGGACCAGGTCGGCGATATCGGCGACGGTCAGGCAGGCCCGCACCGCCAGGGCCATCTCGTGGATCAGATCCGCCGCCCGGTGGGAGAGGATTTGCGCGCCGAGAATCCGCCCGTCGGCACGATCGGCCCAGAGCAGCACCCCACCGGTCTGTACCCCGATCACATGCGCCTTGGCCACTGCCGTCAGATCGAGCCAGACCTCGACCACATCATGGCCATTCGCCCGGGCCTGATCGGCGTTCTGCCCGACCATGGCAATCTCCGGATCGATGAAAACCGCCATCGGCGTACCGTGGTGATCGACGGTGCAGTGCCGGCCGGCAAACATGTTCTCCACGGCAACCCGCGCCTCGAGTTCTCCGGCCGGGGCCAGCAGCGGCGGGCCGGTGACATCGCCGGCGGCCCAGACCCCCGGCACACTGGTGCGACATTCCGCGTCGATGATCACGAAGCCCTGGCGGTCGAGGGCGACCCCGATCGTCTCCAGCCCAAGATCAGCGGTCGCCGGCACCGTCCCGACCGCGAGCATCAGCCGCTCGGCTGTCAACCGCGCCGGCCGCTCATGAATCATGGCCCGCACCGCCACCCCGTCGGCATCCGGTTCAATGTCGCGAACTTCGACCCCGAAATGCTGTCGCAGCCCTTCGCTGGCCAGCAGTCCGCACAAGGGGCCGGTCAGACGCGGATCGAACTCGGCCAGCGGACGCTCGCCGCGCTCGAGGATGGTCACCTGGCAGCCGAAGCGCTGCAGCATCTGGCCGATCTCCAGGGCGATCACGCCGCCGCCGATGATCAGCAGCGAGCGGGGAATGGCACTTAAGTTGAGGATCGAGTAGCTGTTGAGAACCGGTACCTGGCGCAGACCGGGGAGGTCGAGATGGCGCGGCAGGCCGCCGCAGGCGATCAGGAACTTGTCACAGCGGATGATCTCCGGGCCGACCCGGATCTCCCCCGGGCCAAGGAAGCGCCCGTGACCGCGCACCAGGCGTACGGCCGGATGGCCACCGAGGAGGTGGTCGCAGCGCTCGCAGCGTACCCGGTCGATGGCCTGCTGCTTCGCCGCCATCAAGGCGGCGCAGTCGACCACCCCCTGTGACAGGTTGAGTCCCGCCCCGGCCCCGCGCCGGGCCGCCTGGTAGAGAGCGGCCTTGTGAATCAGCGTCTTGCTCGGGATGCATCCCCAGTTGATGCAGGTGCCGCCGGGGGTTCCCTGCTCGATCAGGGTAATGCGGGCACCAAGTTCCACGGCCCGCTGGGCCGCAGCCAAAGCCGAACTACCGCCACCGAGGATGACCAGATCGGGCGCACCGTCCATCGGCTGATGTGATTCTAGCCGCGCGCCTGCTGCCGCAGGGCCAGGTCCACCAGGACCAGGGCGGCCATGGTCTCGACGATCGGCACCGCGCGCGGCACCACGCACGGGTCATGCCGCCCTCTGGCGGCCAGTTCGACCGGCTTGCCGTCGAGATCGACCGTCTGCTGCGGCTGGCCGATGGTTGCCACCGGCTTGAACGCGACCCTGAACAGCAGCGGCTCGCCGCTGGAGATTCCGCCAAGGACGCCGCCGGCATGGTTGGTTACGGTGCCAAGCCGCTCGCCCTTGCGGACAAACGGATCATTGTGTTGCGAGCCGCGCAGCCTGGTGCCGGCAAAGCCGGAACCGACCTCGAAGCCCTTGGTGGCCGGCAGAGAAAGCATCGCCTGGGCCAGCTTGGCCTCAAGCTTGTCGAAAACCGGCTCCCCCCAGCCGACAGGCACGTTGCGACACAGGCAGCTGACCACACCGCCGATGGAATCACTGGCATCGCGAACCTCGCGGATCTGTGCGGTCATCCGCGCGGCGGCGTCCGCATCCGGGCAACGCACGGCACTGGCGTCGACCTGAGCGCGGCTGAGGGTCTCGACGTCAACCGCTGGCGCTTCGATGGCGCCGACGCCACTGACCCAGGCCACAATCTCCACCCCCCAGCGCTCGCGCAGGATTTTTTCGGCAATCGCCCCGGCTGCCACCCGGCCGATGGTCTCGCGGGCACTGGCACGGCCGCCGCCGCTGCGGGCGGCGACACCGTACTTGATCTGGTAGGTGTAGTCGGCATGGGAGGGGCGCGGCACCAGGTCCATCTCCTGATAATCGCCGGGGCGCTGGTCCTGGTTGCGCACCAGCAAACCGATCGGCGTACCGAGCGTGCGCCCGTTCTCGACCCCGGAGAGGATCGTCACCCGATCGGCTTCCTGGCGCGGCGTGGTCAGGTCCGACTGCCCCGGCCGGCGCCGATCGAGCTGAAGCTGTATATCGGCTTCGCTCAGGGCGAGATTCGCCGGACAGCCGTCGACCACCGCGCCGACACCGACGCCATGTGATTCACCGAAGGTCGCGACGCGAAAAAGAGTCCCGAAGGAACTGGACATGACGCACTCCTGCCAACCGTAATCTTGAGATTATAGCAACCCCAAATGGAAAATGGATGCAAAAAGGGGACAGAATGCGATTCTGTCCCCTTTTTACCCTGGCAACTGTGCGACTGTCAGCCGGCCAGCGCCTGTTCCAGATCAGCCCAGAGATCCTCGACATCCTCGATCCCGGCAGCCAGGCGCAGCAGTTCCGGACCGATCCCCAGGGACTGCTTGACCTCGGCCGGGATCGCCGCATGCGACATCGACCAGCAGTGGGTGAGAATCGTCTCCACCCCGCCGAGACTCGGCGCGATGATCGGCAACCGGACCCGCTGCAGGAGCCCGGGGACCGCGCCGGCATCGCGCAGGGCGAAGGAGAGCACGGCGCCGGCCCCGGCGGCCTGGGCAAAGTGCAGGTCGCGGGCAGCGAAATCGTCAAGCCCGGGATAGTAGACCCGGGCCACTGCCGGATGGGCCGCAAGACGCTCGGCCAACACCTGTGCATTGGCCTGACCGGCCTCCAGGCGCAGCTTGAGCGTTTTCAGCCCCCGGGCCAGCAGGAAACTGTCGAAGGGAGCGAGGACCGCACCGAAGGCATTCTGGAAATGCTTGAGCCGTTTGCCCAGTTCCGGGTCGGCGGTGGTCACGAGCCCGGCCAGCAGGTCGGAGTGGCCGCCAAGGAATTTGGTGGCGCTGTGGATGACCACGTCGATGCCGAGTTCCAGAGGGCGTTGCAACAGCGGCGTCATGAAGGTGTTGTCGAGAAAGGTGAGCAACTGACGCTCTTTCGCCAGGGCCGCCACTCCGCGCAGGTCGGTGATCTTGAACAGCGGATTGGACGGCGTCTCCAGAAAGAGCGCCCGGGTCTGCGGGGTGATCGCCGCCGCCACTTTGCCAAGATCGGTCGTGTCGACATAGGTGGCGGATATCCCCTGCTGCGGCAGGACGGTGTTGAGATAGCGCCAGGAACCCCCGTAGAGATCCTCCGGGGCGATCAGGTGGTCGCCGCTTCTGAGCAGGGCCAGAGCGCTGCCGATCGCCGCCATCCCCGAGGCATAGGCGAAGCCGCGCACCCCGCCTTCGAGGAGGGCGATCGCCTCCTCGACCTGCTGCCGGCTCGGGTTACCGCTGCGCGCATAATCGTATTCCCCCCCCACTCCACCGGGATGGTGATAGGTCGAAGCCTGGTAGATCGGGATGGCCGAGGCCCCGGTGTGCGGGTCGCGGTCCATCCCCTGGTGGACCAGCAGAGTCGCGGGGCGGTAGGTTTTTGCAGACATCGACAAACCTTTCGTGAGGGGTGAGGAGTGAGGGGTGAGGAGAAAGGCTTTACACCTTACCCTTTTCGCCTCACTCCTCACGGGATTCTAGGCCAAGGCCTGTTCCAGATCGGCAATAATATCACAACTGCTTTCGATGCCGACAGAAAGCCGCAGCAGGCGCTCGCAGATCCCCAGGCGCAGACGCTCCTGCACCGGGATGTCGGCATGGGTCTGCACCGCCGGCAGGGTCATCAGCGATTCGACACCGCCGAGACTCTCGGCAAAGGAGATCAACTGCAGCTTTTTTAACACCTTTCTGGCTGTCTCCGCCGTATCGACCCGGAAGGAGAGCATGCCGCCGAAACCCGAGGTCTGCCGTTGCGACAACTCATGCCCCGGGTGGTCCTCCAACCCCGGATAGTAGACCGCCGTCACCTTCGGGTGGGCCTTCAGCCAACGCGCCACTTCCCCGGCGTTGGCGCAGTGCCGTTCCAGGCGCAGCCCCAGGGTCTTGAGACTGCGCAGCAGCAGCCAGCAGTCCTGCGGCGGGAGGATGCCGCCGGTGGAATTTTGCAGGAAGTAAAGCCGCTCGCCGAGTTCCGGCGTCCTTGCCACCAGCGCCCCGGCACACAGGTCATTGTGACCGCCGAAGTACTTGGTGGCCGAATAGATGGTGACATCGGCGCCATAAGCGAAGGGACGCTGCAAGAGCGGGGTCAGGAAGGTGTTGTCGACCAGATACAGCAGTCCGTGCTCCCGGCAGAGCGCGCCGAGGGCGGCCAGATCGGCGACGCCGAGCAGCGGGTTGCCGGGGGTTTCGATCAATAGTGCCTTGGTTTCAGGGCGGATGGCCGCCGCAACCGCCGCCACATCCGTGGTATCGACATAACTGGCCGTCAGGCCGAATTTGCCGAAGACCTGGGCCAAGACCCGGTAGGTACCCCCGTAAAGATCCTGGGAGACGACCAGGTGGTCGCCGGCGGAGAAGTGCAGAAAGAGCGTGGTCAGTGCCGCCATCCCCGAGGCAAAGGCCAGCCCGCGGGCACCGCCCTCAAGCTGGGCGAAGGCCTCTTCCAGAAGCTGCCGGGTCGGATTTCCCGAGCGGGTGTAATCGTAGCCGGTGCTTTCGCCGACTCCGGGGTGGCGGTAGGTGGCGCTCGGATAAATCGGGAAGCTGATCCCCCCGGTCCGCTCGTCGCGGCCGACACCGAAATTGACCAGGCGGCTTTCCAGGGTGAGTTGTTGGCTGCAGGCGGTCATATGTTCTCCCCTTGGGAAAAATGCGGGGCGAAGAAAAGCCCCTTCTCTTCTGGCGATGAGAAAGGGCTTCAATAACCGGGCAACCTGTTTCCGGTGGCTGGTGAAAGCGCCGTTCTCATCTTTCCCGCCTTCGCCCTGAAGGGCTGCAGCGGGCAGGAATTAGCACCTGGCACCCGCGAATTATGCGGATCGGTTGCTGTGGCTTCACAGGGCCTGTCCCTCAGCCACTCTCGATGAAAAGGTTATATGGGTGTTACTGTCGGTCGGCAATTGCCGCACAAATTCTTTATAGTACAAGTATGAATTACTTGTCAATACCTTATCAATGTGATGTAGTACAGACCAATCAAACGCTCAGACAATCCCCTCGAACAGAACGCTGCTCAGATAACGCTCCCCGGAATCAGGCAGGATGACCACGATCGTCTTCCCCGCGAACTCGGGCTGCGCCGCCAGACGGGCCGCGACGGCCGTTGCCGCCCCGCAGGAGATGCCGGCAAGGATCCCTTCCTCCCTGGCTAGGCGCCGGGCGAACTCGATCGCTTCGTCGTTACCGACCTGCTCGACCCGGTCGACCACGGAAAGATCGAGCGTGTCGGGGATGAAGCCGGCACCGATCCCCTGAATCTTGTGCGGACCGGGCTGCAGGTTTTCTCCGGCCAGTTTCTGGCTGATCACCGGGGAGTCGGCCGGTTCCACGGCGACCGACAGGATCTGCCTGCCGCGGGTCTTCTTCAGGTAGCGGGAGATGCCGCTGATGGTTCCGCCGGTGCCGACGCCGGCCACGATCACGTCGACCTGGCCGGCGGTATCTTCCCAGATCTCCGGACCGGTGGTCTGCTCGTGAATCGCCGGGTTCGCCGGATTCTTGAACTGGTGGAGGAGCAGATAGCGCCCGGGATCCGCCGCCGCCAACCCTTCCGCCTCGGCCACGGCACCGCTCATCCCCTTGGCACCCGGCGTGAGAATCAGATTGGCACCGAAGGCCTTGAGCACCTTGCGCCGCTCCAGGCTCATCGTCTCCGGCATGGTCAGGGTGATGGGGATACCGCGCGCGGCGGCGACAAAGGCCAGGGCGATACCGGTGTTGCCACTGGTCGGCTCGATAATCTCCTTGCCGGGGCCGAGCAACCCTTTGCGCTCCGCATCCCAGATCATCGCCGCCCCGATCCGGCACTTGACCGAATAGGCCGGGTTACGCCCCTCCACCTTGGCAAGGACGGTCGCAGCGCCGGGGGCCACCCGGTTGAGGCGCACCAAAGGGGTACGGCCGATCGAAAGGGAATTGTCGGTGAAAATCTGTGCCATGGCAGCCTCCGTATTGTGCGGGGATGGACTTGCTTCGAACTTTTGATCACTTAACCATACCTGCATATTAAAATCAAGAATAAAATTATTACCACATCAGTCTTGTAAAGAAATGCCGGCGTACACAAAAAACCCCTTGCCGCTTACGGCAAGGGGTCGAATTCTCACAACCGCCGCCACTAGGAACGGAACGAACCGATTTCCTTGTCCAGCACGGTCGCCTGGGTCGCCAGGCGCTCGACCACCTGGTCGAGTTCGGCCGTGCGCGCGGCATTGTTCTCGGCGACCTTGCGGATCTCGGAAATCGCCTCGACCATCTGCCGGCTGCGGCTCGACTGCTCCTGCGAGGATTTGTCGATCTGCTGCATCATGGTGCGCACCCGCTCCATGTTGGCGTTGATCTGGTGCGTCCCCTTGGCCTGTTCGCCGGTGCTGAGCTTGACCTGGGAGGCAATGTCGCGCATCGCCTCGGCGGCCTTGGCCAGTTGCCGGATGCCGCTCGACTGCTGGCGCACCGACTGGGCGATCTGCTGCAGCATGGAGGAAACCTGATTGACCGCCTCGGTGATCTGCCGGCTGCCGCGGGCCTGCTCCTGGGTGGCCCGCACGATCCCCTTCACCTGATGGGCCGATTTGAGGGTGCTGGCGGTAATCTTTTCCAGCGCCTGCTCGGCCACCTTGGAGCGCTCGGCTTCCTCGTTGACCCGGCGACTGCCGGCCTGCATCGCCTTGACCGCACTGCTCGTGCCGTCCTGGAGGCGGCTGATGATGGCGCCGATCTCCTGGGTCGAGACCGCGGTGCGCTCCGCCAGCTCGCGGATCTCGTCGGCCACCACCGCAAAGCCCTTGCCGTGCTCCCCGGCCTGGGCCGCGATAATCGAGGCATTCAGAGACAGCAGCCGGGTCTGGTCGGCCACCTCGTCGATAACGGTGAGGATGCTGCCGATCTCGCGGGACTGGCGCCCGAGGTCCTCAATGGCCCTGCTGGCCTCCTCGACGGTGGCCTGAATGGCCTGGATACCGGCGAGCGTCTCGGCCACCGCGGCCTTTCCCTTCTCGGCATCCTGGCTGGCCTGCTCGGAAAGCTGGTTGGTCTGCAGCGCCGTCTCCTCGACCTCCTTGATCGATGCATCCATCTGGGTGATCGACGAAGCCGTCACCTCGGTGGACGACGAGAGGTTGTCGATATTGTCGGAAACCTGCTGGCTGGAAACCGACATCTGGGCGATCGAGCTGGTCACTTCCTCGATGGTGGCGAAGAGCCGCTCGGCCTGGGAGACGATCTCCTCGATGGTGGCCCCGAGTTCCAGGGTCGCCGAGGAACTGATCTCCACCGCATCGAGCAGCGAGCTGATGCCGTTGGCCACGTCGAGGGCCGATTCGTCGATCCCCTGCACCGCTTCGAAGGAATCCTCCAGCGAAGCCGCCTGGCGAACCGTCCCGGAACTGACCTCCTGGGAGGTCTGGCGGATGCGTTCGGTCGCACTGAAGATGTCGCTGGCGGCGTTGCGCACCCGCTCAACCATTTCCCGCAGGCGCTCGACGAAGCCGTTGAAGTTGCCGGCCAGCTGACCGAGCTCGTCCTCACTGGTCACTTCCAGGCGATGGGTCAGATCGGCCTCCCCCTGGGAGATTTCGCGAAGGTTGGTGACCATCTCGCGCAGCGGCTTGACCAGGAAACGGGAGAAGAGGGTGGCCACCAGCAGCGTCACCAGCGCCGCGCCAATGGTCAGGAAGAAGCTCGCCGTGCGCAGGGAGTTGACAGCGGTGGCCTCGATGGAGAGGTCCATGGCCACCAGCAGGCGGTACTCCTTGCCGGCCAGTTCGCGGACCACCGGGTAGTAATCGGCATCGCCCAACTCGATGGTCGAACCACCGTCAAAAGAGTTGTCGACATTGAGCTTGAGTAAATCCGGGTGCGAGGCGCCAATCACCGCCTGAGGGCCAAAGAAGGCGACCTCCACGCCGCTGATGTCGCGCAGCTGCTTGGCATAGGCGTTATCGAGCAGCTTGATGCCGAGGAGATAGCCGATGGTCTGCCCCTGGAATTGTACGGGAGTCACCGCCAGGTTGCCCATCTTGCCGGCATAGGGGAGCATCCCTGCCTTGGTGTTCCCCTGCAGCAGCTTGGCGACAGCCGCATCGAGGGGCTCCCCCGGCTTGGGCTCGGGGAGCCCGGATTCCTTGGACTGGGCCCGCGCCAGCTGCTTCCCCTGCGGGTCGACCACTTCGATGGCGCTGAACTTGTTCTGGTCACGGGCGGATTCCAGGTATTCGGTCAACTGGGCCGGATCCTGGGTCAGGGTGGTGAAATAGACGGCGTTGATCAGGTCGGCGGTGGTGCCGAGAAGGGTGATGCTGTTGGACATCTCGCGCTGCGTGTTGGCAGCGCTGAGATCGACGAAGTTCCTGGCTTTCTCGGCGACCTGGATCAGGCTGGAGCGCAGCTGGTTCTGGGCGACACCGGAGAGGATCATCATGCTGATCACCAGCGGCACCACGGCCACCAGCAGCATGACGATCAGGGTCTTCCAACGCAGGTCGAATTTGCTGAACACTGAGGCAGCCCTTCCTGGCAGGTTACTTGACGACCTGACCGGCGCTCATGACATCAGCCGGAACTGTCAGTCCGAGCTGAGAGGCAGTGCCCTGATTGATCATCAGGGTGACTTTCTTGGCGGTCCGCACCGGCAGGGAGTGAGCCTTCTGCCCCTGCAGGATCTGCAGGGCATGGACGCCGACCAGTTTCCCCTGCTCATCGGGATCGGCCTCCAGGCCGAGCAGGGCCCCGGCCTTGGCCAGATCGGGGATCTGGGTAAAGGACGGCTTTTTCATGGCCAGGGCGGCCTTGACGATCTCCGCCCCCTTTTGCATGACAGCAACACTCTCGGCCAGATACAGCGCATCGCACTGCCCGGCCAACCCCTGCGCCGCCGCCACCGCCTCACCGGCGCTGCCGACATTCTCGGCCTTGACGGCAAAGCCGCCCTTGGCGGTGAGTTCCTTGAGTTGCAGCTCGGCGCCGCCCTCCCCTTTGGTGTAGAGGACGCCGATGGTCTTGGCGCCGGAGGCCTTGACCATCTGCCCGGCCAGGGCGCCGAGATCGGTCTTGCTGGTGGCCCCGGTGATTTCCGCACCGGTGGTGGTCAGGTCTTTGACCACCCCGAGCGCCACCGGGTCGTAGACATCGGCAAAGAGCAACGCGGCGCTGAAGTTCTCGCCGGCCACCGCCTGGGCGGCGCGACTGCCGTAGACGACAATGACCGCGGCCCCGGCTGAATCGGCGCGGCGGGCGCTGTTGACGATCGACATCTTGTCGGCGTTGGGGGTCTGCACCATGACCTTGAGCTTGCCGGCGCCGAAACCGCCGGCCTCGAGGATCTGGGCCATGGCCTTGTGGGCCGCCTTGTAGCGCGGCAGATCGGCGGGGATAACCGCCGCCAGGATCAACTCGGCCAAAGCCGATTGGGGCACGAACAGGAACAAGCCGAACGTCAAGGCTATCGCTAATATCCGTCGCATAATTCGTCCAGTATATCCGGTCCGGTTCAGAACGTGTAGGCCAGGCTGGCCATGTAGCTTTGCACCGAGCCGTCATACACGTCGTTGCCCTTCTCGTCGTAATCGTCGAAGGTCGCTTTCAGGCCGCAGGTCAGGTTCTCGCTGACCTTCCAGTCAACCCGCCCCTTGAGGCCGTTCTGGACGATATCGACCTTGCTGATGTCGTGGAGGTAGGATGAGTCGGCATTGGCTCCATTGGCAAAATACGGGGCGCCAACATAAGAAAAATCAGGATCGTAGCTGGCCTTGGAACGAATGTGGTACCCCTCGACACGGCAGGAGAGGTCGGCCAGCATCTGCCAGGTCATGCCGGCAGTAATCGTCTGCACCGTCTGCTGGTAGTCGGAAACGATTTCATCGCCGGGGCGCGGCAACGCATAAGCTGCTGACGCCCCATAAAATAGATTCTGGTCGATGGCCGTGCGGAAATAACCGTAATAAAGATCAAAACTGAGATTTTCGCGTGGCGTCACCCATGAACCGATACTGATGGTCTGCTGCTCCTTTTCCCGGTCAATTGACTCACCATCGATCTCGAAATCATTGTTCTCCTGTTTGAGCAGGTTGACATTGGCCTGTATCCCCCAAAGTCCCGAGGGAGCATAACTACCGCCAAGGAATAACTCCTGGCCGTCACCGTAGGAGGTGCCGTAGGCCGGATCGTCGTTTTTCTGGATCGCCAGCCAGCCGCTCAGCTTCAGCGCCGACTTCTCCAGAAGTCGGCTGTTGAAGCCGAGCTTCACCCGGGTGACGATCTCTTCGTCGGGGAGCTGCCAGGTGGGGTTGATGGTAATCGGGGTTGGCGAAGAACTGTGTGTGGTCGGTTCGCCGGTATTGCTGCGATCGATCTCCTCGCGGCGGAACTCGCCCTTCAGAGTCAGATGTTTCGAAGGCCGATAGTTGACGATCGCTTCATACCAGGCCCGAGTGATATCCATGCTCTCCCGAACGTCGACCGGGGACTTGAATGCATTTATTCCTGGAACGGTATCGTAGATTTTACGTGAATTATCGCTATCCAAATCCACCAGACGATACCGCAGGCTGGCGGTCCAGTTCTGACTCGGCGTATAGGTAACGTCCGCGGTCGTCTTGTAATAGTCGGTTTCAGCATCGACAGGTGCAACCGAGGTCAGGTCAGAGTTATTTTCCCGCTCGCCGACAGTGAAACTGGCACTTCCGACCACCCCCCCCGAGGGTGCCGTATTCAGGCGCAGCGTCAACTCCTTGAGGGTGCTGTCAGGGTCTTCGCTGTGCTCATAATTCCCGTAATTCCGACCACGGGGGTGAACCCCGAAGGTATCCTCGGGGACCTCCTCGCGATCACGGAAGGTACGGTAGAGGGTTTCCAGAACCACGTCGATAACACCGGCGTGGGCATCGACCCCGGCTTTGAACTCTTCCGTTACCCGGTCGATGTCCCGAGACTTGCTCTCCATGTGGCAACCCACGCAATTGGCGTTGTTGACCGCACCGGTCCCCTGAATTCCCCCCTCGGAGAGAAAACGGTGTTGTTTCTCCCCCTGCTTCTCGTATCGCCAGTAGGAAAGGTTCAGGTGTGCCGGGTAGTCGGGGCATTTGATCTTGAGCTTCGCTTCGTTCAGGTCGAGGCGCAGGCCATAATCATCCCCCGGGTCCTGATCCGTGAAGTAGGTGCGCAGCTCCTGCCCTGCCGCTGAAGTCGCAAACCACCCATCCGGCCGGCTCCCCTCAACGGGGGGAAACAGCTGGGGGCGCTGGGTGCTGTCGTTGACCGGAACACCCCGGGCACCGTTATCGTAGGGGATGTGGTCGAGGTTGTGGAAAAACCGCTCCGTGCGCAGATTCAACCGCAACAGCCCCTTCGTGTCGAGTTGGACATTGGCCGAGTAGTCGTTATCGTTAAGATAGTCGGCCTCAAAATCGAGATAGTACCCCCCCTGGTCGACGAAGATCTCGGTGCCGAACAACGGACTCGCCTTGAGACTGTCGTATTCCCTGGCGCGCCCCGGCTCGCCATGCGCACTGAGCCCGCGATAACCGGCGGCAACACTGGCCGCGATCCCTGCCGGCCCTTCCTGTCCGACAGGGTCCACATCCGCCTGCGCCGGAGCGACTCCGGCCAGAAACACTCCGCACAGCAATGTCACCCAAAATCTATATCCGTTCACTGTCGCCTCCTGGCTCCAATCGAATGACTGAATGGCTGCTCAAACACTTACCGACTTACCGCGCGATAAAGGTGCCGCGCCCGTGGACCGTGGGAACGTCGCTGCCATGGATGGACGAATGACAGTCGGTACATCGGCTGAAGAAGGATTGCTTCATCGCCGGATTGTCGAGGGCTCCCTGATCGGAACGCTGGCCATGGTGGCCGGCGTGGCACTGCATGCACAGGAACGGCTGGTTGACCGCCAGGAGGTTGTTGTTGGGAGACCCATGGGGATTGTGACAATTGGTGCAGTCTTCCGTGACATCGGCATGCTCGTAGACGAAGGGACCCTGGTACTCCATGTGGCACTTGGTACAGACTGACTTGATCTGCATGCCGCGCAGATTCGACTCATTCGACGAATTGTGCGGGTCGTGGCAGTCGGTGCAGGCAATCTTGTGCTCCGGCACCGGATGATGGGAGAACTGGGCGAACTCCATCTTGACCTTGATGTGGCACCCTTCGCATACTTCCTGCTGCTCATGGCGCCCCATTTTCTGCTGCGGCCCCTTGTGCAACTGGTGGCAGGAGAAGCAACTCACTTCGTTCATGGCGTGGATGCTGCCGTTCCAGTTGGTGAGGTTGGGGGTCGAGGCCGCCGAATGGCACTTGAGGCAGAGCATCGCCTGGGCCTGGGCGGGGAAATCGTGGAGCGGCAGCAGCTGCTTGAAGTCGCAAATCTGCTTCTCGTCGATCTTCTCGACGGCCAGACTCCCCGGACCGTGGCACGATTCGCAATTGACCAGCGGCAACCCGGTCTCGGCGGAGATCTGGTCGCCGTGGATCGAGGCCTTGAAGTCCTTGCCGATCTTGTCGTGCTTGTGGCACTTGGCCAGGCAGTTCTCGTCACCGATGTAGTTGGCGTCGAGGTTGCCGACCAAAAACGCCTCGTAATCCTTGACCGGGGCAATCGGCTGGCTTTTGCGCAGCGTTGCCAGGTCGGTGCAGGCGACGACCGTGGCCAGCGCCGCGGTCAAAACGAGCAGGAAAAGTTTTCGCGAATACACTCCATACCTCCCGATTCTGCCCCGGGCCGATGGTAACCGGAGCACAGTTTCAATATTAACAACAACCTATATGGATATGCGGACCGGAACAGGTCCGTAAAGAATTAGAAATTTTTCCAATTATCCGAATCTTAAGGACAATTGCAAGAAAATCTTGCAAACAGCCAACGCCGGAGTTCGACCGCTGCCAAAGGGAGGTGGAAAAAAACGTGGGAAGGGGTATAATGTAAATGGAAAGAGAACCTATCACGGGGACCCGGACGCGGCTCCCCGCTTCGCCCTGGACGACTTACCCTCCTGGTCTCCAGGGTGTTTTTTATCGCTTGCCCTTGGCTTTCGGTTTCGGCCCGCGCTTGGCGGGGGTCGCCGGCGGGATGGGGAGGGCCGCCTGGCGGGTGGCCAGCGTGGCGAAATCGTAGCGGGAGAGGGTAGCCATGAACTCCCTGCGAATTTCCTCCCAGGTGCCGTGCACCGGGCAGAAGAACTCGCGGGCACAGCTGCCTTCGCTCATCAGGCACTGGTTCAGGTAGACCGGTCCCTCCTGGGTCTTGATCACGTCGAAGAGGGTGATCTCGGCCGCGGGGCGGGCCAGGTAGAAACCGCCGCCGACGCCGCGCTGCGAAGCGACGATGCCGGCCTTGATCAACGGCTGCAGGATCTTGGTGAGGAAGGCGGGGGTGATTTCCTGGGCGCGGCAGATATCTTTCTTGAAGATGATCTCGCCTTGCGGCTGGCAGGCCATGTACAGAATTGCCCGAATGGAGTATTCAGTAGCGCGCGTGATGATCACAGGCCTTCTCCCCAGAAAATTTCCGAGTTGACTGGTCAAACATCCTCGATGCTAATAAGATTTTTTCATCCGACTGTCAAGCGCTAACCACCACCCTTGACCGCACGATCATGATGGCCTGTTCCTTCCGCTACGATGCGCACCGTCGCTGAGCAACCCCACCCAACGCAAGCAGCGTCCGCAATCGTCGGGCGCTTTGCCCCGAGCCCGACCGGCGCGCTGCATTTCGGCTCGCTGGTCGCCGCGACAGGGAGCTACTGCGTGGCGCGGCACGGGGGCGGCCGCTGGCTGCTGCGCATGGAGGATCTCGACACCCCCCGGGTGGTTCCCGGTGCCGCCGACCAGATCCTGTCGACCCTGGAAGCCCTGGGCTTTGCCTGGGACGGCGAAATCCTCTGGCAGAGCCGGCGCCAGGACGCTTATGCCGCCGCCCTCGCCACCCTCGCCGAGCGCGGCCTGACCTATCCCTGCGCCTGCTCGCGCCGGGAGATCCTGGCCAGTGCCCCTCACCCCGGGGAGGAGGGGCCGGTCTATCCGGGAATCTGCCGCGCCGGGCTCCCGGCCGGACGCACGGCAAGATCCCTGCGCGTCAGGGTGCCGGAAGAACCGGTCACCTTCACCGACGGCGTCTACGGCCGGCAGGTGCAGTATCTGGGCAGGGAGGTCGGCGACTTCGTGCTGCGCCGGGCCGACGGGCTGTACGCCTATCAGCTGGCGGTGGTGGTCGACGATGCCGACAGTGGCGTCAACCAGGTGGTCCGCGGCGCCGACCTGCTCGGCTCCACCCCCAGGCAGATCTTCCTGCTGCGCAGCCTCGGCCTGCCGGTCCCGGACTATCTGCATCTCCCCCTGGTTCTGGCCGAGGACGGCAGCAAGATCAGCAAACGCCACGGGCTTGTCCCCGGCACCCCGGACGGCGGCCCCCTGTTGACCGCCGCGCTGCACTGGCTGGGGCAGCCAGTGCCGCGCGAGTTGGAACAGGCGCCACCGCCGGAAATCCTCGCCTGGGGAACAAGCCATTTCGACCCGTCGCTGATCCCGCCCCGCCGGGACGGGCTGGCCGCACAGGGGACGGGCAGCGCGGATTTTTTTGCCGTGCCCGGTTGACAGCGGCAGGGAAAACGGCTACAAGGAGAATGCGTTTGCATATTTCACCTCCCCGGCACTATATCCAAACTGACCAATCCCCTTTCGAACCTAGCGAATTTTCTATAAAAACCACACTTAGCTCAGACTGTTCGCCACGACCCTTTGCCAATTAACTTCTTGACGCGCGCTGCCAGCACCCGAACTGAACCCTGAAAAGAAAATCTTCAAAATCCCCCGCGCCTGAGGTCGCCTCTCCGCCTGCCGGAGATGGCGCAACTGTTCATGGCCAATCACCCCTTCCGTGCGGAGCTGTCCCAGGAGTACCGATGAACCTGAAGGAACTGAAAGAGAAAAAAATCACCGATCTGGCCGGCCTGGCCAAGGAGCTTGGCGTCGAGGGCGCCGCCGGGATGCGCAAGCAGGACCTGATTTTTGCCGTCCTCAACGCCACCTCGGAGAAGAACGGGGCGATCTTCGGCGAGGGGGTCCTGGAGATTCTCCCCGACGGATTCGGCTTCCTGCGCGCTCCGGATGCCAACTACCTCCCCGGTCCCGACGACATCTACGTCTCCCCCTCGCAGATTCGCCGCTTCAACCTGCGCACCGGAGACACGGTGTCCGGGCAGATCCGCCCGCCCAAGGAAGGGGAGCGTTACTTTGCCCTGCTCAAGGTCTCCGAGGTCAATTTCGAAGATCCTGCAGTGGCTCGCGAAAAGACCCTGTTCGACAACCTCACCCCGCTCTATCCGAACGAGCGCCTGGTGCTGGAAACCAGCCACAACAACCTACCGATGCGCGTGGTTGACATCGCCACACCGGTCGGCAAGGGGCAGCGCGCCCTGATCGTCGCCCCGCCGCGCACCGGCAAGACCATGCTGCTGCAGAACATCGCCAACTCGATCACCACCAATCACCCGGAGGTCTACCTGATCGTCCTGCTGATCGACGAGCGCCCCGAAGAGGTGACCGACATGCAGCGCTCGGTGAATGGCGAGGTCATCTCCTCGACCTTCGACGAGCCGGCCTCCCGCCACGTGCAGGTCGCCGAGATGGTCATCGAGAAGGCCAAGCGCCTGGTGGAGCACAAGCGCGACGTGGTCATCCTGCTCGATTCGATCACCCGCCTGGCCCGGGCCTACAACACCGTGGTGCCCCCCTCCGGCAAGATCCTCTCCGGCGGCGTCGATTCCAATGCCCTGCACAAGCCGAAGCGCTTTTTCGGGGCGGCCCGCAATATCGAGGAAGGCGGCTCGCTGACCATCATCGCCACGGCGCTGATCGACACCGGCAGCAAAATGGACGAGGTCATCTTCGAAGAGTTCAAGGGAACCGGCAACATGGAGCTGATCCTCGACCGGCGCCTGGTGGACAAGCGCACCTTCCCGGCGATCGACATCAACAAATCGGGGACCCGCCGCGAGGAACTGCTCATCGACCAGACCACCCTGCAGCGCATCTGGCTGCTGCGCAAGGTTCTCAGCACCATGAACGTGGTCGACGCGATGGAGTTCCTGCTCGACAAACTCGGCGAGACCAAGAGCAATCAGGACTTCTTTAACTCGATGAATCAGTAGAAAAACGACTGCATCCGGCCTTCCTCGCGACGTTTTTCGTTGTTTTTTGCCGGCGCCAGCACCCTTGATAGAACTTGCATTTCACCGGAGCAAGTGTTAATAGATCATCTCTTCGGCGCATTGTCGCCGCATTTTCAGGCCTGTACCAAGCCAGGCCGCCAGGAGCGAACGGCATGAAAGAAGGAATCCATCCAAAATACAACCCGGTCACGGTGAAGTGCCACTGCGGCAACACCTTCGAGACCCGGTCCACCAAGAAAGACGAAATCACGACGGAAATCTGCTCCAACTGCCACCCGTTCTTCACCGGCAAGCAGAAGCTGATCGATACCGCCGGACGCATCGAGCGGTTCCGCAAGAAGTACGAGCAGAAGTAGTAAAGACCTGGTTCCGGGGACGGCCCAGCGGGGTCGTCTTTCGCTTTGCGGCGGGTTGAGCCGCGCCCCTCATTTGATTTCCGCGTCCCCCCCCCCTGGGACTCGGCCCGGGTTCCGGACGGCGCGGTCCAGCTCGATGGCGAAGGGCCATGCTTGTCCAACTCCTAACCCACACTCCCGATCCCGAACAGGTGGTAGCGGCCGCGGCGCGGCTGTGCTACTCGGATGCCAGCATCAGCCAGCTGCTGGAGCGTGCTCCCGAGCAGGCCCCGAAGCTGTTGCGCAAGATTCTCGACATGGGACACCTGTCGGTTCTCGAGCATGCCAGTTTCACCTTCGGCATCGAAGGGATCAGCCGGGCCTGTTCGCACCAGCTGGTTCGCCACCGCATCGCCTCCTTTTCCCAGCAGAGCCAGCGCTACGTCTCCCATGAGTCGCCCTTCGAGGCGGTGATCCCGGAGAGCGTCGCCGACCGACCGGAGCTGGCGGCGCGTCTCGCAAGACACCTGGCCGCCACCCACGAGCTGTACCGGGAACTGCTGGGGGCCGGGATTCCGGCCGAAGATGCCCGTTTCGTCCTCCCCAACGCAGCGGCGACCAAACTGGTCCTGACCATGAACGCCCGTGAACTGCACCACTTCTTCGCCCTGCGCTGCTGCCGGCGCGCCCAGTGGGAAATCCGCGCCATGGCCAAGGAGATGCTGCGACTGGCGAAGCATGCCGCACCGCTGCTCTTTGCCGAGGCTGGTCCCGGCTGCCTGCGCGGCGCCTGCCCCGAAGGGGCGATGACCTGCGGTGCGGCGGCGGACGTCCGGAAGGAATACAAGGAATTGGCGTAGGGGCGACGCATGCGTCGCCCGGGCAAGGCATGCCTTGCCCCTACGAATGGAATATTATGTCAATGCTGCATAAGCTCGAAGAAGTCGCCGACCGCTTCCGCGAAGTGGAAGGGCTCCTCGCCGACCCGAAGACGCTGGCCGACCAGACCCGGTTCCGGGCCCTGTCCAAGGAACACGCCGACCTGAGTGCCGTCGTCAGCACTTATCACCAGCTCTGCAAGGTCCGCGAAGACGCGGCCGGCAGCCAGGAACTGCTCAAGGATCCCGACCAGGAGGTGCGCGAGATGGCGCGCACCGAGCTCCTGGAACTGGAGGTGGCACAGGAACAGCTGGAGCAGCAGATCAAACTGCTCCTGCTCCCCAAGGATCCGAACGACGCCAAGAACGTCATCCTCGAAGTCCGGGCCGGCACCGGCGGCAATGAGGCGGCCCTGTTTGCCGGCGATCTGTTCCGCATGTACACGCGCTACGCCGAACGCCAGGGGTGGCGGGTCGAACTGCTCTCGGCGGCGGAAGCGGAGATCGGCGGCTTCAAGGAGGTCATCGCCCTGATCAGCGGCCAGGGCGCCTTCTCACGCTTCAAGTACGAGAGCGGCACCCACCGGGTGCAGCGCGTCCCGGAAACCGAGGCGCAGGGGAGGATTCACACCTCGGCCTGCACCGTGGCAGTCCTCCCCGAAGCCGAGGACGTGGAGATCCAGATCGACCCGTCGGAACTGCGCATCGACGTGTACCGCGCCTCGGGCGCCGGTGGCCAGCACGTCAACAAAACCGAGTCGGCGGTGCGCATCACCCATATTCCGACCGGCGTGGTGGTCTCCTGCCAGGACGAGAAGTCACAGCACAAAAACCGCGCCAAGGCGATGAAGGTTTTGCAGGCGCGCCTGCTTGATGCGCGGCGTGCCGAGCAGGATGCGAAAACCGCGGCTGACCGCAAGAGCCAGGTCGGCAGCGGCGACCGCTCCGAACGCATTCGCACCTACAATTTCCCGCAGGGGCGCTGTACCGACCATCGCATCAACCTGACCCTCTACCGCCTGGAAGCGATCATGGAGGGGGAGATCGACGAGATCGTCGAGGCGCTGGCGACCCACGCCCAGGCCGAGCTGCTGGCCGGCCAGGAGGAGTAGCTTGGCGGAAAGCTGGACGGTCCTGAAGCTGCTGCGCTGGACCGCCGACTATTTTGCCGGCCGTGGCATCGACAGCCCGCGGCTCGACGCCGAGCTGTTGCTGGCCGAGACCCTGAAGCTCGACCGGGTCGGGCTGTACCTGAACTTCGAACGGCCGCTGCAGGCCGACGAACTGACAGTCTACCGGGAAAAGGTGCGGCGCCGCGCCGGGCGTGAGCCGCTGGCCTACATCCTCGGTCGCACCGAGTTCTGGTCGCTCCCCTTGCGGGTGACGCCGGACGTTTTGATCCCGCGCCCGGACACGGAGTTGCTGGTCGAGCAGGCCCTGGCGCGGGTTGACGGCACGGCGCGGGTTCTCGATGTCGGCACCGGTAGCGGCGCCCTGGCGATCGCCCTGGCCCATGAGCGTCCGGACTGGACGGTCACGGCCGTCGATCTTTCGCCGCAGGCACTCAAGGTGGCTGCCGGCAACGCCCGTGACAACGGGGTGGCGGAACGGATCACTCTGGTCGAAGGCAACCTGATCGCGCTGCCATCGGGGCCTTTCGAGCTGATCGTGGCCAATCCGCCCTATATCCCAACGGGGGAGCTGGCGGAATTGATGCCCGAGGTCTGCGACTACGAACCGCACCTGGCTCTCGACGGCGGAGCCTGCGGGCTGGACGCCTACCGGGCCCTGGCCGGCCAGGCGACCAGCGTGCTGGCACCGGGCGGCTGGCTGCTGGTCGAGGTCGGGATGGGACAGGCCCCGGCGGTGCAGGCACTATTTGCCACCGCCGGGCTGACGGAGTTGTATAATGCCCTCGACCTGGCCGGGATCGAACGGGTGGTCGGAGGACGGCGGCCACTGATTTGACCCCTCCGCCCTGCGGGCACCTCCCCTACTTTGCAGGGGAGGACACAACATGGTTCCCCCCTGTAGAACAGGGGGGATGGTGAGCAGAGCGAACCAGGGGGTCTGTTTGGCGGCCCCTTCATCTACGAGGATTTTTCTTGGACAAGCTGATTATCAAGGGCGGACGGAAGCTGTGCGGCGAGGTGGCGGTAAGCGGCTCGAAGAACGCCGCTCTGCCGATCTTCTTCGCCACCATTCTGGCCCCGGGCGGGCACGAAATCCGCAACGTCCCGGCACTGCGCGACATCAACACCACCATCCGCCTGCTCGAAACGCTGGGGGCCAAGGTCGACGGGCGCAGCGGCACGGTCAGGGTCGACGCTACCGGTATCGACCAGGTCGAGGCCACTTACGATCTGGTCAAGACCATGCGCGCCTCGGTCCTGGTGCTCGGCCCCTTGCTGGCCCGCTTCGGCCGCTCGCGGGTGTCTCTGCCCGGCGGCTGTGCCATCGGCGCCCGCCCCATCGACCAGCATCTCAAGGGGCTGGCGGCCCTGGGCGCGGAGATCCGCCTCTCCCACGGTTACGTCGAGGCCGAGTGCAAGCAGTTGCGCGGGGCAAAAATCTACTTCGACATCTCCACAGTCGGCGGCACCGAGCACCTGCTGATGACGGCAGCCCTCGCCAAGGGGGAAACAATCCTCGAAAACGCCGCCCGCGAACCGGAGATCACTGAACTGGCCGAGGTGCTCAACGGTATGGGGGCGCGCATCGAGGGGGCCGGCACCGACACCATCCGCATCCTGGGGGTCGAGCAGCTGGCGCCGATGAACCATACGGTGATGCCCGATCGCATCGAGGCCGGTACGTTCATGATTGCCGCGGCGATGACCGGCGGCCAGGTGCGCATCCGCAACATGCGCCTGGAGCATCTCGACGCCCTGACCTTCAAGCTGCAGGACGCCGGCGTTGACGTCGCCAGCCGCGACAATGCCGTGGAGGTGCGCGGACCGGAGCGAATCCGCCCGGTCAACATCAAGACCCGCCCCTACCCGGGATTCCCGACCGACATGCAGGCGCAGTTCATGACGCTGATGTGCCTGGCCGACGGGGCCAGCGTAATCAGCGAGAACATCTTCGAGAACCGCTTCATGCATGTGGCCGAGTTGCTGCGCTTCGGCGCCGATATCGTCATCGAGGGGAACTCGGCGACGGTCAAGGGGGTCAGGCAACTCTCCGGGGCGCCGGTAATGGCCACCGATCTGCGTGCCAGCGCCTCGCTGGTCCTTGCCGGGTTGGCCGCCGACAACACCACCGAGATCTCGCGCATTTACCATCTCGACCGCGGCTACGAGCGAATCGAGGAGAAGCTCAAAGGTTTGGGTGCAGATATCGAGCGGGTTCACGAGCCGATGTGATTGCAGTAGGGCGGTTCGCGAACCGCCGCTACAGGGATCAATTTATGTCCGACTGGATCACCTTCGCCCTCCCCAAGGGGCGCATCATGCAGGATTCCATGGCGCTCTTCGCGAAGATCGGCATCACCTGCCCGGAGATGGACGGGGAAAGCCGCAAGCTGGTGTTCGAGAACGCCGCCGACCGCACCCGCTTCATGGCGGTGCGCGCCCAGGACGTGCCCACCTATGTCGAACACGGCTGTGCCGATATCGGCGTGGTCGGCAAGGACACCCTGCTCGAACAGGGGTGCGATCTTTACGAACCGCTCGACCTGCGCTTCGGCTATTGCCGGCTGGTGGTGGCCGAACCGAAGGTGTTAAGCGACGGCGACGACCCGGCCGGCTGGTCGCACATCCGCGTGGCGACCAAATATCCCAACATCACCGAGCGCTACTTTGCCGCCAAGGGGGTGCAGGTCGAGGTTATCAAACTGTACGGCTCGATCGAACTGGCACCGCTGGTCGGCCTGGCCGAGCGCATCGTCGACCTGGTCTCGACCGGCGGCACGCTGCGCGACAACGGACTGGTCGAGGTGGAGACGATTTGCGATGTCACCAGCCGGCTGATTGTCAACCGGGCCAGCCTCAAAACCAAGCAGCGGCGGGTCGCGGCCATCATCGCCGGGCTGGAAGGGGTGGTCGACAAGGAGGCCAGGATTTCGGTATGAGTCGGGGCGAGAGGAGAAGAGAATGATCCGTTTCCTGCACTTCAACGATCCTGCATTCGACCAGGTGTTCGCCGAAATCGTGGCTCGCGGCGAAGAGGTCCCGGCGGGGGTCGAGGAGACTGTCAAGGCGATCATCGCCGACGTGCGCATGCGCGGTGATGAAGCGGTGTGTGACCACACGACGCGCTTCGACCGCTTGGAGATGACGGCGGCGACCCTGGAGGTGACGGCGGCGGAGATCGATGCGGCCATGGCCGTCGTCGATGCACAGGCGCTTGCCGACCTCAGGCTGGCCGCTGCACGCATCGCGGCCTTCCATGCCAAACAGAAGCAGGAAACCTGGCTCTCCACCGACGAAAACGATGTGCTGATCGGGCAGATGGTTCGCCCGCTGGACCGGGTCGGCATCTACGTTCCCGGGGGCAAGGCCGCCTATCCGTCTTCGGTGCTGATGAACGCGGTACCGGCCAAGGTGGCGGGGGTCGGCGAAGTCATCATGGTGGTGCCGATGCCCGGAGGCGAGGCCAATCCGTTTGTTCTGGCTGCGGCGCGCATCGCCGGCGTCGACCGGATCTTCAAGGTGGGCGGCGCGCAGGCAGTGGCGGCCTTGGCCTTCGGCACGGCCACCATCCCAAAGGTCGACAAGATCACCGGCCCCGGCAATATCTATGTGGCGACCGCGAAGCGCCTGGTTTTCGGCCAGGTCGACATCGACATGATCGCCGGACCGAGCGAGATCTTGGTGATCAATGACGGTAGCGGCGACCCGGCGCACATCGCCGCCGACCTGCTTTCCCAGGCCGAACACGACGAACTGGCCTCATCGATCCTGATCACGACCAGCGAGGCATTCGGCCGGAAAGTCGAGGCGGCCCTGGTCGAGCAGGTCGCGCAACTGAAGCGCGCAGCGATTGCCCGCCAGTCACTGACCAGTTTCGGGGCAATCATCGTTGCCCGCACCCTAGAGGAGGCCGCGGCCTTTTCCAACCGGCTGGCTCCCGAACATCTGGAACTGGCCGTGGCCGACCCCTTCGGACTGCTGCCGCGGATTCGTCACGCCGGCGCGGTCTTTCTCGGTCACCACACCCCCGAGGCGGCCGGCGACTATCTGGCCGGCCCGAACCACACGCTGCCGACCGGCGGCACAGCGCGCTTCTTCTCGCCGCTGTCGCTTGACGACTTCGTCAAGAAGTCAAGCCTGGTCAGCTTCAGCAAGGAGGGTCTCGAGCGCCTGGGGCCGGCGATCGTGCGCATCGCCGAAACCGAAGGGCTCGAGGCCCATGCGAAGTCGGTGAGTATCCGGTTGAGACAATAAATCGGGCTTGGTAGGGGCGCGCTTGCCGCGCCCTGGGCGGGGAGACCCCGCCCCTACATGCGCATGGGAGGGATTATGCCCCGCACCGCACAGATCGATCGCACCACCAAAGAGACCTCCATACAAATCAGCCTGACGCTGGATGGCAGCGGCCAGCACGAGATCGCCACCGGGGTGGCCTTCTTCGACCACATGCTGACCCAGATCGCCCGCCACGGCTTTTTCGACCTGGCCATCCAGGCACAAGGTGATCTCGACGTCGATGCCCACCACACCGTGGAGGATGTCGGCATCTGCCTGGGCGAGGCGTTCAAACAGGCGCTCGGCGACAAAGCCGGCATCCGTCGCTACGGACGGGGGACCATGCCGATGCACGAAGCTTTGGCCGCGGTGGTCCTCGATTTTTCCGGGCGGCCGTTCCTGGTCTGGCACGTCGACCTCCCCAAGGCCCAGGTCGGCAACTTCGACCTGGAACTGGTCCAGGAGTTTTTCACCGCCTTCTGCAACCACTCCGGCGCCAACCTCCACGTCAACCTGGCCTACGGCGACAATCTGCACCACATCGTCGAGGCGATCTTCAAGGCCCTGGCCAGGGCCCTGGACGAGGCCACGCAGATCGACCCGCGCGTGCAGGGAGTGTTGTCGTCGAAGGGGGCGCTGGAGTAACGGCAAAGGCGAATACAGAATACAGAAGTCAGAATTCAGGAGCCTTAGGGTAAAGGGTTAATAGCACTTTCTTCTGAATTCTGTATTCTGACTCCTGAATTCCAACAGGCTTAACTATGACTTCCATAACCATCATCGACTACGGCATGGGCAACCTGCGCAGCGTAGAGAAGGCCTTCGAACAGGTCGGCTGCAACGCTTTGGTGACCGCCGACCCGGCGCTTGCCGCCAAAGCCGAAAAGCTGGTCCTCCCCGGTGTCGGTGCCTTCCGCGACTGCATGCGCAATCTCGAGCAGGGCGGCTTCGTCGACCCGATCCGCGCGCATATCGACGCCGGCAAGCCGTTTCTCGGCATCTGCGTCGGCATGCAGCTATTGATGAGCGATAGCGTCGAGTTCGGTCTCTACCGGGGGCTGGACATCATCCCCGGCCATGTCGTGCGCTTCGCCGACGACATGACAGTGGCCGGCGAACGCCTCAAGGTGCCGCACATGGGGTGGAACCGCCTGCATATCCGGCGCCCTTGTCCGCTCTTCAAAGGGATCGACGACGGCAGCTACGTCTACTTTGTCCACTCCTACTATGAGCAACCCGACGACCCGGCCGCCGTCGCCGCCACCTCCGACTACGGCATCGAGTTCTGCGCCGCCGTCTGGCGCGACAACGTCATGGCCACCCAGTTCCACCCCGAGAAGAGCCAGGCGGTGGGTTTGCGGATGCTGCGAAATTTTGGGGAGTTGTAGTCGGGAATACAGAAGTCCGTATACAGAAGTCCGAAGCCTTCGGGTGAGCTTGCTTGGTTTCATTCTGAATTCTGACTCCTGAATTCTGAATTCGCAGTTAAAGAGGTTTTTAAATGATCGTTATTCCTGCCATAGACTTGAAAGACGGCAAGTGCGTGCGCCTCGAACAGGGGCTGATGGAGCGCGACACCGTCTATTCCGACGACCCCGCCGCCACCGCCCGCCGCTGGCAGGAGGAGGGGGGCGAACTGCTGCACATCGTCGATCTCGACGGCGCCTTTGCCGGCGTACCGAAAAACCGTGCCGCCATCGAAGCCATCATCAAGGCGATCGACATCCCCGCCCAGCTTGGCGGGGGCATCCGCGACCTGGAGACGATCGAAGCCTACCTGGCCCTGGGCCTGTCGCGGGTCATCATCGGCACCGCCGCCCAACGCAACCCGCAGTTGGTCACCGAAGCCTGCCGGCGCTTCCCGGGGCGGATCGTGGTCGGCATCGACGCCAAGAACGGCATGGTCGCGGTACAGGGGTGGGCCGAGGTCACCGGTGTCACCGCCGTGGAACTGGCGAAGCGCTTTGCCGGCGACGGCGTGGCCGCCATCATCTACACCGACATCGCCCGCGACGGCATGCTGCAGGGGCCGAACCTCGAAGCCACCCGTGCCCTGGCCGAAGCGGCGGGCATTCCGGTCATCGCCTCGGGCGGCGTTTCCAGCCTGAAAGACATCGAGAACCTGCTGGCCATCGAAGCGTACGGCGTCACCGGGGTGATCACCGGCAAGGCGATCTACTCGGGGGCTCTGAATTTGCACGAAGCGGTGCGGGTGGCGAAGGGGGCAAGGTGCTGACCCGGCGCATCATCCCCTGCCTCGACGTCAAGGACGGCCGGGTGGTCAAGGGGGTGCAGTTCCTGGAGCTGCGCGACGCCGGCGATCCGGTGGAGGCGGCCGAGGCTTACGACCGGCAGGGCGCCGACGAGCTGACCTTCCTCGACATCACCGCCAGCCACGAGAACCGCGACACCATCGTCGACGTGGTGCGCCGCACCGCCGAACGGGTCTTCATGCCGCTGACCGTCGGCGGCGGCATCCGCACCTGCGACGACATCCGCCGCATGCTCAACGCCGGCGCCGACAAGGTCTCGATCAACACTGCCGCCGTGCATCGCCCCGAATTCGTGCGCGAGGCCGCCGAACGCTTCGGCTCGCAGTGCATCGTGGTGGCCATCGACGCCCGCCGGGTGCCGGGGAGCGACCCGCTCAGGTGGGAGGTCTACACCCACGGCGGGCGCAACGGTACCGGCATCGATGCGGTCGAGTGGGCGGCGCGCATGGAAGGCTACGGCGCCGGCGAGATTCTGCTGACCTCCATGGACCAGGACGGCACCAAGGACGGCTACGACATCCCGCTGACCCGGGCGATCAGCGACCGGGTCGGCATCCCGGTGATCGCCTCCGGCGGCGTCGGCAACCTCGAGCATATCCGCGAGGGGCTGGTCGGGGGCGGTGCCAGCGCGGCCCTGGCGGCGAGCATTTTTCATTTCCGGGAGTATACGATCCGGGAGTGCAAGGAATATCTGCACGCGCACGGTGTGCCAGTGCGGTTGTGAGGTCTGGGAGGAAATGGTTATGCACACCAATGATGACATTCTCGAAGCCGTTTACCAGATCATCCTTGACCGCAAGCACAACCCGACCGGGGAGTCCTACGTCGCCTCGCTCTATGCCAAGGGGCTCGACAAGATCCTCGGCAAGATCGGCGAGGAGGCCACCGAAGTGGCCGTCGCCGGCAAGGGGGGCGACCCGGAGCAGGTGGTCTATGAGACTGCCGATCTGCTCTTCCACCTGCTGGTCCTGCTCGGCCATTACGAAATCCCGCCGGAGCGGGTCTATGCCGAATTGCGCCGCCGCTTCGGCACCTCGGGGCTGGCGGAAAAGGCCCATCGTAAGGGGTGAAGGGTTGGGAGTGAGGCGTGAAACCGAAAGCCTTGGCTCCTCACCCCTCGCTCCTTACTCCTCACGATAAAAGGAGCAGTCCATGACCATCCAGGAACGCCTCACCGATGCCATGAAGGCCGCCATGAAGGCCCAGGACAGCCTGCGCCTGAATGCCATCCGCATGGCCCGCACCGCCATCAAGAACGCCGAGATCGAAGCGCGCGGCCCGCTGGACGATGCCGGCGTGATCAAGGTCCTCTCCACCCTGGTCAAGCAGCGCCGGGAGGCGGCCGACGCCTACCGCGACGCCCGCCCGGAACTGGCGGTCAAGGAGGAGCAGGAACTGGCCATCCTCCAGGAGTTCCTCCCCAGCCAAATGAGTGAGGCGGAAATCCAGGCCGTGATCGAGGCCGCCGTTGCCGAAACCGGAGCCAGCGGACCGCGTGACATGGGCGCAGTGATGAAGCTGGTCACCCCGAAGACCACCGGCCGCGCCGACGGCCGACTGGTCAGCGACCTGGTCAAGGCCCGCCTGGCCGGGTAAGCCACCGCCAGGCCGACATGAACTGGATCGACATTGTCATTCTGCTCGTGCTCGCCGTGCTTCTGGCCAAGGGGCTGTGGCTGGGGCTGATCCATGAGGTGTGCACTCTGACCGGGCTGGCCGGGGGCGCCTACCTGGCCATGCACTACCGCGCGCCGCTGGGTCAGATCTTCGCGGAATGGCTCAAACTTTCCCCGGAATTGCTCAACAAGCTTGCTGCCGCCCTGCTGTTTCTCGCCACCCTGGTCACCTGCGTGCTCCTCGGCCTGGTTCTCTCCCGCTGCGTCAAACTGCTCTTCCTTGGCGGTTTCAACCGCGTTCTGGGCGGGCTGTTCGGTCTGATTCAAGGGGTGCTGCTGTTAACCTTCATCCTCTACGGAACGAGCCGAACCAACTGGCTGCGCGAGTCGCTGCAGGGTTCCCGGCTGGCACCGCCGTTCATTACCCTCGGCGAACAACTCATCGGCAAAGGTTGATCACAACCCCATGAGCCGAGCCGCTCCGGCAACGCCCGGTCCCTCCTGTCCAGACAGCCTGAGACTGTTGGAATTTCCAAAAATCGTCGGCCATCTGGCAGGGCTGACCCGTACGGCACCCGGGCACAACCTGGCCCTGGCGTTGCAGCCGCTTTCGGATCGGGCAGAGACCGAACGCGCCCTGGCCGAAGCGGCGGAAGCGCAGCGGCTGCTGGAAGAGCAGGGCCTGTTGCCGGTCGGAAGCGGAGAAGACCTGCTCCCGCTCCTCGAGCCGTTACGCATCGAGGGGAGCCGGCTGTCGATCGATGTGTTCCCCGTCGTGAGAGCGGCGCTGGAGGCCGCTGGGGCCTGCCGATCGGCCTTGGCCGGCAACGCGCGCTGGCCGCTGCTCGCAGCCCATGCCGCCGGGCTGGTGCCGCTGCCTCAGCTGGTGGCGGCGATCCGCCGGGCCATCGGCTCGCGCGGCGAGATTCTCGACGGCGCCTCGACCGAACTGGCGAGCCTGAGGCGCGAAGCCCAAACGCTCCGGACCCGGCTCAAGCGCCAACTGGAGGGGCTGCTGCTGGATGAGCGCTATGCTGGCGTTTTTCAGGAAGCGCTGATCACCGACCGCAATGGCCGCTATGTCCTGCCGGTGCGCACCGACTGCTCCGGGCGCTTGCGCGGCTTCGTCCACGACGTTTCCGCCAGCGGACAAACCCTTTACGTCGAACCGGCGGTGACGCTGGACAACAACAACCGCCTGCAGACCCTGCTGCGCGAGGCGCAGCGCGAGGAAGAGCGGATCCTGCAGGAGCTGACCACCCTGGTCCGCGGCACCCGCTCGGAACTGCTGAGCAACCAGGCCATCCTGGCCCATCTCGATCTGCGTCAGGCCGTGGCCCGCTTCGCCGGCGAGATCGACGCGTTCATCCCGCAACTGGCCGAAGCCCCGGGGCTGGAGCTTGCCGCGGCCCGGCACCCCTTGCTGGTCCTGCAACACGGCGCCGCGGTGATACCGATCGACTTGCGCCTGCGCGCAGCGGACCGGGCCCTGATCATCAGCGGCCCCAACACCGGCGGCAAGACCGTGGCGCTGAAAACCGCCGGCCTGCTGGTGCTGATGGCACGCGCCGGACTGCCGGTGCCGTGCGCGTCGGGAAGTCGCCTCTACCCCTTCGCCCCGGTGATGGCCGACATCGGCGACGAGCAGAGCCTCGAACAGAGCCTGTCGACCTTTTCCGGGCATCTGGCCAGAGTGCGCGATATTCTGGCCGGCGCCGGACCCCGGGCCCTGGTCCTGCTCGACGAACTCGGGACCGGAACCGACCCCGGCGAGGGGGGCGCGCTGGCGCTGGCCGTGCTCGACCACCTGCACCAGACCGAAGCGCGGGTGATCGCCACGACGCATCTGCATCTGATCAAGGGGTATGCTCATCTTGAGGACGGCGTCGAAAACGCGGCCGTGGAATTCGACGCCGCCACCCTGCAGCCGAGCTACCGCCTGCACTACGGCATCCCCGGGGCGAGCCATGCCTTCACCATCGCCCGCCGGCTCGGCCTCCCCGAGGCGCTGCTGATGCAGGCGGAAAGCTACCTTGGCCACGGCGAACGCAGCGGTCTGGCTGTCCTCGAGCGCCTGCAGGCTCTGCGGGCCGCTCTCGACGAGGAGTTGCAGGCCGCCGGAACCCTGCGCCGCCAGGCCGAGCATGAACAGGCCCGCCAGCGCCAGTTGCGGGAGGAATTGGAACATCGCCAGCGGGTGATTCTCGAAGAGGTCCGTCAGCGCGGCAGCCGCCTGCTCAGCGAGGCCGAGGATCAGCTCAAGGCGCTCTTTCGCGAAGCCGGGGAGACGAGCGGACGTCTGCCGGCGCGCGAACGGGCCCGCCTGACCGGCGAGGTGCGCGGACTGCGGCGCAAGCTGCCGAAACCGCAGCCGCCTCCACCGGGGGTCGAGCCGCAGGCGGTGACGGTCAACGAGCTGCTCTACGTCACGGCCCTGGGGGCCGATGCCCGGGTGGTCGCCATCAGCTCCGGCCAGGTGGAGCTCGAATTCGGCGGCAAACGCCTGCGCCAGCCGCTCAGCGCCTTGCGTCAATACCAGCCGCCACGCCTGGCTGCACCCCCTCCCGCGGGAGCGAAAATCCGCGACCGGGTGACGCGCAAAGCCTTCCGCCCACGGCTGCTGCTGGTCGGCAAGCGGGTCGATGAAGCCCTGGAATTGACCGCGGCGTTTCTTGACGACGCGCTGCTTCACGGCGAGAATCGTCTGGAAATCGTTCACGGGTCCGGCGAGGGGATCCTCCGGCGGGCGATCCGCGAGTTTCTCAGCGGGCGGCGTGATATCGCCCGTTTCGGTGCCGCGGAGGTCAACGATGGGGGTGAGAATGTCACCGTGGTGGAGTTGGGGTAAACCATGAGCCGCATCAACGAAGAAACGGTCCGCGAGATCCGCGAACGCTGTGACATCGTCGAGGTGATCTCCAGCTATCTGCCGCTCAAACGCTCCGGCGCCAACTACCAGGGGCTCTGCCCCTTCCACCAGGAGAAATCCCCTTCTTTCAACGTCAACGCGCCGCGCCAGATCTTCCACTGTTTCGGCTGCGGGGTCGGCGGCAACGTCTTCTCCTTCGTCATGCGCATGGAAGGGCTGAGCTTTCCCGAGGCGGTGAAGCGCCTCGGCGAACGGGTCGGCATCACCGTCGAGGAGACACCGGTGACCCCCGCCGACCGCCAGCGCCGCGACCAGCGCGAGAAGTTGCTGCGCATCAACGAGGCGGCCTGTGCCTTTTATCATCGGTTGCTGCTCGAGGACAGCGCCGGCGCCCCCGGCCGCCGCTACCTGCGCCAGCGCGGCTTCGAGGCCGAAATTGTCCGCAGTTTCCGGCTTGGCTTCGCCCCGGAGCAATGGGAGGCGCTGACCGGTCACCTGACGGCACAGGGTTTCAGCCGGGACGAGCTGCGTGCCGCCGGACTGGTCCGCGAGGGGAACACCGGCCGCGGGGATCGCGACCTGTTCCACAACCGTCTGCTCTTCCCGATTTTCGATGCCGAGGGGAAGGTGGTCGCCTTCGGCGGCCGGGTCCTCGACGACGGCCTCCCCAAGTACCTGAACTCGCCGGAATCGCCGGTGTACCACAAAGGGCGCACCCTCTACGGCCTTTACCAGGGACGCGATGCCATCCGTCAGACCCGCACGGTTCTGGTGGTCGAAGGTTACTTCGACCTGTTGGCCTTGCACCGGGCCGGGATCCAGCATGCCGTGGCTGCCTGCGGCACGGCACTGACCGGCGACCACGCCCGCCTGCTCAAACGCTATGCCGAACAGGTGTTGTTGGTCTTCGATGCCGACAAGGCCGGACGGCAGGCGACGTTCCGTGCCATGGACGCGCTGATCCCGGAGGGCTTCGAAATCAAGGCGGTCAGCCTGGCGGCCGGGGAGGATCCCGACTCGTTTCTGGCCGGACAGGGGCCCGAGGCCTTCCAAATGCGCCTGGCCGCAGCCCGCCCGATTCTCGACCTGTTCATCGAGGAGCAGTTGCAGCTGCATGGCGACAGCATTGCCGGCCGGGCCCGGGCCGCCGAAGAAGTGCTGGCCAGAATTCGCCGCCTCCCCAGTGAACTGGAGCGGGACCTCTCCCTCCAGCAACTGGCCGCCCGGACCGGGCTCGACAAGCAGCTGCTGGCCGGCAAGGGACAGGCCGCCCCCCCACCCCGACGCCCATCCGCGGTGGCCGGCATCGAACCGCGGCGCGGGGAACTGGACGGTGCGGTGCGCACCCAGACCTATCTGCTGCGCCTGATGCTGGTCAGCGAGCCGCTGCGCAGCAAAGTGCGCCAGGAAGGGACGGCCGGCCTGTTCGCGACGGAAACCCACCGTGAAGTCGCCAACCACCTGCTGGCCCTCCCCGCCCTCGATGGCCAGTTGCCCGGAGAACTTCTCGACAGCCTCCCCCCCGGGGAGGCGCAGGCTTTGCTGAGCGGCCTGCTGATGGCCGCCGATGACCAGACCCACTGGGCAGCCGATCCCGAACGGATTTTTGCCGACTGCCGTCGCGCCGTAGCCGCCGGATCCCAACGCCGGCGCCTGGTGGAGTTGCAGCGACTGATCGACGAGGCGGAACGGAGCGGCGACACGGCAGCGCTGGCCCGGCATGCCCGGGAACTGGTCGATGTCAAAAAAAACCTTTGAGTTATCTCTCCTTATCATTATAATGAATAGTTTTCAGGGACAGCTCTCTCGGCACAGCCGGGTTTTTCTGGGGATTGACGCATGAGCAAGAAGAACGGTGGCGACGAAGTCCAGCAGCTGATGCAGCTCGGCAAGGAGAAAGGCTTCCTCACTTTCGATGAAGTCAACGACATCCTGCCGCCCGACATGATCTCGTCCGAGCAGCTTGACGACGTGATGGGGATGTTCGGCGACATGGACATCGAAGTGGTCGATGCCGACCAGAAGATATCCCTGCAGCAGGAACGCGATGCCGACGCGCTGGGGGAGGAGGCCGAGGAAGAGGCCGAATTCGACACGGACGTCATGGGCCGCACCAGCGACCCGGTACGCATGTACCTGCGCGAAATGGGACAGGTCTCGCTTTTGACCCGCGAGGGGGAAGTCGAGATTGCCAAACGCATCGAGGAAGGCGAAGCGCTGGTCGCCCGGGTTATCGTCAAGACTCCGATCGCCTTCAAGGAAGTGGTCTCTCTCGGTGACCGGCTCAACAAAGGGCAGATCAGCGTCGCCGAAATCACCCGCGACTATGACGAAGAAGAGGGCGCCGAAGCCGAAGAGCGTCACCGCCTGCGCGTTGTCGAGTTGATCCAGCAGATCCGTGAGCGCTACGAGCGCTTCATGACCCTGCGCGAGGAGTGTGCGGCGCTGCCGGTCAAGAGCCGCCGGCCCCTGGAACGCGAACTGAAGACACTCAACAGCGAAATCGGCGACCTGATGGCCCAGGTGCGCCTCAAGGATCACCAGATCGCCAAAATCCTCGATCGCCTCAAGGAACTGGCCGAGCAGGTCAGGAAGGCCAAGGTCGAGGTTAGAACCTGCGAAAACGAGGCCGGCTGCCCCTTCGTCGACTTGCGCAAACAATTGAAAAAGATGCGCAAAAGCGAGGACGAGGCGCGCAAGGTGGCGACCGAACTCGGCAAGCCAATGGACACTCTGCTGGTGGTCGAAAAGCGTTTGAAGAGCGCCGAGCGCAAATTCGCCAAGGTCGAGGAGGAGTCCGGCTTCGCCCCCGAGGAGTTGCTCGAATCGCTCAAGGAGGTCAGCCAGGGAGAGTGGAAGGCCAAACAGGCCAAGACCGAACTGGTCGAGGCCAACCTGCGGCTGGTCGTCTCCATCGCCAAGAAATACACCAACCGCGGCCTGCAGTTCCTCGACCTGATCCAGGAGGGGAACATCGGCCTGATGAAGGCGGTCGACAAATTCGAATACCAGCGCGGCTACAAGTTCTCGACCTACGCCACTTGGTGGATCCGCCAGGCCATCACCCGGGCCATTGCCGACCAGGCGCGCACCATCCGCATCCCGGTGCACATGATCGAGACGATCAACAAGCTGATCCGTACCAGCCGCCAGCTGGTTCAGGAGATCGGTCGCGAGCCGACGCCGGAGGAGATCGCCGAGCGCATGGAACTGCCCCTGGAAAAGGTGCGGCGGGTGCTGAAGATCGCCAAGGAACCGATCTCCCTGGAAACCCCGATCGGCGAGGAGGAGGATTCCTCCCTTGGCGACTTCATCGAAGACAAGGGGGTGGTTTCGCCCCTCGAAGCGGTGATCAAGAGCAACCTCTCCGACCAGACCGCGCGGGTTCTGTCGACCCTCACCCCTCGCGAGGAGAAGGTCCTGCGCATGCGTTTCGGCATCGGCGAGAAGTCCGACCATACTCTTGAAGAGGTCGGCCAGGATTTTGCCGTGACCCGCGAGCGCATCCGCCAGATCGAGGCCAAGGCGCTGCGCAAACTGCGCCACCCGAGCCGCGCCAAACGGCTGAAAAGTTTTATCGAAACCAATTGATGGTACGAGGTTCAGGGCGCGGGGCGCGGGGAAAAGCAGGGCGGTGGATTTGTGCCCCGCACCACGAACCTTGTCCCTCGCACCAGAATTTCGTTTGACAGCCCGATTTCCGCGGGCATAAACTGTTTTTTCAACTTGTTTCGGGCCCATAGCTCAGCTGGCAGAGCCGCCGGCTCATAACCGGTAGGTCCCAGGTTCGATCCCTGGTGGGCCCACCACCTTGCCGGGACACCACGTGCGACAGAGTTATCACGCGATCATCATCCGCCGCATTGAGGAGTGCAGCTCGACCCGAGAGTTGCACTCTTCGTCTTTCCGGGAGCAGCGATGACCTCCAGACCACCCCGTGTTCAGGATCTGCTCGGCGCCCTGCACGCCAGCTATCCCGCGGATCTGGCCGAAGAGTGGGACAATGTCGGCCTGCAGGTCGGCGACCCGAATGCCGTCGTCAACCGGGTCCTGATCGCTCTCGATCCGAGCGCCGCGGCCATCTCCGCCGCCCGGGGGCGCGGCGCGCAACTTCTGGTGACCCATCACCCGCTGCTGTTCAAGCCGCTGCGGCGCCTGACGCCGGAGGATCCGGTCGGCGAGGCGATCTGGCAGGCCGTGCAAGGAGGGGTGGCGATTATCAGCGCTCACACCAATCTCGATGCGGCTCCCGGCGGGCTGAATTGCTGGCTTGCCGAAAAACTCGGGTTGCAGACGAGCGAGCCGCTGCAGCGCATGACCGGGCGCCTGCTCAAGCTGGTGGTGTACGTGCCGGCCGGGCACGAGGAAACGGTGGCCGACGCCCTGTTCGCCGCCGGTGCCGGGCAGATCGGCGCCTATGACCAGTGCTCGTTCCGCTCCACGGGCATCGGCACCTTCCGCCCCGGCCCAGGGACCGCGCCATTCATCGGTACCAGCGGGGTGCGCGAAGCCGTGGCCGAGGCGCGCCTCGAGACCATCGTCCCGCAGCGGCGCCTGCACAAGGTTCTCGACAGGCTGCGCAAGGCCCACCCGTACGAGGAGGTCGCCTACGACCTGATCCCTCTGGCCAACACCCTTGCGGATACCGGCCTCGGACGGATCGGACGTCTGGCCGGACCGCTGCCTCTGGCAGCGCTGGGCGACCAGGTCAAGACCGCCCTCGGCTGCCAGAGCGTGCGCCTGGTCGGTCTCCTCGAACAGCCGGTTTCCAAGGTGGCCGTTTGCGGCGGCAGCGGCGCCGGGCTGATCCAGGAGGCCAAAAGAAGCGGTGCCGACGTCCTGGTTACCGGAGACGTAAAGTATCACGAAGCGCGGCTGGCCGAGGATTTGGGACTCTCCCTGATCGATGCCGGGCACTTCGCCACCGAAATTCTGGCCGTGGCGGGATTGGCCGCCGCAATCAGCCAGATGGCCGTGGCCAACCAGTGGCCGCTGGATGTAACCACCTACGAGGACGAGCGCGACCCCTTTGCGGTGCGCTGATCCACCAGATTTTCCGGCTTTGCCGAGAACAGAACAGGGAGGCAGACCGTGCAGGAACAATTGCAGGTATTGAGAGAACTTCAGGAGCTAGACCAGGAGCGGCGCAAGCTGGCTCAGCAGCGCCAGGAACTGGAGGCCGAGACCGGACAGCTGCTCAATGCGGTCGAGCGGATTCAGGAAATGGTCGACAGCCTGGCGGCAGCCATCGGCGGACGCCAGGAGGAGCGCAAGGAACTGACCGGCAAGCTCGAACACGAGCGGGGCTTGGCGGCGCGGGCCGAGAGCCGTCTGCCGCAAATCAAGACCCAGCGTGAGTATCTGGCCGTGCTCAAGGAGGTCGATCTCGCCAAAAAGCAGACCAAGGAGCTCAACGACCAGATTGCCGGCAAAGACCGGGAACTGGAAGGGCTGCTGGCGGACAAGGCGGAGAAGGACGCGGAACTGGCGGCCTTGTCTGAACAAACCGGAGCCCGACGCCAGGAGGTCGACGCTTCCCTGGCCGGCATCGATACCGCTCTGGCGGAGCAGAACCGGCAGCGGGACAACCTGACCACGCTGCTGCCGGTCGCCCTGCGCAAGCGCTACGACATGCTGATCGAGCGGCGCAATGGCCTGGCCGTGGTCGAAGCGCGTGCCGGAGCCTGCCTGGGCTGTCACATGCACCTGCCGCCGCAGTTGTTCAACCGTCTGTTCGTGGCCAAGGAAGTGCAGAATTGCCCGCACTGCAACCGCTTGCTCTTTCTGGGTGAAGCGTAAGGGGTGAGGCGCAGTCTTGAGGGGGAAGTATTTTTTTCCCTCTCGCCTCGCCCCTCACGGGCTTGAAAATAGAGTGGTCGGAGAGAACCAGGCGATCGCTGCCCGCCGTAGCCTCTGGCGAAAGCGGGGGGAGGAAAGTCCGGGCTCCACAGGGCAGGATGGTCCCTAACGGGGACCGGGGGTGACCCCAGGGAAAGTGCCACAGAGAGGAGACCGCCCGCCAGCGCTCCGGCGACGGCGGGTAAGGGTGAAAGGGTGAGGTAAGAGCTCACCAGTGCCGGCGGCGACGCCGGCAGCTCGGTAAACCCCATCCGGAGCAAGACCGCATAGGGGAGCGTTCGAGGGCGGCCCGCCCGAAGCTCCCGGGTTGGTTGCTTGAGGCCGCCGGCAACGGCGGTCCTAGAGGAATGGTCGCCACCCTGCCGAGGGCAACCGCGGCAGGGGACAGAACCCGGCTTATCGGTCTCTCCGACCACTTTTTCCGCACCCGGGCAGATTGTGTCCGGGTGCCTCACTATCGAGCATGGACGATCAAACCGCCTTAGATAGCACCCTGTGGACGCAGACCCTGACCCGGACGCAGCAGGAACTGGCGCGTCTGCCGGCGCAGCAGCGCGCCTGGCTGAGCGAGCAGATCGCCCGCATCGGCCGGCTGCAGGAGGAACTCGACCGGATATTCCTGGCCGTCGACGGCGCAACTGTCTGCAGGGACTGCCTGGGGGGCTGCTGCAGCCGGGCCAAGCACCACCCGACCCTGAGCAACGTGCTGGCCTTCCTGCTGGCCGGCGAGGAACCGCCGCGGCCGGACTTTTCCCTCCCCTGCCCACTCCTTGGCGCCACCGGCTGCCGACTGCCGGTAGCGCGCCGGCCGTTCAACTGCGTCATTTTTCTCTGCGACGCGATCGACCAGGCCCTTAATGCCGAGCAGCGCCAGGCTTACGCCCGGATCGAGACCGAACTGCGCCAGACTTACCTCGCGGTCGCCGAGCGCTGCCCGGGCGCCAGCCTGCGCGGAGTGCTGATCGCCGCCGAGCGGGTCGGTCATCGCTCGTTGCTGACAAATTCATAGCCGGGGGAAGATTTCTCCCCCTGGTGTAAGGAGCCCGGCATGGACGTCAACTTCACCCGCACCAACGGCCCCATCGACGATCTGCTCGATGAAGTCATGCGACTGGCCGAGGTGCATCACCCAGACATGGTGCGCGAGATCCTCCTGAATGCGCTCAAGGCCGGCCAGGAGGTCGATTACCTGGCCGACCTGAAGATGATGCGCACCACCCTGCGGGAGATGCGCACCACGACCCGGCTGTTCGGTGCCTACCGCGGGCGCAAGAAGGTGACCATCTTCGGCTCGGCGCGCACGGAACCTCATGAGCCGATCTACCAGAAGTGCGTGACCTTTGCCCGCCAGCTTAACCGGCTCGGCTACATGGTGATTACCGGCGGCGGCCCCGGCATCATGCAGGCCGGCAACGAAGGTGCGGGGCCGGACAACTCCTTCGCCGTCAATATCCGGCTCCCCTTCGAGCAGGACACCAATCCGGTCATGGAGAAGAGCCGCAACGTCATCTTTTACAAGTACTTCTTCAACCGTAAGGTGGCCTTCCTCAAGGAGGCTCATGCCGTGGCGCTTTTCCCCGGCGGGTTTGGCACCCTTGACGAGGCGATGGAGACGCTGACCCTGGTACAGACCGGCAAGAACCCGCCGATCCCGCTGGTCCTGATCGATGACGACGACGGCGGCTACTGGGAGCCGTGGTTTGAATTCATCCGTGATACCCTGCTGACGCGGGGTTTGATCTCCGGTGAGGATTTCGGGCTGTTCACCATCACCCGCGACCCGTTCGAGGCGGCCCAGGTGATCAACGATTTCTACCGGGTCTACCACTCGTCGCGCTTTGTCGGCAAAACCATGGTGATTCGCCTGAACAAGCCACTGCATGCCGAGCAGATCGCCACGCTCCAGGAGGAGTTCCCCGAAATCATCGAACCGGGGAGCCGACTGGCCATGGTCAGCCCCCTGCCGGTCGAAGCCGATCAACCCGACCTGCTCGATCTGCCCAGATTGGCCTTCGAGTTCAACCGGCGCAACTACGGCTTGCTCGAAGCTTTTCTGCGGCGACTCAACTCGTTTTGAGCGGTCCCCGACTTTGCCTTTCCGCCACAGGTGCAGTATATTTGCGCCATTTCCGCAGGCAGAGAAGCGATGACCAGTCAAAGTCAGAAACTCAAAGAGCTCAACGCCATCGAGATGCAACTGCGCAAGCAGGCGCACCTGCCCCTGACCGGGCGGGCGGACATCGAGGAGTCGCTACACAGGGCCGAGTCCGATCTGAAGGCCCTGGAGATCACCTATGAGCAGTATTTCATGGGGATTGAGCGCTTCGAACCGAGCAAGGAGCGACAGATCCTGGCGCTGCGCCTGCGCCGCCTGGTGTCAACCCATATCCCCCAGACGGATGTACGTTTTCGTCTGCAGAACCTCAACGGTCGTCTGCAAAGCCTGACCACCTATTGGGACCGGATTCTGCGCGAGATCGAGGAAGGCCGCTATCAGCGGCACCTTTCCCACATGAAACTGGCGGCCCGGCAGGTCCAGCCAAACGGCAAGGCCGCCAGCGTCGGCAAGGCTGCGGAGCCGTTGCCTCAACACGTCGATCCGGTCGACAAGATCTACCAGGAGTTGGTAAAGGCTCATACCTTCGGCCAGACCGCCCCTCCCAGCAGGGAACAGGTGGCTGATTTTCTCCACCGCCAGGCAGACGCCATCCGCCAGCGTTTCGGCAACCAGGCAGTGGAAATGACCGTGGTGGTTGAAGCCGGCAAACCGAAAATCAAGGTCCGCCCCAAGAGTTGAGGCTTGGCGGAGACAGGTACAACCCAAAGACAAAAAGGGGGGGGGAGATTGCACCAGGCAACCTCCCCCCTTTTTGGTCCGTTTGTCCTTCAGTCCGACGTCAGGCAACCTTGGCCAGGCGCTGCACGTAGCGCGGACGCTCCACAATCAGGGCCTTGATTTCTCGTACCTCGGGGACCCGACCGGCAACCCTGACCACATCGTCGACCATGATCGCCGGCGCGACGTAAACCCGGTGATCGATCATCTTGCGCCGATCCCGATACAGGTGAACCTCGGCATTAACCCCCAGTTCGGCGAGCGCCTGACGGACATTATCCAGGGTCCGCTCGCCGCGCGACTCACTTTCCGGTTTGCAGAGGATATCGATGCGCATGACACTCTCCTTTCCACCCAATATCCGACCTGTCAACTAAATTATAGGAGCACAATTCGAAAAAGCAAGAAAAATCGACGAAACTAGTCGGGTATTAGCGGGACGGGGGATTGACGCCGTAAATCAGGCGCAGGAGGCGCTTGACACGGGCGACCAGACGCACGGGCTTGACCGGCTTGTGGATGAAATCGTGGAAACCCAGATCGAGGAGGCGGCCCTCCTCTTCGGCACTGGCCTTGGAGCAGAGGGCAATGATGGGGATCTGCCTGGTCTGGGCATTCCCCTGCAGGACGCGAAACAGCTCGTCGCCGTCCATGCGCGGCAGGATCGTGTCGGTGATGATCAGGTGCGGTTGCTTTTGCAGAGCAATCCTGACCCCCTCATGGGGATGCGCCGCTTCGAGCAGCTCGAAGCCGAGCTGCGCCAGCGCGGTCACCACGGTATTGCGCACCGCGTCCTGGTTGTCGATCACCAGGATGCACCACCGGACCCTGGCTTTTCGCCCTTCAACGTGGGGCTCGTAGTAATGGCTCTTGATGGCCGACTGGATCTCGCTGGGGGTGGTCACGTAAGGGGTTATTCTCAACCCGGTCTTGAAGGCGATGCTGTCGATAACGTCCATGTCAAGGGGGTTGACCATCGCCAGGGAGAGGGCACCGGCCTCCACCTTCAACGGAAAGATCAGCTTGCTCATGGCCGCTTCCGGACCGATCAGCGCAAGCAACTGCGCCGGAAAGGTCGCGCGGGCGATGTTGGCGACGGTCTTGAAGCCGAACTGGCGGGCCAGGGCCGCGGCAATATCGCGCTCGGTCACCACCCCCATGTCTTCGAGAACCTGACCGAGGCGGCGCTTGGAGATCCGCTGGCGTTCGAGCGCACGCTCCAGAACGTCAGCGCTGACGACCTTGGCCTCCACCAGAATTTCGCCGAAGCGCTTGCGCCGCTGCATCGATCCTCCACCAGGACGGCTTTGCGCCGTACTCCTGCGCACAGAGCCTAACAACTTTTCGGCAAAATGCAAAGCCTGTTGATCAGGATGCGGACACCCCGGCGGCGGGCTCGAAGCTGATCTTGAGCCCCCCCTGCCAGGCATCGACGCGCACGACCTGGCCGGGAACGGCACTTTCGGCGATCAGGGCCCGGGCGATACGCGTCTCCAGCTGGTGCTGCAGATAGCGCTTGAGCGGCCTGGCCCCGTAAACCGGATCGTAGGCGGCGTTGGCGACGAACACGCGTGCCGCATCAGTGAGCTCCAGGCCGAGCTCGCGCTCCGCCAGGCGCCGGCGCAGCTCAGCCACCTGCAGGTCGACAATGCGCTCGATCTCCTTGCGAGTCAGCGGCTTGAAGATGACAATGTCGTCGACCCGGTTGAGAAACTCGGGGCGGAAGGCGTCACGCAGCTCCTCCAGCACCCGCTCGCGCGCCCCTTCGCGCAGAACCCCTTCGGTGGTGACACCGTCGAGCAGGTGGGGCGAGCCGAGATTCGAGGTCATGATGACCACGGTGTTCTTGAAATCGACCGTACGACCGTGGCTGTCGGTAATGCGGCCATCATCGAGGAGTTGCAACAGGATATTGAACACCTCGGAGTGGGCCTTCTCGATCTCGTCGAAGAGCACCACGCTGTAGGGACGGCGATGCACCGCCTCGGTCAGCTGCCCCCCCTCCTCGAAGCCGACGTAGCCGGGGGGGGCACCGATCAGCCGGCTGACCGCGTGCTTCTCCATGTACTCGGACATGTCGATGCGCACCAGGTTCTGCTCGGAATCGAACAGCGCCTCGGCCAGGGTGCGCGCCAGCTCGGTCTTGCCGACCCCGGTGGGGCCGAGAAAAATGAACGAGCCGATGGGGCGCTTCGGATCCTTGACCCCGGCGCGGGCGCGCAGCACTGCGTCCGTGACCAACAGCACCGCCTCGTCCTGGCCGACCACCCGACGGTGGAGAATCTCCTCGAGCTTGAGCAGCTTCTCGCGCTCCCCCTCGACCAGGCGGGTCACCGGGATGCCGGTCCAGCGCGCGACAATGGCGGCAATCTCCTCTTCGGTCACCTCCTCGCGCAGCAGGCGCGGACCGGCAACGGCCGTTTTGGCTTCTGCCTCCTCCCGTTCCCGCTCCAGCTGCGGCAGGCGGCCATGTTTGAGTTCGGCAGCCTTGTTCAGGTCGTAGTTGCGCTCGGCAAGGGTGATATCCTGGCGCACCTGCTCGATCTGCTCGCGCAGGGTTTGCAGCTTTTTGATCGCCTCCTTCTCCGCCGCCCACCGGGCACGCAGGGTGTCGGCCTCTCCCTTGAGGTCGGCCAGTTCCCGGCGCAGCGCCTCAAGCCGGGTCTGGCTGGCCTTGTCCTTCTCTTTCTTCAGCGCCGCCTCCTCGATCTCCAGCTGCATGACCCGGCGGGTCACTTCATCCAGTTCCCCCGGCAGCGAGTCGATCTCGGTGCGGATGGTGGCACAGGCCTCGTCGACCAAGTCAATGGCCTTGTCGGGGAGGAAACGGTCGCTGATGTAGCGGTTGGAGAGGGTTGCGGCGGCGACCAGGGCATTGTCCTGGATGCGTACGCCATGATGAACCTCGAAGCGTTCCTTCAGCCCGCGCAGGATGCTGACCGTGTCCTCGACACTGGGCGGCTCCACCAGCACCGGCTGGAAGCGCCGCTCCAGGGCGGCGTCCTTCTCCAGGTGCTGGCGGTACTCGTCGAGGGTCGTGGCGCCGATGCAGTGCAGCTCCCCGCGCGCCAGCAGCGGCTTGAGCATGTTGCCGGCATCCAGCGAGCCTTCGGCCTTGCCGGCACCGACGATGGTGTGCAGTTCGTCGATAAAGAGGAGGATGCGCCCCTCGCTCTGGCGGATCTCGGTGAGCACCGCCTTGAGGCGCTCCTCGAATTCGCCGCGGTACTTGGCGCCGGCCACCAGGGTCCCCATGTCGAGGGCGAAGACGGTCTTCTCCTTGAGCCCCTCGGGGACGTCGCCGCGCACGATGCGCTGGGCCAGCCCCTCGGCGATGGCGGTCTTGCCGACCCCCGGCTCGCCGATCAGCACCGGGTTGTTCTTGGTCTTGCGCGAGAGGATGCGGATCACCCGGCGGATTTCGGCGTCACGACCGATCACCGGATCGAGCTTTCCCTTTTGCGCCTCCCTCACCAGGTCGCGCCCGTATTTTTCCAGTGCCTCGTAAGTGGCTTCGGGATCGCTGCTCGTCACCCGCTGGTGCCCGCGCACTTCGGTGAGAACCTGCAGCAGCCGCTCGCGGGTGACGTTGAACTGCCGGAGAATCCGCCCGGCCCCGCTCTTCCCGCCTTCCTCGATCAGGGCCAGCAGCAGGTGCTCGACGCTGATGTACTCGTCCTTAAGGCGCTTCGCCTCGTCCTCGGCCCTGACCAGCAGCGCACTGAAGCGCTGGGTAACAAAGACCTTCCCCGGCTCGGCACCGGGGCCGGAGACCGCCGGGCGCTTCTGCACCTCCTCGCGCAACGCCTGCAGCAGGGCCGCCGGCTCGAGGCCGAGGCGCGCCACCAGGCGCGGCACCAGCCCGCCGTCCTGCTCGACGAGGGCGTACAGCAGATGCTCGCCATCGACCTCGACATGGCCGAAGCGCACCGCCAGACTCTGAGCGGCCTGCAGGGCTTCCTGGGATTTCTGGGTGAAGCGGTTGATATCCATGACATCCTCGGTTTTCATAACGTAGGGGCGGTTCGCGAACCGCCCCTACCATGTTATCAATGACTAACGGCGATTCAATGCGTCTCGATCGCGATCTTGCGCGGCTTGGCGGCTTCCGCCTTGGGCAGGTGCAGGGTCAGCACACCGTTCTTCACTTCCGCCCGGGCCCTGCTTGCGTCGAAGCTCTCCGGCAGCTGGAACTGCCGCCAGTAGCCATCCATGGCGTATTCACGCCAGAGCAGGTCGCCGGTGCCGAACACCGCCTTCCCTTCGATGGTCAGCACCCCCTGGTCGACGCTGATTTCCAGGCTCTTTTCATCCAGCCCGGGGACATCGGCGACCAGAGTCAGCCCCTCGTCGGTTTCGACGATATCGACCGGCGGGGTGACGTAACGCGCTTGCGCGCGGGTCGCTTCGCGGCTGACGGTCCGGTCATCGCTTACTGTCATGCTCTTGTCGGTCATGGCTTCTCGCCTCCTCTCGTCTCTGGTTCTGTCCATGGCTAGCGCACCTTGATGCTGATCCGCTTCGGCTTGGCTTCTTCAACCTTGGGTAGCGTCACCAGCAGCAGGCCGTTCTTGTACTCGGCCTTGACCCGGTCCGGCTTGATCTCGACCGGCAGTTCGATGCTGCGCAGGAACCTGCCGGCGCCGCGCTCGCGGCGATGCCAGGTGCGGCCGTTCTTCTCGCTCTCGCCCCCCGCCCGCTCACCGGCGATGGTCAGGGTGTTGCCGAGCACGTTCATTTCGAGCTTCTCCGGGTCGCCCCCCGGCAGCAGCGCCTCGACGTAAATGTGGTCGGTATCCTCGCGCAGGTTGATGCGCGGCCAGTCGCGCAGGGCAAAACCGGCGCCGGAGCCCGTGCCGAAACCGCGAAAGATCGCATCGAGATCGCGCTGCATCCGGCTCATCTCCCTCAACAGATCCCAGTTCCTCATAGCTGTTCACCTCCTGCTGTGTCGATTCGGGGGGAGACCCCCGTTGGTTGCGTTATCTGCTCAAAGGGTATTTCAAGGGGCGTGCCAGCTGGAAGAGAAAGATAACATACCGAATACAAAGGGCTTTTCATGGACAGGCGGGAAACCTGCGACAACTTGCAACGTCGCAAGAAGTCGCATAAGTCGATTTGCGACGCCGCAAATAGGTGAGAGTGTCGCAGACAGAGCCGAAAGGACGATGGGGGGGGTCAGCCGAAATCGGTCCGGGTCAGGCCGAGACGATCAAGATAGCGATAGAGGGTGGCGCGGTGCACGCCAAGATGACGGGCGGCGGCGGTGAGGTTGCCGCCCGTCATCTGCCAGGCACGGCGGATCGCAGCGGGCTGCAGATTGGCAGGTCGGGTCGAGCGGCGGGAGCGTACAGCGCCGGCCTCGGAGGGCGCCCCGGGGAGTGGCCAGGGAGGAACAACCGTTGCGTGGCGGGGAGCCGGCTCGGGCCCCCACTCGCCCGGGGAGAAATCCTGGCGCTCGCGCACCCACTCGCGGAAGGCGCGCGCGCCGATCACCTCGCTGTGGGTCTCGACGAAGACCCGCTCCAGCACATTGCGCAGCTCACGCACGTTGCCGGGCCACAGGTAGGCGTCGAGCAGGGCCATGGCCTCGGGGGTCAGGCGCTCCACAACTCGTGCGTATTTGCGCCGAAACTCATGCAGGAAATATTCGACCAGGAGCGGGATATCCTCGGGGCGCTGACGCAAAGGCGGCAGGGCGATGCGCAGCACGGCAAGGCGATGATAGAGGTCGGCGCGGAAACGACCGTCGTGAACAGCCCGTTCCAGCGGTACATTGGTGGCACCGACCACGCGCACGTCAACCGGCACCGGGCGTTCGGCGCCGACGCGCTCGACCATCCCCTCCTCCAGGACCCGCAGCAGCTTGGCCTGGGCGGCAAGCGGCATGTCCCCGACTTCGTCGAGGAAGATCGTCCCGCCGTGGGCCCGCTCGAAGCGGCCGCGGTGGGTACGCTGGGCCCCGGTGAAGGAGCCCTTCTCATGGCCGAACAACTCGGATTCAAGCAGTTCGGCGGCGATCGCCGAGCAGTTGACGGCCACGAACGCCCCCGCGCGCCGCGGCCCCTGATCGTGCAGGGCCCTGGCCACCAGCTCCTTGCCGGTACCGGTCTCGCCGGTGACAATCACCGCCGCATCGCTCGGTGCATACAATTCGATCTTGCGGTAGACCTCGCGCATCGCCGCGCTGGCACCGACCAGTCCGAAGCGCCCGGTCGGCTGGTCGGTCGTCGCCGGCAGCTGCTTGGCGGCAATGATCGCGGGAAGATGATTCATGGCTGTGTCAATGTAATCCCCGCCATCGTGAAGCGCAACCCCTTGCAACGCGCGGGTGCCAAGCGGAGGGTGCGGCCGATGAAAAATTCCGCCGGTTCGCGGTTGACATGGACGGCGGCACCATGTTAACTCTCGCGAACTCTCGTTCCTAATTTGCCAGCATCGCGAGCCAGCATGAAACCGACCCTCACCGACAAGTTGTTCTGCCAGGCTGCCCGAGCTAACAGCGCGGCCGCCGCGGCGGCCGCTGTCCGTGCCCGTGTCCCTGGCTCCGGCGCCTGACGGCGCATCCGCATCCGGAAGACCAAGGCCATGGGCAGACGCCCATGGCCTTTTCATTTAACCAACACTGCCAAGGAAGGTGAATCATGCGCCATAACATCGTGCCGGTCGGCGGCGGGGAGATGACCTACGAGATTCGCGCCATCGTCGACATTGCCGACAAGCTCAAGAAGCTCGGCCTGAAGACCAACATGGAGAACATCGGCGACCCGGTCGCCAAGGGGGAGCAGATCCCGGAGTGGATGAAGCGGATCGTCGCCGACCTGGCGATGGACAACGCCAGCTACGGCTACTGCCCGACCCGCGGCGTGCTGGAAGCGCGCGAGTTCATCTGCGAACTGACCAATCGCCGCGGCAAGTACCAGATCAGCCCCGAGGACATCCTCTTCTTCAACGGCCTGGGCGATGCCATCCAGAAGGTCTACGGCTCGCTGCGCCCGCAGAGCCGCATCATCGTCCCCTCGCCGACCTACTCGACCCACTCCTCGGCCGAAGCCGCCAACGCCGGCCAGCCGCCGGTGACCTACCGCCTCGACCCGGACAACCACTGGCTCCCCGACCTGGCCGAGCTGCGCAACAAGGTGAAGTACAACTCGGCGATCGCCGGCATCCTGCTGATCAACCCGGACAACCCGACCGGCGTGGTCTACCCGGAAGAGGCGCTGCGCGAGATCGTGGCCATTGCCAGGGAGTACGACCTGTTCCTCGTCAGCGACGAGATTTATCACAACATCACTTACAACGGCGAGAGCACCCTGCCGATTTCCGATCTGATCGGCGACGTGCCGGCCATCGCCATGAAGGGGATCAGCAAGGAGTTTCCGTGGCCGGGCGGGCGCAGCGGCTGGATCGAGGTCTACAACGCCGACAAGGACCCGATCTTCGCCAAGTACGTGGCCTGCATCCTCAACGCCAAGCTGGTCGAGGTCTGCGCCACCACCCTGCCGCAGATGGCGATCTCGAAGATGATGACCCACCCCGAGTACCCGGTCTACCTCGAAGAGCGCAAGCGGCGCTACGAGCAGGCGTCGAACATCGCCTTCGACACCCTCAGCGGCGTCCCGGGGCTGAAGGTCAACCGCACCAACGGCGCCTTCTACATGGCGGTCGCCTTCGACGACGGCCTGCTCAACGGCAGCCAGACTCTGCCGATCGCCAACGCCGAGGTGCGCGAACTGGTGGAGAAGCTGGTCAGCGCGCCGGGGTGTTCCCTCGACAAGCGCTTTGTCTACTACCTGCTGGCCTCGACCGGAATTTGCACGGTGCCGCTGACCTCGTTCTGCACCAACCAGAACGGCTTCCGCATCACCCTGCTGGAGCGCGACATGGAGGAGTTGGACCGGATTTTCCGGACCATTGCCGACAGCGTCACGGCGTATCTGAATTCGTGACAGACAGGAGCTGGGGGCTGGGGGCCGGCAACGGCTTTTTCCAGCCCCCGACCCCGCGTCCCCGGCCTCCGCTTTTACCCTTGCCTCACAACAGCCCCCTTCGTATAGTAGCCGCACCCTACCCGCAGGAGAAAAACCCATGCAGCAACCCGACTTCGATCGCGAACTGGCCACGGCCAGCATCGACACCATCCGCCTGCTTGCCGCCGACATGGTGGAGAAGGCCAACTCCGGCCATCCGGGCACGCCGATGGAGGCGGCGCCGATCGCCTACCTGCTCTACAGCCGGCATATGCGCTACAACCCGGCCAACCCGGAGTGGCCCGGTCGCGACCGCTTCGTGCTCTCCTGCGGGCACGCCTCGGCGCTGCTTTACAGCATGCTGCACCTGACCGGCTACGGCCTGTCGCTGGACGACCTGAAGAACTTCCGCCAGCTCGGCAGCCCCACTGCCGGCCATCCCGAGTTCGGCCATGCCCCCGGCATCGAGACCACCACCGGCCCGCTGGGGCAGGGGATCGCGGTCGCCGCCGGCATGGCCATGGGCGCGCGCTTCCTGCAGAAACGCGTCAGCAAGGAGCTGTTCGACTACAACGTCTATGCCCTCTGTTCCGACGGCGACCTGATGGAAGGGGTGGCCAGTGAGGCCGCCTCCCTGGCCGGCCACCTGCGCCTCGGCAACCTGATCTGCCTCTATCTCGACAACAAGATCACCATCGAAGGTGACACCGACCTGGCCTTCACCGAGGATGTCGGCACCCGTTTCCTGAGCTACGGCTGGCAGGTGCTGCGCGTCGAAGGGGAAAACGTCGCCGAAATCGATGCCGCCATCCGAAAAGCCAAGCACTCGCCGCGCCCCTCCCTGATCATCGCCCGCTCGCACATCGGCTTCGGCGCCCCGACCAAGCAGGACACTCACGACGCCCACGGCGCCCCGCTGGGGAGCGACGAACTCAAGGCCACCAAGCGCGCCTTCGGCCGCGACCCGGAGAAAAGCTTCGCCATTCCCGCCGAGGTCGCCGCGCACATGGGTGCGGCCAAAACCCGTGGCGCCGAACTGGAGAAGCAATGGCAGTCTGCCTTCAAGAAGGAGTTGGCCCAGAGCCAGGCCCTCGCCGAATGGCAGCTGATTGCCGACGGCAAGCTGCCGGCCGGCTGGGACGCCCTGCCGGAGTTCACCCCCGGTGAAAAGCTGGCGACCCGCCAGGCCAGCGGCAAGGTCCTCAACACCATCGCCGACAAGCTGCCGCTCTTCCTCGGCGGCTCGGCCGACCTTGGCCCGTCGAACAACACCACGCTCAAAGACGAGAAGTCCTTCACCGGCTGCACTGCCGGCCGCAACATCCACTTCGGGGTACGCGAACACGGCATGGGCGCGATCATGAACGGGCTCGCCCACACCCCCGGGCTGATCCCCTTCGGCGGCACCTTCATGATCTTCGCCGACTACATGCGCCCGCCGATGCGTCTGGCGGCGATGATGGGGCTCGGCACCATCTACGTACTGACCCATGACTCCATCGGCCTCGGCGAGGATGGCCCGACCCACCAGCCGATCGAGCAGCTGCCGAACCTGCGCGCCGTGCCGAACCTCACCGTGATTCGCCCGTGCGACGCCAGCGAGACCGCCGAAGCCTGGAAGGCGGCGATCCTCAACCGCCGAGGTCCGACCGCCCTGATCCTCTCCCGCCAGGCCCTGCCCACCTTGGACCGCACCGTCTACGGCGCGGTGGCCGGCGTCCACAAGGGCGGCTATGTTCTGGCCAGAGAAGAGGGGGAACTGCAGGCGCTGATCATCGCCAGCGGCTCGGAAGTCCCTCTGGCCCTGGCGGCCCGCGAGCAGCTGCAGCAGGAGGGGATCGGCGTGCGCGTCGTCTCGTTGCCATGCTGGGAGCTGTTCGAGCAGCAGAGCCAGGCCTACCGCGACGAAGTGCTGCCGCCGGCCTGCGGCAAGCGCGTGGCGGTGGAAGCCGCCTCGACCTTCGGTTGGGAACGCTACGTCGGCCGCTGCGGCAAGGTGGTGGGGATGACCGGCTTCGGCGCCAGCGGTCCGGCCGGCAAGCTGTTCGAGCACTTCGGCTTCACCGCCGAAAACGTGGCGCAGAAGGTGCGGGAGTTACTGAAATAGCCTTTACGCAGAGGCACGGAGACGCACCAAACGAAGAACGGCGGCCTTTCGGGGCCGCCGTTCTTATTTAAATTTTCCTCTGCGTTTCTGCGTCAAAAAAAGCATCAACGCTTGGCCACGACCAGCTTCGGTTGCTTGCCCAGGTAGGCGTATTGCTCGAAAGCCTTGTCGAGCATGCGTTCGGCGAGTTGCCAGCGATTCTTGGCGCGTAACAGGACGATCAGCACCTCGACGCCGTCGCGCTCGGCCAGGGCGACCAGGCAGCGGCCGGCCTCGGGTGTGTAGCCGGTTTTGACCCCGACCATCCCCTCGTACTTGGGGAGGAGTTTATTGCTGTTCTCCAGCTTGAAGCGCCGCTTGCCGTTGACGGTCTGCATGTTGTAACGAACCGTAGAAACCAGCTCGCGGAACAACGGCCGCTGCAAAGCCGCTTCGGTCATGACCACCAGGTCCCTGGCCGTGGTGTAGTGATCCGGGTCGTGATGGCCGGCGGCATTGGTAAAATGCGTGTTTTTGAGCCCCATTTTGGCCGCCCGTGCGTTCATGATCCCGGCAAAGCGCTCTTCGGAACCGCCGATGTGCTCGGCAAGGGCGCGGGCCGCATCATTGGCCGACTCGATCAGCATGGCCGCCAGAAGGTCGCGAACCTGGTACTTCTCGCCAACCCGCAGGCGCAGGCGATGCCCGGTCTCGGCGGCGACGGTCGGGCTGACCGTGACCGTCGCGTTCAGATTGGCGCGCTCCAGAACGATCAGCGCCGTCATGATCTTGGTCAGGCTGGCCGGGGGGAGCCGCTCCTCGGCCTGATACGACCAGACCGTGGTTCCCCCGACCTGCGCCAGGTAGGACCGGGCAGACTTGGGAAACGGATTGGCGGCGGCAAGGACGGAGACGGGGAAGAGCAGGACCAGCGCGGTCAGAAGCAGGGAGACGAGCCGTAGCATGGGGTTATAATCCCACAAAAGCCCCCCGCAAGCCAAGTCCATTTTTTCGGCGGCGGCAGGGTTGCTTTACCCCGGCACCCCGCCTAGAATGGCTCCATGAGCACCCCTTGCGGCCACGATCAGCATACCCATACGGCCACGGATCTGGATGAGAGCCTGAATCGCGGTTTCTACCTGGCCATCGGCCTGACCGCGGTAACCTTGATCGCCGAAGTCGCCGGCGGGATCTGGACCAATTCGCTGGCCCTGCTCTCCGATGCCGCCCACGTATTCATGGACCTGTTTGCCCTGGTCCTGTCGCTGGTGGCGATCCGCCTCGCCCGCTTCCCGGCCACCGACCGGCGCACCTACGGCTGGCACCGTGCCGAGATCCTGGCGTCGCTGATCAATGCTCTGACCCTGCTGCTGATCGCCATCGGCATCCTCAGCGAGGCATGGCAGCGGCTGCTGCACCCGCAGGAGGTGAAGAGCTGGGAGATGTTCCTCATCGCCCTGATCGGCCTGGTCGCCAACCTGCTGGCGGCCGCGCGCCTGCACCGCCACAGCCACGACGACCTCAACGTGCGCAGCGCCTTCCTGCATGTCCTCGGCGACGCCATCGCCTCGCTGGGCGTCATCGCCGGCGGCATCGTCATGCTGTATACCCGCTGGTACACGCTCGATGCGGTGATCTCCATGGTCATCGTGCTGATCATCAGCTTCGGTGCCCTGCGCCTGCTGCACGAGGCCGGGCACATCCTGCTGGAAGGGGTGCCGGCACGCCTCGACCTGAACCAGGTGCTGGCAAGGATGCTGGCGGTCGAGGGGGTCAACGACATTCACCATCTGCACGTCTGGTCGATCTGCTCACACATCACCGCCCTGTCGGCACATATCGACGTTGCCCCGGAGCATCGCGGTCGTCAGGGCGAGATCGTCGGCGCCCTTGAGCACCTGCTTGCCCACGATTTCCATATCACCCACACCACGCTGCAGGCCGATTGCGCCAGTTGCCTGGCCGGCCCGGTGATCCAGCAACTGCACCATCGACCAAAAACCTGCACCCACAAACACGGACACCCTTCCTGACTTATGGCCCGTTTTTTCTCTTTCCTTCTGTGGACCGGCGTTTTTCTGCTCATCCTGCTGGCGATCGATCAGTTCCTGGTGCGGGTGCCAGCCTCCGGCCCGACGCATACCGCTGTGACCACCTTCTACCGGGAGTTGCGCGATCGCCTGACCGGTCTCGCCACAGGCCTTGCCGTTGTTCCACCGTCGCCGCCCGCCACCCCGGCAAAGCCGGCGCCTGCGAAGAAAGCCCCGGAGCCGGCCAAAACATCGCCCACCAACATCGAGGCGGTGATTGAACAGCGTCTGCCCCCCAAGCCGGTCGCCGCGTCAGCACCGGCGACCAGGCCAAAAACCACCCTGCCGGCCCCTGCGGCGGCAAAACCGCACGTCCCGGCACCGTCCGCTGACAGCATCGAAGCCGTGATCGACCGCAATCAGCCTGAGATGGGGAGCGTGCCGGTCAAGGAGAGAACGTCATCGCCCCGTCCGGGGCCGGGCGAGCCGACCCGGCGCTACCTTTACGCCGACGAGCAGGGGAACCTGCACTTTGCCGGAACGCTTTCCGAGATCCCCGAACGCTATCGGGAGAAAGCCAGACTGGTCGGGGAGTAAACCGGCCGGGGGTGCTTTTTTCAGGCGGGGTCAGGTTACTTCTTCTGCCCCTGCTCCAGCTTCTTTCTGAGCAGGTCGCCGAAGGTCCCCATGGAGGCGGCCGGGGCGGTGTAGCTGGTTGGTCCCTCGTCGCGGCTCCCCTCGCCGGCCAGCCCCAGGGCAATGCGGCGCTGCTCGCGGTCGATGCTTTCGATGACCACCAGGAGCTGCTGCCCTTCCTGCAGGACTTCGCGGGGGTGCTTGATGCGCTTGCCGCCGCCGAGCTTGCCGATCGGCAGCAGCCCGTCGATGCCGGCGTCGATGGTGACAAAGGCGCCGAACTGGGCAAGCCGGGCCACGGTGCCGGTCACGGTCATCCCTTCGCGGTAGAGGGAACCGACCTTCTGCTGCCAGGGATCGGTCAGCGTTTCGCGCAGGCTGAAGGAGAAGCGCTCTTTCTCCCAATCGCAGCTCTTCACCGCCACCTCAAGCTGCTGGCCGACCGCCAGGACCTCTTCGATCTTGCCGACCCTCCCCCAGGCGATCTCGCCGATCGGAATCAACCCCTCGATGCCGCCGATATCGACAAAGGCGCCGAAGTCGCGGAGGGATGTGACCGTGCCGCGGACCACCGCCCCTTCCCGCAGCGTCTCGCGCAGGGCTTCGCGCTGCTGACGACGCTCCTCCTCGAGCAGCTCCCGGCGCGAGACCACGATGTTGCGCCCCTGCTCGCCGAACTGGGTGATGCGAAACGGAAGGCTCTGGCCAAGCAGGGACTCGCCGCTGTCGGCCCGGCCGCGGCCGAGCTGGGAGAAGGGGCAGAAGGCGCGTACGCCGCCGGGAAGCTTGACTTCGTAGCCGCCCTTGACCTCTTTTTCGATCCGCCCCTCCACCGGAATGCCGCCGCGCCAGGCTTCCTCGAGATGGGCGGTGCCTGCTCCCGCCCGCCCGCCGATGCGGGTGGTGAAGCGCAGTTCGTCGCCGCTGCGCCCCAGGTAGTAAACCGCCAGCTGCGCACCGGCGGCGACCGTCGGCTGGCCGTCGGCATCGAGCAGCTCCTTGACGTCGAGCACCCCTTCCCCCTTCTGGCCAACGTCGAGGAAGATCCACTCGCCGCCAACCTGCAGAACGGTGGCCGTCAGCTTCTCGCCGGGCTTGAGCGGGGCGCTATCCAGGAGGCTCTGTTCGAGCAGGGCGGCAAAATCATCGTCGTCGGAAAACTGATCGGGATTTTTCGGGGTCATGACGGGTCTCTCGGTGGAGTGGGTTGACGGCAGGCGGCCATCTTAGCGTGAAGACGCACTCTTCGCCAGAGGGAACTGCGGTCGCGGCGCGGGCTTTCTGTCGAAGTGAAGGATGAAAATTTTACGGGATGTGTTATAGTTGAATTGCAGCGCTGCAAGAGTAGGTTAGCCCCCAACCAAGGAGGTCTGCCTATCGATGAAACGCCCGGACAATTGAATAGTGGTCAGACCATCCGGCTGCAATCCGGGCCGGAACTACCCGTGATCAGGGTCAGCTGATCGAGACGACGAAGCCCCGCACCAAGAGAGTGTGCGGGGCTTTCACTATTTGAACATCCGCCCGAACAGTCCCTTCTTCTGCTGTTCCTGCTTTTCCCGCAGGGTACGCAGGCCGCGGCGGGCCAAAAGCGAACGGGCATCGAGCTTGAGGGCCTTGTTGAACTCGGCCTCGGCCAAGGCATCCTGGCTGCCGTCCAGCAGCATCCAGCCCTTGAAGGCGAAGCCCGCCGGGGTGCGCTCCAGGGTGAGGGCGCGATTGAGCATCTGCCTGGCCTTCTCCTGCATCGCCCGGCTGGCGGCATTTTTCGGGTTGCGGTAGATCGCCCAGGCCAGGTGGGCCAGGTAATCACCGTTGCCGGCATCGAAGTTGACCGCCTCCTGCAGGGCCTTTTCGGCGTTGTCCCACTCTTCCATCTCGATGAAGACCTTCCCCGATTCGGCCTGAACCTGGGCCTGGAAGCGGTCGTCCCCTTTATGCCCCAGACCGATTTTGTCGGCACCGAGCAATTCGTCGTAGCGCTCCTTTTTGACCACATCGGAGAGGGTGTTGTAGGCGTTGGCCACCGTGGAGAGGATTTCCTCCACCAGGACCGCGTCGGTGCCGGAGAGCTGCATGAGGATTTCCGGTCCATACTGGCGGGTAATGGCGAAGTAGCGCTCCTTGAGCAGGTCGATGGCAAACTTCCCCGGCTTGATGCCGAAAACCTCGTAGTGGTTCTTACCTTCGAAACTTTTGGCCATCAGCCGCACGGCCGTGCCGAGATCGTCGCCGCCAGCCCCGGCTTCGACCGGAGCCGGCGCAGTCGCCGCCAGGGCGGCGGCCGTCTCCGCCTCGACCTCCACCAGATCATCGAAACTCTCCAGCGGCAGTTCGACAACCGTCTCAGCCTCTTCCTCGACGGCATTGAACAGGGTGCGTAGCGGCAGGTCGCCGGGCCGGGTGGGCTCGGCGGGTTGATCGGCGAAGCGCAGCATGTCCAGAATGGCGAGCGTCAACAGCAGGGGGGCCGCCTGGCGCGGCTCTTCGGCACACTCGAGCAGGCGATGCCGGCCGTCCAGCCGGTGCAGGTAGCGGCATGACGGCTCATCGAGATTGAGCAGGTTGATGTGCCGGTAATAGGCGGCGGTCGGCACCGGGTACTTGTTGAGACAGGTGGCCAGCAACTGGTCGGCTGCCCGCCCGGGGTGGCTCTGGAAGCCGCGGTAGAAAAGCTGCGGCACGTTGATCAAGGGGAACGGCAGCGGTTCTGGCGCCGACCGTGGCTGCCAGGAAGCGTGGGCCGGGGGGGCGGCGAAGGCGTATTCCAGTTCGCTGTCGAGGTAGTCCAGCCGGGCGTTGAACAGCTGCGGCCAGGTCAGGCACCCCAACTGCACCAGGGTTTCCGGACGGTTGCCGCCGGGGCCGGCATAATAGGCATACTCGGCCGCGGAAATGAATCCCCGCGCACGCAGGCAGTCACCGATGTCGCGATATCGGAAGCCGGGACTGAGGGCCACCGGACTGCCGTCGGCAAAGGCCAGCAGGCGCTTACTGTCTGCCCAGGTCAACAGGAGTTGCCCGGAAAAGCGCTGCTGAAAGGCCTGTTGCAGATGCTGGGCGAAGGGTCGCGGCGGCGGGACGGCATCCACCTGCGCGGCCGGCAGGGAGTGAGCGACCGCTTCGAGCAAAGTTCCGGCCTTGAAAGGCTTTTCCAGGTAGTGCTTGACGCCAAGGGCGGTGGCAGCCTGACGATACGCCTCCCCCTTGTAGACCCCGGTGACGATGATCACCGGCAACTGCTTCGTGCGCGGGCTCTGGCGCAGTTTTTTGAGCAGTTCGACTCCGTGCAGCCCGGGGAGGTGAAGGTCGAGAAGGAGCAGGTCGGGGGGGGCAGAGGCGATGGTGCGCAAGGCGGCAATGCCGTCGCCGGCATGCTCGGCCTGATAGCCGCGGCCCTTGAGCAGCGCAACCAGACTCTCCGCCAGCGGCTGATGGTCTTCGGCGATCAAAATACGTTGAGCCGCCATCAATCCCTCGTCGTGGATTTGGCCGATTTAAAGAAGAGTATCAGGGACGATCAAAAATGCCCAGGTGCACGGCGCCCGCAGATCGAGGAGCGAGGCGTACCTTAATGGTACGTCGCAGCGACGAAATCAAGGGCAACACCGCAGATGGGCGTTTTTCATCGTCCCCCCCGCTGATAGCGGTTCACCGCCCGGTTATGGGCTTCCAAGGTGGCGTTGAATTCATGGCGGCCATCGCCACGGCCCACGAAGTAAAGAGCCGTGGTCGAAGCCGGGAAGGCCGCGGCGCGCAGGGCCACCAGCCCCGGGCTGGCGATCGGCCCCGGCGGCAACCCCTTGCGCGTATAGGTGTTGTAGGGCGTCGGCGTGGTCAGGTGCCGGCGGGTCAGGTTGCCGTCAAAGTCGGCCACCCCGTAGATCACCGTGGGATCGGCCTGCAGCGGCATCCCCTTGCGCAGGCGGTTGTGGAATACGCCGGCTATCAACGGCATCTCGGCATCGTTGCCGGCCTCCTTCTGGACGATTGAGGCCAGGGTGATCAGCTGGTGACGGTCAAGGCCGCGCTGCCGGGCCGCCGCCAGCAGATCCGGAGTCAGCTGCCGCTCCAGTTGTGCGAACATCGCCCGGACCAGTTCGGCAGGGCTTGTCGTGGTCGTCACGATATAGGTCTCCGGAAAGAGATACCCTTCCAGGGACGGGCCGGGAATGCCGAGCTTTCGCAGGCGGGCCGGCTCGCTTGCCATCCTGAGAAACTGTTCGGCGGTGCCGAGACCGGCCGCCGCCACCCGCGCCGCGATCTCCCGCAGGGCAAACCCTTCGGGGATGGTGATGCGAACCTTGAGAACGTCGCCGCTCACCAGGCGGTCGAGAACTTCATCAGGGGTGGCCGCCTTGATGAACTCGTACTCGCCGGCCTTGATTTTCTGGGCCACCTCGCGCCAGCGTGCCAGCTTGCTGAAACGGTCGGCATCGCTGACTACCCCGGCCTGCTCCAGTTGCTGGGCGATCTGGGGAAGCGAGGCTCCGGGCGCGATCAGCACCCGCTGACTCCCGGGCGGGGTAACCGGCCAGCGCTGGAACAGCCACTGGCGCACGCCGAGAGAGCCGGCCACGAGCGCTGCCGCGACCAGGAGCAGCGCCAGCCATGGCCAGAGCTTGCGGCGTTGCACCCTGGCGGGGCCAGCGCGATGAGAGGTCTTCGACATAAGCTGTATTCTTGAAGGGGGGAGGGGAAATGTCAAGCCGGCGGCTTGCTACCGAAGCGGTTTTCGGTTCCGGCGCAAAGGCGCTGCAGATTCCCGCGGTGGCGCCAGATGATCAGGCCGCCGATGGCCACGGCACACCAGACCAGAGCCGGCGGTTGTTGGCGCAGCAGAATCAACAGCGGCACGGCCACCGCCGCCAGCACCGAGCCGAGAGAGATGAAACGCGTAAGGAGCACGGCGAGCAAAAAGACCACGCAGCCGCCGAGCACCGCCAGCGGATCGAGGACCAGGAAGATCCCCAGGGCGGTGGCCACCCCTTTCCCCCCCTTGAAGCGCAGGTAGACGGGATAACAGTGGCCGACGATGGCCATCACGCCGGCCAGCCCCAGTTGCAACGGAGTGGGAGCGAGCCAAAGCTTGACCGCCAGCAACGGCAATAGCCCCTTGAGAATGTCGCCGATCAGGGTAAGGATGCCGGGGAGTTTGCCGGCCACGCGATAGACGTTGGTGGCCCCGATGTTGCCACTCCCCTTGGAGCGCACATCCTCCAGGCCGAGCAGGCGGGTGACGACGACGCCGGTCGGAATGGCGGCGATCAGGTAGAGCAGAAGTAGAACGGCGAGAAAAAACGCGGTGTCCATAACGGTCTCAGCGTGGTTTTTCGCATGAAGTCCCGCAGAAAGCAAGTAGAATCAGGCTGTTTGCGACAGCGGGCCGCCGCCTTGAGCAGAGGCGCCGAGCGCCATGGGCTTTGTGCAGGTCATGCTGGAAAAAGCCGTCCGAGTCGTGACACAATAGACCGGCGTCGGCCCTCGCGCGCCGCGCCATCCCTTCTGCTGGAGAAACACACCATGTCCGGTTATTACGATCCCAGGGACCTGGCCAAGTTTGCCGATATCGGCAAGGATGCGCCTGATTTGGCCCGCAAGTTTTTCGCCTACTACGGCGAGGTGTTTGCCGAGGGGGCCCTGAGCGAGAGGGAAAAGGCCCTGATCGCCCTGGCCGTGGCCCACACGGTGCAGTGTCCCTACTGCATCGATGCCTACACGGTGGCCTGCCTGGAAAAGGGCTCAAATCTTGAGGAAATGACCGAGGCGGTGCATGTCGTCACGGCGATCCGCGGCGGAGCCTCGCTGATACACGGGCTGCAAATGCGCCGCCGCGCCGAACAGCTGTCGCTTTGAGGAACCCGGTTTTCCATGAAAAGCGCTGATACCTTGTCGATGGACGCCGAATTCGCGGCGACACTTGAGCGCCACGGCTTGGAGTTGCGCCGCAATGCCGCCCGCACCCTGCAGGTGAACGTCGGTTACCGCTGCGACCTGGCCTGCCGTCACTGTCATCTTGAGGCCAGCCCGCAGCGGACGGAAACGATGTCCCGGGCGACGATGGACGAGGTGATCGCCTATGCCCGGCGCGGCCGCTTCCAGGTCGCCGACATTACCGGCGGGGCTCCGGAACTGGTTGCGGAGCTCGACCATCTGCTGCGCGGACTGACGCAGGTCGTACCGCAGGTGATGCTGCGTACCAATCTGACCGCACTGACCGATGAACAGCGGGCCCCGTTGCTTGAGTTGTGCCGGGAGCTGCGTGTCACCCTGGTGGCCTCCTTCCCGGCGGTCTCTGCCGCTCAACTGGAAGCCCAGCGCGGAGAGGGCGTCTGGCAGCGCAGCGTGGAACGGCTGCGCCAGTTGAACGCCCTAGGCTTCGGCACGGCGGAGAGCCCGCTGGAGCTGCATTTGGCCGCCAACCCGGCCGGAGCCTTTCTCCCTCCGGGGCAGGCCGCCGCGGAACGGCAGTTCAAGCGGGCCCTGGCACAGCAACTCGGGCTCTCCTTCAACCACCTGTTCATCTTCGCCAACATGCCGCTGGGACGCTTCCGCACCTGGCTGCAGGCCTCCGGAAACGAGGCCGGCTATCTCGCCCGGTTGACGGCGGCCTTCAACCCGCAGGCCGTTGCCGGGGTCATGTGCCGCTCGCTGGTGTCGGTGGCCTGGGACGGCTATCTTTACGACTGCGACTTCAACCTGGCGGCCGGTCTCCCCCTCGGCGGGGAACGCCGTCACGTCAGCGAACTGGCCGGCCCGCCGGCGGCGGGGACGGCGATCGCCACCGGCGTGCACTGTTTCGCCTGTACCGCCGGGGCGGGCTTCACCTGTGGCGGAGAAATAGCGGCGTGAGCGCGGACGGCCGACCATGAAAACCTTCCACGGCAGGCTGCTTTTGCTCGCGGTGCTGGGCAGCGGCTTGGCCGCCTTCGTCCTGCTCGATCTCGACCGCTTCATCTCCTTCGGCTACCTGAAGGCGCAACAGCAGCTGTTCGCCGCTTACTATCAGAGCCACCGCCTGGAAACACTGCTGCTTTATTTCCTGATGTATGTGGCGGTGACCGCCCTGTCGCTCCCCGGGGCCACGGTGATGACGCTGGCCGGCGGCGCCCTGTTCGGTTTCTGGCCGGCGCTGCTGGTGGTCTCCTTCGCCAGCACCATCGGCGCCACCCTGGCCATGCTGGTGGCGCGCTTCGTGCTGCGCGACTGGGTTCAGGGGAAGCTCGCTGACAAGCTCTCGGCCATCAACGCCGGGATCGAGAAGGAGGGGACCTTTTACCTGTTCTCCCTGCGCCTGGTGCCGATCTTCCCGTTCTTCCTGATCAATCTGGCGATGGGGTTGACGCCGCTGCGGGCCACGGCTTTTTACTGGGTCAGCCAGGTGGGGATGCTCCCCGGCACGGCGGTCTACGTCAACGCCGGGACCCGGCTGGGGCAGTTGGAGAGTGCCGCCGGCATCGTCTCCCCGGGGCTGTTGCTGGCCTTTGCCCTGCTCGGGATCTTCCCGCTGGCGGCAAAGAAAACCCTGGCGCTGCTCAAGGCGCGCCAGGGTCGGGGTTGAAGCACGGCCAGGACCGGCTCAGAGCAGTTCTGTCCAGGCGTGGGGGTCAGGCAGTCGCCCGTACTGGATGCCGGTCAGCGTCTCGTAGAGCTTCATGGTGAAGTCGCCGATCTGGCCGTTGCCCAAAGTGGCGGTGCGCTCGCGGTAGGTGAACTGCCCCACCGGCGAGACCACGGCGGCGGTGCCGGTGCCGAAGGCTTCGGTCATCCGGCCGCTGGCGATGCTGTCGAAGATTTCCTCGACAGAGAGCGCGCGCTCCTCGACCTCCACCCCGAGATCGCGCACCAGGGTCAGGATGGAACGGCGGGTGACGCCGTCGAGGATGGTGCCGCGCAGCGGCGAGGTGACCACCTTGCCGTCGAGGACGAAACACATGTTCATGCTGCCGACCTCCTCGACATACCTGCGCTGCTCGGCATCGAGCCACAGCACCTGGTCGTAGCCGCGCGCCGCCGCCTCCATGGAGGCCTTGAGGCTGGCGGCGTAGTTGCCGCCGGTCTTGGCTTCGCCGGTGCCGCCGAGCGCGGCGCGCACGTATTCGTCGGAGATCCAGATCTTGACCGGGCTGAAGCCCCCCTTGTAGTAGGCGCCGACCGGCGAGAGGATCACGTAGCACAGGTAGCTGTCCGAAGGCTTGACGCCGAGATAGGGGTCGGTGGCAATCATCGTCGGCCGGATATAGAGGGCCGTGCCCGGGGAGTGCGGAACCCAGTCGGCCTCAAGGCGCACCAGCTCACGGATGGCATCGAGGAAGAAGGCCTCGTCGACCTCGGGCATGCACATACGGGCCGCGCTGCGGTTGAAGCGGCGTACGTTGTCCATGGCGCGGAACAGGGCGATGCGCCCGTCACTGCGGCGGAAGGCCTTGAGCCCCTCGAAAATCTCCTGGGCGTAGTGCAGCACGGCGCAGGCCGGGTCGAGGGCAAAGGGGGCGTAGGGCTGGATGCGGGCGGAATGCCAGCCCCGTCCGGCGGTGTACTCCATCACCAGCATGCGGTCGGTGAACTGCTTGCCGAAACCGAGCTGGCTCTCGTCGCTGGGGCGGGGTTTGGGGTTGGTCAGCGGCAGAACCTTCAGATCCATGGCAGAAACTCCCGGTGGCGTCGCTGCCTGGCGGGGAGCCGGCAGCGTGAAATTTCTCTTACCACAGAGGCGCCCGCCCGCGCAACCGAAGGCGTCGGGGTTCGGGCGGCAGGAGAAGCGCTCATGACCTATCGCGAACTGCAGGACGCCCTGGCCCTGTTCGGCCTGGGCGAACGCGCCACCCTGAAGCAGATCAAGGCCCGGCATCGGGCCCTGGTCAAAACCCACCACCCCGACCAGGGGACGGCAGGCGATGCCGGGGCAATGCAGCGGGTCAATGCCGCCCATAACATCCTGCTGGCCTACTGCGAAAACTACCGCTTCAGCTTCAGCGAAGCCGAGTTTCTCGAGCAGGTGCCACAGGAGCGCCTGCGCCGCCAGTTCGGCTGGGATCCGGTATGGGGCGGCCCGGCCGGGGATTAGCTCTGGGCGACTTGTTCGAGCCGGGTGATGGCCGGCCGCTCGCCGAGGATGATCAGGACGCTGTGGGGATTGATCACCGTGTGTGACGGCGGGTTGAACAGCATGTGGCCGTCGGGCTGCTTGATCGCCACGATGATGATCCCCATGCTTTGGCGGATCTCGGCCGTGACCAGGCTTTTGCCGACCAGAAGGGACTTCTCGGAGACTTCGATCTCCTCGATCTGCAGGGCCAGGTTCTCGCTGGCGGTGGCCAGTTCGATGAAGTCGACCACCGAGGGGCGCAGAATGGCGTGGGCCATGCGCACCGCGCCGATGGTATAGGGGGAGATGACCTTGGAGGCGCCGGCCCGCATCAGCTTGACCTCCGCCCCCTCTTCGCCGGCCCGGGCCAGGATGAACAGCTCCGGGTTGAGCCCGCGGGCGGTCAGGGTAATGTAGACGTTGTCGGTATCCGACGTCACCGCGGTGATCAGGCCGCGGGCCCGGTCGATGCCGGCGGCGACCAGCGTTTCATCGTCGGTGGCGTTCCCCTGCACGAACAGATAGCCTTCGCGGCTCAGACGCTCGCACAGGTGGGGATTCTTCTCCACCACCACGAAAGTGACCGGCCGGGTCTCGAACTCCTTGCAGATCATCTGGCCGATCCGGCCAAAACCACAGATGATGTAGTGATCCCTGAGCTTGCCGATCGTCTGTTGCATCTTGCGCCTCCCCACCACCTGCTGGAACTGGCCTTCGACCATGAACTGGATGAGACTGCCGAGCGAATAGGCGATCACCCCGGTGCCGCCGATGATCAGGGTGATGGTGAAGACTTTGCCGGCATGGGACAGCTCATGGACTTCCTTGAAACCGACGGTCGCCAGAGTGATGACCGTCATGTACAGGGCGTCGAACAGGGGCCAGCCCTCGATCACCGTATAGCCGAGCATCCCGGCGCAGATCACGACCGCCAGGAACAACAGCGAAATGCGCAAACGCCGAACCGGATCCATACCGAGGCCTCCCTGCCATCGCCAGGATGATAGTCGGAAAGGGTGAGCGAAGCAATCGCCATGCATGCCGCGCGAGCGGCCGATGCTCGGCTGCGTCCGGGCCAGGGCGCTGGCGTGGACCGGACACGAGAAGGGAAAAAGGAGGGGCCTTAGTCAGGGGTGAGCTATGCCGGAGTCGGCGATCAGCTCGAACAGCTGGGTTTCGTCGTTGAAGTTGTAGATCTCGCCGGTCTCGATGATGTAGTGCCAACCGAGAATCTTCAGCTCGTCCCGCTCGTACTTTTCCCGCACATAGGGATAGGTCAGCAGGTTTTTCAACTGCACCAGCACGTTGACCTGCTCGGTCAGCCACTCGCGCTCCTCCGCGGTATTGCCGGTCATCAGGCGGTCGACGCGGCCCTTGACCTCCCTCGAGACATCCAGCCACCTGCGCACATGCGGCAAGTGGGCTAAGGCGTCCATCGGCTTGTTGAGGGCCGCGCAGCCGCCGCAGTTGGAATGCCCGCAGACCACGATGGTGTCGACGCCGAGAACCTGCACGGCATACTCCACCGCGCTGGTCGTCCCAGCGTAGTTCTCCGTGTGGCTGTAGGGGGGGACGATGTTGGCCACATTCCGCACGATGAACAGTTCGCCGGGAGCGCTACCGGTGATCAGGTTCGGCACCACGCGTGAATCCGAGCAGCCGATAAAGAGCGTGTGGGGTTTCTGCTTGCGCCCCAATTCCTCGAAGAGCGCGCGGTGGCGCTCGAATTCATCACGACGGAATTTCATGATCCCGCGGAACAGCTTGTCCATGAGGCACCTTTTTACTTTTAGTAAATTTTTTTATTTATATAATATTTTTAAAAGTCATTTTACACGAGCGGCTTCCTTTCTTGCCAGCGAAAACCTCTCCCGGGGCAGGCTGCCAAGCTTGCCTTTTGGCCAGGAATCCGATTTAATGGCCGCGCGCAAAGGAGAGCCGGGAGGTCAGAATTGCTGCTGCACGATACGTTGTACCGGAAGATCAAGAAGCAGGTTGGCCAGGCGATCGGCGACTTCAACCTGATCGAGCAGGGCGACCGCATCGCCGTGGCGGTTTCGGGCGGGAAAGATTCCTATACCCTGCTGCACATCCTCGATGCCCTGCGCAAGCGTTCGCCAGTACACTATGAACTGGTCGCGGTCAACGTCGATGCCGGCTTCCCCGATTACCGCCAGGATCTGCTGGCCGCGCATCTCGCCGCGCACGGCTTCCCTCATCACCTGGAAACGACCGACTGTTACCGCATCATCGAGGCCAAGCTCCGCCCGGGATCGTCCTACTGTGCCTTCTGCGCCCGCCTGCGGCGCGGGGTCCTGTACTCGGTTGCCGACCGGCTCGGCTGCAACAAGCTCGCCCTCGGTCACCATCGTGACGACTTTATCGAGACGCTGCTGCTCAACCAGTTTTACGTCGGCACCCTCAAGGCGATGAGCCCCAGGCTTCTTGCCGACAACGGTCGGCACACGGTCATCCGGCCTCTGGTATATGTCGCGGAATCGGATATCATTGAATTCGCCAGGCGGCAGGAGTTTCCGGTGATCAGCTGCGCCTGCCCGGCCAGCGGCCGTTTTGACCTGAACCGTCAGCGGATGAAGCAGCTGGTGCGCGAGCTGGAAACGGAGATCCCGCATATCAGAAGCAGCCTGTTGCGCGCCATGGGGAATGTCCAGCCACGCCATTTGCTCGATCCGCATCTTTGCCGAACGCTCGAAGAGGATAGAAAGAAGTGATCGATTCCCCCGGGGGAGATTCCGCGATGCTGCTTGACCGGCCGCGCCGCCATGCCGGCCTGGTGGCCGTGCAGACGCGCAACCCGACGGTGACGCGCCTGCTTGAAGCCGTGCTGGCCGAGTGGCAGCTGGGAACCCGCGACCCGGGCGAGGCCAAGGTGGTCCTGGTGGAGCGCGGCCTTACGGCACCCGCCGGAGTGGACGTGATCTGGCTGACGCCGATGCCCTTGAGCAAGCCACCGTACCTCGAACTGCCGCTAAGCCTGACCGAGCTCTACCACTGCCTGGAGCAGTTCTTCTTCCCCTTGCCGCGCCGGCATATCCGCATGACGACGGTGGTTCCGGTCGATCTCAACGTGCGCAGCGTCTGGCTGGTGGGCCGCCTGATTTCCCTCTCCGATCACGGGGCACGCATCGCCTGCCCGGCGATCCTGCCCAAAGGGGAAGTGCTTGCCCTCGACTTCAAGCTCGACCACTTCCCGCTGCGCCTCCATGGCGAAGTTCTCTACGACATCCCCCCCGGCGACACCGAACACAACAAGGAACCCCAGGCAGGTCTGCTGTTTAAATCGCTTGACCCGGAGCTGCGCCAGGCCCTGCGCTCTTACATCGAGAACTGCTGCCTTCAGCGGGCCTGCGCTGTCACCGGCATCTCGCCACAGGACCCCGCCCTGAGCTGGTTCGAACGTGTCGACAGCCCCTGGTCTCATCTCACCAGATAAAGCAGACGGTTCAAGCGGATCCCCGGCGATCGCCGTCAGTTCTCCTCCCCCTCGGGGTGCTCCGGGGCCAGGTGGCGGTCGAACACGTCGCGAATCCCCAGGGTGACCTGGTGGTACTCGGCAAGAAAGGCCTCGCCGGGCCGGCGGGGCTTCTCCGGATAGCCAAGATGGCGGGCGAGTTTGCTCAGGTAGGCCGGATCGGCGGAAAGCTCGCTGACCGACTGATCGTGGACCAGGCGCAGCTTGTTTTCCAGCCGGCGCAAGAATTTATAGCCCCTGAGCAGCTGTTCGTAGTCGCTGTCGGCAAGCAGCCTCTCGCGCTGCAGGGCGTGGAGCGCCTCCAGCGTGTTGGGGACGCGCAGCTGCGGATGGGCGCCGCCATCCCGCAGTTGCAGATACTGCACCAGAAATTCGACGTCGACCATCCCCCCCCGACCGGTCTTGATATTGAGATGCCCTTCCCCTTCCCGGGCGATTTCCTTCTCCATGCGCTGGCGCAGCCGGTAAATCTCGCCAGCCAGGTTCCCGGGGAGCGGCCGCTCGTAGACGATGCACGTGTTCAGCGCCGCAACCCGCTCCTGTAAAGAAGGCGTGCCGGTCACCACCCGGGCCTTGATCAAGGCCTGCCGCTCCCACGGTGCCGCGTCTTCGCGATGGTAGGCTTCGTAGGCCGGCAGCGAGGTGACCAGCGGGCCCTTGTTTCCGGAGGGGCGGAGACGGGCGTCGATCTGGTAGACGTACCCCTCGCGGGTGATCAGGGTCAGCACCGAAATGATGCGCTGCGCCAGCCTGGCGAAGTACTCCTGGTTGCTTTGGCTGCGAAACCGTTCCGGATCGGTCCCCTCGACCGGGCGGGTTTCCCCGTCTCCCTCGTAAATGAAGATGATGTCGAGATCGGAGTGATAGTTGAGCTCCATCCCCCCAAGCTTCCCCATGCCGATGATGGCAAAAGCAGCTTCGTGCTCGAGTCCCGTCGCATCCCGGCAGAAGGGGAGGCCGAAACGGGGGACCAGTTCGGCTCTGGCCACGGCCAGCGCCTGGGTCAGGCAGGCGTCGGCGAGAATCGACAGCTGGCGGGTGGTACTCCCCTGGGGGGAATGCCCGTAAAGATCGTCGAGAGCCAGGCGCAGGAACTCCTCGTTGCGGAAGCGCCGGAGAATTTCGAGCTTCTCCTCGTAATCGCGGGCCTCGGCCAAGAGCCCCGCCAGACGTGCACTGGTCGCGGCGAAATCACGCGTTTCGCCGGCATGGGCCCGCGACACCAGGGCGTCGAGGATTTCGGGATGCTGGATGAAGATGCGGGACAGAAACTGGCTGGTGGCGAAGAGCGAGACGATCAGCTTGATGATTTCCGGGTTCTCGGCGAGCAGCGCGTAAAGGGTGCCGCGTCCCCTCCGGCAGGCCCCGAGAAACCGCTCCAGATTGTTGAGCGCCATGCTCGGATCGGGTGTCCGCAAGACTTCCTGGAGCATCAGCGGAGCGATGCGGTCGAGCAGGCGCCGGGCGCGCTCGGTCAGGTGGCCGCTGGCTCCGCCCTCGCGGACCACCAGCAGACTCTCGTAGGCGGCATCCGGGTTGCGGAACCCCTTCTCCTCGAGGATATCCTTGCACAGGTCGGGATCGGCACCCCGGTCGAGGAGGAACGCCACCTCGGGGCTCACCTGGGCCGGCAGTTCCTCCTCGCTGGTGTAAAACAGATCGCGGAAGGTGGCGCTCACCCTCTGCCGGTGCTCCTGCAGGGCCTGGTGGAAGGCGGCGGCGTCGGCAAATCCGCAGCGGCGCGCGAGACCGCGCAGTTCTCCGGCTTCGGTCGGCAGATTATGGGTCTGGCGTTCCTGAACCACCTGGATGCGGTGCTCGACGGTGCGCAGGAAGCGGTAGGCGGCGGCCAGCTGGTCACGTTCCAGTGGCTTGACCAGCCCCTCGCCACAGAGCAGATCGAGCGCCTTGAGGGAGTTGCGCTCGCGCAGGCGGGGGCTCTTGCCGGCATAAATCAACTGCAGCGCCTGGATAAAGAACTCGATCTCGCGTATGCCCCCCTTGCCTAGTTTGAGGTTGCGTTCGCCTTCGCGCTCGCGCGTCAGGCTGCGGTCGATCTTCTGCTTCATCACCTTGATATCCTCGATCATGGCGTAATCGAGGTGGCGCCGGTAGATGAACGGTTCGAGCCGCCCCAGCAAACGCTCGCCCAGCCGCAGGGAGCCGGCCACCGGGCGGGCCTTGAGCATCGCCGAGCGTTCCCAGCTTTGTCCCCAGCTTTCATAGTAAATCTCAGCGGCAGCCAGGGAATTGGCCATCTCGCCGCTGTCCCCTTCCGGGCGCAGGCGCAAATCGACGCGGAAGACGAAACCGTCCTCGGTGACCTGGCTGATCGCCTTGGTCACCAGATCGGCAAGCTTGACAAAATAACGATGCAAGGAGATGCGGTTGCGCACTTCGCCGGTGGGGCCGGGGACACCGGTCGTTTCGCCGCGATCGGAGCTGTAGAAATAGATCAGGTCGATATCGGAGGAAAAATTGAGTTCGCAGCCACCGAACTTGCCCATGCCGAACACGGTGAATTCGGCTTCCGCGGCGGCTTCGTCGGCGCTGGCATCGAGCCGCGGCGCTCCGTATTCGCGGCGCAGCAGAACCTCGCCGGTTTCACAGGCCAGCTGCAGGGTGGCGGCGGCCAGCGCCGAGAGTTCGGCGGTAACCTCCTCCAGCGTGGCCAGGCCGCACAGATCGCGACTGCCGATCCGCAGAATCTCGCGGGCCTTGTAACGGCGCAGGGTGCGCTGCAAAGCGGCAAGATCGGGATCGGGAGGGAGTTCCCGGCGCAGGTCGGCCAGCATCTGCACCTCATCCCTGGCCGTCTCCAGTTCGTTGGCACCAAACAGGGTGTCGATCTGCTCAGGGCAACGGCAGAGCAGACCGGTCAGAAAGGGCGAGGCGCCGAGGACGGTGAGCAGCTGCCCCCGCGGTCGGGGCTGCTCCAGCAGGGCCTTGAGCTTTGCGGCGGGGACATTCCAGAACAGCCTCTCGAGGCCGTTGAGCGCCAGGTCGGGATCGGCGCTGGCGAGCGCTTCCGCCGCGAGGGTGCCGACCAATTCGGAAGCACCCAGCTGCTCGTCAAGGAGCAGCAGGTTGGCGGCGGTCTTGGCCGCATCGGCGAAACCTGCCCCGCTGGCCTCCCTGGTCAGGGCCGCCTGGTCGCGGGCACGCAGCAGCGAAATCAGTCCTGCCAGTGGGGGCGACATTCAGCGCCCCTTCGCCACCAGGTCGCGCAGGCGCGTGACGTAATCGCCATTGGCCACGCCGTGCTCGGTGATGATCGCCGTGATCAGGCGTGCCGGCGTCACATCGAAGGCCGGGTTGCGCACCGCCACCCCCTCCGGGGCCAGGCGGCACTCGCCGATGTGGGTCACCTCGCGCTCGCCACGCTCCTCGATCGGGATCAGGGCTCCGTCGCTCAAGGTCAGGTCGATGGTCGAGATCGGGGCGGCCACATAGAAGGGGATGCCGTGTTCCCTGGCCAGAACGGCCACGCTGTAGGTGCCGATCTTGTTGGCGGTATCGCCGTTGGCAGCAATGCGGTCGGCGCCGACGATCACGCCATCGATCTCCCCCTTGCTCATCAGGTAGCCGGCCATGTTGTCGCAGATCAGAGTGACCGGGATGTTGTCGCGCTGCAGCTCCCAGGCGGTCAGCCGGGCGCCCTGCAGCCACGGGCGGGTTTCGTCGGCGTAAACCCGGATCTGCTTGCCGGCGGCAACGGCGGCGCGGATCACCCCGAGCGCGGTTCCGAAGCCGCCGGTGGCGAGAGCCCCGGCGTTGCAGTGGGTGAGAATGCGTGCCCCGTCGGCAAAGAGCGCCTCACCGTGGCGGCCCATGGCCCGGTTGATGCGCAAATCCTCTTCGGCAATGGCCAGCGCCTCGTACTCGAGGGCGATCTTCAGGTTGACGACCGGTTGCAGGCTGTTGGCCCGCACCAGGCTCTTCATCCGTTCCAGAGCCCAGCACAGGTTGACCGCCGTCGGCCGGGTCGCGGCCAGGACCGCGCAGCGCCGTTCGAACTCGTCCCAGAAAGGCTGGAAGCTCTCGACCTGGATGTCGCGGGCGGCAAACCAGGCCCCGAAGGCGGCGGCGATGCCGATGGCCGGCGCACCGCGCACCACCATGGTCCGAATGGCCTCGGCGACCCCCAGATACTCCCGATAGGGGAGCCAGACCTCTTCGGTCGGCAGCAGGCGCTGGTCGAGAAGCTGCAACACCCCGTCCTGGTAGCGGTAGGGGCGGATGCCGCCGGCATCGGGAAAAAAGTCGCAACTGGCCATGATCGAGCCTCCGCAAACTGTTTAGGTGATCATATGTTTCTACCGGCGGCGGTCGTTGCGGTCAAGGGCTATCGCCGGGCCTGTTTTTTAGGCAGCGACTGAACGTTTCTTGGGCACGGCGTGCAAGAGCCCTGGCGTCACGTTCACGCCGAGAGCAGACGAGAAGTTTAGCGACAGAGAGGGTCAAGCGCTTATCTGGGTATCAAATCAACTCACACAGAGTATCTTTAACCCCCTGTCCCGTCCCTATGGGTAGGACAGGAAAATGCGGCAAGGAGTCTTCCCGGCCCACAGGCCGCCAAAAAAAACCTTTAAAACCGATGACCTTGCCTTTGAGTCGGCGAACTTGAGGAAAACCTCACAAAGGGTGGCATGCTCGTTGCTGAACAACTCTGTTGCGCCGCGCCGGGGAGGCCCCGACAAGGCGTCACGAGTCTGCACCAGAGGAGAACACCATGTGCCGGATCGGCGCCATCAAGAGCAAAAATTTTGTGCACCCAAGCACCGCCCTGCTGCTCATGCAGTCGCAGCAGAAGGGGCACGACAACTCCGGGTTCGCCATGGTCATGCACGACCTCGGCGGCATCTTCGCCCACCACAAGCACCTGCCGACCCTGTCGATGGCCTGCACCGACGAGGGGCTGAAGCTGGCCGAGGACATGCTTCACCAGGCCGGTTTCCAGCGCGTGCTGCAATGGGTCCCCGAAACCAACCCGCGCCCCGGGCTGGACATCAATGCCATGCCCAACTACGTGTTCGAGACCTTCGATTACCCCAAGTATGTCAAGGCCAGCGGCACGCAGAAAGAGAAGGAGGACCTGCTCCTCGACATGCGCCTGAAGCTGCGCGCCGCCCTGGAGAAGGACGAGCAGGGCTTCGTCTACTCTTTCTGGCCGGACGTGGTGACGCTCAAGGAGATCGGCGATCCGCGCGACATCGGCACCTACTTCAACCTGTGGGAGCCGGACGGCAAGTTCACCGCCAGGGTGATCACCGCCCAGTGCCGGCAGAACACCAACTACGACATCGTGCGCTACGCCGCCCACCCCTTCTTCCTGCAGGGGTATACGGCACTGGCCAACGGCGAGAACACCTTCTATCTGAAGAACGTCGAGTTCCAGCGCAAGCTGCACCCCGGCTACATCGGCTTCGAGTCCGACTCGCAGTGCTTCCTCTATACCCTGCACTACGTCCATCGCGAACTGGGCTGGCCGCTCTCCTACTACAAGCATGTCATCACCCCGCTCCCTTTCGAGGAACTGGAGAGGCGCGATGACCGCGACACGCTGCTGGCCATCCGCCAGTCGCTGGCGCACCTGGAGATCAACGGGCCGAACACCATCATCGGCGTCCTCCCCGACTCGACCCTCTTTACCTGCTGCGATGCCAAGAAGCTGCGTCCGATCGTGATCGGCCGCACCGAGGACACGGTGGTCTTCTCCTCGGAGGTGTGCGGCATCAACGAAGTGCTCCCCGACCGCGACTGGGAGAGCGACATCTATCCGAACGAACGTGAAATCGTCACCGTTGACAACGGGTTGGGGGTGCAGAGATGGAAACAATGAAAGTACAGAACGTCACTCCCAATGACATGCCGTGGAAGATCCGCTACGACGCCAGCCGCTGCACGCTGTGCGGCTCGTGCGTGGCGGCCTGCTCGTTCCGCGCCATCGAGTGCAAGGTCGAGCGCCGGCGCATGGTCTTTTCCGAGACCGAACTCCCCGAGCCGAAGCAGCGCTTCTCGGCGGTGCCGGTCATCCGCCAGGTCAACAGCATCAAGCACTACTGCCGCGGCTGCGGCATCTGCGAGAAGGTCTGCCCCAACGAGGCGATCCGCCCCGAACGCAACATCGACACCCGCCACCCGATCCTGATCCGCTGCCTGCACGGCGAGGCGATCAAGCGCGGCGGGCGCAAGAATCTGGAAGCGGTGATGCGCACCCTCGACAAGATCCGCGTGGCGCGCATCTCGCAGATGACCGACCCGTCCCTCGATGCCCAGCGCCACACCTTCGATCTTTTGGCCCCCTTCGGCCGCATCCTGCCGCCGAAGAAACTGCCGCTTGGCATCTCGCCGGACGGGCTGCTGGAGATGAACAAGCAGGCTCCGCCGGTGCGCTGGATGTACCCGGTGATCATCGGCGACATGTCGATCGGCGCCCTCTCCTGGCGGATGTGGGAAGCCGTGGCGATGGCCACCGCCTACCTCAACGAGGAGTGCGGCCTGCCGGTGCGCATGTGCTCGGG